>SZPG01000126.1 GCA_030263595.1 Chloroflexi bacterium CFX6
CAGCGTATGGTTCGAAGGCTCGCAAGCCTGTTCGGGCTGTCACTTCGCGGCGAGCGAGAACTCGGCGCATCAGATGGATTTGTCCACGTATGAAGGCATTCTGACCGGCGCGGATTCGCTCGAGTCGCCTCCGGGTGTTTCGATCCTGGGCGAGAGCGAACCGGGCAAGGGCGACTTCGACTGGGCGAATTCCAAGTTGCGGGCGCGTCTGCGCAACAACCGCATGTCACCCGGCTGGGCGTTCGACATCACCGAGGGCAACCGCAATGGACCGCTGATCCTTGCAGGGAAGAAGAAGTAGCCTGATGTTTCGGGAATGAAAGCGAGAAGAGGCAATCATTTTCAAAGTGATTGCCTCTGTGGTTTTGTACCGCGAAATTTGTTTCGCAAGGGCGGCATGAATGTCGCGGTGCAAAGCATTACTTATACGCGTACAATTTCCCCTCGATATCGCCGATCACCAGCCAGCCATTGCCAATGGCGGGACTTGTCCGCGCGGTGGAGACATCGGTCGCGGTCTGCCAAAGCAGTTCGCCGCTCGCCGCGTCCAGCGCGAAGAAGTCGCCTTGCTGGGTGAGGAAGTAGAGTCTGCCTTCGAGCAGGAGGGGGGCGTCGAGCAGGTAGTTGAATGTGCCTTCGGGGATGTTGAATTGCCAGATCGTTTCGCCTGTGTCGGCGTTCACGGCGAAGACCTGCGTGTTGGCGGAACTGAAATAGACGGCGTTCCCTTCGCCGAGGAAGGAGGGCGTCCAGTTGCCTGTGTCGAAGCGCCAGCGCAGTTCGCCGGTTTTGGAGTCCACGCCGTTCATGAAATCCTGATAGGCGACAAAGACCACCGTATCTTGCGTGGCGTATAAACGTTTGGGAAAGCCGTCTTCGGATTCGTACGTCCAGCGCGGCAAACCGTCCGAGAGGTTCAACGCGTAGATGCGGGTGTGACCGCCTTCGTCAATGGGACGCGGATCGTAGAAGTTGCCGCCGAGGTAGAGCGCATCGCCAAAGCGGGCGGGGGTTTGCAGGATGTAGTTGTCGCTTTCGAAGACCCAGAGTTCGTCGCCCGTTTCCGCGTCGAGCGCGAAGAGTTTGGCGCGACCGTGTTGGTCGGGCGTGAGTTCGGGTCCGACGAAGGCGGTTGGGACGTAGATGACTCCATCGCTCACCAGCGGCGGGACCTGCGTGTTGATCCCCAAATCTTTTTGCCAGACGACTTTGCCGTTTGAAACGTCGAGCGCGGCGATGGTTTTGTCTTTCACGCCGATGAAGACGCGTTCGCCGTCGCCGGCGAAGGCGCGCTCCCAGACTCCCTCGGGCGGCGCGAAGGTCCATTTTGCCGCGCCCGTTTCGAGATCCAGCGCGAGAAGCGGAGAGGCGGAGGGGCAGACGATGACGAGATCGCGCATGATGAGCGGCTTCTGGTTGATCGCGCCGTCGGCTCGAGCGGTCCACGCGAGAGAAAGATTCTCGTTGGGAGCGAAGGTTGCAGGCTGACAAGCGGCGACGAGGAATACGAGGAGGATCGGGAGAATTCTTCGTGTTGACATGACCGGTCTCGTTGTTTAGGGATGGTTTTGATTTTACCCCGACCAATAGGCGGTGTCCGAAATTTTCCCGAAATGAACTTTCCGGAGAACTAATTCTTTCCAAAAAAGAGTGATTACCAAATCACTCTTTTTTCATTCCCGACGCGGGATAACGAAGGATTCGATTGCATCGTGTTTTCAAGTACGCTATGAAAAGAATCTTTATTCAATAGCGTAGTTTCAGCATGGCAACGACGTTAGAGAACGCTCCTACGCTTTAGAAACAAATCATGCCAAAGCATCGCGTACTGCTCGTATGTTCGCAACATCTTTTCGGAGAAAGCATGGAGACGATTCTGCGCGCCGAAGCGGATGTGGAGTTGATCGGTCCGTGGGGCTTGGGCGCCGAGGTCTGCCCGAGGATACCCGAGGCAAGCCCGGACGTGGTCCTGATCGTGGACGACGATTCGCAGGGTGAGGCGGGCGCGAACCTGACGTCCGCCATCATGGAGGCGCATCCGAAACTTCCCATCATCCGCGCGGGGCTGACCGAGAACGTGGTGCGCGTCCATTCGACTCACATTCTGCCCGCGCGCGGCACGGACTTGATCGAGACCATCCGCAATTTACCCGTCGCGTCCGAGGCGGGCGGCACATCCAACGAGAGGAGTGAATCATAATGATCGAAAATGGAAAGCCTTCACCCATTCCAAAAATCATTTTGTTTGCGCCGACGCTGGCGATGTTGTTCGTATTCATCGTTACCAGCGTCGTGTTCGCCAAGCCGTTGGCGCAAGCGCCGGATGGGGAGGCGTTGTTCAAGGCAAAGGGATGTAACGCCTGCCACACCGTCGGCGGCGGAGATTTGGTGGGACCCGATCTGCAGGGCGTGACGGAAATCCGTTCGCAGGAATGGCTTACCCAATGGCTGTTGGCGCCCGACCAGATGCTGGCTTCGGGCGACCCGATTGCAACGGAACTGCTGAAGAAATACAACAACATTCCCATGCCGAATTTGGCGCTGACGCCCGATGAGGCGGCGGCGCTCATCACGTATTTGGGCGGCGGCGCGCCCGTGGACGCGCCCCTCGCGCCAGCCCTCCCGGCCGGGGATGCGACGCGCGGCAAGGCGTTATTCGTCGGCGATGTACGCTTCGCGAACGGCGGTCCGCAGTGCATGTCGTGTCACAGCGTGGCGGGACTTGGCGCGGCGTTGGGCGGCGGTTCGCTCGGTCCCGACCTGACGACGAGCGGCTTCGTCCAATCGGATGCGGCGTTTGCGTCGTTCATGGGCGCGCCGTCCACGGTGACGATGGGCGCGGTGTGGGCGAACACGCCGCTCACTCCGCAGGAGCAGGCTGATTTGTACGCGTTCCTGAGCAAGGCGACTGTCACCCAGCGCGAGCCGAGCGCGTTGTTGCAGATCGCGTTGTTGAGCGTGGGAGGCGCGGTGGTCTTGATCGCGCTGGCGCAGGTCTATTGGGGCAAACGCTCGAAGGGCGTGCGCAAGCCGATGATCGAGCGGACGTTGGCGAAGAAGAAGTAAATAAAAAAGTATGCGTAGGTTGCGCTCTCTAGCGCAACATTGGCGTTACAACGTCGGCGTTCGTTGGCGTTAGAGAACGCCAACTACGCAGAAACAATGGATTCAGGATTTGATCAACCCGCAAGCCCGTCAGTGGGAGGAGTTCTATCGCAACCGCTGGCAGCACGATAACATCGTCCGCAGTACGCATGGGGTCAACTGCACGGGCGGATGTTCGTGGCAGGTCTACGTCAAGGACGGCATCATCACGTGGGAAATGCAGCAGGTGGATTATCCACTGTTGCAGGATGGATTACCGCCCTACGAGCCGCGCGGCTGTCAGCGCGGGATTTCGGCGTCGTGGTACGTGTACAGCCCGATACGAGTCAAGTATCCGTACGCGCGCGGCGTATTGTTGGATTTTTGGCGGGATGCGCGCGGGAGTGGAAAAAGCCCCGTCGAAGCGTGGCAGTCCATCGTCGAGGATGAGGCGAAGCGCAAGCGAATCCAGAAAGCGCGCGGCAAAGGCGGATTCCGTCGCACGCATTGGGATGAAGTCCTGGAGATCGTCGCTGCGGCGACTCTCTACACCGCGAAGAAGCATGGTCCAGACCGCGTCTTCGGTTTCTCGCCCATCCCAGCGATGTCGTATCTCTCGTACGGCGCGGGGTCGCGCTTCCTGCAATTGTTCGGCGGCGTGAACATGAGTTTCTACGATTGGTACGCCGACCTGCCGAACGCGTTCCCTGAAATCTGGGGCGACCAGACCGACGTGTGCGAAAGCGCGGACTGGTACAACAGCAAGTTCATCGTCTCGATGGGCGCGAACCTGAACATGACGCGCACGCCCGATGTGCATTTTATTTCCGAGGCGCGGCATGAGGGCGCGAAGTTCGTGGTCATCGCGCCGGACTTTTCGCAGGTGGCGAAATATTCCGATTGGTGGATTCCCGTCAAGGCGGGGCAGGACACGGCGATCTGGATGGCAGTCAACCACGTCATCTTGAAAGAATATTATGTGGATCGGCAAGTCCCGTACTTCGTCAATTACTTGAAAGAAAATACCGATATGCCGTTCCTGATCGAGTTGGAGAAGGATGGCGACGGCTACAAGGCGGGACGTTATATCCGTGTCCACGACGCGAAGGTCAATGAACCGCGTATGCCCAAAGGCGCAGTGGGCGACCGCTGGAGCAAGGAAAAGGGCAAGTGGAATATCAAGATGGAAGACGGGTTGGATAACCAGCCCATCGAGCCGACGCTTTCATTTCTCGGCTCGCAGGATGAGACGGTCAATGTCGCGTTCTATGAGTTCGCCGAGAAAGTCACCGCCATGCGCGGCATTCCCGCCAAGTGGATCGAGACCAGCGAAGGCAGGAAACTCGTCACGACCGTGTTCGATCTGGTCGTCGCGCAGTTCGGCGTGAGCCGCGGACTGCCTGGCGATTATCCCAAGAGTTACGACGAGATCGGCGCGTACACGCCCGCGTGGCAGGAATCCTACACGGGGATTGGGCGCGACACAATCATTCGTCTTGCGCGCGAGTTTGCGTCCAATGCTGAAGCGACGAACGGCAAGTCCATGATTATCATCGGCGCGAGTATCAATCACTGGTACAACAATAATCTCGTCTATCGCGCGCCGATCTACGCATTGATTTTGTGCGGCTGCTGCGGAGTCAACGGCGGCGGGATGAATCATTATGTCGGTCAGGAAAAACTCACGCTCGTCGCGCCGTGGACATCGCTGGCGTTCGCGCTCGACTGGCAGAAGCCGCCGCGCCGACAGCAATCCCCAACCTGGCATTACGTCAACAGCGATCAGTGGCGCTATGAAGGCGACTTCACCGATTACGCGCCCATCCCGCCCAAGACGAAATGGGCGAAGGGTCACGCGATGGACTTAGAGGCGATGGCGGTGCGGATGGGCTGGATGCCGTACTTCCCGCAGTTCAAAACCAACTCGCTCGATTTGATGAAGCAAGCCGAAGACGCGGGGGCAAAGTCTGCGGATGAAGTTGCGAAGTGGACGGCGAATCAATTGAAGGATGGGAAACTCGAATTCTCGGTGGACGACCCCGACGCGGAAGAGAACTGGCCTCGTGTGTGGATCATCTGGCGCGGCAACGCGATCCAATCCAGCGCAAAGGGACACGAGTTCTTCCTGCGCCACTATCTCGGCACGCACGACAACATCATTGCGGAGGAACACGCGAAGGATAAAGTGAAGACCGTCAAATTCCGCGAACCCGCGCCGCGCGGCAAAATGGATTTGGTGGTTGACCTCAACTTCCGCATGGACTCGTCCGCGCTGTATTCGGACATCGTCCTGCCTGCCGCGTTCTGGTACGAGAAGAACGACCTCAACACCACCGACCTTCATTCATTCGTTCATCCACTCGGGCAGGCTGTGCCTCCTGTGTGGGAATCGAAGACCGATTGGGAAATCTTCAAAGCCTTCGCGAAGAAAGTCAGTGAACTCTCGGCGGGCGTCTTCCCCGAACCCGTCAAAGATTTG
>SZPG01000040.1 GCA_030263595.1 Chloroflexi bacterium CFX6
CGACGCGCCGCCCGTCCTCGACAACCTTCCCTACCCGCCGCTCGCGGACGGCACCCGCGACGCGCCCGGCGTGGTTTCGAGGAAGAAGCAGTTGCTGCCTGTGGTGTTGGGGCTGCTGGAGAGATAGAGCGTTCAAGGTAAAATATACACATGGACAAGTATGCGGAAATTCGCAGGAAAGCGCTCCCCCTGCTCAAGCCATATATCTCGTACATGGCTGTTTTCGGTTCCACGGTTCGCGGGGAAGCAACGAAGAAAAGCGACTTGGATTTGCTTATCAAACTCAAGCCGTCCAGTGACCGCCCGCGTTTGGGACTTTTCAAATTGATGGAGATCGAGGAAAAGTTGAATAAAAAATTGGGGCGCGAGGTGGATCTCGTGACCGAGGACAGCCTTAGTCCCTATATTCGTCCTTATGTGGAAAAAGAAAAGGTTGTCATTTATGAAGAGGGATGATACGGTTTATCTGCGTCACATTTTGGATGCGATTGAACTGATCGAAGAGTATACAAGAGGGATGTCGGAAAACGAATTTCTCTCCAATTCCATGGCCCATGATGCAGTAGTACGTCAGGTGGAAATCATAGGCGAAGCTGCCGGGAACATATCTGATGAATTCCAAGAAAGGCACAAGGAATTACCCTGGGGCAAGATGATAGGTATTCGCAACAAGATCATCCACGAATACTTTAATGTTAATTACGCGATTGTGTGGGATACAGTAAAAGACGATTTGCCAATCCTCAAAAAGTCTGTGAAAAAACTTCTTAAATGAACGCCATCTACCAAGCCCTCTCTGAACTCGAAAAGAATAACGACTCCGCCGCGCTATGCACGGTGGTGAAGAGCGAAGGCTCGACGCCGCGGCACGTGGGCAGCAAGATGCTCGTCTACCCGGACGGGAAGTTCATCGGAACGGTCGGCGGCGGGGATCTGGAACACCGCGTCCTCGACGAGGCGTGGATGGCGTTGGGCGACGGTCAGCCGCGCCTGCTTTCATATTCGATGGTGGATCCCAGCCGCGGCGACCCGGGCGTGTGCGGCGGGACCGTGGAGGTGTTCGTGGAACCGATCCTACCCCCTGCTACGATCGTCGTCATCGGCGCGGGTCACGTTGGCAAGGCGGTCGTTCACCTAGCGAAGTGGCTGGGATTCAGCGTCGCGGTCAGCGACGACCGCGAGGAGTTCTGCAATCCCGAGTCCGTGCCGGGGGCGGACGCGTATTATCCATGCCCGATGGCGGAGTTGCCGAATCAACTCAAAGTGACGCGAAGGACTTTTTTGGTGGTGACCAGCCGCGGGTCCGGTATTGATGCGGCGGGTCTGCCTCCCCTGTTCGAGTCGGACGCGGCGTACATCGGCGTCATCGGCTCGAGGCGCAGGTGGTTGACAACGGTCAAGGCTTTGAAGGAAAAGGGAGTCCCCGAGGAAAAGATCGCGCGCGTTCATTCGCCCATGGGCTTGGAATTGAACGCCGAGACGCCGGAGGAGATCGCGGTCAGCATCCTGGCGGAAATCCTGATGCTGCGCGACAAGGGGACGGGAAAGGCGATGAGGATCGAGGCGGGATTGGTGAAGGGGGAAAGAGGGTAGAAGATCACCCTATCTCCACCGCCCCGCCGCACCTGGGACTGTCCATGCAGCCGTAATATTTTTTCCCCGAGTTGGGCCCGTTGCGGTGGATGCGGAGGACCATCATCTTCCCGCAGACGGGGCACATCGGAACGGAATCAGGTTCCCCCGTCGCGCGAAGCGATTCGGTTTCCTTCACCTTCACGATCGCAAGTTGGAACAGTTCCACAAGATCGCTTTCCGAGTATCGTTCGCTCGAGGGGACGTGGACGAGCGGCAGTCCCGCGCTGAGGAACAGGTCTTCCATGAACTGGTCGGTCTCGCGCGTTTCGCTCCTCGTCACAGGCTTGACCAGTTCGACGCCGATGGCGGGTTTGAGTGTATCGGGTTCGCAGAGCAGGAAGTCCACGTGTTTGCGGAAGATCTTGTTGAAGTAGTGGACGTTCTCGTTCGGGCGGACAATGTAGAAGATGTCGTTGAGCGCAACCTTGGGGCAAACGACGTAATGTCGGCGGACCATCCCTTGCAGGGTGCGGAATAATGCCAGTTCGGGAGTGGACAGGAAGTTTTCGCGCAGGCGGTATGGCAGGCGTTGGTCGAGCGGTTTGACGGGGAGGGTTTTTCGGTCCGGCATGTGGGTATCCCATCCGATTATAGATGAATGGCGCAGACTTCGGAAGTCTCTACAGGTTTCCGAAGCCTTTATTCAACAAGGACATCTCTTCTTCATCCGTCCCCACCTCCCCGTCCAGCCAGGCGGCGCGGAGGCGGCGGAGGATTTCGGCGTATTTCGGGCCGGGTTCGAGACCGCGCCCTTTCAGGTCGTCGCCGGTGGTTTTCGGTTTCAGGTATTGCCATTTGGCGAGATAGTTATGCAAAGCCGGTTCTTTTTTGGCAAGGTACACGGCGTAGGCAGCCAGGGATGGAAGTTCATCGAGATGGAAGGTCCATTGGCTGGGTTTCCAGTCTTCGAAGGAGGGCAGCTCCCGGTTCAAGGCGGATGCGGCGCGCGCGGATTTTGTCAACAGAGCAGGGAAGGCGAGTCTTTCGGCGATCAATTCGATCTTATCGGCGTGGATCGGCATCAGCCATAACGTCCAACCGAGCGATTGGGGGAATGAAAGGATATCGGGAACGGCGAACTCCCCGTACTCAGGATCAGGGTCTTCGAGGGGCGGCAATCGGGGATCGGCGTCTGTCAATGCGGGATGGACGGGTTCGAGCAGGTCCAGTTCTCCGAGCCGTTTCAAGATCGCGGACGGATTCGTTTCTTCGAAGATCAGATCGAACTCGTGACGCAGACGTTCGCCGCTCAAGCCGGATAGTACGGCGCGCGCTTCGTCGTTGATCAGGGTCAAGGTTTCAGGGGCGATTCGGAATCCGTAACGGGATTCATACCGAAGGGCGCGAAAGAGGCGGGTGGGATCGTCCAAAAAGGATTTTGAATGCAGGACCCGGATCCATTTGTCGTCCAAGTCTTTTCGCCCGTTAAGCGGATCGAACAACTCCCCGATATGCTCCCCGTCCAGGCGGATCGCCATGGCGTTGACGGTGAAATCGCGGCGGCGCAGGTCGTCGTCAATGGTGGAACGTTTTACGGTCGGCAACGCGCCGGGGAATGAATACGTCTCGGAGCGGGCAGAGACCAGGTCAAAAGAGAGCGAAGGGTACGCCAGATGAAGGGCGGGGAAGTTCAGCCGCCTGAGCGTGTTTTCGCTCATGGACCACGTGGCGCTCCCGAACCTGGAATGGATCATCACCCGGCCGCCGAACTTTTTTACGATATGCTCCGCGAACTTTGCGCTGTCCCCCTCCACCACCAGATCGAACTCCCTCACGGGACGCCCCAAAAGGATGTCCCGGACAACCCCGCCGACCAGATAAAGCGGCATCTTCAACGTGGATGCCTGAAACGCCAGAAGGTGAAGCAATTTCACCCGCGACCCGTCCAGCGATTTTTCGAGCAGGCCGGAAAAATTTCCATCCATGTTGATATTGTAGCAGAGAAAATCGTGCCCCGAAGAGCATCGGGACTATAGTATAATCGGCGCATCATCCATGGAATTGCCTGCCTTATGTTGAACCCGTTGCCGTCCCCTGCGAGTGAGCATACGCCTTCCCGGTCTGGTTAGGTTCGGTTCATCACGTCAACGAGCGGCTCCCAGACTCTGGCGGGCCGTTTTTTTGTCTCATCGCGTAGTGGGAGGCGAGAAGTGGAAAGTGGAAATTGGAAAGTGGAAAGTGGAAATTGGAAAGTAGAAAGCGGAAAGTGGAAAGTAGAAAGTGGAAAGTGGAAAGTAGAAAGTAGAAAGTGGAAAGTAGAAAGTAGAAAGTGGAAATTGGAAAGCGGAAAGTGGAGTTTGGAGAGACGTGGATATTAGGCAACTCACCGAAGAAATGCACCGCCTCGTCGAAGCGAAAGGCTGGTACGCGGCAGATAGCAAGCGTCCGCAGACGCCGCGCAACCTGGCTGTTTCGCTGGCAATCGAAACGGCAGAGATTTTGGAACACTTCCAATTCACAGAAGAGATCAAGGACAGGGACGAATTGGGAAGCGAACTCGCAGACGCGACCTTGTATCTCCTGCAATTGGCGTCCGTTTCAGGGATTGACCTGGAGGAGGCTGTATTGAGGAAGATCGAAGTAAATAAAACGAGAACATGGGATACTGAAGAGTCAAACGTCGAAAGTCAAAAGTCTGTTGACTGACGTGTGACCTTCGACATTCGACCTTTGACGAGAGAATTTATGAACATTTCTGTATTCGGCGGTTCACAACCCAGGGAAGGCGGCTCAGCCTACGAGGAAGCCATGCAACTCGGACGGCTTCTCGCGCAGCGCGGACATACCGTCCTGACCGGCGGCTACATCGGCACGATGGAGGCGGTCTCGCGCGGCGCGCATGAGGCAGGCGGACACGTCGTCGGCGTGACGTGCGAGGAGATCGAGAATTGGCGTAACGTCGGCGCCAACCGCTGGGTGAAGGAGGAGCGAAAGAAGAAAACGCTCCTCGAACGGTTGCAGGCTTTGATCGAGGATTGCGACGCGGCGATTGCGCTTCCCGGCGGTCCCGGCACGTTGACCGAAATCGCCCTCACCTGGAATCTGATGATCATCGGAGCGCTGCGCCGGAGGCCGTTGATCCTGGTCGGGGACGGATGGCAGTCCGTCTTCGATCAGGTTTTCACGCGACTGGATGAATACACTCCCGCAGGGCAACGCGAGTTGTTGTCCTTTGCAAAGGACGTGAAAACTGCCGTGAAGATGCTGGAATAAATTCCGTCATTGCAAGTGGCGCCTCGCGCCACAAAGCAATCCCCAACTGTGTGAGGAGATTGCCTTGTCGTCGCTCCGCTCCTCGTCGCAATGACGAAAAAATGAAGAGGACAAAATGGCTGAAGATAACGTTTCGACAAGCTCAACGCAGCGCTTACCCACCCGCGCGGAAGACTTTGCAGAATGGTACAACAAACTCGTCCTGAAAGCGGACATGGCGGATTACTCCCCCGTGCGCGGCTGCATGGTCGTCAAACCCTACGGTTGGACGTTGTGGGAAAACATGCAAGCCGGTCTCGACCGACGCTTCAAGGAAACGGGTCACGTCAACGCGGCGTTCCCCATACTCATCCCCATGTCGTTCTTCGAAAAAGAAAAGGAACACGTGGAGGGCTTCGCGCCCGAACTGGCGGTCGTCACTCACGGCGGCGGCGAGAAACTGGAGGAACCTCTCGTCGTGCGCCCAACCTCCGAGACCATCATCGGATACATGTACTCGAAGTGGATCAAGTCCTGGCGCGACCTGCCCGTGCTGATCAACCAGTGGGGTTCGGTGTTGCGCTGGGAACTGCGCACGAAACTCTTCCTCCGCACCGCCGAGTTCTACTGGCAGGAAGGTCACACCGCGCACGCAACCGCCGAGGAGGCAAAGGAGGAAACCTTCCGCATGTTGGACGTGTACGCCGACTTCGCGATCAACGATTGCGCCGTTCCCGTCATCAAAGGCGTCAAAACCGAAAGCGAAAAATTCGCCGGAGCGGTGATGTCCACCACCATCGAGGCGATGATGCAGGACAAGCGCGCGCTCCAATCCGGCACGTCGCATTATTTCGGTCAGAACTTCGCGAGAGCATTCGAGATCCAATTTCTGAACAAGGAAAACAAACTCGAATACTGTTACACCACCTCGTGGGGTCTATCCACGCGCATGATCGGCGCGATCATCATGACGCACGGCGACGACCAGGGCATGGTCATGCCTCCCAAGGTCGCGCCCATTCAGGCGGTCATCGTTCCCATCTACAAGAGCGACGCCGAAAAAGGCAAGGTGATGGAAGCGGCGGATAAAGTCTTTGCGGAACTCAAAGCCGCCGGCATACGCGTCAAGATGGACGACCGCGAAGGCGTCACGCCCGGATTCAAGTTCAACGATTGGGAGATGCGCGGCGTCCCTGTGCGCGTCGAGATCGGACCCAAAGACGTGGAAAAAGGCTCGGTCGCGCTGGCAAGACGGGACGTTGCGGGACGCGAGGGCAAATCCTTCGCCTCGCAAACGGGTCTCGCGGCGACCGTGAACCTGCTCCTGTCCGAGATCCATGACGCCCTCCTCAGACGCGCGACGGAATTCCGCGACGCCAACATCCACGATCCCAAGACCTACGACGAACTCAAGCAAGTGGTCGCGAACGGATGGGCGTTCTCGTACTGGTGCGGCGACCCCGCCTGCGAAGCGAAGATCAAGGAAGACACCAAAGCCACCGCGCGCTGCATCCCTCTCGAGGGACAACCCGCGAGCAAGGGCAAGTGCATCGTCTGCGGAAACGAGGCTGAGAAGAAAGTGTTGTTCGGCAGAGCGTATTAAGATTTCGTAGGGGCGGGGTTACCCCGCCCCTACAAATACCAAATGCCCGCCATAGACCTCGCCCGCCTCAAAAAACAAACCGCGCGCCTGGCTGACCTCTTCGACCAGCCCGCGGACTTTCTGCGCGAACACCGCGAAATACTGGACTATTACGTCAACCGCTCGTTGCGGAGTCAGGGCGTGGCGCCTTCGTCTGTCCTCCCAACCTATCGAACGCCGGCCGTCGTCCTGCGCCAGATCGAAACCGAACTGGGTCCGCTGGCGGAAGGGAAACCCATCCAGGCGCTCGAACTTGCCGACGCGCTCTGGGATGAAGGCTGGCTCGAAACGCGCCTGCTTGCCGCGTTTCTATTGGGGCGCATCCCTCCACAGGAAGAAAGGCTGCTCGCCCGCCTCACCGCATGGACTCAAGCCGTGCGCGACCCGAGCGTCCGCGCCGCGCTGCTCACCACCAGCCTCACGCGCCTCCGCAACGAAACGCCGGACCTATTCCTCGTCCTCGTCAAGGAATGGATGCACCCGGCGCGCCAACGGCTATGGTCGAACGGCATCCAGGCGCTCGTCCCCCTCATCAACGCCCCCGATTTCGACAACCTGCCCCCCATCTTCGAAATCGTCGAACCCATCTTCAAAGCCTCGCCTGCCGCGTTACAATTCGACCTGCAGGAACTGATCGCTGCCCTTTACAAAGCCTCGCCCGAAGAGACCGTGTTCTTCCTCCAGCAGATCGTGAAGAAGACGAAAAGCCCGCTCCCGGCGGTATTATTGAGGCGCATGTTGCCGGAACTGCCAAAGGAACTGCAAACCAGCCTGCGCGAGGTTTTGCAGAGCAGGAAATAATCGAGGAGAAGCCATGGATTTGATCACATTGCAAATCGCGGCGGGAATCTTGATCCTTCTATTGGGACGCGAACTCAGCTTTCTCTTTTCCGCCGCAATGGCGGCGTTCATCGGCGTCCGCCTTACCCCCCTTCTTCCAGCCACCCTGCCGTCCTGGGGTGATGCAGCCTTCCTCGCCGCGCTGGCGATCCTTGCCGCCGCGCTCACCCTGTCGGATAAACGCGTGGGACATTACGTCTGCGGCTTTCTGGTAGGCGGATATGTGTTCAGCGAGGTCTTCGCGCCGGGCAGCCTCAGCCTCCCCCTCCTGCCCTTCTTCGTTGGGAGCGTGCTGGGGGCGTTGATCCTCGGTCTGCTGGGCGATTGGGCGATGATCGTCGTCGCCTGCCTGATCGGCGCCTACCTCATTTACGGCGTCCTGCCCCTTTTCGGCATCGCCAAAACGCTCGCCATTGCGGGCATCTTCATCGTCGGCGCGCTGGCGCAGGCCGTCATCTACCAGGCGCAAAAACACTCGGAAAGATAGAACGTGGACACACGCCGCCTCGTCTACCTTCACGGCCTCGAAAGCGACAGCCACAGCGGCAAGGCGCGCCAGTTCCGTGAATGGTTTCCCGGAATGCTCACGCCCGATTTCAAAGGCTCGTTCGAGGAACGGATGACCCAACTCGAACCGATCCTTGCGGATGGATCGGATTGGACGATCATCGGCTCGTCCTTCGGCGGACTCATGGGAACGGTCTATACGTTGGATCATGCGACTCGAGTCCGCAAATTGATCCTGCTTGCCCCGGCTTTGACCCTCCCTCCCCTCGCTTCCCGTTCCGACCTCGAACCTGTTTCTGTTCCAACGATCCTCATCCACGGGACGCGGGACGAGGTGGTCCCGCTCGAGCCGGTCCGCGCGATCGCGCAGGGACTCTTCACGAACCTGACGTATCACGTCGTCGAAGACGATCACCGTTTGCACAAGACCGTCCATGAATTGGATTGGGAAAGCATTCTGGCGTGATTCTGGAATCAGCCCGCCGGCTGGCGGCAATCCCTGAGCAAGCTCCATGATCCCATAGGAGAGGCATGAATCAACAAAACTTCTGGCTGACGACTGCCCAAATGCCCGCAGACTCGAACACCATCACACCCTTTCCCGAAAAAGTGGACGTGGCGATCATCGGCGCGGGATATACAGGTTTGAGCGCGGCGTATACGCTGGCAAAGCGCAACGTGAATGTCGCGGCGCTGGAGGCTGAGTCCATCGGCTGGGGGGCGAGTTCGCGCAACGGCGGCATGGCGCTGACCGGGCTCAAACTCCCCATGCAGACCGTCCTCGAAAGATACGGGCGGGACCTGGCGAGACAGTTATTCCAATGTTCGCTGGATGCGGTGGATACGGTGGAACAGATCGTCAAAGAGGAAAAAATTGACTGCGGATTCTCGCGCAGCGGTCATCTTCTTGTGGCAAACAAACCCGGACATTACGCCGCGCTCGAAAGGGAAGTCGAGTTCATGGCGCGGGAATTCGACCATAACGTGAGGCTCGTCCCGCCGCGCGAGTTGAAGGATGAGATCGGTTCGGTCGCCTATCACGGGGGGCTGGTGGACGAGGTGAGCGGGGGATTGAACCCGGCGCAGTATGTGGCGGGTCTGGCGCGGGCGGCGGAAAAAGCCGGGGCGAGGCTCCACGCGCGGGCGCGAGTCAACAGGCTAAGGCGCGGGGAGAAGCGTTTTATCGTCGAAACGAATAGAGGCTCGTTGAGCGCGGAGTCCGTTCTCGTGGCGACGGCCGGTTATACGTCGAGCGTCACAAGGAAATTGCAGAGGAAGATCGTCCCCATCGGGTCGTACATCGTCGCAACCGAGAGGCTTTCGGATAAACTTGCGCGCAGCCTGAGCCCGAAGAACCGCATGATCTTCGATTACAAACATTACCTGAATTATTTCAGGCTGTGGGATAACCGGCTGATCTTCGGCGGGCGCGCGGCGTTCTTCCCCGAAACGGAAAATACGATTGCGCGCAGCGCGGAGATCTTGCGGCGCGAGATGATCCAGGTGTACCCGCAGTTGAGGGATGTGAAGGTGGAATACGTTTGGGGCGGCACGCTGGATTTCGCCTTCGACATGATGACGCACGTCGGCGAGGAGGATGGGATCTATTATTCACTGGGATACGCCGGTCATGGCGTGGCGCTGGGAACGTACCTGGGCAAGACCGTTGCCGAAGCGATGATACGCGGGAACATCCGGGAACACCCCTTCGCGCAAATCAAATTTCCCGGCGCGCCGCTGGGATTGTATAACGGTTTCCCGTGGTTCCTGCCGGGATGGAGTAAACCAGAAACCATCCACGAATTACAGCCGCGAATGCACGAATGGGCGCGCCTGCATTTCACACCCGGCAGGGGTACAATCTTTGACCTGTACCCGTTGCTCATATCCGCAGCCATTGATGGTGTTCCCGCACTGCCCCGGTGTAGTCGTGCAGCTGCACGGCAAACCGCAATGACCCCTGATACACGGATAACGCAGCGGATTGACTGCGCATTCCACCGGATCGGCGATCCGCCCGGCTACCCCGCCGGTGCCGTCATCCCACCACAGGCAATCCCCCCGCGACGTACACTCTCTCACCTCCGGCACGTCATCAATCACCACTTCCCCGGGGTTGCATACCGGCGGAGCGCCTATCCCTCCACCCCCGCTCCCCGAACAGCAACTGACCCGATCATCCCTGCCTATTGCGATACACCCATCAGCTACGGATGAACACGCCGTTTTCCTTGCCGGTGTCATAGCATAACACCCAGCCGCTTCACTGAAACAACTTTCTGTTGTTTGTTCTGTTGTTTGCACACAGTAATCCCCTGATTCGTGTTCTTCACATTTTGTTACCCATGTAACTTCCACATCCGCGCTGCATGGCTGTCCTTCATCGCAAGCCATCACCGTTTCCATTCCCCACCCCCACAACAATACCGCCAATATTACCCACCACCTCATAGTTCCAAATCGGAATTTATACCCAAAACCGGCAGGGGCGTCTTCCACGACAACCATCCCCGGCTAGATAACTTTGCATATTCGGGAAAATTTTTTCTGGCGATCTCCTGCACCTGGCACACCCGGGGTGAATATTCGCAAAACTTGTCGTCCCGGATTACTGCCAATTTTTCTTCTACCGCGCCGGTTACATAATCCACCCGGATCCTATCCCCAAATTTGTATTTCCCCTCAAAATCTGCCGCTCTTGCCAGTTCCCCGGCTCTTTTTTTGTCTTTGACATACGGCGCCGGGTTCAATTTCATGCCATCGTGTTCCCCCGATATCCACAAATCCGCCACCCAGGGCAAGTTCCATTTGCCCAGATAAAACGCTTTCACAAACACCCCGCCCTTTTTCTCAAAACTCCGCAGATACACCGGCTGAAAAGCATACAGTTTCAGATTTGTCACGCTCATGCTCTGCCTTTTGTCCACATAAAACGGTACCCGCATAAGTCGGCTGACTCCCATACCCAACGATTCTGCCACCAACACCCCTATCACTATCATCGCCGCAGACCTAAATCCCCATAATCTTCTCATGCCACTAATATATCTCAATTTTCAGCGGGTTTCCACAAGCTATACTACTCGGAGTAAACGCTAATAACATCAGCAGGAATCACTAAACCATCAGGAACTATTGTCGAATCAAGATCATTATCCGCAAAACTTTCAGAAAACACTCTCAAATTTTCCTTTTGTTCCAGCCTTAGAAACATCAGCCTGTTTTTATGTTCTCTACATACTCCGTTATCATAACACCCGCCATCCACCAATCCCAAATCGGGTCCTTTGTGCACAAAATTTATTTCCCACCTCTGCCCCGGTTTATGCCTGGTCAGAGACTCATCACACGTTATTGGTTCCCCATAATTACCCCCTCCAGAATTGTATCTATACATAATTTTCCCATTAATGTCTGGAGAGCAGACTGAAACACTTATTGATTTGGAACCTCCATTACCATCTGGATACACCACTATAGCCCTATAATCTTTAATTATTTCCCCGGTTCTTGGATACAACCAATCAGCCGCAACCCACTTGCCTGTAAAAACTACATTTATAAGCATCTTTCTGTACCTACCGTCCCCAACATGCGCCATGTCACCTCCACCCAAATCCATACCTCCCAGTACTTCTCTCCCCAAACTATCCGCCAACGCCTCATATTTGACCGTATCATCCGTCACCGCCCTCCACTCCCCATTCACCTTCTGCGCCGCGATGGCAGGAATTGGCGCCAGGTAATCCATCAAATTATCCCCTTCGATCCTGTAACTGTGCTTATACGGCGAGGGCCCGTTGTCGAACGGCAATCCCAGCGCCTCGGCGATCTGTTCAGGGTCGGGCGTCGGGGTGACGGTGAAAGTCGGCGTGGGGCTGGGCGTGAACGTGGAGGTCGGCAGCGGCGTTGCCGAGTGGGTGTTCGTGGGAACGGGCGTCGGCGCGGGCGCGGGCGCAACGCAAGCCGCAATCGCCAGCGACAGGAGCATCGTCAGGGATGTCATCCGCCGCAAAGGTGAAGAACCGGTTGCCTTCATATCGCTCTCCTTGTGGATACGGCTTCCTCGAACATTATACAACCGATCAGCCATGATATTTCGCGCATAAAACTGATAAAATAGCGGCATCCCGCCAAAGGAGATTTCGAGGAGCATGGACATCAGCGTCTTCTATGCCGTCACATCCGCGACCTGCTTCGCGCTGGTCGGTTTGTGGTGGTCGGTCGCGAAGGATAAAGCCGAGTGGCGCACGGACGAAGCGCAACGACGCCTGGCAGGCGGCGTGTACGCTTCGTTTTTGATTCCCGGCGTGATGAGCCTCGCCGCGCAGATCGGGGCGGATAGTCCGCTGATCTGGCGCGGCGTCTTCGTCATTGCCGCGGGGGCGGGCTTTTTCTATTCCAGCAGGCTGATCAACGTCACGCGTGAAGCGAACTCGAACGGCGCGTTCAGCAGGAATTACTGGATCGTCCCATCGCTGTATGGGCTGGTGTTGTTCTTCGCGGTCTTCTCCGGGCTGGCGAGGAGGATCGGGTTGCACGCCCTCCAGCTCGAGGCGCTCCTGCTGAGCGGCTTGATCCTGTGCGCTCATGCGCTGGCATGGGAGTTTTCGATGTCGGCGTAATCAAATCAGGCAGCAGACGTTAGAGAACGTCTGCTACGCGTCCAACGCGTAGTATGCGCTCTCTAGCGCACAGCGCGTTGGGCGCGTAGTGTGCGCTCTCCAGCGCAGCGCGTTGGGCGCGTAGTGTGCGCTCTCTAGCGCACAAAAGATATAGGAGAGAAACCATGGCAACAAAACAAAAGGAAATGGAAGGCGAAGTTTATCATCCATCCGAGCAGGTCGTCGCGCAGGCGCGGCTCAAGGACTGGGACGCGACCGCGGAGTTTGCCCGCAAAGACCTGGAAAGTTTCTGGGCGAAGGAAGCCGAGGAATTGGAATGGTTCAAGAAGTGGGACAAGGTGTTGGACGATTCCAACAAGCCGTTCTACAAATGGTTCGTCGGCGCAAAGACGAACATCGTCCACAACTGCATTGACCGCCACCTGCATTCCCATCGCAAGAACAAACTGGCATTGATATGGGAATCCGAGGACGGAAAACTGGAGCGTACGTTCTCCTATCACGCGCTCAACCGCGAGGTCTCGCGCTTTGCGAACATCATCAAAGCCATGGGCATCCAGAGAGGCGACCGCGTCACCATCTACATGGGACGCATCCCTGAGATCGCCTTCGCCATGCTGGCGTGCGCCAAGATCGGCGCGATCCATTCGGTGGTGTTCGGCGGCTTCTCCGTGGACTCGCTGCAGGGGCGCATCGAAGACAGCCAGTCGAAACTCGTCATCACCGCGGACGGCAGTCACCAGAACGGCAAGATCGTCGAACTCAAACGCACTGTGGATGAGGCGCTCAAGAGATGCCCGTCGGTGGAGAACGTGATCGTCGTCAAGCGCACCGGGCAGGAGGTCCCGATGGAAGCGGGGCGCGATCATTGGTATCACGACATGCTGGCGCTCCCCATCGCAAACGGCAAATGTCCCACCGAAGTCATGGACGCGGAGGACCCGCTTTACATCCTGTACACGTCCGGTTCCACCGGCAAGCCCAAGGCTGTCCTGCACGTGCATGGCGGTTACATGGTCGGCATTTATTCCACGCTCAAATACGTCTTCGATATCCAGGATGAAGACCGCTGGTGGTGCGCGGCGGACCCCGGCTGGGTCACGGGTCACTCGTATATCGTTTACGGTCCCCTGCTCATGGGCGCCACCTCGTTCATGTTCGAAGGCGGACCGATGTATCCGTATCCGAATCGCTGGTGGCAGTGCGTCGAACGCTATGGGATCACAATCCTCTACACCGCGCCCACCGCCATTCGCGGATTGATGCGCTTCGGCGAAGCGTGGCCCAACAAACACGATCTTTCCTCGCTCCGTCTGCTGGGTTCCGTCGGCGAACCGATCAACCCCGAAGCGTGGAAGTGGTATCACCGCGTCATCGGCAAGGAGCGCTGTCCCATCATGGATACCTGGTGGCAGACCGAGACCGGCATGTTCATGATCACGCCGACTCCCACCATTCCTCTCAAACCGGGCTCGGGCACGCGTCCGTTCTTTGGACAGGAGGCTGAGATCGTGGACGAAGGAGGGAATCCCGTCCCGGACAACACGGAAGGCTATCTCGTCTTGAAGAATCCCTGGCCCGCCATGCTCAGGACGATCTACGGGGACCCGGATCGTTACGTAGCCCAATACTGGTCCAAAAACCCGGGCAAATACACCACCGGAGACTCCGCCAAACGCGACAAGGACGGTTACTTCTGGATCATCGGGCGCGTGGACGACGTGATCAAGGTCTCCGGTCATCGTTTGGGAACTGCAGAGGTTGAATCAGCGCTGGTAAGTCACCCCGCTGTTGCAGAGGCGGCGGCGATCGGTCTTCCGCACGAGGTCAAGGGACAGGGTATCCATTGCTTTGTGCTGTTACGCGCGGGCGTCGTCGGCACGCCCGAATTAGCCGAGGAATTACGCCAGCACGTCGCCACGCACATGGGACCCATTGCGCGCCCCGAAGAGGTGAAGTTCGTGGATAAACTTCCAAAGACGCGTTCGGGAAAAATCATGCGGCGTGTGTTGAAGGCGCGCGCGCAGGGATTGCCGGAGGGGGATATTAGTACGCTGGAGGAGTAAAAAGTAGAAAGTGGAAAGTGGAAAGTGGAAAGTAGAGAGTGCCTCGCGGACAGGACGGAAGCCGGTTCGTGGGGCATTTTTCGGTACGGTATAATTACCCGCATGGCAACCAAAAGAGACCGGGAATACGAAGAGGAAATCCTCCAATGGCGGGCGATGAAGTACGACGAACTCGTCCGCGAGAATGGCTGGCTGGCGCTAGCCGGTTTGTACTGGCTGAACGAGGGCAGGAACCTGATCGGTTCGAACCCAATGTGCGAGGTCGTTTTGCCGGAGCGCGCACCCACGTTTATCGGCGTGGCTGAACTCAGGGGCGATACCGTCCGCTTCACGGCGGCGGAGGGAGTGCAGGTGAAGGTCAACGCCCGGTTGACGAAGAAGGCAGTCCTGAGGTCCAGCAAAGACCCGAAGCCCGGTTTCCTCACGTGGAACGAGACGCTGCGGATGGTCGTCCACGAACACGCGGGGAAACGCGCCATCCGCATCTGGGATAACGAACGACCGCAGCGCTTCTCGCTCCCGCCCCTGAAATGGTTCCCGATCAATAAGCATTTCCGCTTCCCTGCGCGGTATACGCGTTATAAGAACCCTAACACCATGGAGCATCCCGATACATTCGGCGAAATGGTCGAGGACCGCATTGACGGGTACGTCTCTTTTCGGTTCGAGGGGACGACCTATAAACTCGACGCAAGCGAAACGAAGAGCGGCAAACTCTTCATCAAGTTCCGGGACGAGACCAGCAAAAGGGAATCCTATCCTCCAACCAGGTACTGTTATACCGAACCGGTGAAGAACGGACGGGTCGCTTTGGATTTCAACCACGCCTACAGTCCGCCCTGCGCCTTTACGGAATACGCCACCTGCATCTTCGCGCCGCCGCAGAACACACTGCCTTTCCGCGTGGAGGCGGGGGAAATGTATCGGGGATGATGTCTTCGCCCCAGACCTCCTCAGGCGGGGAACGGTAACAAAATTGCAAACCTCCAATTCGATCAAAAGGATATAATTCTTTTCATGGCAAACAAAGAGTACGTGGATGCTATAGAGAAATGGCGGAAGGAAATGGACACCAACCTGCGCCGCGAAAACGGCTGGCTGGCGCTGGCGGGTTTGTTCTGGCTTCGCAAGGGTGAGAACGCCATCGGTTCGGATCCCGATTGCGACATTCGGCTTCCCGCCCGCGCGCCGAAACGCCTCGGCGTTTTCGAATTCGACGGCAACAACGTGACGCTCGACGTCGAGTCCGATCTGCCGGTCGAGGTCAACGGCATGGCGACGAAAACCGCCCTACTGGACGCAGACCAGGAGGACGTGCCGAGTTTCATCACGTTCAACGAGATGCGTATGGTCGTCCTGCGACGCTCGAAGGGGGTTGGGATCCGCCTGTGGGATAACGCCAGGGAGGAACGCTTCACCTTCCCGACCCGCGAATGGTTCCCGGTCGAAGAGGAATTTCGCATCCCCGCCGCTTACACCCGCTACGATACCCCGCGCGTGGTGAAAATGCCCGACATCCTCGGCGCCATCCTCGACGAACGCATGGAGGGCTACGTCGCCTTCGAGTTGAACGGGCGCACCCACGAACTGGTCGCCAGCGAACTGCCCGATCATCGCCTGTGGATCCAGTTCATGGACCTGACCAACGGTCGCGCGACCTATCCTTCGGGACGGTATCACTACACCGACGCGCACGAAGACGGTAAGGTGTTCATTGACTTCAACAAGGCATACAGTCCGCCCTGCGCCTTCACCGACTATGCCACCTGCACCTTCTCGCCGCAGGAGAATCATCTACAGGTCGCCATCGAGGCGGGAGAGATTTACCCCGAACACCAGCGTAAACTTCACCGGAAGTAAAGAGAAAAGCGACGCGCGAGGCGTCGCTTTTGATTCAAGCGCCTGCTAGATGAACGGGTTGTAGAAGCGGCTATGGTTTACGAACACCGACACGTAAACGGTGGCAATGAGGATCAACGTCGAGACCACCAGGGCGACGTGATCTGCGCTCGTGAGTTTTTTGGACGTGTACCAGGTGCGGGTCCTGCTCTTGCCAAAGCCGCGCAGATCCATCGCGTTGCTGATGAGTTCCACCCTGTCGAGGGAGGAAAAGATCAGCGGTATGACGATAAGCAGGGAGTTCTTGAATCGGTCGGCAAATTTTGCCTTGCGCGAAAGCTCCAGTCCGCGCGCTTGTTGCGCCTGGCTGATATCGTGATAATCGCGCTGCACGTCGGGAAAGTAACGCAACGTCAGGGAGACGGCGAACGCGGCTTTGTAATTGACGCGGATGCCGTTCAACGACGAAGCGAACTCGCTGGGGTTGGTCGTCAGCAAAAAGATGATCCCAAGCGGGATGACCGAAAAGTATTTGAAGAATTTAGTCGCCTGGTAAAAGAGCTGCTCCCACGTCAATTTGTAGTCCCCGTATAAATTGGCAATGTCGTGCCGCGTGCCGTAAATCTTCACGCCCTGTTCCGGGGAGAAGAAGAAGGAGATCACGGCGTTGGTAATCACGAATATGAGAACGTAGAGGATCATCAAACGAATCTGGGAAAATCGAATCCTCGAAAGCCGCAGAACGGCGACGGAAAAGACCATCACCGCGAGGATAACGCGGATGTCGTAGGAAAACATCACCGCGAAGGTCAACAGCAAAAAGCAGACCAACTTCGTCAAACCGGAAAGCCTGTGAATGGGCGAATCCACTGTATTGTACGAAAAGAGCTTCATTTTCGCGTTCATCGGTTCTTCGTCCGCCTTTCGTAATCAATGAATCCCTGGACGAAATGCGCACCGTCCTTGATGCCTGCCATCTGAGCGAGATTAAACAACGACGTCACCTTCAGGTTCGCCTCTTCGACGATGGACGAATCGGTAAGCACCACGGAAGCGGGCGCGTCCGCGATCTTTCTTCCGCCTGCCAGGACGATCGCGCGCGGCGTATATTCCAGCATCAAGTGCATGTCGTGGGTGATCATGATGACGGTCACGCCCAATTTGTTCACCTCCACCAAAAATTCCATGATCTCGGTGTAATGGCGATAATCCTGCCCGGCGGTCGGTTCGTCGAGGATGAGAATCTTCGGGTCGAGAACCAGAATGGACGCGATGGTCACGCGCTTTTTTTGTCCGTAACTCAACGCGGAGATGGGCCAGCTCCTGAAGGGAGCCAGCCCGCAAACCTTGAGCGCTTTTTCCACTCGTTTCGCGATCTGCTCCTCAGGGACATTTCGCAGGCGCAGACCCAACGCGACTTCGTCGTAGATCAACGGCTTGGAAATCATCTGATTGGGGTTTTGCATCACCAATCCGATGATCTCGGCGCGTTCCTTGATCGTCCTGTTTCTGATGTTCCCCCCCTTGTAAAGGATGGCGCCCCGGTCCTCCCTTTCAAATCCGCATAACAACTTTGCCAGGGTGGATTTCCCCGCGCCGTTCCTGCCAACGATCGAAATCATTTCGCCTTCACGGATATCGAAATTAATGTCATCCAAAATTGGACGCACGCCATCGTACGAAAAAGAGACGTTTTCCATTTTCAAAATGGATGGATTGGCGTTTTGGCGATTGTCGGCTTGGATGGAATCGTGCCATGCGGTCAGCGCGTCCCGGGATAGTTCGGCATTCAACGTGGTAATGTGTCCCGGCTGCATCCCGCTGGTGACTTTGACGCCTGCGTATTTCAGCGCGGTGACGTACAGCGGCTCGCGAATTCCATTCTCGGTCAGGATCGTGGAGGCGACAAGTTCGTGAGGATTCATGTCGGCGACGATCCTGCCGTCGTTGATCATGAGGACGCGGTCAATGCCCCGGTGCAACACGTCTTCCAGGCGATGTTCGATGATGACGATCGTCTTATGCGATTGCCTGTGAATATCGTCAATGATTTCGATGGCGGCTTTGCCGGTGGCGGGGTCCAGGTTCGCGAGCGGTTCGTCGAAAAGCAGGATGTCCACGTCGTCAATCATTACGCCAGCGAGCGAGGTGCGTTGTTTTTGCCCGCCCGACAACTCAAACGGCGACGAATTCAGCAGGTCCTCCATGCCCACCATTGCCGCCACTTTTTTCACCCGTTCCCGCATCTTCACGGTGGGGACATTATCGTTTTCAAGCGCAAAGGCAATATCTTCGCCAACGGTCAAGCCTACGAATTGCCCATCGGCGTCCTGCAACACTGTGCCGATCGCCTTCGATAATTTGAAAATGCTTTGCTCTTTGGTTTCCACCCCGTTGATCTTCAAACTGCCCCGAATCTCCCCCTTATAGGAAAATGGAATCAGCCCATTGAGACAATGCCCGAGCGTGCTTTTGCCGCTTCCACTGGGACCAACGATCAATATCTTTTCCCCCCGGTAAATCTTCAGATTGATATCGTGTAGGGTCGGCTCGGATTGACTGAAGTATTGAAATGAAAAATCCCGGAATTCGATAATTGCCTGTTTGTCCATAAACGCGAATTTGTCAGGTTCATAACACAAGGCTGTTGGGGGTCAACAGCCTTGTGCGACGACTTGTATGACGCGGCGAAGTGAAAGCAAACGAAAGCCTAAGCCTTGCTCAAACTGCCTTTCTTCGTGCGGGTCGCGGCATAGGCGATCAGTAAAAGCGTTCCGATCACGCCCACGCTGATGGCGTTCATGATCGCGGCGGTCACGCCCTGGGTGAAGACCAGGTTTACCGGTTCCTGATAGATGAGAATATCCAACACCGGAGCGACCACGATCCATGCGATGGCGTTGCCGATAACCTGGATCACGTTGAAGGTGACGATGTCCCTGGATTTGAATTCGCCCTCTTCGACGCTTGTGCGCTTGAAGGCGAACCCAAAGACGAAACCGGCAACGCCGCTGGCAATGACCCAGCTCCACCACGGTGAGCCATATTGAACGGCGTCGCTGAGGGCATGACCGATGAAGGCGATCAACGCGCCCGCGATCGGTCCGAACAGCGCGGCGAAGAAAGCGCCCAGCCCGTAGGCGGTCTGGAAACTGGTTTCAGGAACGGGAGAGGGAACCTTGACATACATGAATAGCAACGTGAAGATGGCCGCGCCCAGGCCGGTGGCGACGATCGTTCGGGTACCAACCTTGAAATACTCGTTCATTTTCGATTCTCCTTTTGACGTTGAATTTGTATGCGTCTCTTATTTTACCGCACAACAAGAACGAACTTCGAACCCTCGACGGGCATCCACCCGGCTGCCAACCACAACCCAGCCTGAATTTTCGACCACGAGGGGGGAATCGGGCATCGCTTTTTCCTGAGGCGTAGAATTGCGGCAGATTATAAAACAGAAATGGCGTAGCGACCGAAGGGCTTGACACCCATGTTATACTGATAATGTAAAAGGTTGCACCAGGAGGCAACCATGAGAGCCGCCTTTGCCCTGCTCGCAAACCCGGAAGTCCACAACGTGGTGCGGAAGTTATCGTGGGAGATCCATCAGAAATACCGCACCGGAACGCGTCACGCCTCCCTGCCCCCGCACATTTCGCTCAAACAGCCTTTCCCGGTTTCGGACCTCCCCGCTCTCGAAGGGTACATGGAAGAGTTCGCGAACTCCATCCAGCCCGTTGACGTGTCCCTTGGCGAAATCCAAGCCGTGCCTGCGTTCTTCGACGGCATGGAATACGGCGTTCTGTGGATAGACGTGGAAGAAACCGACCTCCTGCGGGGATTGCACAACCGCCTCAACCGTGACCTGAACCTGCGCTTTGGCGACACAGCCGCGGACTACGATGGGGACGCCTATCGCTTCCACATGACCGTGATGATGTGCGGGCAACTCATGGACATCTGCCGCAAATATCACAGCGTCATTTCCACCCAGCGAATTGACCTGCGCTACACGGCCAGGGAACTGGCGATGTTCGTCTACGACGAGCCGATCGGACCGCACAGCGATTCGCTTTGTTACAGGATTTTGCAGATCGGGTAAGTGAAAAGAGAACAGCCGCCGTACGGCGGCTGTTCCTTTTTATTGCAAATATTGCGCGAACACTTCCTCGAATTCCTGTTCTGTCGTGTACCCCACCCATTTTTTCAGGACGCCACCGTTCCCATCCAGCAGGTAGACTTCGGGCTGGTAGTAGAAACCCAGCGCGCGCTGGAAATCGAGGGTGTTCGGGTCGTCCGCGTCCAGATAAACGAATTTGATCCTTCCAAAATACTTTGCTTCGAGCCCATGAACCATGGGCGCCATGGCGCGGCAGGTACTTCAGGTGAAGCGGAAGAATTCCACGAACTGCAATCCGCCCGAAGCCAGACTGACCGCGCCCGGGTCGGTGGCTTCGAGGTCCGGTCCGCGGGAGGTGGCGACGGGAAGAGGCGTGGAAGCCGCGGCCTCCGGTGGCGACTCGGTTGCCGCGCCTACAAAGGGCGTCGCGCTCGGTTCCACGGCGACGGGGGCGGCTGGTTCCTGCACGGAGGGTTGATCCGCGCCCGGGGCTGCGGTCAAAGCCGCGGGGGCGCACGAAGCCAATAGTACAGCGATCAGGCTGAGGGTTGGAATGAAGCGGGTTTTCACTAAAGCGTCGGGCATCATCTAATTCCTTTTCAGGTTTGGATACAAGACCCGTTGTAACATGAAATCCTTACCCAAATATTAACGCTCCACTCAGGATAGAATTGGAAGTTGGAAACGGATGTTCGTCACGGCAAACCCCGATGTTTATCTTTGACCGTTATGAAATCCTGGGCTATACTCCAACCGGGCAAACCAATAATAAAGCAAATCAATGTTTATTTTGGAGTGGATATGGAAATCAACGAGAATCCAAAACAAAAAGACCTCCGGCAGGCTGTAGTAAGATTGATAAGCAACTTACTTAGCGGTCCATTCCTACCCACAAGCCTTCTTGTCTTGTTGGCTTTGATAGTGCTCACGGATTATGCATATGTTCTCATGAGGGAACCTTTGGTGTATTGGTACGATTACAGCCGGGAATCCATAACAAGCCTTGGATGGTTCCAATATGGACCCTTTGTCGCGATCGGTGTTTATCTGGTCTATATCGTGGTGGTATGGGTAATTTTGCGAAATATCAATCGCAGGGTTTCCATTGTAATATGGTCTGGTCTCCTCGTATGGCACTTGAGCACATTTATCATATACCCCCCAACCTGTAATTATGACATGTTGCGGCTTTTGCCCAACCAGCTATGTTTTATTCATCCTGACATATTCATATTTGTTATCGGCGCAATCGTTGGGCTCGTACTATCAACGAGCTTCTTTCAGACGGAGAAAGCCAGCCCATCAGATGAAACGCCCAGTGGAATGCAAACGAGGTTGGGAGTATCAAGATCCGCAGTGATTGTCTCCATATCATGGTTAATCCTTCTGGCGATTGGCGTGGGTCTCGCCTCTCGTACTCCAACAACGGGTTGGCGTCCGATTCTCACAGAGCACAGCCCGGAACCACGTTATGAGACGATGATTGCCTACAACACCCAACTTGGTAAAGGAATCCTTTTTGGAGGGTCGGTGGAAATCAGCGAAAATAACTGGACAAAGGTTAATGATACCTGGGAATGGGATGGCAAAGACTGGATAAAATTAGACTTGGAGGTCTCGCCTGCACCACGTGCAAGAGGCGCAATGGCTTATGATTCCAAACGCAACGTCATCGTTTTGTTTGGAGGCTGGAACAATCTCCAAAAGAGCATGAACGATACTTGGGAGTGGGACGGTATTACTTGGAAGGAAGTAGCTAATTGCGATACCTGCATGCGCCCACCTGCGCGAGGCTGCCACAACATGTATTACGATGCTCTCCGGGAGTCGGTCATCGTCTACGGCGGATGTAATGAGAACCAGTATTTCTTTAACGATGCCTGGAGTTGGGACGGTGGGACCTGGTCACGGGTTGATGTCGTGGAGAGCCCGGTTGCAAGTGGAGCCCCAATCGTATACGACGTAAGCAACCAACGGGCTGTTGGATTTCTTGCGTGGCAACCTTCAGGCACTTGGATATGGGACAAGAACGGGTGGTCAAAACCTGCGCTCACATTGGAGCCTCCATTGCGCGGAAACTCGATAATGGCGCATGATCCATCAACGGGCAACAGTCTTATGTTCGGAGGCATAGAAACCAAAGATGGGAAAACAAATTATTATCTCGACACGTGGGTGTTCAACGGGACCTCATGGAGCAAAGTGGATACCGCTTCATTTCCACGGGGGCGTTGGGGGCACGTCATTTTCTTCGACACAAAACTTAATAAATTCCTTTTGTTTGGTGGATTCGACGGGGTAACCGCGCTCAGCGATCTTTGGGAAATCGATGCATCTCCCAACTTGATTAGTCCTGCTGAAAATAAATAATCGTGATCAGTTTGGCAAAAAA
Source organism: Chloroflexi bacterium CFX6 (assembly GCA_030263595.1). Classification (GTDB taxonomy): domain Bacteria; phylum Chloroflexota; class Anaerolineae; order Anaerolineales; family Villigracilaceae; genus Defluviilinea. Next base: position 22,859 of record SZPG01000040.1, read on the forward strand.
GACCCGCTAAAAAAGTGACAGCTACTACGAGGCTGAGGACGCCGGAGTAGATGTAGCAGAGTACAGATAGATGCTAATAGAATCAGAATCAAACTAAGCGAAGAAAGAAGCGGGTTTCATCTGTAAGTGCTTTAGGGTCAGTAAATTATTAACTTCCCTCATGTCGTTGCGAGAAGGGCGCGATTCCCGACGAAGCAATCTCCTGTTGCCATAGATTTTCCTGTAAAGTGGGGATTGCTTCGGGACGAACACCCTCGCAATGACATCCATTTCGTGGAAGGTGAGGGAGCTTATTTTTTTACGAACCCTTAGGGAACGGGGTTATATCAAACGATTCTTACGAAAGGATCGAGTGTTAAGCGGTGATTTTCGTCACTTTGACGGTTGTTTAATCCTGGACTATACTCTGCTTAGTTCAATCGTTCCGCAGTTTGGCAATCGAATAGCCGCCCGCCAAAACTACGAAACTACTCAACCAACAAACTATCTAACTACCCCCCAGGAGGAAGCATGGCTTTCAAACTCACGTACGCCACAATGTTCAACCCGCCCGAGGAACTGCACACCGGCTTCGACAAGGCGGTCGCCAAACTCAAGCAAAATCTCGGCCGGGAATACGGGATGATCATTGACGGCAAGGAGGTCTTTGCAGACGAAAAGTTCGAGGACCGCTCACCGGTGAACACGGACTGGACGCTTGCGGTGATGCAGAAGGGCAACGCTTCGCACGCGAAAATGGCGATTGACGCGGCGCGCAAGGCATCTCCTGCCTGGAGCCGCACACCCTGGCAAAAGCGCGTCCAGTTGGTGCGCAAGGCGTCGGCTTTGATCGAAAAGCGCATCTTCGAACTCGGCGCGGCAATGGCGCTGGAGGTCGGCAAGAACCGCATGGAATCGCTCGGCGACGTGCAGGAAACCGCCGACCTGATGTATTGGTCGGCGCAGATGATGGAGGAGAACGACGGCTTCATCAAACCGATGGGCAAGGATCCGCTCGTCGGCTACGACGCGACGAACATGTCCGTTCTCAAGCCTTACGGCGTGTGGCTGATCGTCTCCCCGTTCAACTTCCCCTTCGCGTTGACGGGAGGACCCACCGGCGCGGCGCTCGTGGCGGGAAATACGGTCGTCATCAAGCCGGCAACCGATACCGCCTGGATCGTCCGACTCTATGCCGAGTGTTTACGCGACGCGGGTTTCCCGGATGGCGTGGTCAACTTTGTCACGGGTCCCGGCTCCACGCTCGGGCAGGCGCTCGTGGACAGCCCCGAAGTGGACGGCGCGACCTTCACCGGCTCGTTCGACGTGGGCATGAAGATGTTCCGCGATTTCGCCAACCGCAACTACGTCCGACCCATCGTGCTGGAACTCGGCGGAAAGAATCCCGCCATCGTTTCGCGCAACGCGGACCTCGAAGACGCCTCCACCGGCATCGTCCGCTCGGCGTTCGGCTTGCAGGGACAGAAATGCTCCGCCGCCTCGCGCGTCATTGTGGAAGAACCTGTCTACGATGCGTTGCTCGCCAAACTCAAGGAGAAGACCGAGAAACTCGCCATCGGCGACCCGACCGAACGCGCCACCTACCTCGGACCGGTCATCAACAACAGCTCCTACAACGACTTCAAGAACTTCAACGAGGAGATCAACCAGGCGGGCGGAAACTTTCTGACCGGCGGACACGTGAAGACCGGCGGCATGTACGACAAGGGCTATTTCTGTGAGCCCACCCTCGTCACCGACCTGCCCTACGATCATCGCCTTTGGCAGTACGAAATGTTCCTCCCCATCACGACGATCGGCAAGGTGAGCAGCCTCGACGAAGCGGTGAAGATCGCCAACAGCGTGAACTACGGTCTCACGGCGGGCTTCTACGGTTCGCTCAAGGAGACCAAATGGTTCTTCGATAACATCGAGGCGGGCGTCACTTATGCCAATCGTCCGCAGGGCGCCACCACCGGCGCATGGCCCGGCTTCCAACCCTTCGGCGGATGGAAAGGCTCCGGCGCAAGCGGCAAGAACGGCGGCGGTTATTACTACGTCCAACTCTACATGCACGAACAGATCCAAACATTGATCAAGCCTGCTCCTGTGAAAAAGATTGCGAAGAAAGTCGCACCCAGGAAAGCGGTCAAGAAAGTTGCGAAGAAGGCAACCGGGAAGGCTGCCAAACGCAAATAGATTCACAGCCCTTCCTGAAAAGGGAGGGCTTTTTGTAATGTCATTGCGAGCCGCGTAGCGGCGAAGCAATCTCCAACCATGCGAAGGGATTGCTTCGTTCTGCGGGCTCGCAATGACATGGTTGGATCATGCCCTGGAATCCCGACCTTTATCACAAATTCCAATCCGAACGATCCGCTCCATTCCACGACCTGCTCGCGCTCGTGGACGTGCGCGCAAACCTCGAGGTCGTTGACCTCGGATGCGGCACCGGCGAATTGACGCGTCAACTGGCGGATAAACTACCGAACAGCCGCGTGACGGGACTCGACTCATCCCCGCAAATGCTGGACAAAGCCGCTTCGTTCGCGACCCCGGGCCTGATCTTCAAACAAGGAGACCAATCCACGCTGACGGGTGAGTGGGACCTGATCTTCAGCAACGCCGCGTTACAATGGAGCGAGAATCACGCGGAATTGATCCCCCATCTCTTCGACAAACTCGACCCCGGCGGACAGATCGCCGTGCAGGTTCCCTCCAATCACAACCACATTTCACACCAGATCTACCGCGAGACCGCCGAAGAGGACATGTTCAAATTCATCCTTCAGGGCTTTCAACGTTATTCGCCCGTGCTGACAATCGAGAACTATGCGCGCATCCTGTTCGATTGCGGCGCCGAAGACATCGTCGTGTTCGAAAAGATTTATCCGCACGTCCTCGAAAACGCGGACGCGGTGGTGGATTGGATCTCCGGCACGGCGCTCGTTCCATATTTCGAACGGCTCGGCAAATACAAGGATGAGTTCGTGAAATCCGTTCGCAAAAAGATGCGCGCCGCCATGCCGGACAGTCCCGTGTTCTATCCATTCCGCAGGATATTGTTTTCGGCGAGGAAATCCGCACACCAGCCTCCCTGATTTTGTTTTCAGACACTCTCCAACAGGTTTTCAAGACCCGCCAGGTCCAACAGATCAATCATGAGCGAACCCGGATACGACCGCAAGGAAATTCTATACCGCATCGGCACCTTCTTTCTGCTCGTCGGGCTGACGCTATTGGTTTTCTTCCTCATGTCCGAAGCCGAGGCGAATCCCGTGTTCGGCTTTTTTTGCTGGAGCATGATCCTCCTGATCGTGGGTTTCCTGTTCCGCGCCCAATACAGGAAAGCCGCGCGCCCCAGCGGGAGGTTCGGCATTTTCAAAAGATTGAAACCAAAAACCGGAGAAGAAAAAAAGAAATGACCAAACTGACTTCGCTTTCCGAAGCCGTCTCGAAATACGTCAGCGACGGCGACATCGTCTACGCGGCGGGGTTTACGCACCTCATTCCGTTCGCGGCGGGGCACGAGATCATCCGCCAGAATAAAAAGGATCTCACGCTCGCCCGCGCCACCCCGGACCTGATCTACGACCAGATGGTCGCGGCGGGATGCGCGAGGAAGGTCATCTTCTCGTACATGGGCAATCCCGGCGTCGGGTCGCTGCGCATCGTGCGCTCCTTCATCGAGCAGGGAAAACTCGAATGGGAGGAATACTCCCATTTCGGCATGATTACGCGCTTGCAGGCAGGCGCGTCGGGACTGCCCTTCCTCCCCATGAACCAGACCGGCGCAACCGACCTCGAACGCGTCAACCCGAACATCAAGCGCATCCCCGATCCGTACGGCGGCAGGGAAGTGATCGTCGTGCCTGCGCTCAATCCCGATGTGGCAATCGTCCACGCCCAGCGCGCGGACGAGAACGGCAACGCGCACCTGTGGGGCATCATCGGCGAACAGAAGGAAGCCGCCTTCGCCGCGCAGAAGGTCATCGTCACCGCGGAGGAAATCGTGGACGAATCAGTCATCAGGTCCGACCCGAACCGCACGATGATTCCGGGAATCGTGGTCAGCGCGGTGTGTCACGTCCCGTTTGCGTGCCATCCCAGTTACGCGCAGGGATATTACGACCGCGATAACGAGTTCTATCTCGCGTGGGACAGGGTCAGCGAATCGGTCGAGAGCGTGAAGGCGTGGCTCGACGAGTGGGTGTATGGCTTGAAGGATCGCGAGGAATACTGGCAAAGACTTGGAAACCATACGCACGAACGGCTGAAAGTTCCACAGCGCATGAGCGAACCGATCAATTACGGGCGGTATTGAGTACGCAGGTATACAGGTAAACAAGTAAATACGTGATGAGCATTCCGCATTTCGATCTTGGTGGTGATGGTCAACCATTACATTTTCTTCACGCCAACGGTTACCCGCCTGAGTGTTACAAGCCGTTGCTTGAACTTTTGAAAACCGAATATCACATCTTTGGGATGTACCTCCGTCCGCTATGGGGGGATGCAAAACCGGAAGAGATTCAGAGCTGGCATCCGCTTTCAGACGATTTGCTTCGATTCCTTGCCCGCGCTTCGACTGCGCCTCACAACGAACGTTCGGCTCCGCCACCGCTCGGGCACGATGTCAGCGCGAAGAAAGTCATCGGAGTTGGTCATTCCCTCGGAGGCATTGTGACGTTACGCGCCGCGCTGCGCGACCCGCAGAAATTCCGCGCATTGGTGTTGATTGACCCTGTATTGTTTATGCCGGGCCGCCTCATTTGGTGGAATTTCTTCCGTGCAATCGGCTTGGGATATAAAGTGCATCCCATGATCTCCGGTGCAAGGAAACGGCGGAGAACCTTCGACGATCTGGATACTGTCTTTCGCGGATACCGAACGCGCGACGTATTCAGATACATGAGCGATGAGAATCTGCGACTTTACATCGAAGGGATCACGCGGAAGACGGCGAACGGTTACGAATTGGTCTATTCGCCTGAATGGGAGGCGCGCATCTATTTCACCGGTCTGCGCGACTTCGACATCTGGCGCGACCTCCCAAAACTTGAAGTGCCGACTCTCTTCCTGCGCGGCGCGGAGACGGACACATTTCTCGAAGATGCGGCAAGGCTTGTGAAGCGGAAACAGCCCAAGGCGCGGGTCGAAGCGTTGGAAAAATCCACGCACATTCTTCCATTGGAACGTCCGCAGGAAGTCTTTGAAATCTTGCGGTCATTTTTAGCGGACGTTAGAGAACGTCCGCTACACCGGAAAGCGTAGAAGGCGTTCTCAAACGCCGAAGGAGAGTTATGAACGGGACCACATATTCCTCCGCCGAACTGATGATCGTCAACGCCGCGCGCCTGCTGCGCGATGGCGATACAGTGTTCGTCGGCGTCGGTCAACCCAACCTGGCGTGCAATCTCGCCAAACGGACGCACGCGCCCAACCTGGTGATGATCTACGAAGCGGGCGTGATCGGCGCGGAGCCGGCGCGCCTGCCGCTTTCGATTGGCGACCCAACGCTCGTGAGCGGGTCGCTCTCGGTGGTGAGCATGTACGACATCTTCGCGAACTATCTCCAACGCGGCAACGTGGACGTGGGTTTCATGGGCGGCGCGCAGATTGACAAGTACGGCAACATCAACGCGACGGTGATCGGCGGATACGATCATCCCAAAGTGCGCCTGCCCGGCTCCGGCGGTTCGCAGGAGATCGCGGCGTGGGCGAACCGTTGTTACATTATGACCCCCCATCAAAAGCGGCGCTTCCCCGAAAAGGTCGAGTTTATGACTTCGGCTGGATTTATCTCAGGCAAAGGCGGCCGCGAAAACGCCGGTCTGCGCGGCGGCGGGATGCTGGCGGTCGTGACAGACATCGGGATCATGGAACCGGATGAAACCGGCGAGATGATCCTCACCGCGCTTCATCCCGGCAAGACGGTGGAGGAAGCAAAGGCGAACACCGGCTGGGATTTGAAAACCGCTTCGCGCGTCGGGACGACTGATCCCGTCACCGAAAACGAACTGCGCATCCTGCACGAAGAACTCGACCCGACCGGCATTTACCTCAAAAGCGGCGGTTAATTGAATTTCACCATGTCACTCTGAGGGAGCGCTCGTTGCGACCGAAGAGTCTAGCATTTTCATGGTGGAGACCCTTCGCTACCGCTCAGGGTGACATTTCCAAATACAATGGCAACTTTTCGCGAACCGCAGATCGTTTATCTTCCAGCCGAAGCAGTGGAGCGCGCCCGGACTTTTGCCGAGGCGGTCACATCCACGGTCAATTATCGCGACAGCAACCAGTCTGTGGTGGAAAAGATCCGCGACGATCACTTCGTCAGCAAGTTGGGCGAAGAGGCGGTGCGGCTTGTCTTCGAGAAACGCGATTGCACGGTCGTCGGACCGGATTACACGATCTATACCGGCAAACAAAAGTCATGGGATGCGGATTTGAAGATCAATGATTTGGAAGTGGCAGTCAAAACCCAACGACGTTCCGCCGCCAATCGCTACGACCTCTCATGGACGTTCCAGGACTCCCCCAAACGCCGCGATCCGATCCTCGATATGCCGGATGCGTGGGTGTGTCTGGTCGTGTATGAGGATTTGAAAGAGGGTCATGAATGTGTGGTGTATCCGTTGCGGAAGATCAAGCAACTCATCTTCGAGGCTCCCCGCCTGAGCAAATTGATCGGGAAGAAGCAGGCGGTGTATTTGGAGACGCTTCAAAAGCGTGGGGTGTTCAAATAAAAGACCTCGGAGTTTTGAAAAAACTCCGAGGTCTCACTGGATCACTGTTCACTGTTCACTGATCGCTGTTCACCGCTCACTGATCACTGCTCACTGTTCACCGATCACTGACTTACGTCCCCTCCTCCCACGAACTCAAATACTTCAACTGCTCGCCGGTGAGGACGTCAATCTTCACGCCCATGGCTTCGAGTTTCAGGCGGGCGATTTCCTTGTCAATTTCCTCAGGGACGGAGTAGACCTTCTTCTCCAGTTTGTCGGCGTTCTTCGCCATGAACTCGGCGGACAATGCCTGGTTGGCGAAGGACATGTCCATGACGGAGGCAGGATGCCCTTCGGCGGAGGCGAGGTTGATGAGGCGTCCCTCGCCGAGGATGTTGATCTTGCGTCCGTCCTTCGTCGTGTACTGATCCACGAACGGGCGGACGAGGTTCGGATCGCCCTGGCTCATCTTCTTCAAAGCGGGAATATTGATCTCCACGTTGAAGTGACCGGAATTGGCGACGATCGCGCCGTCCTTCATCGCCTCGAAGTGAACGCCGTCAATTACGTTGATGTCGCCCGTGACCGTGCAGAAGATGTCGCCGATCTTCGCCGCATCGAGCATCGTCATGACCTGATACCCGTCCATGACCGCTTCCAACGCCTTGAGCGGATCCACCTCGGTGATGACGATGTGCGCGCCCATGCCCCGCGCGCGGGATGCGAGACCGCGTCCGCACCACCCGTAACCTGCCACCACGAAAATTTTCCCAGCCAGCAGGACGTTTGTCGCGCGGATGATCCCGTCAATGGTGGATTGACCCGTGCCATAGCGGTTGTCGAAGAAGTGCTTGGTCTGCGCGTCGTTGACCGCGATGACCGGGAACTTCAAGACCTTGTCCTTTTCCATCGCCTTGAGGCGGATGACGCCGGTGGTGGTCTCCTCGGTGCCGCCGATGACGCCCTTGAGCAGCTCGCTGCGCCCCGCGTCGGAAAGTCCCTTTGCCCATGAAGAAAGGGACGGCTCGAGTCTTTCGAAGCGTCCCATCTCGATGAAGAACAGCGACGAGACCAAATCCGCGCCGTCGTCCATGGTCATGTGCGGCTTGTGTTCGAGCGCGGCGCGGATGTGCTTGTAATACGTGACGTTGTCCTCGCCTTTGATCGCGAACGTGGGAATCTCGTATTGGTTCACCAGCGCCGCCGCCACGTCGTCCTGCGTCGAAAGCGGATTGGAGGCGGTGAGAACGACGTCCGCGCCGCCTTCCTGTAATGTCCGCATCAGGTTGGCGGTTTCGGTGGTCACGTGCAGGCAAGCCGACAAGCGCAAGCCCTTGAGCGGCTTTTCCTTTTTGAATCGTTCGCGGATGGCGCGCAGGACAGGCATCTCGCGTTCCGCCCAGTCAATGCGGCGGCGTCCGCCTTCAGCCTGGTTGATGTCTTTGATATCGTAATTGCTCATGATTGCTCCTTATTTTAGATCGAACCGGTGGTCGAGCAGGGCGAAGCCCGTACCGAGACCTCAGGTTTTCAAGAATACCCTTGTAACAAGAATTGCTTTACGGCATGGCGGTCTCGGCACGTCCCGACAGGCACGGGACCACCCGACCACCGGGCTATCCAACTAACAAACCATCCAACCTCCCCCCATCGTCGAAATGTTTCCTAAAACGTTCGACAAATTCCCGCCTCGTGTAACTGTGACTCTGCGGTCCGCGCTGTTCGAGGCAATAGACCGCCGCCAGCGAGCCGACCTCGCCGCACAACTTCCAGTCGAAGCCGCGCGAGTAACCGGCCAGGAATCCGCCTCGGAACGCGTCGCCGACTCCGGTGGGGTCAACGATCTCGTCTTCCGGCACAGTCGGGATGTGGACGGTATCGCCTTCCATGTACAAGTCCGCGCCGTCCTTGCCGCGCGTAATCACCAACACTTTTACGTGTTCGAGGATTTGATCCAAACTCCAGCCCGTTTTTTTGGAGATCAGCCCGAACTCGTAATCGTTGCAGAACAGGAATTGCGCGCCTTCCATGTCGCGCGCCAGTTCGCCTCCTTCCAGGCGAAGGACCTGCTGGCTGGGATCGTAGAGGTACGGGATTCCCAACTCACGCGCCTCGGCCGGGAATTTCTTCATCGCATCCGGCGCGGACGGGGAAACGATCACCAGGTCCGGTTTCTTATCCAGCGCTTTGAGCGATTGGGCGGCGGAATGAGCCATCGCTCCGGGGTAGAAAGAGGCGATTTGCGCCGAAGCCAGGTCCGTCGTCGCGAAGAACGAAGCGGTGAACTCGCCGGGGATCACCTTCATCAGCGAAGTATCCACGCCTTTGGATTCGAGCCAACTGCGATACTCCTCGAAGTCCTCGCCCACGGTCGCCATCACACGCGGACGTTCGCCGAGCAAAGCCATGGTGTACGCGATGTTCGGCGCGATGCCGCCGCGTTGTTTGGTCATGGCGTCCACGAGAAACGAAAGGCTGATCGAACCCAGGCGTTCGGGCAGGATCTGTTCCTTGAAGTAACCGGGGAAGGTCATCAGGTAATCGTAGGCTACGGAGCCGGTAAGAAGAATGTCCATTCGAGACCTCTGTCATTGCGAGTCTCCGGGAAGCAATCTTTACCCTATAAGGAGATTGTCGCAAAACTTGCACCTGCATGCAAGCGCAGGCGTGACATAACCTGTTCGCACTAAAAGGCGTGGCGCTGGTTTTCGATAGGGTCGAGAAAAACGCTCGACCTATTCAACCAACGAGCCACGCCGTTGTTCGTGCGGGCAAAAGTTTATCACGCGACGCCTGCACTGTCTAGAAAATGGGATTGGAAAAAATCCAGGCGAAGGATGCGGCGCCCACGCGCGTCAATAACGGACTTGCAGGAATTGATAACTTTGAAACGCAAGGATCCCGAACAGAAGCGCCATGTAGACGCTTCGCAGGAACAGGAACGCGGCAAGGGCGACGACCGCGCCTGTCACCACCGAAACCCACAGCGATTTGCGCGCGCCGTCCAACGGATCGTATTGGATGAGGACGTTGCGCGCGACCTGTCCACCATCGAGCGGGTAGACCGGCAGGAGGTTGATCAAGCCCCAGAAGATATTGACCCACAGCAGCAGCGCGACGAAGACGCCCAATATCCTGCCGCCAAACGGCAGGATGGGAGTCAAGGGCAACGGGAGAAATCCGAACAACATGGTCGTGAGAACCGTGCCTCCCGAGAAAAAGACGCCCGCAATGACCAGCGCCGCGAACAAGAATCCCGCAAAAGGACCGGCGAGCGAGATGATGATCTGTTGCCGCGGACTCGGCGCGACGTTCGCCCAGCCCGCCCCCCACGAGGTCGCTTCGGGAATGGTCAAGCCGCCCGCGAAGTGAAGCACGATATACGAGTTCATGCCGTAGCGGCGGAACGCGAACGCATGTCCCAGTTCGTGGATGAGGATGGACACGAACACAACCAGGATCCAGATGGGGATGGTGAGCAGGTCGCCGGAGGCGCCCAGCAACAGGGCGATCAACCAGAACAGGGGATGAACCCGAACGGGAATCCCCGCGATGGAAAAGCGGAGGTCATAGCGTGTGGGAGGAGGAGATTGAAAGAGCATGAACAACCTTATTCGAGAGCGTCAAAGCCCGGGGAAATCAGGTTCCCATTCACCGGCTTCATCCTTAGGGTCAGTAAATTATTAACTTCCCTCATGTCGTTGCGAGTCTTCGAGAAGCAATCTCCTGTTGCCATAGATTTTCCTGCAAAGTGGGGATTGCT
>SZPG01000041.1 GCA_030263595.1 Chloroflexi bacterium CFX6
TCGTCGCTTCGTTTTTGCACGTCGGGCGGGGCGCCGCTGCCTGTGCCTTTGGTGGAGAAATATACAAACGAGAAGAACATCCGCTTCAAGCAGGGGTTTGGGATGACGGAGTTCGGTCCCGGCATCTTTGCGCTTGCGCCGGAAGACGCCATCCGCAAGGCGGGCTCCATTGGCAGGCCCAACTTCTTCGTGGACGCGCAAATCGTCGGGGAGCGGAATCAGTTCCTCGGTCCGAATGAAGCGGGGGAATTGGTACTCAAAGGTCCGTCGTATTGTTCGGGCTATTTCAATGATCCCAAAGCCACGGAGGCAGCCGTTGACGAACGCGGGTTCTTCCATACAGGCGATGTCGCGTATTTCGACGACGAAGGTTATTTCCATATCGTTGACCGCAAGAAGGATATGTTCATCAGCGGCGGCGAGAACGTGTATCCTGCCGAGATCGAAAAGGCGTTGTATCAGCATCCCGCCGTTCATCAATGCGCGGTGATCGGCCTGCCCGACCCGAAATGGGGCGAGGCGGGAAAAGCGTGCGTTGTATTGAAACCAGGTCAAACTGCAACGGAGGACGAACTATTGAATTTCATGTCCGAGCGATTGGCGAAATACAAAGTCCCCAGATCCGTGACGTTCATGGATGCCCTGCCCATTTCCGCCGCAGGGAAAATTCTCAAACGCGAATTGCGCGAAAAATTTACCAAAGGAGAATAACATGTCCACAGTTCCCACGTTACCCGGCATCGCCTCGAAGATGATCGAGACCTCACGCTTGAAGACCCACGTCCTCTTCAGCGGACCCGACGATGGAGCGCCCGTTCTGTTCATCCACGGCAACGCGTCCTCGTCCACGTACTGGGAGGAGATCATGCTCGAACTACCCGCAGGCTTGCGCGGCATCGCGCCCGACCTGCGCGGTTATGGCGACACCGAAGACAAACTCATTGACGCCACGCGCGGCATGGGCGATTGGATTGACGACCTGCTCGCATTGCTCGACGCGCTCAAAGTGGATAGGGCCCACGCGGTCGGTCACTCGATGGGAGGCACGATCGTTCTTGGACTTGTGGCTGGCGCGGCGGAACGGATCTTGAGCGCCACCCTGGTCAACCCCGGTTCGCCCTATGGCTTCGGCGGCACGAAGGGCGTGGATGGAAAACCTTGTTACGATGACTTTGCCGGTTCGGGCGGCGGCGTGGTCAACCCCGATTTCCCAAAGTTGATCGCGGCGGGGGATCGCTCGTCGGATAACCCGCAAGCCTCGCCGCGCGTGGTGATGAACAGTTTCTATTGGAAACCTCCGTTCAAGCCCGCGCGCGAGGAGGATCTGCTTTCGTCGCTGATGACCGAAAAGATCGGCGAACAAAAATATCCCGGCGATTTTGTCGCTTCACCGAACTGGCCCAACGTCGCGCCCGGTAACTTCGGTCCCATCAACGCGCTTTCGCCCAAATACGTCGGCGACAGCGTGGAGCGGTTCGTCAACGCCTCGCCCAAGCCGCACATCCTGTGGATGCGCGGCGACTCGGACATGATCGTCTCCGATAATTCCTTCTTCGATTTCGGCACGCTCGGCAAACTGGGTTACGTCCCCGGCTGGCCTGGTGAGGAGATCTATCCGCCGCAACCGATGGTGAGTCAGACGCGCCATGCGCTCGAACAATACAAAGCCAATGGCGGATCGTACGAGGAAGTTGTCATTGCAGATACAGGACATACGCCATATATCGAGAAACCCGATGAATTCATGGCGGCGTTTGGAAAAGCGCTTAAGTGAGCAGGGGGTCAGTGATCGGTGGGGTGGCAAAACTGATCACTGATCACTGATAACTAATCACTGATAACTGATCACTGATAACTGGCAACCGGCAACTACCGCACGGCTTTGTAACCGGCTTGTAACAGCGTTACGCTATCCTGCAACGGACGGACGCCCATTATGCCCCAAATCCATGTGAACGGCATCGAACTCTACTACGAACTTCACGGACCGGAAGACGCCCCGCTACTGGTCCTCAACAACGGCATCATCATGAACGCCTCCACCAGTTGGGTCTATCAGACCGAGACGCTGGCGCGCCGTTATCGCGTTCTGCAATACGATTGCCGCGGGCAGGGACAGTCGGAGCATCCCGAAGGTCCGTACACAATGGAGTTGCACGCAGACGACCTTGCCGCCCTGATGACGGCGCTGGGTTACGAACGGGCGCACCTGGTCGGCATCTCTTATGGCGGCGAGGTGGCGCAGGCGTTCGCCTTGAAACATCCAGGGCGGACCGGCAGCCTGGTCCTGGCGGATACGGTCAGCGAGGTGTGGCCCGAACTGCGGATCATCGTTTCGTCGTGGCTGGATGCGGCGCGCGCCGGCAACGCGGAGGCGTTCTTCAACGCCCTGGTGCCGTGGAATTTCTCCCCGGCGTTCATTGCCGGCAATCCGCGTCTGCTGGAGGACGCGCGCAAGCGGTATGCGCTTCTGGACTACGCCGCGATCGTCCGCCTGTGCGAATGTTTCCTGAACGTGAACTTCACCCCCCGCCTGGGCGAGATCAAATGCCCGACCTGTATCATCGCCGGTTCTGTGGACCTGCTCAAGGGAGTGACCTATGCCGCGATCCTGAAGAATGGCATCCCACACGCCGAGGTTCACATTCTGGATGGGGCGGGACATGCCTCCTGCTGGGAACGTCCGCAGGAATTCAACACGGTCGTGCTGGGATTCTTATCCAAGCGATCATCGTAGCGTAGTTGGCGTTTTCCAACGCCGACAGGCGCGTAAGCCTGTCGAAGGGAGAACGCGCCCTGCGCAAAGTTGTGTGATTATTTTCTGGAAGATCATCGGTGTTTACCACCGTAAACCGAAAGGAATATTTCCCATGAGAATGAAAGATAGGGTTGTGCTTGTGACCGGCGGGGCGGCGGGGATCGGCAAAGCGACGGCGTTGCGATTTGCCGAAGAGGGCGCAAAAGTTGTGATCTGTGACGTCAATGAGACGGTGGGACAGGAAACGGTCGAACTGCTTGGCGAGGGCGCGGCGTTCTACAAGGTCAACGTGACCAGCCGCGAGGAGGTCCAGAAGTGGGTGGATGATGTTGTTGCGAAATACGGTCGCATTGACGTGCTGGTCAACAACGCGGGCGTCCTGCGCGATGGGCAATTGGTCAAAGTCAAGGAAGGGCAGTTGACGGGGCAGATGTCCGAAGCGGATTTCGATCTCGTGATCTCGGTCAACTTGAAGGGCGTGTTCAATTGCGCGCAGGCGGTCGCGCCGGTGATGATCAAACAGGGCGGCGGCGTGATCTTGAACGCGTCGTCCGTGGTCGGGCTGGACGCGAACTTCGGTCAGACCAATTACGTGGCGACGAAGTTCGGCGTGATCGGCATGACGAAGGTCTGGGCGCGCGAACTGGGGCGGTACAACGTCCGCGTCAATGCGGTGGCGCCCGGGTTCACCGCGACCGAGATGATCAATGCCATGCCCGACAAGATTTTGGACGGCATGAAGGCGCGCACGCCGCTGGGTCGTTTGGGCGAGCCGCGTGAGATCGCCAACGCTTACCTGTTCCTTGCGTCGGATGAAGCCTCGTTCGTCACGGGCGAAGTCCTGCGCGTGGATGGCGGGATCGTTGTAGGGACATGATGTGTCAGGTGTCACGTGAACCTGGAACGTGACACTTGAAACTTGACACTTATGAATTCTGCCGACCTGTTGACCAAGCGAGCGAACCTAACTCCCAATCGTGAAGCGTTATATGACTTCACAAGTGGAGTGCGTTACACCTTCGCACAACTAAATGAACGCGCCAGTCGCGCCGCGAATTTCCTGCGCGGGAAATTCGGCGTGGATAAAGGCGACCGCGTCTCCATTCTGGCGCATAACGGCATCGCGTATGTTGATCTGCTGTTTGGGCTTGGCAAGATCGGCGCGGTCTTCGCCCCGTTGAATTGGAGACTCACTGCGCGCGAGTTGACGTACATCGTCAACGACTGCCAGCCGAAGGTCCTGATCGTCGGTCCCGAGTTTGCTTCCGTGTATGAAGAAATGAAGGACTCGATCCATGTGGAGCATGTCGTCGCGTTGGATGGGGCGGAGATAGGGCGGGCGGAGAAATTCGAGGATTTGCTGGAGCAGGCGTCGGCGGAGGAACCGAAGCGTCCGTTCATCGAAGCGGACGACGCCTATTGCATTCTCTACACGTCCGGGACGACGGGACGTCCCAAAGGCGCGATCCTCCCGCACCGGCAGATTTTGTGGAACGCGATCAACACGGTCGTTTCGTGGGGATTGAGCGAGAAGGACGTTTCGCCGATCCTGACGCCGATGTTCCATTCGGGCGGGCTGTTCGTTTTTCTCGTGCCGTTGTTTTATTCAGGTGGAAGGATCGTCATGACGCGGACGTTCGACCCCGATGAATCGTTGAGGTTGATCGTGGACGAAAAATGCACGGTCATTCTCGGCGTGCCGACTCTCTTTCAGGTATGGATGAGCTCGCCGCGATTTGAAAGTATTGATTTCAGCCATGTGCATTTCTTCATCAGCGGCGGCGCGCCGTGCCCGCCATCCTTGATCGAAGCGTGGAGCAAACGCAAGGGCGTGACGATGCGTCAGGGGTATGGCTTGACCGAAGTGGGTGTGAATTGTTTTTCGATGACCGATGAAGACGCGTTGCGGAAGGTCGGTTCGGTTGGAAAACCGATCTTTCATAGCGAGATGCGGCTGGTGGATGAAAAGGGAAACGATGTGCCTGTGGATGAAACGGGCGAATTGATCATCAAGGGTCCGCACGTATGTGTTGGATATTGGAATAACGAGGAAGCCACAAAACAATCCCTGAAAGACGGGTGGTTTCATACGGGCGACATGGCGCGCATGGACGACGAAGGCTATTTCCACATTGTCGGGCGTTTCAAGGACATGATCATCAGCGGCGGCGAGAACGTGTATGCCGCCGAGGTGGAAGCCGTCTTCCGCGAACACGACGCGGTGGCGGATGCGGCGTTGATCGGTCGGCCCGATGACAAGTGGGGCGAGGTCGGTTTGATGATCGTGGCGCGCAAGCCGGATCAAACTGTGGATGCGGAAGAGTTGCTGAATTTCTGCGCGGGACGATTGGCGAAATACAAAATCCCGAAGCGGATCGAGTTTGTCGAGTCCCTGCCGTATTCGCCATACGGGAAAGTAATGAAGGCGGAGTTGCGGAAGAGGTTTGTGGAGGATGGAAAGTAGAAAGTGGAACGTGGCGAGTGGACGACTCACTTTCTACTTTCCGCTTTCCAAAAGGAGCGACCATGCCAAATCTCAAAGTGAATGACATCGAACTCTATTACGAAACGCACGGCACAGGCGCGCCGCTCGTGTTGATTTCGGGCCTGGGTTATTCATCCTGGCAATGGCATCGCATGGTTCCGTTTTTGGCGGAGCATTTTCTGGTGATCACGTTCGATAACCGCGGCGTCGGTCAAAGCGACAAGCCGGCAGGTCCGTACACCGCGCAGATGCTCGCGGCGGATACGGTCGGTCTGCTCGACGCGCTCGGAATCGAAAAGGCAATCCTCGCGGGTCATTCGATGGGCGGCTTCGTCGCGCAAGCCATCGCGCTCGATTTTCCGCAGAGAGCGGAAAAACTCATTCTGTGTTCGACCAACTTCGGGGGACCGCGCCATGTCCCGGTCACGCCCGAAGCGATGAAAGTTCTAACGGATGTCGCGAGCGATCCGCTGACTCGTTTCAAGAACGGACTCGTCGTCAGCACCGCGCCGGGCTGGGCGGAGAAGAACCCGGAGATGATCCAGAAATGGATCGAATGGCGCGTTGCGAATCCCATCGAGCCGGTTCATTATCAGTCGCAACTGGCAATTGGACTCGCGCTCCTGCCCGAAGCCGCGGCGTTCGAGGACAAACTTCCACGCCTCGACCTCCCGACCCTGATCCTGTTCGGCGCGCACGATAAAGTGGTCCCGCCCGAAAACGCTTCGCTCCTCGCCGAAAAGATCGCGCACAGCAAGGTCGTCATCTTCCCCGACGCGGGACATTTCTTCCCCATTGAAATCCCTGAAGACGCTTCGCGCGCAATCATCCAATTCGCGAAAGGAGGTGATGCCTTGTAATCCCTGCCGTATACCCATTCGAACAATCCGAATCGAAAACGAAGAATAAAACAAAGAAGGAGAAAAGAAAATGAAAGTCATTCGTACATTTGCATTTGCGCTCGTCGCCATGACCTTGATCCTGGCGGCTTGCGCTCCCGCCACCCCCGAACCGACACAGGAAACTGTCGTCTCCACGCTTCCTGTTCCTCCGACCGAAGCCCCGACCGCCGTGCCGACTGAGGAGCCCGTTGCTGGTTTGACTTGCGCCGAACCCGTCAAAGTCGGTCTCATCACCGACGCCACCGGCGCGCTCGCCATTTACGGCGCGCACATCCTGCGCTCGTTCATGCTCGGCATGGAATACGCCACCGGCGCGCCCGGTTCGGCCGGCGAGAAGTTCGATTTCGCCCAGACCCAGGAAAACACATTCAAGATTGACGATTGCGAGATCGTCGTCTACGTGCGCGACGACGGGAGCAACCCGGAAAACACCGCCACTGTTGCGCGTGAACTGATTGACGTGCAGGGTGTCAACATCCTCGTCGGCACGGTTTCCTCCGGCGCGACCGCCACCCTGCAGGGTATCGCGCTCGAAAACGGGATCCCGCTCATCGTGGCGCCCGCCGCGGCGAACGACATCACGGGCGTGAACTTCAACGAGTACACCTTCCGCACCAGCCGCAACAACTACCAGGACGCGATGAACGAATGTATCGCGCTCACCCAGCAGTATTCGAACTTCGTGCAGATCGCGCCCGATTACGCCTTTGGACGCGGTTCCGCCGCCGCCTTCAGGGACGCCTGCACGCTGGGCGGCGCGACCTTCGTGGCTGACGACATCTTCGCCCCATTGGACACCACCGACTTCACTCCCTACATGGAACAGATCGCCAACTCCGGCGCGGAAGCCTACATCGTGACCTGGGCCGGCTCCGGCTTCGTCTCGTTGATGCAAGCCGCCGCCGATCAGGGCGTGACCGAGACCATGGCGCTGGGCGCGACCTTCATTGACAACGTGCTGATGCCGACCTTCTTCGCCAACGCAGTCGGAACGACGGCTGGCATTCTGTATCACTACAGCGCGCCGGACAATCCCGCCAACGATTTCCTGGTCGCCAACACCAAGCCGCGCTACGGCGTGATGCCCGACCTGTTCGATGCGGACGGTATGAACGCCGCCATCCTGGTCGTGGAAGCGCTCAAGGCGACCAACGGCGACGTCAGCGGAGACGCGCTCAAAGCCGCGATGGAAGGCATGGAATTCGAGGGTCCAAAGGGAACAGTTTACATCCGCCCCGAGGATCACGTAGCCATTCAGGATATGTACATCCTCGAACTTCTCAACGTGACCGACCCCGACGCCAACTTCTACGAATACGTGGACACGACTCGTCCCGAACCTCCCTGCCTGCTTCCCGAAGCCCTCAAAGACCGCTGCGGCGACCTGCCCTATGGCTCCCTGAGCGGACAGTAATTTCGTTATACAATAAGTCCCTAAAGGTCTTTGAGACCTTTAGGGACTTTCCCATTGGAAGTTATCATGTCGGACGAAATCATCTTCGAAACCGTCAGCCTCAGCAAACACTTCAGCGCGCTGGTTGCCGTGGATAACGTCAACCTCAAAGTGCGGAGGAACTCGTTGCACGCCATCATCGGTCCGAACGGCGCGGGGAAAACCACCTTCTTCAATTTATTGAGCGGCAACCTCGAACCCACCAGTGGAAAAGTCATCTTCAAAGGACGCGACATCACGCGCCAGCCCGTCCATCGCACGATCCATTTCGGCGTCGGGCGTTCCTTCCAAATTACGAACATCTTTCCCAATCTGACCGTCTTCGAAAACATCCGTCTCGCCGCGCAGGCGTTGGGAGGGGACAACTTCAAATTCTGGCAATCCGCTTCACGCTTCAAGCAATATGAAGAGCGCGCCTGGGAAGTCATCGAAAAGGTCGGCTTGAAGGATCGCGCCTACACGCCCGCCCGCGCCCTTCCGCACGGCGACCAGCGCAAACTCGAACTCGGCATCATCCTTGCGCCCGACCCCGAAGTGCTGTTGCTCGACGAACCCACCGCAGGCATGGCGGCGGAGCAGGTCCCCGATCTGATCGCGCTCATCCAGGAGATCCAAAAATCGGGGAACAAGACCGTCATGCTCGTGGAACACAACATGAACGTGGTGATGAGCGTTTCGGACGTGATCACCGTCATGCACCTCGGCAGGATCCTTGCGGAAGGCACGCCCTCCGAGATCGCCGCGAACAAGGAAGTGCAGACCGCGTACCTTGGCGGATTGTATGAGTTGGACCTATCCCCCCGTCCCCCAAGGGGCGAGGGTTAGGTCGGTTTGAGGCTTCATGGAATACATCCTCGACGTTCAAGACATTCACACCTTCATCGGTCAATATCACATCCTGCAGGGCGTGAACGCCCGCGTGCCGAAAGGCTCCATCACTGCTTTGCTTGGGCGTAACGGCGCGGGCAAAACCACCACGCTCAAATCCATTCTTGGGCTCACGTCGCCGCGCGAAGGCAAGGTCATCTTCGATGGTCGTGAAGTACAGGGGATGCGCCCGTTCGAAATAGCATGTATGGGCATCGGTTTCGTCCCCGAACACCGCGCCATTTTCCGCGACCTGACCGTGGAGGAAAACCTCAAACTCGCCGAACGCGCCAAGGGCGATTACCTCCGCAAAAAGGACTTCATCTTCGATCTATTTCCCGATCTTCAACGGCTCATCGCTCTGCCCGGCACGAGTCTCTCCGGCGGGCAACAGCAGATGCTCGCCATCGCCCGCGCCCTCGTCGCCGACAACAAACTCCTGCTCATTGACGAACCCAGCGAAGGTCTCGCGCCGGTCATCATCGAGAACATGATGTCCGCCATCCGCGAACTCTCGAAGGAATCGACCATCGTCCTCGTCGAACAAAACTTTCTCGTCGCGAGTCAACTCGCGGAATATTACGTCATCATCGAAGAAGGTCGCTCCATGCAGGAAGGCAAAATGAAAGACCTCGTGAACGACAAAGCCGCAATCCATCGTTATCTCGGAGCCGCGTAACGCTTCTCTCGTCATTGCAAGCGAAGCGATCTCCGCACGGTAGGGGAGATTGCTTCTCGAAGATCGCAATGACGGATGAAACCAAAACCCATGAACACATTCCTCCGCAAAAACCTCATCCTGCTCATCACGCTCGCGGCGATCGCCGCGCTCTTCATTGCCGCCGCGCAAGGCATGAGCCGGCAGGACTTCGTCATCACGCTATTGCGCGGTCTCGCGGTCGGTTCGATCACCTTCCTCGTCGCTTCCGGCTTCTCGCTCATCTTCGGTCTGCTCGACGTGCTGAACCTCGCGCACGGCACGCTCTTCATGATCGGCGCGTACATCGGCTGGACGGTCTTCGTGCGGCCCGATACGTTCGTGGATCTGCTGACTCCGCTCCTGTTGATGTTCGGCGGGTTTGCGCTTCGGGATGTGTACCCGCTTCTTTCGACCCGCATCAGGCTCGGCTTAAGAATGAAGCGGATCCTCCCCTGGGCTTTGATCCTGCTCTCGCTCCTGCTCTTCGGCTCGATCCTGCCTCGATATCCCATCGCCACCTGGAACGTGGAGAATTACGCGCAGAGTCCGGTCACGTTTTCATTCATGGCAAACCAGGGGACGCGTCTTCCCGTTTCCCCCGCGACCTTTACAGAAATATCAGCCGCCCTTGCGTTGATTGGATTGCTCGTCGCAAGTTTATTCGGCGCATTTGGCCTTTCACTATTCGGAGACAAAACGGGATACGCAACACGCGTCACGTGGAAATCGTTTACGGGATTCGCATTCATCCTTTTCATTGCGCTTATCGCCTTCATCTTCAACGACGCATGGACCGATTTCCTCTTCCGCCTTAATTCGAACTGGTTATTCCTGATTTCGGTTCTCACGGCGATATTGAGCGGCGCGGGGCTGGGCGCGCTGATGGAGGCGACGCTCATTCGTCCGTTATACAGCCGACCGATCTATCAACTCATGCTTACGCTGGGAATGAGCGCCATCGGAATCGAAATGGTGCGCGCGATCTGGGGACGACCCGAATTCGTCATGCCCAAACCGGAGTTTTTCAGCGGCACGGGCGGCGCCTGCCCCGCCACCAACCTTGCGGACTGGTGGGCAAATCATTGTTCGGTTATTTTGTTGTGGGAGGGGCGCGTGCGCGTGTATAACGAGATCTTCATCCCGCTGGTTGGCTTGGTCGTGCTGGTCTCGATTTGGATGTTGTTGCAGCGTACGCGGCTCGGCATGATCATCCGCGCGGGCGTGCAGGATCGCGAGATGGTCGAAGCGCTTGGCATCAACGTGCGCCGCGTCTTCACGATGATCTTTGCGCTGGGCGTGGGGCTGGCGGCGTTGGGCGGCGCGCTCGCCGCGCCCTCCTCGGGACTCTCGAACGTGATGGGCGAGGCGCTCTTCCTCAACGCGTTGATCGCGCTCGCCATCGGCGGTCTGACGAATTATCCGGGCGCGGCGCTCGGCTCCATCCTCGTGGGACTCATCCAGCAATTCATCATCAAATACGGGCAGATCGGCATCGCCATCCCATTCACGGATATTGTTTTCAAACCCACCCCGCCGCTGGTGCCTGCCTCGACGGTTCTATTGATGGTTATTATTCTATTGATCCTGCCCAATGGTCTTCTTGGAAGGAAGGAATAACTATCGGAGTCGAAAGTCTCCCGACTTTCTTTGAACCAATGTCAGAGAGATCGGACTCCGCAGGCATACAATCATGAAGAAACTTTTTTCATCCCACCGCGCCTCTCTAATCACTCTCATCGCTCTCATCCTCCTGCCCTTCCTCATCGGTCTGTTGGACGGCGCGTCGCCGCTCGCGGTGTGGGGCAACCAATCCGGCAATTCCAAGTTCGCGCAGGGACTTGCCATCGAGATCTTCATCCTTGCCCTCTACGCCCTGAGTTACGACTTGATCTTCGGCATCACGGGTCTGCTTTCCTTCGGTCATTCGATGTTCTTCGCCGTGGGCGCGTACCTGACCGGCATTGCCATCAAGAGTTTCGGCTTGTCCCTGCTTCCCGCGTTGGGATTGGTCTTTCTCGCCGCGATCCTGCAAGCCGTTTTGTTTGGACTTGTGCTTCCGCGCGTGAAGGGGATCACCTTTGCGCTGGTCACGCTGGGAATCGCCTCCGTGTTCCACATCGTCATCATGTCCAGCGAATTGGGCGCGTACACAGGCGCGGACGTGGGTTTGCAGGGCGTGATCGTGCCTGTCTTCATCAGCCCCGCCAATGAACGCCTGCGCTTTTACTTCCTCGCGCTTGCGGTTCTCATCGTTGTCTACCTGCTCTATCAGCGCTTCGTCAACTCCCCAACGGGGCGCGTGTGCATCGCCATCCGCGAAAACGAAAGCCGCGCCCAAATGCTGGGATACAACACCTTTTACTTCAAACTCGCCGCGCTGACATTATCCTCGCTCACCGCCGCGCTGGCGGGCTTTCTCCACACGCTCTACCAGCCGATCGTCTCGCCGAACGTCGCGGGGCTTGGGTTCACGGTCACTGCCTTGCTGATCATCCTCATCGGCGGAGTCGGCACGTTGAACGGCGCGCTGGTCGGCGCGGTCGTCTTCCGCCTGCTCGATTTCGGGTTGAGGCGTTACATCGGCGAGAGCGCCAGTTTCATCAACGGCGCGATCTACGTGGCGTTCGTGTTGTTCATTCCGTTTGGGATCGTCGGCACGTGGCGGTTGCGGTCGCTTCGGATCAGGCAGGGATGGGAGAGGTTGACCCGAACGCTTCGCCCGGTTTCCCGGGAATAAAAAGAGGGATTCAGGTCCTGCATTGGCTTGAACCACCGCCAGCCAGGCTTGCGCCAGGTTTGCCGCGCCGGGGTAGATCAGGTAGCGCGGCGACCACTGCGGGTGGAATTTTTCCTTGAAGTTGTGCAAGCCCTTGAAGTTATAGAACTGGTCCACGTGTTCGTAGACGAAGTGCATGACGCGTTCAAGCGCAGGATCATCGGGTCTTTCACCGACGCCGGAAAGCGCGCTCAACCCCAAATTGAAACTGTCGTAGCCGCGCTCCCCTGCCCACTGAAACGTGGACACGAACAGGAACTCCATCGTCCCGTTCTCCATCCCGCGGCGATGACGCATCAGGTCAATGGTGATTTCGTTGCGCCGGTATTCCGGGACGATGTTTGCAAAGGCGCCGATCCATCCCTGCGGCGTGTACACGGTTCCAACCGGTGAATTGCGGATGTAATCGTCATCGAACCAGCCGAGCGAGAATCGTTTTTCCGAGCCGCGCATCATGGTCAGCCACTCGTCGCTGATGGCGCGCAATTCCTCCAACAGTTCGTCAGGCAGGGGTGGTTCATGCAGGATGAAGGTGAAACCGGCATTCTTCAATTTATTGATCGGCGAACGCAGCGCCTTTCCCGCCTTCCCATCGAGCGTAAACGTGCGCAGGTCCACGATGCCTTCGTGACCGATGCACAGCGCGTCGAACCCGGCAGATTTATACGCCTCGAGACTTTCCGGCAGGGTCTGGTAGAAGACCGGGAGCCAGTCGTCCCGCTGACAGAGGGAGGCAAAAGCCCGAATGGACGGAAGCAGGTCCTCGGTCGGTCCGACCGGGTCGCCCAGGGTCACCGCGACGCGTCCGACCAAAGCATATCCAATGACCGATCCGCCGGGCGTGAAGACGTATCGCTTGTCGTCGAACAACAGAGGACGCGCGAGCGAGGAATGTCCGTATCCCTCGACGATGAGGCGGGCGCGTTCGCGTTCCTCGTGCGTGGCGGGCTCGCGCAGGAAGACCGGGCGGAGGAGCATCAATCCTGCATACCCAAACGTGACCGCGCCCACGAAATAGATCGAACCGGCAAAGAAACGACCGAAGCGCGTGATGGGGATCAGGCCGGGATCATAGAACTGCGTGAACATCACCACCGTCTGCCGCAGCGCAGCCGAAAAACCGAAGTTCACGCTGTAATGCCGGTCGAGCAAAAAGAAACCGACCACGCCGTAAGCCAGCGTGAACAGGAAAGCCGTAAAAAGAACGCGCAATCCCTGTTGGATGGAGGGCGGGTCGGAGCGGGCATGGAAGCGGGCGCGCATCGTCCACAACATCACTGCAAGACCTCCCGCCAATAACGCCTCCTCATAATCCAAACCTTTGACCAGATGACTGACGGCTGAAATGCCAAGCACGATCAACGTGAATATCCATGCCACCCGTTTACGCCGCGCCAGGTTGCGCGCCAACACCAGCAGGGCAAAGCCAGCCAGCGCCGCGGTCAAATGTCCGCCGCGCCGTACCTCCAGCGGCGAGAACTGTTCGAGCAATCTCACGCGATCCATCAGCGATGGCGTTACCGCTGAGAGAACGTTTACGATTCCCATCAACGCCACAAGGGTCGCGGCAAAGCGCACGCCCCACGTTTCGGTGAGCGTGCGCTGGTTCGCGCCGAACAATTGCATCCGCTGGACGGCGAAGTAACCGAGCAGCATCGGAATCCAGAACGTCAACCCGCGAAAGGCAAGCACAACCGTCGCTGCGACCGCGCCGCTGATGCCCAACGACGTAAAGGTCAACGCCATCACGCCTTCGACGACGCCGATCCCCTGCGGCGTGATGGACACGATCCAAAACAGGATGCCGACCGCGTAGCCTGCAATCAGCACTCCCAGACCGACCGGTTGATCGAAGGCGCGGAACAGGATGTACAACGTCGTGATGTCCAGCAGATGAGCGAGCAACGCGACGCCGACCGTCCGCATCAACCCCGACGGGGAACCTGCCGCCGCCTGCGAAGCCTGGGCAAACTCTTCGGCATTTTCCCGCGCCCAATCCTCCGACAAGGGGGATGACCGCCGCATCTTTTGAGCAACTCCATTGACCGCGTGTTGGAACCAACCGAATACGCTATCGAGCCGGGCGGGTTTCCAAATTCCCAACAACAAGATCGCGCTCGACCCGGCAATCACCATCAACAAAATGATCCCCGCGATGATTTCGTAGGATTTCAGATCGTGTTCGTAAAAGAGATAGATCAATCCAGGAACGAGAATGAAAACAAAGGCGGTGAAGTCGGCGATGAGTTGAAGCAGAACACCCGTTGCGGTGCGTGCGGCGGGTTTGCCGCGACGCGATAACTCCTGCGTGAAGAGCGCCGTCCCGCCCGCGACTCCCGCCGGGACGACCATATTCACGAAAAGCGACCCCAATGTGACCGGGAGCAAGTCCCGCGTGCGGAGGCGGATATCCAGCGCGGCAAAGGCGGCTCGATACGAAGCCGTGAACGCAATGAAGTAAAAGGTTTGGGAGATGAACGCGGCGAGGATCCAGCCCCATTGTCCCTGTTGAAGCGTGTTCCTCAGTTGCTCCAGTTCGGTGAAGCGCGAGACCACCGCCCAAAGAAAGAGGACGGTCAGAGTGACGACGATCCAGCGGGTTTTTGTCGTTTTCATTTGCGCCCCGCGTCCTGGCGGAGGGGCGCGCGTTCGAGCGCGATCATTGCGGTTGTTCCCGCTCGTCCGAATTGGATTTATCTTCCAGTCCCTCCCTGAATTGACGGATGCCCGCGCCCACTTCGCGGCTGAGTTTCGCGATACGCCCGGGCCCGAAGATCAATATCACGATGACCAAAATGATGAACAGTTCTGGAATGCCTATGTCCATGGTTGTGTCCTTTCGAAAGAAGGTTCGCAGGCGCCGCCCTGACTTGTCGGTGGGCGGCGCCTGTGGGACGTTTTGCGCAAGGCGGGTTATTGACCCGGCTGAATCGTGATTTCCAAATCCGAGCCATCCCGCAGGATCGAGAGCGTCAACTCCTGGTCCGAAAGCAACTGGGCGAGCGAGGCTTTGAGTTCCTCGATGCTTGCGATGGGCTGCCCGTTGACGGCTGTGATCACGTCGCCGCCCACCCTGATCCGTTGACCGTTCAATACGACGGTTTTGTTCCCGCCGCGCAGACCGACCTTCTCCGCCAGGCTGTTTGCCATGACCTGTTCCACCAGCACGCCCTGTTGCCCGTTCGGCAGGTTCATTTCTTTGGCGATGGCTTCGTCCATCGTCGCTCCGAGAATCCCCAGCGTGACGCCGCGCGTACGGTCGGCGCTCGCGCGTTGTTCAGTGGAGGGACGCGCCGCCAGTGTCACATCCAGCGTTTCCTGCTTTCCGTCACGCAGGATGGTCAGGGTAATCCTTTGGTCCACCTTCGTGCTGCGAGCCAGGTATGCGATCAGGTCGTCCATTTCGACGACGGATTGGTTATCAATGGCTGTGATCACATCTCCGCCGACTTTGACGGTATTCCCGTCAATCGTCGTTTCCTGGTTGCTGCCGCGCAATCCAGCCTTCTCCGCGGGGCTGTTTGGGAGGACCTCCTCCACCAGCGCGCCGCGTTGACTCTCCTTCAGGTTCATCGCCTTTGCCAGGTCGGGGACCAGAGTCGTACCGCTGATGCCCAGCCAGGAATGAACGTATTTGCCGTCCTTGATCAGCGCCGGCACCACGTTCTTCACAATGGCGGACGGGATCGCGAACCCGATGCCGGCGTTGGCGCGCACCGGCGATTCGATCGCCGAGGTCACTCCCAGAACCTTTCCTTCCATGTCCAACAGCACGCCGCCGGAGTTGCCCGGGTTGATGGGCGCGTCCGTTTGAATTACGTCGGGAATCGTGTAGGACTGGACGGAATTATCGTCCGCGGGGAGAGAGCGTCCCACCGCGCTGACGATGCCGGTGGTCATCGTCCCTTCCAAGCCAAAGGGGTTGCCGATGGCAATTGCCAGTTCGCCCACTTTGACCGCGTTGGAATCGCCCATCTGCACCGGACGCAGTTCGCCTGCCGGCGCATCCACTTTCAGCACAGCCAGGTCGCTATCGGGGTCCGCGCCGACCAGGGTGGCGGGAACGATCGTCCCATCGTTGAAGGTCACTTCGATCTTGTCCGCGCCGTTCACGACGTGGTTGTTGGTCACGATGTGACCCTGCTCATCCCAGACGAACCCGGAGCCCAGCGCGCTTTGATATTGCTGTTCGGGCTGGTTTCCCTGTGGCAGGCTGAAAAAGGGGAAGCCCGGTATCTGCGACATGTCCAAATTCGCGGCATCCACTTTCTGCACCACGCGAATATTGACAACCGACGAGTTGACCTCCGCATAGATATTTTCCAGCGTTCCCTGATACGCCGCCAGCAGATCGCCGGAAATGGGAGACGTCGCCGGAGCGGGCGCGGCTTCCGTCGGAGTGGGGGTTTGCCCGATCGCCGGGCTCACGGAAGACAGGCTCAGCCCTCCACATGCGGTCAACGCAAGCAGCGCGAAGAGGATCAATACTGTAAGTGAAACGGTTCGCTTTTTCATTCTTGCTCCTGTGTGTCGAATTCATGATTCGGGCAATGCCCGAATCCATGCGACCCGTATCATACGCATCCGCATCGCTTTTGACTTTACGGAAAGAATAAGCGAACCTTATGTTTGCCTTAAGAAAAAAACAAAGGTTTTGCGAAACGCCCTCGAAGTGAAGCGAAAGGGACGGAAACCTGTAGGGTTTGACAATGCCGGGATGAATCACGCCTCTCGCGGGACTTCGAGCGGGATCCACAAAATGAACCGACTCCCACCTTCGGGCTTGTCCTGCAAATCAATTCCCCCGCCGTGCGCGGCGGCGATCTCGCGCGCAATATTCAATCCCAGTCCCATGCCCTCCACAATGCGGCGTCCATGCGAGCCGCGAAAGAACGGCTCGAACACTTTTTCGCGCTCCTCCGCCGGGATGCCCGGTCCCGTGTCCGCCACTTGCAGGACGAATTGTCCGTCACGCGCGCTCGCGGAAACAGCGATCTTTCCTCCGGGCGGCGTGAACTTGACCGCATTGCTGAGCAGGTTGCCCGCTGCCTGCGCCATGCGGTCTGCGTCCATCCAGATCACCGGCAGATCGGATGGGATCTCCTCCGCCCAAGTCAATCCCTTCTCCCGCGCTGCCGCAGCCCACGACGACATTACGCCCGCCAGCCATGCGTTGAGATCAACCGCCGTTCGGTTCAATTCCAATCTTCCCAGGATCTGATCGTGCAGCCCCGCCAGTTCGTCGAGCAGGCGCTGCAAGCGGGAGGTTTCGCCATCCATTCCCGCAAGTAGATCCTTTTTCAGTTGCGGGTCCTTGTCCGCGCCCTTTTGCAAAGCCTGGATCGCGGAACGAATGGCGCCGAGCGGACGCCCCAATTCATGCACCAGGTTGGCAAGCAGCTGCCGTCGCGCCGTTTCGAGGCTGTTCAACTGATCCACCAGCGCGTTCACGGTGCCTGCCAGCGCGCGGATTTCATCCGGCCCCTTCTCTTCCACGTGCGCCTGCCAATCTCCCTGTGCCAATGCCTGGATCGAACCCGTCGCCTGCTGGATGGGGCGATTGATGCTGAACGCCAGATACGAACCCAGCCCGATCCCTGCCAGCACGCCGAATAACAGGATGCCTCCAAGCAGGTAACGCAACTGATAGATTTCGTCCGATACGGTCGCCACACGCGTCGTCATGCGGATGACGCCGATCGGCTGTCCTTCAAGATCGAAGACCGGCGTGAACACCTCCGCCAGCGCGCCGCGCTGCAATTGAACCACCTCCCCCTGACCCATGCCGGATAGATCGGGCAGTTCGACCATCTGGGTCCCCACGCTGCCGTTCGTCGGTTCGCTGGTGGCGAGCGTTCGTCCATCCAGGGTCAAAAGCGAGACGCGCCCGCTCAGATAGGGAGTGACCCCGTCCACGAGCGCGCGCGCCGCGTCGTTGTTCTGCCAGAAGATGGGTTGGTTGCGCGTGATCTCAGCCATGAGCGCGGCGTCCGTCGCCAGGTTCTTGTAAACGACCGGCAGCAACAACCTCGTCTCCAACACGTACACCATCGCCGCGCCCATCAATGGGATGATAAGCAGCGCCGGCAGGATGTGGCTGAGGATCAATCGGTTGCGCAGGGAATGGAACATAATCGCTGAGGTGTTACACCGTCCCGAAGGTTTATCCTGCGATCCGGCTCGATCTACAAGAAGCCTTCGGGACGTTTCCACCTGTTACACGGCAGGTTGTGGGATGAGTTTGTAACCCACGCCGCGCACCGTCAAAATACGCTGCGGGCTGTTGGGGT
The DNA here is from genome assembly GCA_030263595.1 of Chloroflexi bacterium CFX6. GTDB lineage: Bacteria > Chloroflexota > Anaerolineae > Anaerolineales > Villigracilaceae > Defluviilinea. Next base: position 18,232 of record SZPG01000041.1, read on the forward strand.
CTGCCTCGAGTTTTTGTCTCAACCAGCGGATGTGCACGTACACCACCTGCGGCTGACCGACGAACTCGGCGCCCCAAACCTGAGCCAGCAAATCTTCGGTGGCGATGACCCTTTCAGGCTGGGATGCCAGCGCCAGCAACAGGTCGAACTCGCGAGGGGATAGGTCGAGAAAACGCCCGGCGCAGGAAACGGTATGGGAGGCGGGATCAATTTCGAGGTCGCCGAGAACGAGGCGTTTGGTCTCCGCTTCGGGCTGTGACGTTGAACTGGTCCGCCTCAAAACGGCTTTGACGCGCGCCAGGACCACGTCCGCATCGAAGGGCTTGGTGATGTAATCGTCGGCGCCGAGTTCGAGTCCGATCACTTCGTCCAGTTCGCGGCGGCGCGCGGTGAGAAAAATGATGGACAGGTTGTGAGCCGCTTTCAACTCGCGCAGGGCGTCCAGACCGTCCATACCGGGCAAGCCGATATCGAGAATGACAAGATCGGGCGGGGAATGGCGGACAAACGCCAGCGCGTCCTCGGCATTGGCGGCGGTATGAACCTGATAGCCAGCCTGTTCGAGATGAAACGCCAGGCTGCGGCGCATGAGCGCATCGTCGTCAACGAGCAAAATGGCGCGCGACATGGGAATAGTTTACACCGGATCGGATTTCTTCGCTTCCTGCCAAATCCGCGGATTCACGATTGGGGCTTGAAATCCGTTCCTGGAAGTTGTACACTGATCTCGAACCATCATCTGTGAATACAATACATTGCGAGGTGGAGTATGGACGATATGAAAGTTCAGCAATTGGTCGTTGACCTTCAGAACGGCAACGACCGGCAGCGAAGGTCGGCGTCGTATAAACTGGGGAGTTCCAAAAACCCGGCCGCGGTAAGACCCCTGATAAACGCCTACAAGGACCCGGACGAAAGCGTAAGACAAAACGTCGTTGCCGGGCTTGCGAAGATCGGGACGCCGGAAGCGCTGGAGTTCTTGGATTCGATTGGCAGGGCTGGACTGACCCCGGACACACCGACATTCATCTCTGCGGTTGATCTGGTCAAAAGGGAACACCTGGGCGGGAAGGATAGGAACGCGATCCTGAATATGCTGAAAAAGGAGGGACTTGCCCCGGCCGACGCTCAAAAGGCTTACGAAAGCGCTTTGAACGAATTGGAGAACTCAGTCGAGGGGCGAAGCATGCTCGCCGAGAAGTACAGGAAACAAATGAATCGCGGTTTGCTTTGGGCTGTCGCCGGGACGGTGATTACGATTTTCTCCTACAGTTCTGCGGCTTCGAGCCCGGTGGGAGGGACGTATTACATCTGCTGGGGCGCGATCCTGTTCGGGATCATTGATTTTCTTGTCGGATACATTTCGTGGCGAAAGTATCAGTGACGTGAGTTCCCTCTCATCGTGGGATTTCTCTTGACGTTTCGCGTCGCCCGAACGCCGATCCCCGGTCTATGCGTCCCCCTGGGATGCCAAAACCTTCTGGAAGGCGCGCAAGAGTTCGCCGCGTTGTTCGAATCCGCTTTCGCCCAGTTCGGAGAGGCAGATCACGACCCGTTCGCGGCAGCGATGCAGCAGCCCCGATGCCAGACGCGCCAGCGACTCTTTGCCCGCCTGGACTTCATCCGCGTCGGTCCAGACCCGGCCGGGTTCCCACTCACGCGATAACACGTGGGGATGGGTCAATGGCTGGGACAAACGTTCATACCATCCGCCTGAACCGACGTCGAGCCAGAATTGGACGGTCACGGGGCGGTTCATCATCAGGAACGTGTGGGCGGGCGCGACCAAAACAGCATCCTTATCCTCCGATTGCCAGCCCTCGAGGTAGGATGCGGCGATGACGCCGTCGTTCAACATTTGGATATACTCGCGTCCCAGACCTCCGAGGTCCATGGCTGCTTCCATCGCCATGCGAAACTTCCCGACCGATTCCACCAAACTCGCCGCCACGCGGACCGAGTCGAAGTTGCGGTGATAGCCAAATCCCGGCTGGGACAACACTTCGCCGAACAATTTGCGGAGGAAATGATCGAGGGGCAATGGGTCGTCTTCACGATACGCCAAAATCCAATCGCGCAGGGTCGTATACCGGTTGCCAAGCGTAAAGGTGATGCGTTCCTGCATTTCGGGTTTGATCTGGTCGAAAGTGGAAAGTCGAAGATCGCGCTGGCGATAGACGATCTCGGTGAGCAATTGCGCGCGAATGAGGTCGAGCCCGTCAATGGATTGCATCAATGCGTACGCGGCGTCGAATTTCGGGGGGTGGATGCCCCACTGCGGATGAGCCAATGCGGCAAGCGCGATCAACGCACGGGAGGCGGGCTCGTCGCGCAGGGAGCGCGAGGGACGGTGTGAACGCCAGGGGATGTTCTTCGTTTCGAGCCGGTGAGTGATGGAAAAACGCAGCGCGTCGGGGAGATAGGGAGCGAGGATGACAATATCGGAAGGGTGAAGGATAAAGGATGAAGGATGAAGAGATTCGGCAAGCAAGCGGTGGATCTCGTTGACGACAGCATCGAGGAGTTCCGGGTAGAAGTGAGATTGGATGATGGAAAGCGCAGATCCGCTTCCACTTTCCGCTTTCCACTTTTCATCGGTGTTCGGCAATATGGCATTGACCAGGCCGTCGCTCAATCCCGCCACGTCCTCCGACATCACGAACGATTCGTTCGAAACAGCATGTTCGTCGCACAGTTCGCGCAGCGCCCAGCCTGTCCGAGTGTCCGCGCCGAGGAAGTAGCGGAAGCCCGCGCCCTCGTCGTAGATCAGCAAAGCGGAATCGAACGCCGGAAGCCACTCGCGGAGAATGTCGTGCGCGCGCGGACCGTCCTCCTCCACGTTGTCGTAGATCAAGTGGCGATACGTGCGAAGAAGATGGTTCCGCACAATGTCCTGTTTCCACAAAATGTCCGCAAAGACCTCGAGTTGCAATGAGAAATCGAGCAGGTTATGTTCGAGGCAGTATTGTCGAAAACGGTTCGCGCACTCCTGCGCGTCGGCGTAGACGCGTCTCTGCGCGGGATCGCCGAAATAGGCGGAGTCGAGTCGTGCGCCGATTTCGATGTGGGGGAACCCGATCACCGCGGCTTTGTTGAGGTTGTCAATGATCTGGGAGTACAGGCGGTTGCGGTCAATCGTGACGGACTCGAAATATCCCTCATCCAACAACGGACGAACGAGGCGCGCCATGTAATATTGCGCGGTCTCGAGCGTGAGGAAAACGGGAGGCTGGTCGGGTCTTGCAAACCCCGCCGCTTCCGCCGCGAGACCCCAGAACAAGTCGCAGGTGCGGCGCGCGAGACCGCCGATCGTGGCGGGAGTCGCTTCGCCGCCCGCGCTTCGCTCCGAGCTGTGAAGAAAATCCAAATACGGCTCCTGCAAACTCCGTTGCGGGGTGAGCATGAGGATGGATTCGCCGGGGATGCCTTGCGCGAGCAGGTAACGCGTCCGTTCGACGCCTGCGGCGGTTTTGCCGGTCCCTGCGGGACCGGAGACGAAGAGTTTAAGGTCAAGGGGAGATTCAACGATTTGACGCTGAGTCGGTGAAAGGTCCGGCATGAAGCGAGGGTACAGGAGTCGGGGATGTTTGTCAATACGATTTCCCCCATTTTCTGTATAATAGATTGGTAACGGTTCGAGGAGCCGTTCCGTATGTTTTTCAGAAGCGCACGCAAACCCTGGATTCCAGCCGTCAACCGCCGTCGAATCGTTTCCGCCGTCTCCCTCCGCCGCCGAATCGAACGGCAGGAATGGAAGTTTCGATCCGCGTGATTTCCATGATCGCCATGCGCGGGATGACGACCGGTTTTTGATTTCGACAGTACGACTCGATAGGATTTCATGAACGCAATTCAAACAAATCAACTCACACGTTCGTTCGGGAACCTGAAGGCGGTTGATCGCCTGACATTGGAGATCCCGCGCGGGACGGTCTTTGGATTTCTCGGGCCGAACGGTTCGGGCAAGACGACGACCATCCGCCTGCTGCTCGGTCTGCTGGACGCGGACGATGGCTCGGCGCAGGTCCTGGGCTTCGATACGCGGAAACAGCCCGACGAGGTGCGCGTACGATGCGGGGCGTTGCTCGAACATCACGGTTTGTACGAGCGCCTGACCGCGGCGGACAACCTCGATTACTACGGTCGCATCTGGCGCATGTCCAAAGCGGAGCGCGAAAAACGAATCCGCGAACTGCTCGAGCCGCTGGATTTATACGAACGGCGCGGCGAACCCATCGGACGCTGGAGCCGCGGCATGAAGCAGAAACTCGCCATGGCGCGGACGCTCATGCACCGCCCGGAACTGATCTTCCTCGATGAGCCGACAGCAGGCTTGGACCCGGTCGCCTCGTCCGCCTTGCGCGAGGATCTTGCGTCGCTGGTCGCGCAGGAGGGCGTGACGATCTTCCTGACGACCCACAACCTTGCCGAAGCCGAAAAGTTATGCAATCAGGTCGGCGTCATCAATCACGGAAATTTGCTGGCGGTGGGCAGTCCATCCGAACTACGCTCGAAGACCTCCGCGCCGCGTTTGTACGTGACGGGGCAGGGGATCACTTCGCAGGTTGTCGAGGAAATGAAGGGCAATGCGCTGGTCAACAAAGCCCAGCATCAGAATGGAAAACTGGTCATGGACTTGACCGACCTCACGCGTTCGCATGAACTTGTTGCGCAACTGGTCAGGCAGGGAGTGCAAATTGACGAGGTGAGAAAAGAGAAGGCGGACCTGGAGGACGTCTTCCTGCAACTGGTCGAGGAGGAAAAAGGAGAGGCAAAATGATCGCGGATGTTTTGACGGTGGCAGTCAAGGAACTGCGCGAGATCTTCACGTTCGGCGGCGATGTGCGCGGACGCGGCAAATACAGCCTGTTGATCCTGATCGGTGTGTTCGGCGTCTTTTTTCCGTTACAAAGCGGGCGCGAGTGGGTGACCTCCCCGATGAGCATCATGGTCTGGGGCTGGATGCCGTTCCTGTGGGTTTCGGGCATTGTCGCTGATCTGTTCGCGGGCGAGCGCGAACGGCACACGCTCGAGGCATTGCTGGCGACGCGTCTCTCCGATCAGGCGATCCTGTTCGGAAAACTGCTGGCGGCGTTGACCTACGGCTTTTCGCTTACCTGGCTCGTCCTGCTTTCGAGCATCGTGACGCTCAACATCGTTCATGGGCGCGAGGGCTTGTTGTTCTACCCGTTCTGGACGACCGTCGCCGCGTTGGTGTTCAGCATTCTCGTTTCGGGGCTTTCCGCCAGCATTGGAGTTCTGGTCTCGCTCCGCGCGAGCAGTGTCCGCCAGGCGCAGCAGACGATGAGCATCGGCATGCTGGTGTTGTTCCTGCCGTTCATGCTGGTTCAGTTCATCCCGAGGGCGTGGCTGGAGGCGGCGGGCAACTTTCTGGTCAACGTGGAACCGATCCAGATCGCCGTCGGACTTGCCATTGCGCTGGCGCTTGTCGAATTGATATTGATCGCGATCGCCAGAAGGTTGTTCCAGCGCAGCAAATTGATATTGGATTGACGATGACGAGCAATCGGGACTGGCATCGAGCCAGTCCTTTTCATTTTCCAATAAAATTGAGATTGTATAATAGGCATGTCAAACCACTCGTCAAGGAGGAGCAAGTTATGAGAACTCCATTATGGATCCCTTCGGAGACACGCAAACGGGACGCCAACATCACGCGCTTTATCAATGAAGTCAATGCGCGACATGGATTGAACCTCGCCTCTTATGCGGACCTCTATGACTGGTCCGTAAACCATATCCCCGATTTCTGGGCGACGGTTTGGGACTTTGCCGAAATCAAA
>SZPG01000042.1 GCA_030263595.1 Chloroflexi bacterium CFX6
GACGCCATCCGCATGGTGCAGCGGAACGACGACTCAGGCTACCAAAAACTGGCGGTCATCAATGCGCAGCAATGCACCGCGTGCGGCATCTGCGTTGGGGCGTGCCCCACCGATGCGATTGATTTGAAGGGCGGATATAACAGCGAACAAACCTTCAATGTGATCCGCGGCGCGCTGCACCGCGAAGTGAAGGAGGGACGTTCCGTGACGGTGGTGTTCGCGAGTCAACGCGCGCAGGCGTTGGGCGGACTGCCCGCCTCCCTTCTGAATCCCCCTCTTCCTATGGGAGAGGGGTTAGGGGTGAGGGCGGCTGTCAGAGAGGAAAAGGCTCATGTCGCTGTGGCAGGCTGGGGGCGCCGCCCTGAGCGTGTCGAAGGGGAGGATGAAGCGGCGCGCGTCGTCACGGCTGTTCTGCCAAGCGTGGGCGCGGTCAACATCGAGTGGATCAAGTCACTGCTCAATGGGGAGGGCGCGCGCGATGTCGTCATTGTCTCGCATCCGTACGACGACGCGCTGAACCGCGAGGACGCGCATTGGATTTTGAACCGCCTGCATCTGCGTCCTGCGCTGGTGACGAAAGGTTTGCACTGGCTGGAGGTGACGCCCGGCGATGCGGGGACGGTGGCGAGGTTTTTGGATGATCTGCATGGCGACCATGCGCAATCGAAAAAGACCGCGCCCGTCCTGCCGCCTGTGAAGGGACGCAGCAAACTCGCGCCATCGTTCGTCAGCGCGCTGGTCGGGACTGTGTTGTTGCTGGGATTGTTCGCGCTGGCTCTGCCGCTGGACGTGAAAGCGGGTATGTCGGCGGCAGAGAATTCGGCGTTGCGCATTGCGGTGGACGCGCGGGGCAAGGTGGAACTGGCGAAGATTCCCGAAGGTGTGACCCTTCCCGAAGGCGCGGACGCGGAGAAGATCTTCGGCGGCGCGCATTACCCGATGAGCGTGCGCGTGATCGTGGACGGCACGACCATCCTCGATGAATTGTATAAGCCCTCGGGCATCAGCGGCAACGGGCGCATCTCCGCGCTGGAGTTTTTAGAGGTCGAGCCGGGGACGCGCCAGGTGGAAGTGTGGATCAGGGACGATTCGGATGAGTATCGTTCGGTGTTTTCGGGCGAGATCGTTTTCGAAAAAGGAAAGGCGCTTGTCCTCGCGTACGACGAGGCGAGGGACGTGTTTGTGTTGAGGCGACCGACCACTGATGACTGATGACTTCAAACCAGTGATCAGTAATCAGTAATCAGTGATCAGTTTTTCGTCTTTTGCGGTTTCCTGTAATAGGCGATGAAAAACACCGCCAGCATCACAACCAATATCGCCAGCGGAATCCAATTCAGGCGGGCGCGTTCGGCGAGGACGGCGCGGAACGGTTCGTTTGCAGACGGGTTTGCCGCGTACCATTTGCCGTCGTATTCGGATGCGCCTTCCGCCAGCCCATCGTAAAAGACGTAACCCGTGTAGGGATAATAATGCAACTGGTCGAAGGGTCTGGCTGTGGGCTTTTCATCCACCGTTTCGACGTACACGCGCACGATCTCGTACCCCTGACCGGGGTCGGCGGGAGGCGGAACCTCGCCGCGCGTAAAATCGGCGAAGGCGAAGAAGTCGCTCGTCAACGCGGGGTTTGTGACGTTGATCTCGCCCGTGATGCCCGGTCCCTTGACGGTGAGGTAGTCGAAGTTGCCCTGGGCAAGGACAATCGCCGAAGGAACGAACAGGCAGAGTGCGACAAGGAAGAGGGAAAGTCTTTTCATGCCTCCGCCTTTTTTGCGTCCAATGCCCTGAACCTGTGAATGAAGTAGATTGCCAGGCCGAAAAGCACAATTGCGTTCGCCTGATGGACGAGCGCGACGACGATGTTTACGAAAGATAGAACAGTCCACACGCCGAGCGTGATCTGCAAAGCGACCGCGCCGATGAGCCACAACAAGCCGTTCTGAATATCGCGCGGATAGTTTTGCTTCTTCACGACCCAGAACACGTACGGCACGGCGAGAAGTCCGATCCACGCGAACCAGCGGTGGACGAACACGATGGTCTGCGGCATTTCAAGGAGGTTGATCCACGCGTTGAACAGGTTGGGCGGGACCCATTTGCCGAACATGAGGGGCCAGGTGCTGGATACGTGACCGGCTTTGAGTCCGGCCGTCATGCCGCCATAAGCGATCTGGATGATGAGAAGGATGAACGAGGTCAAGGCGAGTTTCGAGGGCAGGGACCATTTCACCTTTTTGCCCGGTTCGGGGAAGCCGAATTTATGTCCCAGCGCGGTCCACAACGCGAGAGCGAAGAGGGTGAGCGCGAGGAGCAGGTGGATGGTCAGGTTGAAGTGACTGACGGCGGGACGGTCCACCAATCCGCTGGCGACCATGATCCAGCCCGCGACCGCCTGCGAGATGAACAACATCCCCATCACGAAGTAGATGCCGAATTCCTTCCACGGGATCGCCCTCTTGAAGAGGAAGTAGAAAACGGGAATGGCATACGCGAATCCCGCCAGGCGCGCGATGAGACGGTGGATCCATTCGATGAAGAAGATGTACTTGTATTCATCGAGCGTCATCCCTGTGTTGACCTTGATGTATTCGGGCGTCTGCTGGTACTTGGCGAATTCAGCCTCCCACGCGGTCTGACCGATGGGCGGGACGACCCCGCTGATCGGATTCCATTCCACGATCGAGAGGCCCGAACGGGTGAGACGGACGAACCCCCCGAAGACGACGAGAAACGCGACGATGCCGCTGAAGATGAAGAGCCACTTCATCACGGCTTTGTTCTGTGTTTGAGGCACGTTGCCCTCCGACGATGCGATATTTTTATGGAGTCGAACGACTTGCTGTTCAGCGCCCCGGAAGCAAGTTCCGGTTTCCAGGGTGGGATTATAGCATCAGGGTATGAGATGCCGATTAAGCAGGATCAGGCTCCGGCTGGGAATGAAGCGCAAGTTCTGGGTATAATCCGCCCATTCATGCGCGAACTTCGCTCCGTCAAAGCCCTCGTCGAAAAGATGATTCGCCGCGCGGATGCGGCGCGCATCCAGCAGATCCATCTGGCGCTGGGCGAACTCTCCGAACCCGACCGGGACGCGCTCCAAAATCACTGGGGCGAACTGACCAAAGGCACGCCGTTGGAACACGCCCGGCTTCGCATCCGTCTCATCCATGCCGAGGCGCAGTGCATGGCGTGTTTCAAGAAATATCGTCCCGCCGACGGGAGTATCCATTGCCCGCATTGCGGAAGTTTCGGCGCAAAAATTTTATGCGGTGAGGAGTTCCATGTTGAATCCATCGAGACGGACGGCGAATAGATTTTGGAGGACTGCGGCGATCCTGCTTCTGCCTGCGGTTGCGGGATGCAACATGCCCGCCGCCTCCACCCCGACCCCGGACCTGTTCGCCACGCTCCAAGCCTCCACCCCGCTGACGGCGTCCACGCCCGAACGCCTCGAAACGCAAACGCCCCCCCCGACGGACTTTGCCTTCCTCACCCTCACGCCCACAGCCCTTCCCACAGACGGCATCCCCTCTCCATCCCCGGCCGATGGCTTGACGGGACACATCGTCTTCACCTGCCAGGTTTTCAAGGTTCAGGCGCAAAACCAGGTCTGCATCATGAACGCGGATGGTTCCGGCTATCGCCGCCTGACGACCGACGACACGAGGCAGCATTTTTATCCCTCGCTTTCGCCCGATGGAGCGAGCGTGCTGTATTCCGCGTTCTATGAAACGAACAACTTCGAGATCTACGAGTTGAGACTCAGCGACGGGAGCGTCAATCGCATTACGAATTCCTCCGTCGTCGAGACCGCGCCGGAACTCTCCCCGGATGGAACGACCATCGTCTATTCCCGTTACAACCCGAACACGGAAAAGTATCAGATCATCCTCGCGGAACGCAACGGGGCGAACCCCGGCAACATCCCCGGCGCTTCGGGCTGGGACCCCACCTGGTCGCCGGACGGCAGGCAGGTGTTGTTCGCCTCCGACGCCAGGGGAACCGTGCAACTGTACGCGGCGCGCGTGGATGGACGGGAACTGCGGACGATCACGAATCTCCCCGCCATCCGCGGACGAAGCGACTGGTCGCCGGATGGGAATTCCATCGTCACGTATTCCGGTCCCGCGTGGAACCGCGAACTCTACATCATGAACGCGGACGGGTCGAACGCGCGTCAACTCACGCCGGGCGGCGGCAACAGCCAGGGACCGTCCTTTTCGCCGGATGGCAACTGGGTGGCGTTCACCGCCTACTTCGACAACTACGGCGACGATCACGGTTGCGAGATCTACGTCATCCGCATTGATGGGACCGACCTGCGGCGGCTGACGAACAACGATCACTGCGATTACCAACCGCGCTGGGGACCGTAACGCGACTTTCAAGTCGCAATTCGATGGCGACATTACGAAGCGTGTTACAGTACCGCAGGATTTATCTTGCGCTCCAAAGGCGATACTACGAAGCGTGTCGCGGTACGAAACAGGAGAACAGCATGGACAGTAGAGGTAAAGTTGTCATCGTGACCGGCGCTTCGTCGGGCATCGGCGAGGCGACCGCCCGCCGGTTCGGCATGGAGGGGTCGAAGGTTGTGCTTGCCGCCCGCCGCGTGGAACGGCTCGAAGCGCTCGCGCAGGAGATCAACGGCATGAACACGGGGGCGGAAACGCTGGTCGCGCAAGCCGATCTCTCCAAACTCGAAGACATCCAAAGAATGATCGCCGAAACGCTCGAGAGGTTCGGTCGCATTGACGTGCTGGTCAATAACGCCGGGTTCGGTCGGCTCGACTGGCTGGAGAAACTCGACCCCGTCAAGGACATTCAGGCGCAGTTCGACGTGAACGTGATGGGCGTCATCCAGACCACGCGTCAGGCGCTGCCCGTGATGATAAAACAGCGGTCGGGTCACGTCATCAACATGGGTTCGATGGCGGGGCTTGTCGGCACGCCGACCTACACGATCTATGCCGCATGCAAACACGCCGTGCATGGATTTTCGGAGGCGCTGCGGCGCGAGGTCAAGCCGTGGGGCATCCACGTTTCGATGATCTACCCCGGCGGCGTGGCGACGGAGTTCGCGCAACACGCGGGCATCCGGCGCAAAACGAAAGCCACGACCCCCAAAGCGTTACTGCTCACGGCGGACCAGGTGGGCGAGGCGGTGGTGAAACTGACGCGTAGACCGCGCACCATGTGGATCATCCCCTGGGCGTGGACGTTCACGGTCTGGATGAATCGTCACCTCAACCGGCTCGTGGATCGCGCCGCCATCCATCGTTTTACCATTCCCGAACGCGAAGAGGAATTGAAGGCGAAGTAACGCCTGGCGCGGATTGTGTTTTACAATGGGGTGGGATGAGTCCGCAGGTCAATGAATTTACGGCGCGACGCGCCCCCTGACAAATCATGGACATTCACTTCATCGTCTTCGGCCGTCTCACGCGCGAGTTCCTTTTACCGGCAGCCGGTCAGCCGCGGCTCGACGCGGCGGGCGGAAGCCTGCTCTATGCGGCGGCGGGGCTTGGGGTCTGGGAATCAGGCGTCGGGTTGGTGGGACGCGTGGGGAACGATTATCCGCGCGCCTGGTTGAACGAGGTCGGGGCGCGCGGTTTCGATACGAGCGGCGTCCACATCCTGCCGCAGAATTTGGACGTGCGCGAGTTCGTCGCCTACAACGAATCGTTCGAGGCGAACCGCGTCAATCCCGTTTCGCATTTTGCGCGGCGCGGGATGACCTTTCCGAAATTCCTGATGGGATATCAACCGGAGGGCAGGCAGGACGATGCGCTCAAACTGACTGTGCGCGACATTCCCGACGATTACCTGACCGCGCGCGCCGCCTATCTCTGCCCGATGGATCTGGTCACGCAGACGCAGTTGATCGCGGGGCTCAAACGCGGTCACGCGCATTCGTTCATCCTGGACCCCGCGCCTGCCTCCATGACCCCGACTGCGCGTCGCGAACTCCCCGCCCTGCTCAACGGCGTGACGGCTTTCCTTCCCTCCGAGGAGGAGTTGCGCAATCTATTCCAGGCTGAAACGCACGACCTGTGGGAGATGGCGGAGGCGGTCTCGTTATATGGATGCGAATACGTCGTAATCAAACGCGGCGCGCACGGACAGTTGCTCTACGACGCGGACGCCAAACGCAGATGGGAGATTCCCGCCTATCCATCGCGCGTGGAGGATGTGACCGGCGCGGGCGACGCGTTCGGCGGCGGGTTCGTCTCCGGCTTTTGCAAAAATTACGATCCGCTGGAGGGGGTGTTGCATGGGAACGTCTCGGCTTCGTTGAAGTTGGAGGGCTACGGCGCGTTCCATCCGTTGGAGGTTTTGCCGGGGCTGGCGAAGGCGAGGGTGGAGGCGTTGAGGGAGTTGGCGAGGAGGGCGTGAGGGGTGGCAGTCGTTGGTCGTTAGTCGTTGGTCGTTAGTCGGTAGTCGTCGGTCGTTAGTCGTTAGTAGAAGGCGCGTAGCGGACGTTCTCTTACGTCCGCTGTTGTTGTTGAGTGATCAATTACCAGAGATCGGAGGGGGTTATTCCCGCCCTGTTGGTAAAATATATCCATGACGAACATCATCGAGCGTATCATCGAACTTGCGATTCGGATTCAGCAGATCCCCGCGCCGACGTTCCACGAGCGGAAGCGGGCGGAGTTTGTGCGGGAGTTGTTCGAAGAGGAGGGGCTGGAGGATGTTTCGATTGACGAAGCGGGGAATGTGTATGGGTTGTTGTCGAATGTCACAGGTCAAAAGTCGAACGTCAAGCCGTTGATCGTTTCGGCGCATTTGGATACGGTGTTTCCGTTCGAGATGGATTTGTCCGTGAGGCGGGAGGGGGAGAGGGTGTATGGCATCGGGATCGGGGATAATTCGCTGGGCGTGGCGGCGTTGTTCGGCTTGATGTGGATGTTGACCTCGCCCCAACCCTCCTCTGAAAGGAGAGGGGGAGGAGATATCTGGTTCGTGGCGAATGTGGGCGAGGAGGGATTGGGCGATCTGCGCGGGATGAAGGCGGTGGTGGATCGCTTCGGTTCGGACGTTCTTGCTTATCTCGTCCTCGAAGGCATGGCGCTGGAGCACGTGTATCACAAGGCGATCGGTGTGAAGCGGTATCGGATCACGGCGAAGACCCAGGGCGGGCATTCGTGGTCGGATTACGGTCAACCCTCGGCGGTGTTGGAATTATCGAAACTGGTCGTGCAGTTGTCTTCGTTGAAACTGCCCTCCAAGCCGCGCACGACGATGAACGTGGGCAGGATCAACGGCGGCACTTCGATCAACGCCATCCCTGCGGAGGCGTGGCTGGAGTTGGACCTGCGCTCGGAGGAACAGGATGAACTGGCGGAACTGGTTTCGGGGGTGGAGAGGTTGATCGAAGCCGCGAACAAGCCCGGGGTACGCGTCGAAGCGGAGGCGATCGGGACGCGTCCCGCAGGGGAGATGTCCGCGGATCATCCGCTTGTGAAACTCGCGCAGGCGTGCCTCGTCGAGCAGGGTTTGGAGGCGACGTTGACTTCCGGTTCGACGGACGCGAACGTCCCGTTGAGCCGGGGATATCCCGCCGTTGTGCTGGGAGTGACGAAGGGCGGCGGCGCGCACACGAGGAATGAGTTCATCGAGACCGCGTTCGTGGAGAAGGGGATGAGGCAGTTGGCGAGGTTTGTGAGTTTAGTGGGCGGTGGGCGGTAATCAGTGAGCAGTGGAAAGTGGAAAGTAGAAAGTGGAAAGTGGAAAGTGGGCAGTGAGCGGTGGGAGGTGGAAAGTAGAAAGTGGAAAGTGGGCAGGGCGGATAGAAGGGCGCGGCGGAGATCAATCGTTTCTTGGGGTCGTGGATGTAAAAACTGTGATACGCGCCGGGTTGGTAGGTCTTGGTTTGCAGCTCATGCTGGAGTTGCAGGAGGTTGTCTTCGAGTCTGTATTCGAAGGCGGCGACGTTCGGATGCCCGCGTTTGCCCCTGCTGGCTTTGCGGTAGGCGAGCAATAGATTTTCCCAGGAGTGGAGTTGTTGAAACATGGTGAGATCAAGACCTGACGGGTTTCCGCGTGACGATGGTTGATTGTGATCCTTATTCTCGCGATGAGTGAGGATGGTGACGGCGCGGATGAAACCCGTCAGGTCTGTTGCAGGAGTTTGCCCCGCTTCAAGCCCGCTCAGGGCTGGGAAACGGGGCTTTTCCATATTTGCCTGATCCCTCACCCCAGCCCTCTCCCAAAGGGAGAGGGGGAATCAGCCAGGAATATGCCCCGCCATTTTTCTATGGAGCCTCAATTGTGAATCCACCGGGGACGCACAACCTTTTTGGCTTTCCCATTCTCTCCGCCGGTTTGCATCACCACCTGATCCGCATTGATCTGTGTACCGATCGTTGTATTGTTTTGAGTCGCGATGCTCGTTATCTGTCCCCCGTGAGTGGCAACGATATTTTTGTCTCCGGTTGTTGCGGTCGAATCCTCCATGTCCCTTTTGACAACAATGCTCCTGTCTCCCGTCTGGATGGATGAAAAATCAATCCCCCCGATGGTGATCGAAACCTCCTCTGCGAACCTCGTGTCCTCCGCCAGAATCCTTTTGATCTGCTTTCGCAGGGATGGCAGCGCATCCTCATCTGCAGGGTCTTTTATGAATTCCTCCACTGCATCCTGCGCGGCGGGTTTGGCTTCCATTTTGGGTTTCAATTTTTTCCACAACTTTTCAGCCCCCTCCCAGCCTTTCTCCGCGAACTTCTCCCCGGCTTTCTCGAAGGCTTTCTTTGCGGCGATCTTCCCGCCTTTTACCAGATACGGCAGGTAAGGCGCAAGAAACGCGGCGACCTGCGCGGCAAGTCCTGCAATGTCAATTTCCATGCGGAGCCTCCCACTGATAACTGTTCACTGATACCTGTTCACTTCTCGCCTTCGCTCATGTGTAATCCGTGCACAGACGTTGGAGAACGTCCGCTACGCGCCCTTTACTTCTCATCCTTCGACAGGCTCTGGGCGCACTTTCCACTCTCCACTTTCTACTTTCCACTTTCTACTTTCCACTCTCCACTTTCCACTTTCCACTCTCCACTTTCTACTTTCCACTTTCTACTTTCCACTCTCCACTTTCCACTTTCCACTCTCCACTTTCCACTTTCTACTTCATCCCCAGCACCTCGAATACCTCCAACGGCTGGGTCTTGCCTTTCGCGGCGACGGGGGCGATGGGCTTGACTTCGATCTTATCCTTTACGCGATCATAAGCCACTTTGCTGATGATGATCTGGTTCCTGGCGGAATTTTCCTGCAGGCGTTTCGCCGTGTTCACGCTGTCGCTGATGGCGGTGTATTCGAGCCTGCGTTCCGTGCCGATGAGACCCAGCACCGCGTCGCCGTAATGGATGCCCGCGCCGAAGGCGAGATGCGCCTCCCTGGGCAATTCCTTGTATAGGTTTTCCACCGCCTCGCGAATGGCAAGCGCGGCTTTGACCGCGCGCAGGGTGTGGTCCGCCTGCGGGATGGGCGCGTTGAACCATGCCATGATCGCGTCGCCCATGAACTTGTCAATTGTGCCTTCGTGCAAAAGGACCGCCTCCGCCATGGCGGCAAGGTAACGGTTGAGGATCGAAACGAGTTGCTCCGGCTCCTGCGATTCGCTGAAGGTGGTGAAGCCGCGCACGTCCGCGAACAGCACGGTGATGTCCACGCGTTTGCCGCCCAGTTGCAGGCTGTTCGGGTCAAGTTGCTGGATGACGGCCGGCGAGACCATGCGTTCGAAGAGTTTGCGCTGCGCTTCGAGTTTCTTCTGCTCGGTCAGGTCGTCCAATACGATGGCGACGCCCTGGGTCTTCTGTCCCGCGTCCTTCAGGGGGGAGAGATTCAAACGCCACTCCACGTTGCCGCGTTCGGGCAGTTTGTGGCTGAGTTCGAGTCCCAGGATGGGTTTCTCGCTTTCGCGCACCGAATTCAAATGCTGTTGGATGTCGTTCGCAAAGGAGGGGACGATCTCATCGAGTTTCCTGCCGACGACCTCCACCGGCGCGCGTCCCAAAATGGACGCGGCGGCTCGATTACAAAGGGTGATCTGATCCTGCACGTCAGCCGTGATCACCCCCGAGACGATGGAGGCGAACACGTCGTCCATCAGGTTCTTGAGTTCGGTCACTTCCGCGAGCGTGCGTTTTAGGGAGGAGAACAGGCGCGCGTTCTCGATGGCGACCGCCGCCTGGTTGGCGAACGCGATCAGCAGGTCGCGGTCCGCTTCGGAAAAGATGCCGGTGCGGATGCGGTTGTCCGTGTAGATCACGCCGATCAGGTCGGTCTTGACCATGAGCGGCACGCACAGGATCGAGCGCAGGTTGAAGGCGATGATGCTTTCCTGCCCGCCGAAGCGCGGGTCTTCGCGCGCGTTGGTGGTCAGCACCGCCTCGCCGCCCTCGATGGCGCGTTCGATGATCGTGCGGCTGATGGCGAACTCGCTCTTGTTGATGGATTCCTGCTCCCAGTTGCGCGCAATGCGGGTCTGCATTTCTCCGTGTTCGTCGCGGAGCATGAGGAAGCCGCGTTCGGCGCCGGTCAGGCGCACGATCGTGTCCATCACGATCTGCAGCACCTCGTCAATTTCGAGCGTCGAATTGACGACCTGCCCGATCCCCGCCAGAGCCTGCAGGTGGCTGAAACGCTGTTCGAAGGGGATCATTACCTCGCTGATGCGCGAGAGGGAATTTTCGAGCTCCTTGATCCCCTCCACCGCCTCCGGGTGACGGTTTGCGTCCAGCGAGGCGCGCAATTTCGCGGCGCGTTGCGTTACGGATACCAGTTGATCGTTGATCGTGACGGATTTTGTTTTTGCTGTAGCCATTATCTATCCTTCGCCCTTTCGCGGCTGGACGTGGAAAGGACAATCTACGGGCTCTCGAGCGGTTTGCCCTCCAGCGTGTAACGGACCCGTTCACGAACAGCCTGCCAGCGAAGGCGTATGGCGGCGCGCTGCGCGCGGAGGACATCTGCGGTTCTGGAAGTATAAAGGGATGTTTGATGTTCGTCCAGAAGCGCGCCGATCTCGTTTTCCGCCCTGGGGAGGAGGCTCGTCAATTTTTCCGCGCGCTCGATGGGCGTGGCGTCAATGGGCATGGGTTTATCCAGCAGGCGCAGGCTGAAGTTGACGCTTTCGAACGCCCTCTCGATGGGGGAGATATTCGTCCAGCGTTCCCAGTTGAGGATCCACGCCGGTATCTGCAAGCCGTTCCGTTCGTACGCGGCGCGCAGGAAGCCCGGCGCGCGCTCAGGCACGGAGTAGCGCCGGCTGAAATAAATTGTCAGCGCCGCGAAGGCAAGGAAAAGCGGGATCAGGTACAGGCTTGGGTTGACCGTGCGGGTTTCCGTCTGCTCGGGAGCGGCGACGCCTTCGTCGTCCTGCAATCCCCTGAAACGCTCGCGCGGGTCTACGGGATCGTCCGGGATCGTCCGTTCGCGGTCGAGGAGTCCGAGGTCGTCTTCCTCGTCCCGCGGCGGGAGGGGACGGGATAGCACGGGCTGGTTTCCTGTGGGTTCGAATTCCACCCAGCCGACGCCGGGGAAGTACACTTCGGGCCAGGCGTGCGCGTTCTTCTGGCGGACAACGTACAGGTTCTCTTCGCCATCGCGTTCGCCTTCCGCAAACCCCACCGCCATTCTCGCCGGGATGCCGAGCGAACGCAGCATCAGGATCTCCGCAGAGGCGTAATAAACGCAATAGGCTTGTTTGTTCTCGAAGAGCATCCATTCCAGCGGGTCGCGGTTGCGCGGCGCCTGCGGGAGGGTGTCCGCGTATTCGATGTTTTCGCGCAGGTATCTTGTGATCGCGGACGCCTTGTCGTAGGGAGTGTCGTACGCGGCGGTAATCTCCTCCGCGAGTTCGACGATGCGCGGCGATAGGTCGTCTGGAATTTGCAGGTATTTGTCGGCGACCCACGCGGGGTAATCCTGACCGGCGCCGCGCAATTGACCGATATCCGGGTTGTCGAGGACGGCATCCACCTGGTAGGTTTCGCCGCCGAGCAGGGACGGGTTCGCGTACCACGAGATGATCTCACTGCCGCCGTCCGCGGGCAGCGTGCGTATGGCTCCCTGCCTGCTGAACCAGACCGGTTGCGACGGCGCATAGAGCAATGAAAACGCCAGTTCGCCGGTTTGGAAGACGAAGCGCGTCACCTCGCTCGCCTCGGGCGCGAGCGGGGCGGAGAACCTGTCTGCCGGCGAATAGTCCTCCAGCGATGACCCCGTGGTGTACCACAGGTTTCCTTCGAAATGATCGTAGGTGCGCCCGCGCCAGTAAAAGCGCGGCGGCCTTTCTTCGCCGGGCGGTTCCGGTATTTGCACGCGGAACATGATCGTGTCGGCAAGCGGGAAGCCTTGTCCGAGCATGAGTTCCGGCCCGTAGAATTCGCTGCCCGTTCCGCCGGTGGTGGACTTCAACGCGGAAACGGCGTTTTCCATCCGTTCCGTGAGATCGCGCCAGGGTTGCGTGAGCCTGTTCCAGGTTTGTATGGCGGTATTCACCCCGGAGGCGGAGGCGGGCGGAATCCACGAGACCAGGATGACCAGCGCGGCGGCGATCGCCATGATGTTCGTCAGGTCGAAGTTATCGTCCGGTGAAAGGAAGACGCGCCTTTCGCGCCACACCCGTTTGTTTTCCAGGTGATGCAAACGTCCGAGCAGGAGCAGCGCCATTAAGGCGAAGAACGCGATAAACCAGACGCGCCCCGGCGAATAATTATCGTAACTTTGAACGACGAGCAACGCCACCGCGGCAGGCACCGCCGCCGCAAGATAATTCCGTTTTCGCACGAGTTGGAAAGCCGCCGACGCGCCGATGATCCAAAACCCCAACGTGATCAACGTGATGAAAAAGATCGGGTCCTCCACCGGGCGGCGCGAGAAGAGGTTCGAATAGGAAACCAGCAGCCGCCCGCCGACGCTCAGGAATTGTTCCTCCAGCGACGCCTGCTGGTCAATCATCAACGTCCACTGCAGCGGCAGAAAGACGAGCATGTAGATGAAGGAAAGCCAGCGCGCCAGCCTCGGGGAGAAGCGCGTATACCCAAGCGCCGCGCCGAGGGTGAAGGCGATGTACGCCACTGTTTGTCCCAGGTACAGGAACGGGACCCAGTTCGTGGCGACGAGGCGCGTCGCGGTCGTCTCGACCAGGATGAACAACAGGACGACGGAAGCCCAATCCCACCAGCCGGAGGCGCCGGACGTTTTTTGCATTGGGGAAGTGTACATCAAATGAGACATCGCCGTCAGATTCTTTGGAGGGGTTTTCACGCTTCACGCGCGGACCCGGACCTGATCCTGCCCGAGACGCGTACCCCACCCCTCGGACGGAATCAACCCGGGGGGCGGGCATGAAGCGGAGTCGCCTGGGTTGTCATTCCGTATCAAATGAAAAGCAAGTCCAACATGTGGACGTATGCTCTGATATAATCCCAAATCTAGCGCAATTATTACGGGAGCCTTTCATAAATCAATGACACTCGAACGCGGCACATTATTACATAAAAGATATCGCATTGTTGAGATACTGGGTCAGGGCGGGATGGGATCCGTCTATCGCGCCGTGGATGAAAACCTGGGCGTGGACGTGGCGGTCAAGGAAAACCTGTTCACCACCGACGAATACGCGCGCCAGTTCCGTTTGGAAGCTGTCATCCTGGCGAACCTGCGCCATCCCAACCTGCCGCGCGTCACCGATCATTTCGTGATCGGCGACCAGGGTCAATATCTCGTGATGGATTATATCGAGGGCGAAGACCTGCGCCAGCGCATGGAACGGCTGGGCAACATCCAGGAGGATGAAGCCATCCTGCTCGGCGCTTCGATCTGCGACGCGTTGACCTACCTGCACACGCGCAAACCCCCCATCCTGCACCGCGACATCAAACCGGGCAACGTCAAGATCACGCCCGAGGGACACATCTTCCTCGTGGACTTCGGTCTCGCCAAGGTCCTGCACGGCAACCAGGCGACGACCACCGGCGCGCGCGCCATGACGCCCGGCTACTCGCCGCCCGAACAATACGGCACAGCCCGCACCGACCCGCGCACCGACATTTATTCGCTCGCCGCCACCCTCTACGCCGCGCTGACCGGCATCATCCCGGAAGACGGCCTTGCCCGCGCAATGGACAACACGCAACTTACCCCGTTGCGGAAGCGCAACAGCAAAGTCTCGCGGAGACTTTCCGCGGCAATCGAAAAAGCGATGGGCATTGATCCCGCCGACCGTTTCCAGACCGCGGAGGAATTCAAGCGCGCCCTGTTGGGTTCCAAATCGAAGACCCAGCGGTTGCCGGGCGAATACGTCATCCAACCGCCTCCCTCGGATGGAGGCGCGCCCGAAAGCCGAAAACCAGCCGATGAAGAGTTGAAGCCGCTTGCCTCCCTGAGGGAGGCGGAACCGCCCTCCGAGGAATTGCCGGTCTTCAAGCCGCCGAAAAGGCGCAGGAAGAAACGCGTCCTTCCGACTCTCCTGCTCATTCTCTTTTTGCTTGCCGCTTCGCTGGTGGGAGGTGTTCGTTTCGCGCCTCATCTCATTCCGCCTGTCGTGATGAGCGTGATGCCGCCGCAGTTGGTTTCCATGCTGGTTACGCCAACGTCCGCGCCGCGCATCCCAACGGAAGCCGTTCCATCGCCGACGCCCATGCAAGTCGTCCCTGCGGATACCGAATCGCCGACGCCCACCCAATCCCCCGCGCCGACAGCCACGGCAACGTCCATTCCGCCCACGCCCACACTGCCTCCCGTCGTGGAGGTCACCGCGACGCCCGATGTCGTCTCCATTGTGCCGACCAAGGTCGGCGGCGGGACCGGTCAGATCGCGTTCGCGTCCGCGCGCACGGGCATACCGCAGATCTACATCGTCAACCTCGATACGACCGGCTTGACCATGCTCACGAACATGGAGGAGGGCGCGTGCCAGCCCTCCTGGTCGCCGGATGGATCGCAGATCGTGTTCATCTCCCCGTGCCGGGCGCGCGGCGAATTCTACGAGAACACCTACCGGAACTCGAGTCTCTACATTATGAACGCGGACGGCTCCGGGCAAAATACCCTGACGAGCACCCCCGGCTCCGACTTCGATCCAGCCTGGTCGCCCGACGGCAAGCGCATCGCCTTCACCTCCCTGCGCGACGGCAAAAAGGACATCTACCTCCTCGACATCGAAACCGGCGTAACCGTCCGCCTGACGACCGCCTCGGGCGACGTGCAGGAAAACAGCCTGCCCTCCTGGTCGCCGAACGGAAGGCAGGTCGCCTACACGGTCAGGAGGTTCAATGCCTATCAGGTTTGGGTGATGGACGATACGGGACAGGGCAACGTTCAACTTGCCCGCAGCGGACAGGATTTCTGGGATTACTTCCCGATCTGGTCGCCGGACGGGCAGACGATCCTGTTCAACCAGCGCAACCCGCCTCCGACGGTGGTGCGTCCGTGGTTGATGAGCCTCCGTTACGAAGATCGGGACACCAAAAGCCCCATCCGCCTCGACCTTCCGAGACCGATCGAAGATGCGGAATTTTCACCGGACGGCTTGTGGCTGGCTTACGAGGGCAGGGATAACGAGGGCAATCGCGACGTTTACTTTATGACCGTTACGGGCGGAAACCTCACCCGCCTCACTTCCGACCCCGCAGCGGATTTCGACCCCGCGTGGAGACCGGTACCGTAACCTGACTTGTTCCGGTAAAAACGATCCGCCCATCGCTTGCAACAGCGATGGGCTTTTTCTTACACTCCTCTTATTGATTCATGCTTTTTTGCGTGATATGATTATCGTCGAGTTGTTAGCACTCTCGCGTTGAGAGTGCTAACTATGTGAAGCCATGACGGAACTGACCGAACGACAAAAGACCCTCCTCTTATTGATCATACGCGATCACATCGAATCCGCGCAGCCCATCGGCTCGAAGAGGCTTGCGGATCATTATCATCTTAAACTCTCGTCCGCCACCATCCGAAATGAGATGGCGGCGCTGACCGAGATGGGCTACCTGCGCCAGCCGCACACCTCCGCCGGACGCGTCCCGACCGAGGCAGGGTATCGGTACTTCGTCAGCCAGATGATGGATCAGGCGGTATTGCCCGAGTCGGTGCAGCGGACCATCTCGCATCAGTTCTATCAATCCGGTTCCAACGTCGGGCAATGGATGACCCTCGCGGCGTCCATTCTGGCGCATCAATCGCAGGGCGTTTCGGTCGTTACTGCGCCGCACGCGGAGCAGGTCAGGTTCAAGCATCTGGAATTGATCTCGACGCAGGGACGGCAGATTCTGATGGTGCTTGTCTTTGCGGGAGGCGAGGTCAACCAGCAGATTCTGACCCTGACGGAACCTGTTTCGCAGGAGCGGCTCAGCCAGACGGCGGCGCGTCTCAACGGACTTTTGGCTGGTCTGGCGGTGAACGACATTTCCTCCCTCCCAGCCCCACCCGACTCGCTCGACCGGGACATCCTGACCCTCGTGGTCCGGGATATGCGTCGAAGCGCAAGCCGCGCCTCCGGCGAAATTTACACGGACGGTTTGACCAATGTCCTGACCGAACCCGAATTCACCGAGACGGAGGAGGCGCGCCGCGCTTTGAAGATCTTCGGGGAACCCTCCACGTTGAAGGACCTGCTCGATCGCACTTCCACGAGCGGCGATGTCGGCGGGCTTCAGGTGTTGATCGGCGGAGAGGGCGTGTGGGAGGAACTGCGTCAATGTTCGATGGTGGTCGCGCGATACGGAGTCCCCGGATTGGCGACGGGAACGCTGGGCGTGCTGGGACCGATGCGCATGTCGTACGCGCGGGCGATTCCGGCGGTCCGTTACGTGGCGGGCTTGTTGAGCGACATGGTCAACCACGCCATTTCCAACGGGTAACGCGAGGGTATGAAGTTTTGCAAATGGATGCCGCGTCACGCTTGAAATCATAAGGGTGTGTTTCATGGTTTGCTCGTACCGCAACATTCATGTTGCCCGGCAAATGCGAGACCGTGGTCTCGCGGCGCTGCGTAAGGCGAGTGATATGAAATGCGCCCAAATCATAAACATTGAGAGACAGGAAGTATGACAGAGAAGAAGCACGAAAAGAAGAAAGAGATCGAACGCGAAGAGGAGGTTATGGAGACCAGAGCCGAGGCGGTGGCGGAGGCTGAGGTCGAGGAGCAGGTTTCGGCGGAGATCGAGGCGCTGAAAAGGCAGCTCGAAAAGGCTGAGGCAAAGGTGTCCGAATTCAAGGATTCCTGGATGCGATCCCAGGCGGAACTCCAAAATTACAGGAAACGCGTGGAGCGCGATAACGAATTGGCGAGAATCCTGATGAAGGGCGACCTCGTCAAAAAGATCTTGCCGCTGCTCGACGACCTGGAGCGCGCCGTGCAAAACCGTCCCGAGGGCAACTCGTGGGCGGATGGGATCGAGTTGATCGTCCGCAAGTTTCTGGCGACGCTTGAAGGCGAAGGCGTCAAAAAGATCGAAGCCGAAGGGGCTGCGTTCGATCCGAACTTCCACGAGGCGATCTCCAGCGAACATCACGAGGATTTCGAGAGCGGACAAGTGATCGAGGTCGTGCGGAATGGGTACATGCTCGGCGACCACGTCATTCGACCGGCTCTCGTGAGGGTGGCGCAATAAATTTGGTCGAAGGTCGAAAGACTTTGGACGTTCGACCTTTGATCTTTGATTAATATCAAGGAGCAATCATGGGAAAAATCATAGGAATCGATTTGGGCACGACCAACTCCGTCGCGGCGGTGATGCAGGGCGGGGAACCGATCGTGATCCCATCCGCGGAGGGGGAGCGGCTTGTGCCTTCGGTGGTGGCATTGAATAAGACCAACGAGCGCCTGGTCGGACGCGTGGCGCGCAACCAGGCGATCACCAATCCGCAGAACACGATCTTCTCGGTGAAACGCTTCATGGGGCGCAAGGCGGACGACCCCGAAGTGGAGCGCACGAAGAAGCGCGTGCCTTATGCGGTGAAGGACGCTCCGAACGGCGACGTGCGCGTGGAATTGGGAGGCAAGGATTATTCGCCCCCGGAAATCTCCGCCATGATCCTGGCAAAGATCAAGCGCGACGCGGAGGCGTATCTCGGCGAGACGGTCACGCAGGCGGTCATCACCGTTCCGGCATATTTCAACGACGCGCAGCGCAACGCCACAAAGGACGCGGGCAAGATCGCAGGTCTGGAAGTGCTGCGCATCATCAACGAGCCGACAGCGTCTTCGCTGGCGTATGGACTCGACAAAAAGAAGAACGAGACCATCGTCGTCTACGATCTCGGCGGCGGCACGTTCGACGTCTCCGTGTTGGAAGTGGGCGACGGCGTGTTCCAGGTGCGTTCGACGAGCGGCGATACCTTCCTGGGCGGCGACGATTTCGACCTGCGCCTCATGGATTACCTGATCGAGCAGTTCAAGAAGGACAACGGTATTGACCTGCACAACGACCGCCAGGCTTTGCAGCGCCTGAAGGAAGCCGCCGAAAAAGCGAAGATCGAACTCTCGACCACGATGCAGACCGAGATCAACCTTCCGTATTTGACGGCGGACGCGAGCGGACCCAAACACCTGGTGATGACTCTCTCCCGCGCCAAACTCGAACAATTGACGGCGGATCTCGTTGACCGAACGATTGCCCCTCTCAAACAAGCCTTGTCCGACGCCGAATTAAAGGCAGGCGATATCCACGAGGTGGTTTTGGTCGGCGGGATGACGCGCATGCCCGCCATTCAGGATCGCGTTCGCGCGTTCTTCGGCAAGGAACCTCACAAGGGCGTGAACCCGGACGAGGTGGTCGCCATCGGCGCGGCGATCCAGGGAGGCGTGTTGGGTGGAGAGGTGAAGGATATTCTTCTGCTCGACGTTACGCCTCTCACGCTTTCGATCGAAACGCTGGGCGGAGTCGCCACTCCGCAGATCGAACGCAATACGACCATTCCAACCCGCAAGAGCCAGGTGTTCTCCACCGCAAGCGACAGCCAGACGCAGGTCGAAATACACGTCCTTCAAGGCGAACGTCCGATGGCGGCGGACAACAAATCGCTGGGCAGGTTCATGCTGGACGGCATCCCGCCTGCGCCGCGCGGGATGCCTCAGATCGAAGTGACGTTCGACATTGATGCCAACGGCATACTTAAAGTCACCGCGCAGGATAAGGCGACGGGACGCTCCCAGCACATCACGATCACAGCCTCTTCGGGGTTGAGCGACGCGGAAGTGGAAAGGATGCGCAAGGACGCGGAGGCTCACGCCGAGGAAGACCGCAAGCGCAAGGAATTGATCGAAGCGCGCAATCACGCGGACAATACAGCCTACGCCGCGGAGAAGGCTTTGCGCGACCTGGGCGAAAAAGTTCCGGCGGAGGTAAGGACCGAGGTCGAGGCAAAGGTGGCGGAGGCGCGGCGCGTGGCGGAAGGCGAGGATGCCGCCGCGATCAAAGCCGCCACGGACGTATTGGCGCAGGCGATCCAAAAGATCGGCGCCAGCGTCTATGAACAGAATCAGGCTCCGGGTGGAGGCGAAGCGGGCTCTTCATCCAGCGAGGAAGGACCGGAAGTGGTGGATGGAGAGGTAAAAGAGTAGAAAGTAGAAAGTGGAAAGTAGAAAGTGGAAAGTGGAAAGTAGGCGCTTTCTACTTTCCGCCTGCCGATCCTTATGAGCAATCAAGACTATTACGATATTCTGGGTGTTGGGCGGAACGCGAGCGACGATGAGATCAAAGCCGCGTTCCGTAAACTCGCGCGCCAGTATCATCCCGACGTGAATAAAGAGGAGGGCGCGGAGGAAAAGTTCAAGGAGATCAACGAAGCGTACGGGGTTTTATCGGATCGGGAAAAACGCGCCCGCTATGACCGCTTTGGCAGGGAGGGTCTGGGGAACATCGGCGGTTTCCACGATTACACAGTGGATTTCGGCGATATCTTCGAGGAACTGTTCGGGAGTTTTGGCTTTTCGATGGGACGGGGTTCCCGTCGTTCGCCGCGCCGCGGACGCGACCTGCAAATGCAGGTCACGTTGACGTTCGAGGAGGCGGTCTTCGGCGTCGAGAAGGAAATCGAGTTCCAACGCGAGGAGACCTGTTCGCGCTGTAACGGTTCGGGCGCGGAGCCCGGCACGTCGCCGACGCGTTGTTCCACTTGTAATGGACAGGGCGAGGTGCGCCAGGTGCGCCAGACCTTTTTGGGTCAGATGGTGCAGACCGCAACCTGCCCGACCTGTAACGGGCGCGGCGAGACGATCTCCTCTCCCTGCAAGACCTGTCGCGGCGGCGGGTTGGAGCGGAGGACGGTAAAAAAGAAGGTGCAAATTCCCGCCGGCGTGGATCACGGTACGCAGATCCGCCTGGCAGGGGAGGGCGGACCCGGCGTGCATGGCGGACCGAACGGAAGCCTGTTCATCGTGCTGGATGTCAAGCCGCACAAATTCTTCAAACGCCGCGAGAACGATATTGTGTTGAATCTCGACATCAACGTCGCGCAGGCGGCGCTCGGCGCGGAGATCGAAGTGCCGACGCTGGACGGCGCTGAGAAATTGAAGATCCCCGCCGGTACGCAGCCCGGAAAGGTGTTCCACATGAAGGGCAGGGGCGTGCCGTACCTGCGCCGCAACGGACGCGGCGATCAACTGGTAATCGTCAACGTCGCGGTTCCGACCAAACTCACGAAGGAACAGCGCGAGTTGTTCCAGAAACTGGCGGAGAGTTTGGGAACGACGGTCAAGCCGCAGGAGAAGGGATTTTTGGATTGGCTGAACGAGGCGTTGGGGGGATGAGAGCCGGTGGGCAGTCGGTGATCAGTGATCGGTAATCAGTAATCAGTGGTCAGTGATCAGTGATTAGTGAACAGAGGCGACAGGGAATTGAGGGCGATGGAAAAGCGAAGTGAAGGTCATGTGATTAAAACAGGAGAATCGTCATTTGACGGTTCTCTTTTTTTACCCTATAATACTGAATAGTTGAGCAACTATTCATATATAAACGATGAACCTCAAAGAACGAACCTTCACCCACCTTGCCGACCTGTTCTCCGCCCTCAGCGACCCGACGCGCCTGCGGATCATTTCCGTTCTACTCGAAAGCGAAATGAACGTGGGCGAGATCGCCGCGCAACTCGGGATGACCGAGTCCGCGGTCTCCCATCAACTGCGCGGGCTGCGCCAGATGAAACTTGTGCGCGCCCGCAAGGACGGACGGCAGGTCTTCTACGCGCTCGACGACGATCATGTATCAAAACTCTATCTGATGGGTCTTGACCATGTGGAACACGGATGACAAAACAGTTGCCACTGACGATCTGAATATGCAAACACAACCCCACACGCACTCCCATTTACGCGAAGCCGCCCGGCAATCCACCCGGCGACTCTCCATATCGCTTTTCCTCACGCTTGCCTTCGTCGTCATCGAAGCCGCGGCGGGGATTCTCTCGAACAGCCTCGCCCTGCTCACCGACGCGGCGCACAACCTGACCGACGTCATCGCGCTGGCTTTGAGTTGGTTCGCCATCCGCATCACCGCGCGCCCCGCCAACGAACGCAAGACCTACGGCTATCATCGCGTGGGCATCCTCGTCGCGCTTATCAATTCCACAACGCTCGTCCTGATCTCATTGGGCATCTTCTACGAGGCGTGGCGGCGTTTCATCTCGCCGCCCGAAGTGCAGTCGGGAATCCTGGTCGGCGTCGGCCTGATCGCCGTCGTCGTCAATCTCGTCACGGCAATGCTCGTCCATCGCGGCAGTCAAACGGATCTCAACCTTCGCTCGGCGTTCGTGCATCTCATGGGCGACGTGCTCTCCACCATCGGCGCGGTCGTCGCGGGCGTGCTGATCTACTTCACCGGCGCGAACTGGCTCGATCCGCTGGTCAGCGTGTTGATCGGCCTGCTCATCCTCTACAACGCCTGGGGCATCCTGCGCGAAGCGGTGGACATCCTCCTCGAAGCCAAACCGCGCGACATCAACTCGACGAAACTGGTCGAGGACATGCTGAAGGTCGAAGGCGTGCTTGGGGTTCACGACCTGCACGTGTGGAGCATCGCCCAAAACGTGCGCACCATGTCGGCGCACATCCTCACCGGCGACCTCTCCATCAGCCAGGGAGCGGACATTCAGAGGCGGATCAACAAGATGGTATATCGCCGCTATAATATCGCCCATGCCACGCTGCAACTCGAATGTGTGGATTGTCTCCCCGAGGCGTTGTACTGCGATTTGAACGGTCATTATCGTATGGATGACGCTTCGACTGCCTCTCGATATCACGCCTCCATCCAAGCCGACGACTGATTCAGCCAAACGACTCTATCCATGCCTTCACTTTATTCTGCTTTATACGTCGCCCTCGGCGGCGCTCTGGGTTCTGTTTCCCGTTATCTTGTTGGTACATGGGTGCAAACAGCCAGCAAAAGCATTGACTTCCCCTATGGCACGTTGACCGTCAACCTCATCGGCTGTTTCGTTATCGGCTTCCTCTCGCAACTTGCTGAATCACGCGGCGCGTTCACCCCAGAATCAAGAGCGCTGGTCTTTATCGGTGTGCTTGGCGGCTTTACAACCTTCTCCTCCTTTGGCAGCGATACGCTTAACCTTTTGCGCGATGGTGAGACGTTCAACGCTTTGGCAAATGTTGGGGCGAATGTTATATTGGGCTTGATACTCGTCTGGCTGGGCCGGGCTGTCGCATATTGGATTTGGAAATAAGTTTGGAATCAGGGAGCTCGTGTGCCCGAAGGGGTATGCTCCCGTATCGCCAGCGATCTGGCGACTCCATAAGGAGGCTTATGCAACTCCCACAGGAAGGTTCATTGCTCCGCATCTTCATCGGTGAAGCGGACAAGCACGAAGGCAAGCCGCTCTACGAATGGATCGTCCTCAAAGCGCGCGAACACGAATTAGCCGGTGCTACGGTCCTGCGCGGCATGATGGGCTTCGGCGCGAACACGAGGAAGATCCAGACGTTCAGGTTCGATACTCTTTCGGAAGATATGCCCATTATTGTGGAGATCGTGGATACACAGGACAAACTGGAGACATTCCTTGAAACCATCGAACCGCACATCAAGGCGGGGTTGGTGACCATCGAAAAAGCGAGGGTCAAATTCTATCGTTTCGAGCCGTAGTCGTATCATGATCATATTGCTGAAAATCTGGCGCGCGTTCCCGGACTGGCTTCAAGCGATTGCATCCCGCATCGTCCGCCCGCTGTTCCAGGTCTTTGCCGCTGCTGTGATCTTCGATGCAGATGGGGAGGTGCTGCTCGTCAAATCCACCTACCAGCGATTCCATCCCTGGGGTTTGCCGGGCGGAAGCCTCGATTACGGCGAATCCCCGGAGGCCGCAGTGCTGCGCGAAGTGCATGAGGAAACCGGACTGACCATTGCCATCGAAAAACTCCTGTTCGTCAAAACGTGGACGCCGGACCGGGTCGGTTTGTATTACATCTGTCGGATCGCGGACGGGGAATTCCAGCCGAGCGACGAGGTCTCCGAGTTTGGCTATTTCGCGTTGGAAAACCTGCCCGACGTCCGCCCGATTGACGTGGAACTGATCCAACAAATCTACGCAGAGGTCGAACGTGAACTGGCTTGAAGTATCCCTCACGGTGGACGGCGAACTCGCCGAATCGGTCGCGGACGTGTTCGCGCGTTTTGCCCCGAACGGCGTGATGACCGAGCAGGGCGTGAAATTCAATGACGCTGAAGACGCCGGCACGCCGGCCGGACCGATTACCGTCCGCGCGTATCTGGAGGTGAACGCTCAACTCGAGGAAACGCGGCGCAAACTCGAAGAGTCGCTTTTTTATTTGGGGATGATCCGCCCGCTGCCCGTTCCGTCCTACCGACAAATTGCGGATCAAAACTGGATGGAAGCCTGGAAACAACACTACCGGCCGATCCTCATCGGACGGCGGCTGCTCATCCTTCCCGCGTGGATGGAATCGCCCGACCCGAATCGCATCGCCATCAAGATCGAACCCGGCATGGCGTTCGGAACCGGCACGCACCCAACGACGCAGTTGTGTCTGGAGTTGATGGAAATGTTTGCAGACCTCCGAGATCTGAAGGTCATTGACGTCGGCTGCGGTTCGGGCATTCTTTCCATTGCCGCGCTCAAACTCGGCGCGGAAAAAGTGTTGGGCGTGGATATTGACGAAGGATCGCTCGGAAATTCGCGCGAGAACGCGGACCTCAACGGCGTGGGCGACGGATTGATCCTGGGCGTGGGTTCGGTGCGGGAGATACTCGAAGGGAGGTTCGAGTTCGGGAAGGCGCCCCTGGTTTTGGCAAACATTCTCGCGCCGGTCATCGTCCGCCTGTTCGATGCGGGGCTGGCGGATTTGATCGAGGAAAACGGCGCGGTCATTTTGAGCGGGATCCTGCTCGAGCAGGAACAAAGCGTCCTCGAAGCCGCGCAGGCTCAAGGTCTAAGAATGAACGAGCGCAGGCAGATGGGGGATTGGGCGGCGTTGGCGATGAGTCGTTGAGTCCGAACGAATCCCCCCTATGGCTTATTGTTTCATCGAATGAAGTGAGTAAAATTCCCCTCTAAATTTATAAAAGGAGAAGCAGATGAAGAGTCATTTTGGAATCCCTGTATTGATCGCGAGCCTTGCGCTGACGGCGCTGGCTTGCCAGGCGATTTCGGGCGGCGGGAGTACGGATACGCCCGACGTTCCCGACGCGCCGGCAAGCGGGGACGTGATCCTGCGCGACGATTTTTCGTCCGCGCAGTGGGGCACCGGCACGGACGCCGACAGTTCGGTGGAGTACGTGAACGAAGCCCTGCGCTTTGTCGTGTACACCGACAATTATTTCGTGTGGAGCACGCCGGACGATGAAGTTTACAGAAACATCCACATGGAAGTTACGGTGATCAACAACGGCACGGATTCGACGACCGCTTTCGGTCTGATATGCAACAAATCGGGGGACGATTTCCATTACCTGGTGATGACGCCCGCCGGGCAGTACGCGATCGCCAAAGCCGCCACAGGGCAGACCGACCTGTTCCTCACGAACAACGACGAATGGGCGGATTCCGACCTGATCGCCGTGAACGCGGATTCGTACCGCGTCGGCGCGGACTGCGGCAACGGCAGGCTGACCCTGTACGTGGACGGTCAACAGATCGCCTCGGTGAACGATGCGACCCATACCAGCGGGCGCGTGGCTGTGATGGTTTGGAGCAGCGAGGACCTCGGCGTTACGAACGACGTCTCCTTCGACGATTTCCTGATGACCGAACTGCCGTAAGTCGCTTTTCAGCGCGAATCCTGCGTCCCAGTGCGGACGTAGGATTTTTAATTTGAGACGGACTCAATGGACTTGTTTGCGGTGTATAATCACAACGGAGGTTGTCATGACAGAATTAACCGCCACAATTAAATTACCCTCGCGGCTGGCTGAACAGGTAAACTTGCATGTCCAGGATGGTTGGTTCAACGACTTGAACAGTCTTGTGATCGAAGCATTAAGGCGTTACCTCGAGACTCATAATGGCGAGTTTATCGAGCGTTTTATCATGGAGGATGTGGAATGGGGTTTAAAAGGTGATGAGTAATGCAGTTTTGGATGCAGGACCAAGTATTCATCTTTCAGAACTCCAGGCATTGGATGTGCTAAGGGATCTTGATGTTTTATTCGTGCCGTCTTCTGTCTGGGAAGAGGTTGCAGAGCATCAGCCAGACGCGCTTACGAATCCCGACTTAAATCTTCAAAAAGTGTCAGGTTTGGTTCGTGCTGTTCGGAAGGGACATCGTTCGCCAGAAGATGTTTTGAGTCTTTTATCTCAATTGCACAATAGATCAACGTTATTTATCAAGCAGTCTCTTATATCCAACGTAATTCGACGTCTTGAGAAAGAATGGCTAAACCATTAAATGGACCGCCGCAGACTCGTCCTTTACCTGCTCCTGAATGTGTTCGTTTCAGCCTGCGTGACGGGCGGAATCCTATTCTGGTATGATCGCAACTATCGTTCGGCGAGTTTGTCGGCTGTCCAGCCTGCGGCGTCGTTGAACGTTCAGGGCGGCGCGCCCGCGGCTTCGTTCGACCCGAACGTGGACATCCCTGTTGAAATCGTAAGCATCGTCGGCGCGGGGACGCTGGACGCGGAGTGGGTGATCGTCCGCAACGCGGGCGGGGAGCCGATCAACCTTTCGGGCTGGCAGTTGCAGGATTCGGATCGTCGAGTGTTCACCTTCCCGAATTTGACTCTCAACACAGGCGGCGCGGTGCAAATCCATACCATTTCAGGAACGAACACGGTGATTGATTTATACTGGGGGTTGAACGATCCCATCTGGGAATCGGGCGAGGAGGCGCAACTGCTCGACCCGAGTGGAAATGTGAGAGCTGTTTATACGGTGCCGTAAACAGAAAATATCGGCGACTGAGTAGCCACGAGCGAAACGAGGAGCGTATCGAAACCACCAATTCGATGAACACCAATAATTTCATGTTTGTATGTAATATGTGGTCTCGATACATCCTTCGGGCTACTCGACCACCGGCTAATCGCTGAAAGCTAAACGCTAACTGCTAATGACCCAAGCCCTCTACCGAAAATACCGACCTCAGGAATGGGATGCCGTCGTGGGACAGGACCACGTCGTCACCACGCTCAAGAATTCCATCGCGGCGGATCGCGTCGCGCACGCGTATCTCTTCGCGGGTTCGCGCGGCACGGGCAAGACCACGCTCGCGCGTCTGCTGGCGAAGGCGGTCAATTGCACGAATCCTGATCCTGCGAAACGTCCATGCAATGAGTGCGAGAATTGCAAAGCGGTCAACGAGAATCGTTTTCTCGACCTCATCGAAATTGACGCCGCATCCAACACCTCTGTAGACGATGTCCGCGATTTGCGCGATAAGATCAACTTCTCTCCCTCGCAGGGTAAATACAAGATCTACATCATTGACGAAGTCCACATGCTTTCGACGGCGGCGTTCAATGCCTTGCTCAAGACGCTCGAAGAGCCGCCGCCGCACGCCATCTTTGTCTTAGCCACAACAGAGATTCATAAGATCCCTGCAACCGTTTTATCCCGCTGTCAGCGTCATGAGTTCCGCCGCGTGCCTGTGGATGAGATCGTCGCCAATCTCAAGATGATCGCCAAGGCTGAAAATATCCAAGCCGACGACGATGCGTTGATTCAAATTGCGCGTCAGTCCACGGGCGGAATGCGTGATGCTCAATCTCTGCTCGATCAACTTTCGTCCACGGGCGAAAAGATCACGCTCGCCCTCGCGCAAACCGTGCTCGGCACTGCCACGAGTCAAACCGTTCTGGATGTCATCTCCTCCATCAACGATCATGACCCCGCGCACGGGCTTGAGTCCATCCACAAGGCGCTCGACGCGGGCGCCGATCCGCGTTCGCTGGCGCGTCAGATCGTCGAATATTTGCGCGGTCTCATGCTCATTCAAATGGGCAACGCGAATCAAGTCGAAGCCGCGGCGGATGTCAAGAAGCAGATGGGGGCGCACGCGAAATCCTTCACCACGAGCGATGTCCTCCGCATGATGAAAGCCTTCAACAACGCGGCAACGGATTTGCGCGGCGGCTGGCAGCCATCCCTGAGTCTGGAACTTGCTTTGGCGGAAGTGCTGGACGCCCCGGCAGAATCCCCTCAACCCGTCGCGTCGCGTCAAACTGCGCCCAAGCCTGCTCCTGTTTCAAAAACGGACTCCCAGCCCGCGCAGAGCGGAGCAGGCGCAACGGGCGAAGACGAAACGCAGATGCCGCATCCCGTCGAAAAGAATATCCTCAGCGCCGGAGACATCATCAAAGTATGGAAACCCATGTCGGCATCCCTGCCGAAATCACAGGCAAATCTTTCGGCGTTGATGAACTCGGTGCGGATGATTGACGTACAGGGAAGCACGCTCATCCTGGGCTTGGCGAGCGACGTGCTGGTTTCAAAGATTGATAAGCCCGACCAGATCGAAGCGATCCAGAAACTGATCAAGGATCACTTCGGCGTGGAGGTGTCCATCCGCTGCATGGTGACGAACGCCAAAGGCAAAATCCCGCCGAACGTGGCGCAGGACGGCATGGTGGCAACCGCCATTCAACACGGCGGTGAGGTTGTGGACGCGCAAGAGTAGTCTTATAGACTGATGGCCTTATAGACTGATAGTCTTATGGTCTTATAGTTTGATAGTCGCCAGGTCGTTTAGTTCTTGAAACGATTGGCTACTGCCTGTAAGACTACGAGACTATTCGACTATGAGACTGTCTGACTATAAGACTATCAGTCTATAAGACTATTTGACTACAAGACCAGGAGACTGACGAATGGCTAAAGGATTCAATAAAGGACCCCAAATGGGGCAGGGCGGCATGATGCAACAACTGCAACGGATGCAGAAACAAATGGAGGAAGCGCAAGCAAAACTTGCCGTGGAAACGGTCACTGCCACGGCGGGCGGCGGCGCGATCAAAGTCGTGATGACCGGCGATCAGGTCTGCAAGTCGGTTGAGATTTCCCCCGATCTGTTACAAGATGCGGATGCCGAAATGTTGCAGGACCTGGTCCTCTCCGCAGTGAACATGGCGCTCGACCAATCGCGCGAACTCCAGCAGAAGTTGATGGGTCCGCTGACGGGTGGGCTTCCCTTCTAATAGAGAATTGGAGGAGTAGGGAATTCTCCAATCCTCCAATTCTCATTTTGCTGCCATGCTCCTCCCCGAATCCATCCAATCCCTCATCAACGCCCTCGAGCGTTTACCCGGCATCGGACCCAAATCCGCCTCGCGACTGGCGTTCTATCTCCTGCGCGCCACGGACGATGTCTCGGACGATCTTGCGCTTGCCCTGGCAAACCTCAAAAAGAATACGGCGTTTTGTCAGGAATGTTTCAACATCACCGAAGCGGGACGCGAACTCTGCGAAGTGTGCGAGTCGGCGCGGAGGGATGGCAGCCTCATCTGTGTGGTGGAAGAAGCGCTGGATGTCCTGGCATTGGAACGCACGGGCGGCTATCAGGGAAAATATCACGTCTTGCAGGGAGTCTTATCTCCCATCGAAGGCATCGGTCCCGACGATTTGAAGATCAAGCAATTGCTTGCGCGCGTGGCGAATGGGGGAGTGCAGGAAGTGATCCTTGCGACCAATCCCAGCATGGAGGGGGATGCGACGGCGTTGTATCTGCGTAAGCAGCTGGAGCCGCTCGGGGTGCGCGTGACGCGTCTCGCGCGCGGTCTGCCCATGGGAGGCGATTTGGAATATGCAGACCAAAATACCTTGCTGAGGGCGTTATCCGGCAGGCAGGAAATGAATTGACGTACGGCAGGATTCCCATCCTGAGCCTGTCGAAGGGTATCCCGCCCGCCTGGAAGAGGCGACACGAATGTCGCACTACGAACGCCATGAACATCACCATCCTCACCTACGGCTCACGCGGCGATGTCCAGCCGTTTTTACCGTTATCGCTTGGCTTGATGGCGCGGGGACATTCGGTCAAACTTGCCGCGCCGCACCGATTCAAGGATCTGGTCGAGGGACATGGTATACGTTTTGCCCCCCTCGCTGGAGACCCCGAAGAGTTAAGCCGGAAGTTGAACGACGCGGGGCATAACTTTATCAGGATGATGGGGGAGATCATGTCTCATGCGTTCAAAATCGCGGGGAATGTGTCCCGTCAGGTCGAAGAGCATTGCGATGATGCGGATTTGATCGTCCACACATTCCTTCACGCGGCTGGCGGACATTCCCTGGCCCGAAAGAAAAACATCCCCGATATCCACATCCAAATTTTCCCCATGTTCGCCCCCACACGCGATTACCCCAGCATTACGATGTCCAATCTTGGCTTTCGAGCGCTCAACCGCCTGACACACGTGATCGCTGGAAAAGTAACGTGGCTGACGTCGAGATGGGGATTTGAATACGTGCGCCGCCGCTCGGGACTTCCCGCTCAAAAACTATACTGGCCCTTCGATGACGACCCGCTTCGCCCGCCGACCCCGATCCTGTGCGCGTGGAGCCCGAGCGTTCTCCCACCCTCGAGCGACTGGTCGTCAAATATCCACGTGACCGGATATTTCTTCTTCGATGGAAACGCATCATATCAACCTCCCGCCGAGTTACAAACGTTTTTGGATGCAGGAAATCCTCCCGTTTGCGTGTCGTTTGGGAGCATGGTCAATCGCGGCGCGGAAAAGATCGATCTCATCGTGCGCGAGGCGTTGACGCAAACGGGTCAGCGCGGGATCATCCTTTCAGGATGGGGGAAGTTGAAGCGATCTCCAGCGAAAGATTTGCTCTATCTCGATACGGTCCCGCACGATTGGTTGCTGCCTCGCTGTAAGATGATTGTCCATCACGGCGGCGCAGGGACGACTTCTGCAGGTTTGCGGGCGGGCATCCCGAATATTGTCATACCGTTTACAGCGGATCAACCGTTTTGGGGAAGGAGAGTCCATGCAATTGGGGCGGGACCAATGTCCGTTCTTGTGAAGGATCTTTCGGTCCGGGAATTGACGCGCGCAATTGTCGAGGCGGAGAAGGATGGCCTTCGTAAGCGGGCGCAAGCCGTCGGTCGAAGAATGGGAGGCGAAGATGGGGTGGGGCGGGCGGTCGAGTTGATGGAGTCGCATGCAACCGGTTGGGGAAATTTTAAGGTTTAATTGTCTGACGACCATTGACAAAGCGCGGGAAAAACGTATAATCAACGTTCGCCAGTAGTTTATAGATCTCGTCCCCCTGACAGATCATTGAAAACTTAGTGAGCAGTCTCTAGTCAGAGACACAAGCCTGTTGGTTTTGCAGTCTGACGAGCCGATGTCGAAAGACAAATGACATCGGTGTTTTCGTCTGTTGATGCCTTGACAGGCAAAAGCGGCGCTAGTAAAATCCGTCCGCTTTGTTACCGGAACTTTAACAACTGAACAGTGATAGGAAGCAACAACTCTGTCGATCCAGTAAATATCCGTAAACTACACTTCCGCAAGTTTACTTGCGAGAGTGAAACTTTTTTGCGGAGAGTTTGATCCTGGCTCAGGATGAACGCTGGCGGCGTGCCTAATACATGCAAGTCGAACGAGGTGCTTTTTGTAGCAATACGAGAAGTATCCTAGTGGCGAACGGGTGAGTAACGCGTTGGTGACCTGCCCCAAAGTGTGGGATAACTCCGCGAAAGCGGGGCTAATACCGCATGTGGTCATCGGATTTAGAAACCGATGACTAAAGCCGCAAAGCGCTTTGGGAGGGGCCTGCGTCCCATCAGCTAGTTGGTAGGGTAAAAGCCTACCAAGGCGACGACGGGTAGGGGACCTGAGAGGGTGGCCCCCCACAATGGAACTGAAACACGGTCCATACACCTACGGGTGGCAGCAGTAGGGAATATTAAAGCGCTTTTCTGAGAGATGAGAAAGGACAGTATCTCAGGAATAAGTCTCGGCTAACTACGTGCCAGCAGCCGCGGTAAAACGTAGGAGGCAAGCGTTATCCGGATTCACTGGGCGTAAAGCGCGTGCAGGCGGTTCGGTAAGTTGGGCGTGAAATCTCCTGGCTTAACTAGGAGAGGTCGTCCAATACTACCGGACTCGAGAGTGGTAGAGGAAGATGGAATTCCCGGTGTAGTGGTGAAATGCGTAGATATCGGGAGGAACACCAGTGGCGAAAGCGATCTTCTGGACCATTTCTGACGCTCAGACGCGAAAGCTAGGGTAGTAAACGGGATTAGAGACCCCGGTAATCCTAGCCGTAAACGATGTAAACTTGGCGTCGGTGGCTTAAACTCCATCGGTGCCGCAGCCAACGCGATAAGTTTACCGCCTGGGGACTACGATCGCAAGATTAAAACTCAAAGGAATTGACGGGGGCCCGCACAAGCAGCGGAGCGTGTGGTTTAATTCGATGCTACACGAAGAACCTTACCCGGGTTTGACATGCAAGTGGTAGTGATCCGAAAGGTGAACGACCCGCAAGGGAGCTTGCACAGGTGTTGCATGGCTGTCGTCAGCTCGTGTCGTGAGATGTTCGGTTAAGTCCGCTAACGAGCGCAACCCTCGCTGTATGTTACATGTGTCATACAGGACCGCCGGTATCAAGCCGGAGGAAGGTGGGGATGACGTCAAGTCCGCATGGCCTTTATGTCCGGGGCTACACACACGCTACAATGGGCAGTACAATGGGTTGCTAA
>SZPG01000043.1 GCA_030263595.1 Chloroflexi bacterium CFX6
AGGAAATCGCTGAGCAGTAAACGCGGTTCTACTTCACGCGCGTATTCTTTTTCATTGACGGTGATCGTTACTGGAATGGTTTGTGTCATCTCGGCGTATCCTTTGAGCAATTCTCCAATCCTCTATTTCTCTTCCTTTATGCGTTCTACTGCCTGCTTCAACGTCCTCTTCGTCAACACCTTTGCCAAATGACGCTGAAAATCAGCCGAGGCATGGACGTTCCCAAACGGGTTGATTTCCTTATCGCTGGCGAACGCGGCGGTTTCTTCGATCAACATTTCGTTTGGGGGTTCGCCTTCCAAAAGTTGCGTCGCCTCCTTCGCCTCCACCGGTCCTTCGCCCGCGTTCAGATAGACCAGTCTCGCCTTTTTGCATTTTCCCGCCTCATCCAATGTCACCTGCGCGGCGACGCCCATCAGCGCGTAATCGCCCGCGCGCGGCGCAACCTCCATGAACGACCAGCCCGTGCGCGGCGGCATGAACGGCAGTTCGATTTCCACGAGGATTTCATCGGCTTCGAGGGCAGTGGTGAACATGCCTGCAAAGAAATCCCTCGCTTCGATCCAGCGTTCACGCGAAATATTTTTCGCTTTCAAACGCGCATTCAACGCCAGCATCAGCACGGGCAGTTCCGCCGCAGGGTCGGCATGGACGAGGCTCCCGCCGACCGTGCCGCGGTTGCGGATCTGCGGGTGCGCGATGAACGGTGTCGCTTCATGCAAAAGCGGCGCGCGTTGTTCGATTGTTTTGTCGAATTCCAGATGCCGTTCGCGCGTCATCGCGCCGACGCGGATCACATCCTCCTCGCGGATGTAACTCAATTCCGCAACTCGATTGAGGTCAACCAGCAGGCTCGGTTGAACGACGCGGAAGTTCATCGCAGGCACCAGGCTTTGTCCGCCTGCCAGGATTTTGGCTTCATCTCCAAATTGATTCTTCAAGCCCAATGCCTGTTCGAGCGATGTCGGAGCGTGATATTCGAAGGGAGCAGGTTTCATGGCTAATCCTTATTCGTCATTGCGAGGAGCGAAGCGACGAAGCAATCTCCTGTTTGAACCAGCGACCAACGACTAGCGACCAACGACTAGCGACTGGATTGATTTCGCTTCTTTCTTAACTTCGGGTTGATCCTGTTTCCTGAAACTTTTCACCACTTCAGAAATAATCGCCAGCGCGATCTCCTCGGGCGTCCGCGCGCCGATGTCGAGACCGATGGGCGCGTGCAACCGCGAAAGTTGATTCTCGTCCAAGCCGTCGTTCAGCAATCGTTGGCGTCGTTTTGCATTCGTCGTCTTGCTTCCCAGCGCGCCGACGTAGAACGCGGGGCTGTTCAACGCGATCTTCAACGCGGGGTCGTCCAGTTTCGGATCGTGTGTGAGGGATGCAATGGCGGTGGAGCGATTAATCCCGATTTGGGCAAAGGCGTCGTCAATCCACTCCTGAAACAACCGATCCACATTCGGGAAGCGCCCTTCATTTCCCCATGCCTTGCGCGGATCAATGAGGATGGTTCGATAGCCGAGTGTTTTCGCCAGCGAGACCAATGCCATCGCAATGTGAACCCCTCCGACAACGATCAAGGTCGGGGGCGGGAGTACGACATCCACAAAGACTTCGATCTCCTCATTCACCATGATGCGGCGCGATGCTCCCTGTGAAACGGCTTCCTGTGCCATATTCAACACCGAATCGTTCAATTCGTTGCCGAACGATCCCTGGACGCGGCTTTCTTCGTTGATCAGCATTCCGCGCCCGATCAAGTCATCGGGTCCGCGCACCACAGTGACGGTTGCCGCTTCGCGATCAGCGGATAACAAGGCGGATAGTGCGTCGAAAAATTCCAAATCGAGCGGTTGGACGAAAACGTCAATGCTTCCCCCACAGGCGAGACCCACCTCCCAGGCGGTTTCATCCGCCACGCCAAAATGCAGGAGTTGGGGGCGCCGGGATTTGAGCGATTCGATCCCCGCCTCGACGACCGCGTTCTCCACGCATCCCCCGCTGACCGAGCCGGTCATCCTGCCGTCGAGCGTGATTCCCATCCTTGCTCCCGCCGGGCGCGGCGAAGACCCCCAGGTTTGTACGACCGTTGCCAGCGCAACAGGTCTCCCCTCGTTTCTCCAATGGATCAGGTCGGGCAGGATATCGCGCATGGGCAGTTCAAGCGTCTTTTTCTATCCTTTTGCGGATCTCGTCGTAGAACATCCCCGCCAATTTTTGCGAGACGGGTACCATGAGTCGGGAGACCAGACTCGTCAGCTGCCCCGAAACGTTGACGTCCGCCGTCCACTTCACGAGCGTGGCATCGTCGGGCGCGTCG
Source organism: Chloroflexi bacterium CFX6 (assembly GCA_030263595.1). Lineage (GTDB taxonomy): Bacteria > Chloroflexota > Anaerolineae > Anaerolineales > Villigracilaceae > Defluviilinea. The sequence continues at coordinate 2,321 of SZPG01000043.1, forward strand.
CCCAAAATCATTTCACAAACGGCGTCCGCTGCGCTGCCGGTGGCTGTGCCGTGCGCCTTGAGTTTGGCGCGGTTGGGTTCGTCCAGTTCGAGAACGTCCACGTCGCCGGAGAAGCGCGCCTTCACGGAGCCAAGTCCCACGCAAATGACGCCGCGATATTTTTTCATTTCCTCGATGGTTTCGATCTTTTCCACCCCCGGCGCGCACTGCCCGATCTGATTCGGGTCGGTCAAAAAATCCCACACCTTTTTGCGAGACGCGCGAATGGTCACTTCGCCTTTGAGTTGCATTGAGGCTCCTCTCCATCCATGAGTCGGTGAACAGACTTGGAGTGTAGCACAAGGGTATCGCGAAAGTCAACGGGGAAGCGAACGCGTCCGAAGCAGGGACAGTCTGCGGGCTGTCCCTGGTCGAGTCACAAACGGATCGAGACTTTCTCCCATCCCCTCACTGAATTGACTCGAAAAACATTTTTACACCCCCCCAACTCGTCCACCCGGATCACCTTCTCCTTTACCTGATCCGACTCGAGCAAATGCGCGCGGAAGAGGCCCGGGAGCAAGCCGCAGGAGACGGGCGGAGTGTGGAACGTCCCATCCATTTCGACGACGAGGTTGCCGATGGTGAATTCGGTCAATTCGCCGCTTTCGTTGTAGAGCAGGACGTCGTCGCAACCGGGGAAGTCCCTGCGGGCGGAGTCGTAAACTTCCCGCTTTGTCGTTTTGTGGAAGAGGAAAACGTCGTTCGAGTTGACGGGTGTTTTTGCGAGGGCAACCTTTAACGGATGTTGATCGTCTGATGACTGAAACGGTTTTGCTTCGCGGCTCAGGTTCCCATCTTTATCGAGCAGGAGTCTCACGCGGTGTGGGGAAGTGAATTCGGAGGGGATTTCGTCCAGGTAGGTTTCGATGATTTCCTTTTGTTGCAGGGGCGGAGTCACCCCGCTCCTGCGTGTGAAGGGAAAATCGAAATAATCAGATGAATCCAACAATCGCGCAACGTGTTTTTCGCGCAAGAAAAATCCTTCTTCAGGAGTCCAGAGCATGGTTTCGAGCAGGGAAAATTGTGGAGCCTCCTCCGTCAGCACGCGGGCTTTGAGCAGCGCCTCGGCGTATTCGTCCGCGCTGGTCGAATCCCAGACGATGCCGCCGCCGATGCCATACTCCGCAGTGCGAGTCTCGCGGTCAACGAGCGCGGTTCGTATGGCGACGTTGAAGGTCGCTTTACGGTTTGGGGCGATATAGCCGATGCTTCCCGTGTAAATTCTGCGCGGCGTGGTTTCGAGTTCCGAAATGATCCTCATTGTGCTGACCTTCGGCGCGCCGGTGATGGACGCGCAGGGAAAGAGCGCCTTGAAGATCTCCGTCAGCGATGCGTTCGTCTCCGCCCGAACAGTGGAGGTCATTTGCCAGAGCGTGGGATATTTCTCGACGGTGAACAATTCAGGGACGTGAACGCTTCCGACCTTTGCGATACGCCCCAGATCGTTGCGGATCATGTCCACGATCATGACGTTCTCTGCCCGATTCTTCTCCGATCCTTTCAACCATCGAGCCTGCTCCCGGTCCTCGAGCGTGGTCCGTCCCCGACGCGTTGTCCCCTTCATCGGGCGGCAGGTGATGGTCCCGCCGTCGAGTTGAAAGAAGAGCTCAGGCGACGCGGACGCAATAACGAACCGCCCGGCGTTGACATAAGCCGCGTGGTTGTTTTGCGTTTGCGCGAGATGGAGAAAGAAGTTCCACGCGTCCGCGTCGAAGTCCGTTTGCAAACGCATGGTGTAATTGACCTGATACGTTCGCCCGTGGGCGATGTGATCCTTGATCCGCGCGATGGCGGCGTTGTATGACTCGCGGTCAATGGTTGGGGACCAGGTGAGGGCTGGTTTGGGCGAGGCAGCCTTACCCTGAGTTTGATCGAAGGGCTCGGGTAAGGTAACGAGGCGGGGCGCGGGGTAGAGTCCGAACCAGAGGAGGGGAAAAGCGTTTCGCGTTTCGTCGGCGCGGATGCGAAGAGCGTCGTCGAACGCGGGCGCGGCTTCGTAACTGAGAAATCCCGCCGCGTGACAGTTCTCCTCCTGGACGTTCCGTTCGATCTCGCGCAGCGCGGGGATGACGCCCTCGAGTGCCTGGACGCTGATCACGCGAAGCGGATCGGAAAAATAAAGCCACTCTCCGTTTTGCCTGAGGAGGATTTCGTTGATCTGTGGTTCAATTGGGCGCATGTCAAAATTCGAACAGATTGTACCTCGTTGGTTTCCCGCCTTGTTGTTGATGTCCGCGATCTTTATCTTCTCGTCCCAGCCATCCGACAAACTGCCCGACTTCGATCGGGCGGATCGGATCGTCAAAAAGGGCGGGCATGTGTTCGGCTATGGATTGCTGGCAATTTCCTATTGGCGCGCGCTCGCCTGGGATGGGAGGAAACGCCCCCTTGCGTGGCTGCTCACAGTGCTATATGCCGCGACCGATGAATACCACCAGTCTTTTGTGTCGGGCAGGGGCGCGTCCGCCTGGGACGTGTTGATCTTCGACAACCTCGGCGCGTTGACCGCGTTATGGTTCGCGGGGATGTTTTTGAAAAGGAAACGAACGGGCAGGAACGCCTGATCGCGAAGACACCGGAAAGGAACGGAAGCGAAGTTGGATCACTCGAATTCGATCTCGATCTCCTCGTCCTCCGACCAGCCTTCCATGCGTTCGATCTCGATGTCGCCGAACAGACCTTCCTGGCGCGCCTGCACGCGATAACGTTTGATGAGTTCCAGCATCGCCAGAAATGTGACGACGATCTCCAGGCGCGACTGGCTGTCCTTGATCAGCGCGCTGAAGGCAGCGCGTTGCACATCCCTCATCATCTTCGAGATCAATTCGATCTTTTCGCGGATGGTCACGCGCGGCGCGGCGATCACGCTGGCGAGCGGTTTCTTGTTCTTCTCGCGCGCAAAGACCTCCTCCGCCGCGGCGACCAGTTTTTCGAGCGTAATATTCGAAAGGTCGAGTTTCGGCTCCACTTTGGGAGGCGGAGCGACGCGCAGGTACGTCCGCAGGTTGGCTTGCTCGCGCGCGTTCAGCCATGCGCCGATCTCCTTGAAGCGTTTGTATAACTTCAACTGGTCCACGAGCGCCTGCCCCGTATCCTCCTCGCCCGCTTCGCGCACCGGCGGGCGCGGCAGCAACGCCTCCGATTTGATCTGGATCAGTTTCGCGGCGATCACCAAAAACGCGGAGAGCTCGTCCGCGTCGAGTTCCTCCATGCTGTGGATGTAGGCGAGATACTGATCGGTCACCGTCGCCAGCGAAACGGTCGTGATGTCCAGTTCGGCGTGTTCGATCAGGTCGAGCAGAAGGTCGAGCGGGCCCTCGTAGACCGGCGTTTGCACTCTGTAATTCAACTGGCGTCCGAGAAGGTTTTCCATGGGGCGGATTATATCGTAACGCCGAATTAATTCGACGTTACGATATAATCTCGACATGCCCAACAAACTGACCCATCTCGACGAACACGGACGCGCCAAAATGGTGGACGTGAGTCACAAGCCCGATACCGCGCGCATCGCGGTCGCGCGCGGCGAAGTCCGCATGAAGAGGGAGACGCTGGAATTGATCCGCGCGGGACAGATCAAAAAAGGCGACGTGCTGACCGTCGCGCAGATCGCGGGAATCGCCGCCTCGAAACGGACCTCGGACCTGATCCCGTTATGTCATCCTCTCCCCCTCTCCAAAATTGACGTGGACCTCGCGCTGGATGATTCCCTGCCCGGCGTGGTCGTCACCGCCACCGCGAAAGCGACCGGCAAGACCGGCGTCGAAATGGAGGCGTTGACCGCGGTCTCCGTCGCGGCGTTGACCGTTTACGACATGGCGAAAGCCGCGGAGAAAACGATGCAAATCCAGAATATTCGGTTGATCGAGAAACACGGCGGGCAGAGCGGCGACGTGGTGAATGAGTGAAGGTAGACAGGTAAACAGGTAAACATGGAATATCAACCGGTAAACCTTCAGGATAAATTATCCAAATTCTCCGAACATTGGTCGCCGAAGAGCATCGCGCAAATGAACGATTACCATTTCAAACTGGCAAAGGTGCAGGGAGAGTTCGTCTGGCACGACCACCCCGAAACGGACGAGGCGTTCCTCGTGCTGAAAGGTCAACTGGAGATTTGTTTCCGCGATGGAAAGGTTGTGTTGAACGAAGGCGAACTGTACGTCGTCCCCAGGGGGGTGGAGCATAAGCCGGTCGCCGAACAGGAATGTCACATTTTGTTGATCGAACCGGCGGGTACGGTCAACACGGGTAACGTAGTCAATGAAAAGACAACCTCGAACGAGGTTTGGATTTAGATGAAAATGAACCGAATCAAATTATTGTTCTTTGCCACCCTGCGCGACCGCGCCGGGACCAAATCGCTGGAGCTGGAGGTTCCCGAGGACATGACCGTGCAGGGATTGAAGGGGAAACTGGCGCAGGAGTACCCCAATCTCAGCGCATCCATGAAAAGCGTATTGATCACGATCAACCGCGAATACGCGTTCGACGAGGCGGTCATCCCGCCCAACGCCGAGATGGCGATGTTCCCGCCGGTGAGCGGAGGTTAATGTCATTGCGAGGAGGAGCGAAGCGACGACGAAGCAATCCCCTGATTAGTGAGCAGATTGCTTCGGGTGGTTTCGATACGGCGGAAGAACGCCGCCTACTCAACCACCCTCGCAATGGCATGGACATGTGATATGGAATATCCAACCCTATTCTTCATCACCGATGAGGAAATTGACCTGAACGAATTGCTCGCTCAGATCACGCTCACGTCCACGGGCGCGGCGGCGATCTTCACCGGCATGGTGCGCGGCGAGACCGCGCGCGGCGAGGCGCACGTCACGGAGTATCTCGAATACGAAGCGTACGTCCCGATGGCGGAGGCGAAGATGAAGCAGGTGGCGGACGAGATCCGCGCGAGGTGGAAGGATGTTCAAGGGATTGCCATCGTCCAGCGGATCGGCAAACTGTACCCGAAAACGCCGACTGTGTTGATCGCCTGCACTGCCGCGCATCGCGATACCGGCGTCTTCGAGGCGGCGCGATACGGCATAGACCGCCTGAAGGAGATCGTGCCGATCTGGAAGAAGGAGGTCAGCCCGAACGGGGAGGAGTGGGTGGAGGGTGATTACATTCCGAAGGCGGGAGAATAGAAGGAAATGTCAAAGTGGGATGAGGCTGATCGAGCCGGATCAGGCGTCGGGTCGAGACGAAGCGGGTCTCTCATTCCCCAGGCGTGACTTGTCAAATGAATAGGGGTTTTAGTAGTGCGGAAATCAATCTGGAATGTGAGGTGTGAATGGAACGCGTTGTGATTACTGGCATGGGGACGGTCAATCCGTTGGGGTTGACGGTGGAAGAGAGTTGGAGGAACGCGGTCAATGGCGTGTCGGGCGTGGGACCGATCACGTTGTTCGATCCGTCCTCGTTGAATGTACATTTTGCGGCGGAGGTAAAGAATTTCGAACCGTCCAGGTATATGGATGCGAAGGAGGCGCGGCGGCGCGATCGTTTTGAGCAGTTGGGCATCGCCGCCGCGAAGGACGCGCTGGCAAATTCGGGGCTCGAGATCACGGAAGAAAATGCGGGCAAAGTCGGAGCGCTTGTATCCTCTGCCATTGGCGGGATCGCCTCATTGCAGGACGCGGTGATCACGAACCATACGGAGGGACCGCGTCGCGTCAGCCCGTTCCTGATCCCGATGCTGATGCCGAACGGCGCGGCGGGCATGATCGCGATTGACCTGCAAATCAAGGGACCGTGTTTTTCGGTCGCCTCCGCCTGCGCTTCGGGCTCGGATGGGATCGGGACCGCGTTCCTGATGCTGAAAGCGGGCATGATTGACGCCGCGCTGGCAGGCGCGTCCGAGATGACGATCTGTTCGACGGGCGTTGCGGCGTTTGATCGTGTGGGGGCGATGTCCCGCCGCAACGACGATTACTCGATGACGCCCCAGCCTTTCGATAAAAATCGCGACGGATTGGTGATGGGCGAAGGCGCGGCGGTTTTGGTGCTGGAACGCGAATCCCATGCAAAGGCGCGCGGCGCGAACATCCTGGCGGAACTGGCAGGCTACGGCGCGACCGCGGACGCGTTCCACGTGACCGCTCCACACGAAAAAGGCGAAGGCGGCGCGGCGGCGATGCGCATGGCGCTCGACTCGGCGGGCGCAAACGTGGACGAACTCGGTTACATCAACGCGCACGGCACAGGCACACCGTTGAACGATGTGTCGGAAACGAGAGCCGTCAAAGCCGCGTTCGGTGAGCGGGCTTATCAGATTCCCATCTCCTCCACCAAATCCATGACCGGGCACATGATGGGCGCAACCGGCGCGCTGGAAGCCATCTTTTGCGTACAGGCGGTGCGCGAAGGCGTCCTCCCGCCGACCATCCATTACGCGACCCCGGACCCGGACTGCGATCTGGATTACATCCCGAACCAGGCGCGCGAGAAGAAGATCACGCTGGCGATCAGCAACGCGTTCGGCTTCGGCGGGCACAACGCGGTGCTGGCGATACGGAAGTATTCGTAGCCGTCCCGTTCCATGGAAGGGTCATAAAAGAGTCCGCTTTTCCCGCAAGGTGGGGATTGCTTCGGGACGAACACCCTCGCAACGACATCCATTTCGTGAAGGGTGAGGGAACTTATATGTTTACGAACCCTGATCGGCGCAAATTCGATATGTATTCGTAAAGACGGCGCGGATCGGCGGATGAAAGACTCCGGCAAAGCGGCTGGTATTTTCCTTGTATGACTCGAAAAGCCATGCTATAATCCGCCCGCTCTGGAACCGAGTAATCCCATACGCAAGGAAGAAAGACAATGGCAGACATTATCAAGGCTCTCGAAGCCGCTAAAAACGAAAACATTCCCGCGATCCGTTCCGGCGACAGCGTGAGCGTGCACGTGAAGATCAAGGAAGGCAACCGCGAACGCATCCAGGAATTCAAAGGCACCGTCATCCGCGCCCGCAAAGGCGGCAACGACGAATCCATCACCGTTCGCCGCATAGCGTCGAACGGCATCGGCGTGGAGCGCACCTTCCTGCTCCGCTCCCCGCGCATTGACAAGATCGTGGTCGAACGGCACAGCCAGGTGCGGCGCGCCCAACTCTACTTCATGCGCGAACGCACGGGCAAATCCGCCCGCCTCAAACAGAAGTTCGATAACTAACCCACCAGACCCTAAAGGTTTTGAAAACCTTTAGGGTCTTTTACAATTGCGGCATGAAACCGCTCATCGGAATCACCACCTACCAATCCACGAACGTCAACGGGCATCCGACCGTCGCGCTCATGCAGTCCTACATCCATGCCGTCATGCAGGCGGGAGGCGCGCCGGTCCTCATCCCTTCCATGATCCATGCGGATGGATGGGATGCTCTCTATTCCCGCCTCGACGGGATTCTTTTTTCCGGAGGCGGGGACATCGCCATCGAGCGTTTCTCCGGCGAACCGCATCCCCGCGTCCATGACGTGGACCCGCAGCGGGATGCGGCCGAACTGAAAATGATCCACGCCTCAGCCTCCAACGGCAAACCCTTCCTCGGCATCTGCCGCGGATGCCAACTGGTCAACGTGGGTTTGGGCGGAACGCTGTACACGCATCTCGCCGATCAATTCCCCAACGCGCTGGATCACGCCTACCCCGGCCATTTGCGGACGACGCTTGTGCATGAGGTCAAAATCGAAGAAGGGACGCGCCTCTCGGAGATCGTGGGCGAGCCTATCCTCAAGGTCAACAGCCTGCACCATCAGGGACTCAAAGACCTCGCGCCATCGCTGCGCGTCGCAGGTCACGCCCCGGATGGACTCGTCGAAGCCGTGGAACTGCCCGACCATCCCTTCGGCATCGCCGTGCAATGGCACCCCGAATGGTTGACGGATCAGGAACCGACGAGAAATCTGTTCAGGAAGTTTGTCGAAGCGGCAGGAAGATAAGCGTAGGAGACGCTCTCCAGCGTCGGACGAGAAGCGTAGGGGACGCTCTCCAGCGTCGGACGCCAAGGCGCAAATTAATGCCTGAGCAAAAACCGGACATGAGCGCGCAACAGGTGATAAATGACCCCTCCAAACAGCGCGCTGAGGATCGCCATCGCGGCGCGGATCAGGCTCGCGCCCGGTCCAACTTGAAAGCCGACGAAGAATTCCAAAACCAGGGCAACTGCGCCTGCATTTAGGAACAGACGCGGCAGATCCCGTCTCAATGGAATTTCGGAACGTCCTCGCCATTCGGCAAGGAGATAGCCCAGTATCGTAAACGCCGCCAGATGCTCGATGCGGGGAATCAGGACCTGCGTGCTCGTTTCTGAAATCGAATCCGTAAAACCGAAGATCCAATGCCAGGCGGTCAGGGGACGGAATGGTTCCCAAAGCGCCAGTAGAGTCAAATACAGGAAGAAGAATGGAAACACCTTTTTCAATGTAGCGCGCTCGAAACGGCGGTCGCTTGAATGTTGCGGAAGAGAGATCAATACCGCAGCGAGAACCATCACGCCCAGACCGATCCCCGGCATGGCGCCCGACCGGCGAAAGGCAAGGGCGGTCCCAAAAAAGAACCAGAGACCAGCCGCGAGCGACGCGTACCCGACGACGCGAAGATCAACCTTTGCCCACCAATGGCGGAACAGTTCGCTCAAAACGAGCGCGCCGACGACGCCGATCAGCAGGGTCAATATCCTGCGCTCCGGTGCGTCGCCTGCGGCGAGCGCGTTCACCCACAAAAGGGACATCAACAAATAGATCAATCCCATCAGCGGGGTTTCGAGCCGAAGCCGCCCGATCATTCCACGCGAGATGACAATTCGGGCGGAAATAAAATCGTGCAGGAGCGCGCCCAGCCCGGCGCCCGCCGCGTTCGCCAGAACGTCAACCACGGACGGCGTGCGGGCCGGGATGAAAAGTTGTATCGTTTCGACGCCGAGGCTCACGACGCCCCCCACAAGGAACGCGCCGCGTTGCTTGGTTGCCAGCCGGTAAAAGAACCCGACCGGCAGGAACAGCAGGAGGTTGGAAACCAGGTTGTTGAGATCGCTTTGGAATGTAAAGCCGACCTCCCCGGGCAGGGCAAGATAAAACGGGTTCAACGTCAGCAAAAGGACGAGGAGGATGAAATATCCCAGCAGGGCGGCGGCGAGTCGTGTCCCGGTGTTTTGCATGTGTAACAACCTTTGAATTCATTGTAATTCGCGATCCACGAAGGTCGCTTTGGCAAGGCGCAAGTATAATCACAATATGCGTCTTCTCTACGTGGTGGATGCCCGCTCCCCCATCGCCATGAATTGGATCCGCCATTTCGTGGAACGCGGGGACGAGGTCTTCATCGCTTCCACGTTTCCCGTTCACCTGGAACTCCCCATTCAACGGCTGGAAATCGTTCCCGTAGCCTTTTCCTCCGCAAAGAAACCGAGTCAACGCCCCGGCTCCGCCTCCGCGCGGACCCTGAGCCTGCGCACCAAAATCCGACAGTGGTTCGGCCCGCTGACGATTCGCCGCGCGGCGGGAAGACTGCGCGCCTTCATCGAGGAGGTCAAACCCGATCTCGTCCACGCCATGCGGATTCCCTACGAAGGCATGATCGCCGCGGACGCGTATACCGGCGCGCCGCTGGTCGTATCCGTGTGGGGCAACGACTTTACCCTGCACGGGCCCTCCACGCCGCTGATGAGTCATTACACGCGCTGGACGATGCAGGTCGCCGACGCGCTCCACGCGGACTGCCGCCGCGACATCCGCCTGGCGCGGGAGTGGGGTTTCGGGGTGGATAAGCCCGGTCTGGTCGCGCCAGGCAACGGCGGAGTCCGAAGCGGGGTCTTTTATCCGCCTGAAAGCCCGGTGCGGGAGCCGGTCGTCTTGAATCCGCGCGGGGTTCGTCCCTACGTCCGCAACGATTCTTTTTTCAAAGCCATTCCGCTCGCGCTGGCGAAACACCCGCAGGCAAGGTTCATTTGCACAGGCATGGCGGGCGAGCCGCAGGTAATACGGTGGATCGAAGAATTGGGGATCGGCGAGGCGGTCGAGTTGCTCGGTTTGATTCCCCCGCATCGAATTGCGGACGTGTATCGCCGCGCGCAGATCCTCGTTTCGCCGAGCGTCCACGACGGCACGCCGAACACCCTGCTCGAAGGGATGGCTTGCGGATGTTTTCCCGTCGCGGGGGATTTGGAATCGATCCGTGAATGGATCAGGCCGGGGGAAAACGGCCTGCTGTGCGACCCGACCGACCCGAAGTCCATCGCGTCGGCGATCGTTTCCGCCATCGAAAACAAAAACCTGCGGGAGAAAGCCGCAGGTCTGAACCGGGAGATCGTCTCCGCGCGGGCGGAATATTCACAGAACATGCAAAGGGCGGAAACGTTCTATTCGAAGGCGCTCCGCTGACGTTCCTTTACTTTTCCACTTCGTACAAATAGCCGGTGCCTCTCACGCTCACGATGCTTTCGGAAAGCGAGGGGAAGGATTCGAGTTTGTGGCGCAGGCGGCTCACGAGCGGACGCAGGATCTCCGGGGCTTCGCGCTGGGAGGTGTCGTATCCCTGCACGAGCAGGACCAGTTCGCGGTGCGTGAAGACGCGCCCCGGGTTTTCGATCAGGATGCGCAACAGCCGTCCCTCGGCGGGTGTCAGGTGGATCAATTGATCCTTCTTCTGGATCAGGCGGCGGGAGAGATCAACGTGCGTGCCGTCCTTCAGCGAGAATTCGAGCGCCTCCTCCACGTCCACGCTGGCGGGACCGCCGCGCGCCTTCAAGCGCGCCTCGCGGCGCGTCAGACCCTTCCTGACGCTGTTGATCACGTGCGAGGGCGCAGCGGGCTTGAGCAGGTAATCGTGCACGCGCAATCGCAGCGCCTGGATGGCGGACTCGGTCGTGCCAAACGCGGTGAGCAGGATCACCTCCGTCTCCGGCGAAACCTGGTTGACCACCTGAATGACCTCCAATCCATCCATGCCGGGCATGCGCAGGTCCACGATCATCAGGTCCACGGGGTGCGTGCGGACGTATTCGACCGCCGCCTGCCCGTTCGGGACGGAATTGACGGCGTACCCCTCCAGGCGCAGGATCTCGGAAAGCGACTGGCGGGCGACGGGTTCGTCATCAACGACGAGGATGTTGGGTTTCATGGTGCATCTCCCGACGGTTGCAATTCAAAAAACAAGAGTTTACTCCTGCATTGGTATTCACATCCGACCCGATAGACCTAGCCGCGCTACTGTTCAGCAACGCGGGCAAGGTGGAGTCTATCGCGTAAGACTTCCGTATTTTACTCTATAAAATAGTTTCTGATTATTTATACAAATCGGAAAGGACAAACTACTATGACCCAAACAGCCATTACACCCAGACCCACTACAACCGCCCTAACCAAAGCGGGACAAGTTGCAAACGATATTGCCGCGCGCAGCGTCTTTGTGGATTATCAAGCGCGCAAGGCAAGGAACACGCTGAGACGGCAGGCAAATGACCTTGCCTTATTTGCCGATTACCTGAGAGTCGCGGGCGTGCCTGTTGGTGACTTCGCCCAAGACCCCGAAGCCTGGCGCGGCGTGACGTGGGGACTCGTGGAAGGCTTCGCGCGCTGGCAGTTGCAGGAAGGCTACGCCGTGCCTAGCGTGAATGTAAGGCTTGCAACCGTCAAGACCTACGCGCGGCTGGCGTTGAAAGCGGGCGCGCTGGATTCCACAGAATACGCCTTGATTCGAGCGGTGCAAGGGTACAGCCACAAGGAAAGCAAGCGCATTGACGAACAACGGACGGCGGCGGAATTGCCGACTCGCAAGGGGCATAAAAAAGCGGAGGCGGTATCCATTGACCCAGAACAGGCGGCGCGCTTGATCGCACAGCCTGAGACCGCCCAGGGACGGCGCGACGCCCTGCTGATGTGCCTCATGTTAGAGCATGGGTTGAGAGTCGGTGAGGTTGCCCTGTTGGAAGTCAATCATTTTGACCTGAAAGCAGGGACATTGACCTTTTACCGCCCGAAAGTGGACAAGGTACAGACTCACGCTCTCACGCCCCAGACATTGAAAGCGGCGCGGGCGTACTTCAAACAGGACGCCCCTAAGCGCGGTAATGTATGGCGCAAGTCGGCAAGCAAACAGGACGGCAAAATGAAGGCAGGCACATTGCACGGGCAGGGCTTGACCGAACGCGCCATTACAAAACGGGTTGAGTCATTGGGCGAGGCAGTCGGCTTGATTGGGTTATCCGCCCATGATTGCCGCCATTACTGGGCTACCCATGCCTCACGCAACGGGACGCCCGTAGATCGTTTGCAGGATGCGGGGGGATGGAATAGCCCGGCGATGCCCTTGCGCTATGTGGAGGCGGCGAAGATCGCCAATGAGGGAGTACGGCTATCATAGAACATCTGTTATAATGCCGACAGTGAAATAATAAAGCCCGCCTATGTTTCAGCATGGCGGGCAAAGATCAGCCGATTAGGGCGGCTGAGATAATAAGAGTATACCAAACCTGAGAGCCGTCCTATCAATGGACGGCTTTTTGTTTTGGAGTATGCAAAGATGCCTAAAAGAAGCGCGAAAAAAGAAGATGACCGCCTTTTTATAGCAGGGTTGGCAAAGAAATATCAACGCGAAAGGTTGGGCGTGAATGACAAGAAGCAAGAAATATATGAAAAAATCCTTCGAGAAGATGGAAAACTTCTTCCAGGTGAGCATTTGGTTATAAGTAATAGCGGGGTGACGCTTAATTGGACACCTGAACGTGAATATCAGATCATAATAAATCCAGAGGTTGACATAAGAAATGAAATGGTTTTACAGGAAATAGAAGCATTGCAAAGGGAGATAATAAAAGAGAAAAATCCGCCGCCACAGCCACAGGCTGAAAACGGTAGTAAAAAACTGGACTGGAGACCTGTTCGAGAGTGGGCAATGATTCATCCCCATTTCAGTATCAAGGAAATTGCCCACTTGTTAGGACGTAATTATGACCAAGTGAAAAGGGCTTTGAAAAATGTATATCGCGTAAAAATGGAATAGTGTCCTTTTTCCCTTCCAAAAGTGGTATGTAACAATTTACAACAATCGTATCATGCTCCCATGATGAAAACCATCATGGGAGTTGTGTTTTATGGCGCGATATGAACGATTTACTTTTCTATGTGATGCGATTGAACGCCGCGCGATAGCCGACCTTGCGCTACGTCTGCAACGTTCACAAAGCGACGCGGTGCGGTTTGTTGTGATTGAGGCAGCAAAGCAATTGACCCAAGCCGACTCCGCGCCCGCTACCGCCCTGCCTGTTGAGGATCCAAAACAAACCGAAGGGGGGACGCATGTTACAGCCTAACATCCACACCGACCCACTGGTAGAGATATTAAGACTCGCCTATCGGCGCGGATTGCAGTTGAAAAATTCACAGAGCGCAGACACAACCCCGTTAAATGACAATCTCCCCGACGCCAGGGAGACTGTCACGGACGCGGCGAGAGGTAGTAACTCTCGTAATGTGCCTGCAACAGGAGAATGTCAAAATGTCACAGACACATCACCATCATAACCCGAAACGGGGCATACGGCAACCGAGTTATGTTAATGTTTGTTTCAATTGCGGAAGCGAAAAAAATTTACGTCCCTTCGATTCGCTTTGGGGTGTATGGAACATTTGCCGAAAATGTGAGATTGAAGCGGCGAAAGCCCAGGCACTTCGAGCGGAGCAAGCCAAACAGAAACGGGGCAAAAAGTGATCGTATGGGCGGCATGGTAGACGCGGCGCGTGTGATGTTCGATGAATTGGGGTTTGATACTCTGCCCCTGATACCAGGAGCTAAAAACACTTATGCGCGCACCTGGCAAAAACGCTTGTCTGTTCGCCTATGGCAGAACGCCCCAGAGAACGCGAATATCGGCATACGCGGCGGCGGACTCGCGAACGTCGCATTTATTGATTGTGACGAATTACGGACATTTGAAAATGTGACAAACCACCTTGCAAGGTTGGGTTTTCGCGGCGACTCTTACCCAGTCATACAAACCGCAAGCGGTAAGGGCAGGCACGTTTACATCACACTTGCAGGTGTGCTATCGGGTGATGCGCGGGACTTGTCAAAAGAGATCGGCGCGGGTGAATTCCGATACGGCGCGGGCGCGTATGTCGTAGCCCCTCCGAGTCGTATCAGTGACGGCGGCGGGTATTTGCTGGTTAGCGGTGACTATTCCATTCGCCCCGCGTTGGAGGTCAAAGACATTTTGCCAATATTGGGCAATCGTGAGATCGTGAACGCGCCGAAGCCGACCATACCCAGGCGGGCTACTGCCATGCTAAAGGGCAAGGAAGATAAACCGTATTCATCCCGAAGTCATTTTGACGAAAGTCTGATAGCGTCATTGATAAATGCGGGACATTCCTTCGAGAGTGTATTAGACCTGTTTGAGAATAATCAAACATCGGGCAAATATGACGAACTCAAAAAGACGAAAGGCAACAAAGCGGCTTTGCATTATTTGAGTAGGTCTTATGACGAAGCCTGGCAATGGACACAATCCCATGAAAGCAAAGCGCGGCAAACTGCAAAATCGGCTATCGCATGGGCTGAGTCTTCACCCTGGCAGGGCAGGACAGGCGCGGTTGACCAATTGGTTTATCTCGCTCATGCAAACATAGCGTATAAGGCAGGCAGGCTTATTTATGCCGCCTCATGTCGAAATCTCGCAGAACTCGCGGGGATTGGATTCAAGACCGCCCTACGTTCTACCTATCGGCTTTGTGATGCGGGTTTGCTTGTACCTGACAAAAAAGCCGTCGCCGACTCTGCGAACTTCTACCAATTGGGCAAAATGGACAAAGTGACACATTCCCTCTCTTACTCTGTGAGGAAGTGTGTCACTTTGTCCACGCATGACGCTTTTCGGGTGGAACGGCGCAAGATAATCAATAAATTTCATGTCTACGGTTTGGGGAAATCAGCGGGGCAGATATGGCAGGCATTACAGGAACGCCCTGCAACGGTTGACGAACTGGCTGATAGTACAGGCAGGCACGTCAAGACCATTGAACGGGTAATAGATCGCATGTCGAAACTTGCCGACCCGTTGACGGGTGAATACTTGCCAATGCTTGCCAGTGATGACGGCGAGACGTGGCGCGCGCTTGACGTTGACCTTGATCGTATCGCCCAGGCAGTCGGCACGGCGGGAGCTAGTGAACGTCAACGAAAACAGCACGCAAGAGATCGGCGGTTACATGCGAGAGGTTTAGAGCAAGGCAGAGATAAGCAAGGCAATCATAACCAGAGGTAATTTTATGGCGCAATGCAAAGCTAAAACAACCAACGGGCAGCCGTGTAGATCGCAGGCGATAAAGGGCAGTCAGTTTTGCTTCATCCATGACCCCGCCCAGGGTACGAAGCGCGCACAGGCAAGGAAAAAGGGCGGGCAACGTCGGCGGGTTGCACATCACGGCGATTTGTCAAAAATCCCTGCCCAGGTGCGAACGATTGGCGATGTGTTGGCAGTGCTGGATTATGCCCTGATAGAAACGTTGGCGCATGAAAATTCAATACAGCGCGGGCGGTTGATCGTGGCGATTGCGGGCGCGTTCATCGAAGCAATCAAGACGGGTGAGTTTGAGGCGCGTCTAGCCGCGTTGGAGGAATTGCAAAAACAACGGTAAGAACGGTTACAACGGACGCGTGTCCGTTGACTGATATTTGAAAGGATACCAAAATGAACGAAATGCAGATGAAAAACTCAAAGGTAGCAAGGGGATTGTTTGGTGGTATTGAACACACCATTAAGCAGGTAGTAAAAGCAAAGCAAACTTATAAAGCCGAACTTGCAAAGTTGGGAGAGCAAAAAGGGGATTTTAGCCCTGATTATATCGAGCATAAAAATTCCGAATTGCAAGGCAAATATAACCAAGCCCGCGCGACGGCATACGAGAGCATAACAAAAACATTCGAGGAGCTGCAAACCGTCCTCGAAGAAAAGAACGGGACTCTTGACCTTGAAAATCCTGCATGGAATAACGCCCTGAAATTGATCGAGATCGGCGACGGGTTAGACAATGAAACCATCGAAAAGATAAACGCCAGTTTTGCCCATGACATCCCCGCCCTGAAAGCATTGCAGGCAGCATACAAGGCAAAAGGGTTTACTTATGACGGCGGGATTGGCAAACAGGTTTATGAGATAGCCCCGTCATTCGATGAACTACATAAGACCGCTGAATTGGTACTTATTCGCGGCGGCGGCACGATTGGAACGCTTGCGCGGGCAGTGGGGAAGATCGCAGAACTCGAAGGACATCCTTTCGATACAAGCCCCGACCCTGACGCGTTCATGGATGCCGCGAACATTGGCGCGGGATTGGTTGCGGCGGAGCAATGAACCGAAACCACATCACGCGGATTGAACGACTGGAAGAAACCGCCCGCCGACGGCAGGCAGAGAACGCGGTTTATGAGTTGTTCGAGATGGATAACAAGATCGTCGCCCCGTCCACATGGACACAGAAACACGGAATGAAGCGCGGCGAGCCTATCGAATTTGAAACCCCACGCGCCGCGCTGGATTGGGTAATGTCTCAAATGGACGAAACCGCACAGGCGCAAATCTATCTTGACGATGTGCGCGACCTGATGAGCGATGACGAGCGCCTCATCTTCGATGCGGTGTACTTCGATGCGCCTGACTATAAAGTCATGTTCGACATTCGACGGGGAACGGATGCACTAGCCGAAGCGGTGCGGTTATGGCGGCATTTCACAAACGTCGTGAAATACGCTGATTGGTGGGAAGCGGTCGAGGCGCGAATTACTGCCCTGCTTCAATCGCTGGATAACGGCGACGATATGGAGGGCGTACCCGTGTAAGGGATGTTCCGATTTTGCCAAATAATCAGTACCTATTTTTGGATGTGATGCAATCGCCAAATGGGAACGAATAGCCCTGTTTGACTCCCAGAAGCCCCAGGACGCACGCAACGGCGGCGGGACGCGGTACAAGAACCTTTACAACCGAATACTGTACTCTAAAGAGTATCTTCGACAGGCGTGTTGCAGTTGCACAAGTTATACAAAGTATTCGCTTCGCTTATAATCCCCTGTATGGAGTGTGACCCATGACAACGAACGGCGGCGAATGGTTGACCGTCAACGAAGCGGCAGAACTGAGCGGCTATAATCCTGAGCATATTACAAGATTAATCAGGGAAAAGAAAATCGAAGCCAAAAAGTTTAGCATCGTGTGGCAGGTTAATCGTAAGTCGTTACAAGCGTATTTGAAAAAGGCGCAAGCGATGGGGGAAAAGCGCGGGCGCAAGCCCAAAAATGACCGTAACAAAATCCCCGAATAGGTGTATAATTCTTTTGTCGGAAGAACCGACATTTACAACCCTATAAACGGGCGAGTAAAGTGTTACTAGCACAATACACGCCCTGACCCCCACGCCGAACGAGCGGCGCAAGGGCTGAGGCATATTATAGCCTTATTCCTTAACCGCTTGCGGCATTGCCCAGGCGGTTTTTGTTTTCGCAGACACTCGTTAGAGTGCGGCGCGAGGGTACAAGCGAAAGGAGTCTTATGACCGCGAAGCGTACCCAAACCGCCCCACCCCACTAAATCGAATCCATCTATTCACATGAAAGGCGATGCCTTGAGTGTATCGAAAGGAATAAGGACATGAAGCAAATCATTGACCGCAAGATGTATGACACAGAGACCGCGACCCTGATAGCGTCGGATCGCTATTGGGACGGCAGCAACTTCGAGCGAGGCGGGCGCAATACCTACCTGTACAAGGCGCCGAAGGGTCATTTCTTCTCGTACCATACGACCCAATGGCAGGGCGAGCGGGACAGCATCGAAGCCTTGACCGTTGCACAGGCAAAAGACCTGTACGAGGAACTGCCCGAACATGAAG
This sequence comes from Chloroflexi bacterium CFX6, assembly GCA_030263595.1. GTDB lineage: Bacteria > Chloroflexota > Anaerolineae > Anaerolineales > Villigracilaceae > Defluviilinea. The sequence goes on from SZPG01000043.1 coordinate 20,239, forward strand.
CCGACTATGAAGCCGCGTTCGGAGAGAAGCCCGAAGAGGCGTAGCAAATCGAATCCATGCCGCCCGCGCGAAGCGTTCAACGGCGGGCGGCGATTGGAGCAAACATCCATGACAAATATCAAACCCCTGTTTTTTCTCTTGCCTCTGCTTGTCATGGCTTGCACATTGACCGCCCCAAGCGCGGCGAATGTCGCAATGTCATTGCCTGAGCAAATACAGACCGCAGAGCCGACCCCTTCGGCAAGCGCGCCGACCTTCACCCCTGCCCCGCGTGTGTGCGAGGTCAAAACGGGGATTGAGTCGGGCGCGCTGAATCTGAGGGCGTGCGGCGGTATGGATTGCCCCGTGTTGATCGTATTGCGCGAGGGCGAAACGTTGACCCAGACCCATCGGGTCGAGCCTGTCGAGACCGAAACCCAGCCCGTCAACGGATGGATGGAAGTCATCACGGCGGGCGGCTTGCGGGGATGGGTAAATTCAAATTACACAGATTGCGAGGAACAAAATGAGTAAATCAGTTTGGAAATGGATTGCCCGCGTGATGTTCTACGCGGTAGCAGTCGGTTTGTTTGTTTATGCCGCGTCTCGTTCGCTGGACTTCATCACAGCGACACTACCCCCGGAACAGAAACTTGTCGGCTACCTGGGCTTGCTGGCAACGGGCGGCGGCGCGATTGCCTGGCTTGCGGTCTTCCTGTTCTACGCGCAAGGCACAGCGCAAAAAGGCTTGTCCGTCCTGTTCGTGGTCATTGACCTGTTGGGCGAGTTTGCGCTATTCACGTTCGACACGCTGTATCGTTCAGGTGAAAGCGGCATGATCGCCAGCCTGTCAGCGGATGAAATCCGAATGGTGATCCTGGGCTTGTCGGCTTTGATCGCCTTGAACATTGGCGGGACGGTTGCCTTTCACATCTTCGACCCTGAGACCTCGAAGCGGATGCGCGAGGAGTCGGCGCGTGATGTGTTGGATGATGAAGTCCTAAAGGTCATCGAAACGCGCGCCCCGCAGTTGGCGAATCAGATCGCGCCGGTGGTTGCGGCGGAATGGGAAGCCGACTTCGCCCAAAGGTTCAGTGGAATGCGCGCGTTGGGTCTGGGCAATCTTGCCACAGCGCAAAATAAGGTCATCGAAGGCAAGGTAAGGAAAAATGGCAATCTGGTCTATCAAGCGACCGCGCCGAAGCCTGATGGTGTTTTCGACGGCGGTATACCTAAAACGGAGGAACAGCCCAAGACGGGCGTCCCTTTTCGGGACGAAAGCGCCGCCCCTTGATAGCGGGCTTCGGGGTCACGCTGGACGCGGATACCCGTTACCCTCAGCGGGTGATAATCTTCTGCTTGGAGTGCAAGTACGAGGGCAGGGATTGGATACTCCCGGACGATTGCCCGCACGAATGGGAGACGGTAGCGGACAGACTGACACGCTGGCGCGATTCCCTGACACGCCGGGGCAATTCGCAAACGAACGCGCGGAAGCCCTTGAACTTGATACGGCTTGGCGGAAAGAGGTGACACATGGCGGCAAATACTGGCAATGGCGAGAACGAAAACACAAAGGAAAGACCCGTTACGGCGGCAAGTTTGCCGACCTCTCCGAAGCGCGCCAAGCGGAGTACCAGGAGAACAGGCGAATCCATCACGCCCGCCGAAGCGGGAGAACTACTCGCCAGCGCGCTGAGGTATTGCCAGCAGGCGGGCTTGCTGGTGATCGGCTACAACGAGACGAACGCGCTGAGATTGTCCGTTGACGGCTTGAACTATGCCGACGGGAGAATTTGCCCCGTAACGACAAAAGTAACGACAATTTCGGGGGATGTAACGACAATCCACAAGGCGACCCCGCCCGCGAGTAACGACAATGGGAAGCCAGTAACGACAATTGACGTTACCCCAAGCCGCCAAAGTAACGACAACCGAAGCGCGCTGCAAAGCGGCAATGCGGACAATCCACAAGGCGACTAACAACTTTGCGCCCTGTCCGTCATGGGTAACTGTGGCGGACAGGGACTCACGAAAAAGGACAAACGACCATGAACAAACGAGCGGCGATATATGCGAGAGTGTCAACGGATGACCAAGCCGAACGCGGGTACAGCCTGCCAAGTCAGATCGAGGCGTGTCAAAAATTTGCCAGTCAAAAAGGGTTTGACGTTGCGGCGGTGTATCAGGATGACATTAGCGGCGCAAAGCCCATCACGAGCCGCCCCGAAGGTTACGAACTGCAAAGGGGGATCGAGTCGGGTGAAGTCCGCGCGGTGATCGTGTATTGCGTTGACCGCTTGAGTCGTGACATCGTAGACCTGCTTACGGTGGTTCGGGACTGGTTGCGGGCAGGTTTGGAGATATACGCGCTGGATGTGGGGCAGGTGACAAGCGAACTGGATATTGTGCTGGTTATCAAGGGCTGGCAGGGGAGCGACGAACGGCAAAAGATTCGGGAGCGAACCATGCGCGGCAGGACTGCCAAAGCCAAAGCGGGAAAGGTGGTAGGCGGAGGAACGCCGCCTTACGGCTATACTTATTCAGACGGCGAATACATCATTGACGAATCACAAGCGCAAATTGTCAGAATGATTTTCGATTGGTATGCCAATGGCGACGAACACGGCGGTATGATGAGTCTTGTCAGCATCGCCCAGCGGCTAACGGACATGGGCATTCCCGCGAGGCAGTCGCTGCAATCCAGGCGAAGGCAGGCGGCAGGTTGGCGAGGCGATGGAATCTGGAAGATCATTACGAACGAAACCTATAACGGCGTTTGGCGATACGGGAAATTTATCCGAAAGGGCGGCAAAAGAGCCATGAGTCCCATTGACGAGCAAATCGCCGTGAATGTACCTGCCATTGTTGACGGTGAGACGTGGGAACTTGCCCAGGCGCGGCGCGCATATAACAGCCGAATTGCCAAGCGGAAATTGAAGCGTGAGTATCTTTTACGCGGGCTTATCTTTTGCGGTTGCAAGAGAAGGATGACGGGAGGAGGGAGCAGAAACAAAAATTTTTATTATTATTGCGCGCGTCGTTACGCTGGTAATGTGGCAATTGGCAGTGAACTTTGCCATGAGCCGCTTGTTGACGCCAAGTTGATCGAGCGTGTCACATGGGATTACATCATGGGGCTGATAACGAACCCCGCAAAATTTGAACAGAAGTTACGAGAAGCCCAAGCCCAGGAAGCGACAATGATGCAACCCAAGCAAAAGGAATTACAGCATGTGGAAGCCCTGTTAAAAGACACGGAAAAGGAAGCCGATGAGATAGCGCGCGCAACAAGGAAATCAAAGGGTATTATTGCCGAAAAACTAGTACCTCAACAAGTTAAAGCTGTAGGGTAATGTTCTTTAAAAACGATCCGAGCGTCATCCACGGTAAAGTTCCATCGAATGCTGGCTTTCTTGG
>SZPG01000044.1 GCA_030263595.1 Chloroflexi bacterium CFX6
CCATCCTCGCCGCGCAGTTCTGGGTGAATGGATTCGGCGCGCTGTCCGTCCGTTGGAGCGAATCCCAAACCGGCAAAATTCTCGTAATCCTCTCGATCCCCCTCGTGTTCCTCCTCCTGACCAACTGGATCCTCGAACTCGCCCGCGACTGGGATAAAATCTCACAACTACTCGGACCCACCGGCAACCAAACCTACTTCCCTTATTGATTCAAACCCTCGCCCTCCACTCTCCACTCTCCACTTTCCACTTCCCACTTTCTACTTTCCACTCTCCACTCTCCACTTTCCACTCTCTACTCTCCACTCTCCACTTTCTACTTTCCACTCTCCACTCTCCACTCTCCACTTCCCATGAAAACCCTCCTCGGCGAAAAACTCACCTTCGACCGGAAAGTCGTCGCCATCACCATCGTCTCCACCCTCTTGCTGATGGTGGATTACTATCACCGACTCACGCCCTATTACTATTGGGATCGCGTCATTCTCTATCTGATCATTCCGCTGATGTTCATACTTTTTGTCTTTCGGGAGAACCCAAATAGATTTGGATTTACACTCGGCGACTGGAAAGCGGGGCTGGTCATCACAGTCATCGGTATCCTGTTCATGGCGCCGATCATCTATTATCTCGGAAGCGGCGACCCGTCCATGCAGGAGTATTACAAACCTTACACCAACGGCTTGCCCTGGACGACCTTCCTCGATCTGATCGGCTGGGAATTCATGTTCCGCGGCTGGATCCTGTTCGGATACGCGCGCAAATTCGGGCATGACGCATTGTGGTTGCAGGCGGTCCCGTTTGCCATCGCGCACATCGGCAAGCCCGAAGTGGAGACTCTCTCGACCATCTTCGGCGGCTTCGCCTTCGGCTGGGTGGCGTACCGAACGAAATCATTTCTATATCCGTTCCTCATCCATTGGTTCATCTCCACGTTCATCATCATCGTCGCGGCAGGCTTGATTTAGCGATTGATCCCGAAAGGCTTCGACCATCCGCCTATCCGACTCCCAGACTATCCGACTATCAGACCATGAGACTATGAGACTATCAGACTATCAGACTCCCAGACTATCCGACTCCCAGACTATGAGACTATGAGACTATCAGACTATCCGACTATCAGACTATCAGACTAAATGCCCACCTTCACCCTCCGCCCCGCGCGTGAATCGGAATCCAGCCAGATCAGGGAATTAATTCGTTCGGTCGGGATCAACCCCCTCGGTCTGGATTGGAAGCGTTTCGTCGTGGCAGTCAATGACCGGGATGAAATGATCGGCTGCGGGCAGTTGAAGCCTCACGGGAAGGACATCCTTGAACTGGCTTCGCTTGCCGTGTATCCCGAACATCGCGGAACAGGCGTCGCGCGCGTCATCATCGAACATCTGCTGGCGAACAGCCCGCGCCCGTTATATCTCACGTGCCGTTCGTCGCTGGGCGTTCTGTATGAAAAATTCGGCTTTATCAGTGTGCCATACGAGGAGATGCCGCGTTATTTTCAACGCATCAGCAGGCTCGCGAATGTGTTCTTCAAATTTTCCGCCGTTAACGAACATCTGCTGGTGATGAAGTTGCAGTAAAATTGCTCAAATGCAGAATCTAAAATCCATCCTCAACCTGGTTTCGGGAATTCTTTTCGGGTTGTTCGTCGCCGCCGTCATCTGGGTGGTATCGCGCAACCCGAGCGGGCAGGCAGTGACGCTCCGCCCGGCGCCGACCGAAAAACCGATCATCGTCCACATCACCGGCGCGGTGCCGCGCCCCGGCGTGTACGCCCTGCCCAAGGGAGCGCGCGTCCAGGATGTCATATCCGCCGCGGGCGGTTTCCTTGCCGAGGCGGAAAAGGAAACCATCAACCTTGCCCGCACCCTCGAAGACGGGGAGAGACTGGATATTCCCTACATGGAGGGATTTTCGCCCGTCATTCCCACAGCCATCCCCGAATTGGTCACCTCCGGGTCGGACGAAGACCTGGTGAACATCAATACCGCGTTGGCTTTCGAACTCGAGTCCCTGCCGGGCATCGGTCCCGCGCTGGCGCAACGGATCGTCGAATATCGCAACGCGAACGGACCCTTCCTCTCCACGGAGGATATCGTCAACGTTCCGGGCATCGGACCCGGCACCTACGAACGCATCAAAGACCTCATCACAGTGGGGGAATGACCATGCCCTTCGATCACTTCGACCTCATCGCGCCGTTCTACGCGCGCGTGTCCTATTCCGCGCTCGACAAAATGCGCGAACTTGCGGGATTGCCAACCAAAGGACGCCTGCTCGACCTGGGCGGCGGCACGGGGCGGGTCGCCGCCGCGCTGCGGAACGACGTGGATGAGATCGTCATCGGGGATGCGTCCATGGGGATGCTGAGACAAACGCATCGCCCCACGCTCGAACCTGTCTGCTCGTATTCTGAAACCCTGCCCTTCCCCGACGATTTTTTCGAACGCGTCATCATGGTGGACGCCCTCCACCACGTCGTTGACCAGTCCGCCACCGCCCGCGAAATGTTCCGCGTCCTCAAACCCGGCGGGCGGATCGTCATCGAGGAACCGGACATCAACACCTTCGCCGTCAAACTGATCGCGCTGGCGGAGAAACTCCTTTTGATGAGAAGCCACTTCCTTTCGCCCCTGCGAATCGCCTCCCTGTTTCCAGCCGGAACAACGAACGTGGTCTCGGAGGATTCGAGCGCCTGGGTGGTCGTTTCGAAATAGAAGAAAACGTATCCGACGCAGGGGGGTTATCTCTTTTGAAATTCCATCCCACCGAACCGGGGTCGCCATGAAAAACGTCAGGGAGCGCCTTTCGCCCGTCACAAAACTCGCTTATGGCGTGGGGGATTTTGGCTTTGCCTTTGCCGATACCGCCATCGGCGTCCTGTTCGCCATCTTCCTGACGGACGTAGTCGGTTTGCGCCCCTCGCTTGCCGCGCTGGCGGTCTTCATCGGGAAATCGTGGGATTACATCAACGACCCGCTCATCGGCTACATTGCCGACCGCACGCGCACCCGCTGGGGCCGCCGCAGACCGTACCTGCTGTTCGGGTTCATCCCGTTCGGATTGGCATTTGCCATGCTATGGTGGCGCCCGCCGTTCGAGAGTCAGATCGCGCTCACGGCGTACTACGCGGGCGCCTTCTTTTTATACGACACCATCCTGACCTTCGTCACCACGCCGTTCTTCGCCCTCACCCCCGAACTGACCCAGGATTACGACGAGCGCACCTCGCTCACCAGTTACCGTATGGCGTTCTCCCTGTTGGGCGGACTGATCGCGTTCATCGTCCCGTTGATGATGATCGGCGCGATGCGGCCCGAGAACGAGGGACGCGTCTTTCAGATGGGATGGGTCTTTGCCATTGCGTGCGCGCTGCCGTTGCTCGTCACCTTCTTCGGCACGCGCGAAAGGGAGGCATACGCGTCTCAGCAGCAACCGGGCTTGCGCGAGTCCCTGCGGGCGGCGTGGAACAACCGTCCCTTCGTCTTTGCAGCGGGCATCTTCCTGTTCACGTGGACCGCCATTGACATCATCCAGGTGATGTTGTTGTATTTTCTAAAATATCGCATGGGACTGGAACAGGAGTCGGACATCGTGGCTGGAGCGGTCTTCGTCACCGCTCTGTTCGTCCTGCCGTTTTGGGTGTGGGCGTCGCAGAAGACCGATAAACGCAAATCCTACATCCATGGCATGATCTTCCTCAGCGCGGTGATGATGATCCTGATCTTCCTCGACCCGTCGCTTGGCTTCGCCTACGTGATCGCGCTCGCCGCGCTGGCGGGCGTGGGCGTTTCGGCGGTGCATGTCCTGCCGTGGGCGATGATCCCCGACGCGGTGGAGGTGGACGAACTCCACAACGGCTCGCGGCACGAAGGCATGTTCTACGCGCTGGTTTCGCTCTTCAAGAAGATCGCCGCTTCGATTGCCATCCCGACCGTTCTCCTGGCTCTGGATTGGAGCGGATTCGCCTCCAACGCGCCCGAACAGACCGAATCCGCCGTGTGGGCGATCCGCATCCTGATCGGACCTGTGCCTTCGATCCTGCTGTTGGGCGGCATTCTGTTTGCGATCCATTACCCCCTGAGCCGCGAAGCGCACGCCGAAGCCCGCGAAAAGATCGCCGCGCGGCGCGAAGCCCCCGCCGATTAGCAGCCTATTCCACCCTCCCATCCCACGTTGACCATTTGCGCTTGTCCCGCGCAAGCAAATCATCCGCTTCGATGGGACCCCGCGAATCCGGCTCGTAGAACGCGAGCGGCTGGTCTTGCGATTCCCAGGCTTCGAGGATGGGGTCAATCAGCCCCCAGGCGGTTTCCACCTCGTCTGCGCGGGTGAACAGGGAGGCGTCGCCGGTTATGGTGTCCAGGAGGAGGCGTTCGTAGGCTTCGGGAATGGCGGTCTTGCCGAACGAGTCCGCGTAATGGAATTCCATATCCACCGAGCGCATGTCCGCGATCGTATCGGGGACCTTCGCCTCGAACCGCCAGTGGATGCCCTCGTCGGGTTGCAGGTAGAGGACGAGCATGTTGGGCGTCAGGCGGTCGTCCTTCGAGGGGAAGAGCATGTGCGGCGGTTCCTTGAATTCGATGGTGATCTGCGATAGTTTTTCCTTCAACCGTTTGCCCGAACGAAGATAGAACGGGACGCCCTGCCATCGCCAGTTGTCAATCTGCAATTTGACCGCCGCGTAGGTCGGCGTCATGGATTGGGAATCAACGCCCTCCTCTTCGCGGTAGCCCTGGTATTGCGCGCGGATCGTCCTTTGCGCGACCTGTTCGGGCTTCATCGGGTGAATGGAACTCAACACCTTGACCTTCTCGTTCCGAAGCGCGTTGGCGTCGAACGAGGCGGGCGGCTCCATGGCGACCAGCGTCGCGAGTTGCAACAGGTGATTCTGGAACATATCCCGCATTACGCCCACGTGATCGTAAAAACGCGCCCGGTGCTCCACGCCGACCTGTTCCGCGACCGTGATCTCCACGTGGTCAATGTAGTTTCGATTCCACAACGGCTCGAAGATCGTATTGGCAAAGCGCGTGACGAGAATGTTCTGTACGGTCTCCTTGCCGAGGTAATGGTCAATGCGATAGATCTGTCTTTCGTTCAACGTCTTGTGGATCTGTTCGTTCAAACTGCGCGCCGAGGCGAGGTCCGTGCCGAACGGCTTTTCGATGACCACGCGCCGCCAGCCTCCGTTCTCGGTCAATTGACCGGTCAGCCCCAGCAGGTCAATGATGTTCGGGAAGACGCCAGGCGGAGTCGCCATGTAATAGATGCGGTTGCCCGAACCGGTCTCCCAGTCTTTCAGGAAGGCGGCAAGCCTTTTGAAATCCGCCAGGTCGGTGTAACGCCCCTGCAGGTAGGCGAGGTTTGGCGCGAACGCATTCCACTCCTCCCTTTCGAATTCGAACGAGGCGAATTGTTTGACGCCTTCCTCGAGATGCGCGCGGAATTCTTCGTCGGAAAACGCCGTGTTGCCATAGCCGACGATGCGGAACTGTTTCGGAACGCGTCCCTTGCGGCACAAATTGAACAGCGACGGCACAAGTTTGCGCTGCGTCAGATCGCCCGAGGCGCCGAAGATGACGATTGAAATGGGTAAGCCGTTGTCCATAATTGTTACTACCCGTCATTGCGAGCGACCGCTGGTCGAGTAAGCGGTGATCTTCCGCTGTATCGAGACCACGGGAGCGAAGCAATCTCCTTGTGAACCTGAGATTGCTTCGCCCTTCGGGCTCGCAATGACACTACTCCGCTTTCTTCAACGCGTGCCCGCCGAATTGATTTCTCAACGCAGCCAACATGCGCGCGGAAAAATTCTCCTCGTCGCGGCTGGCGAAGCGCATTTGCAGCGCCAGCGTGATCACAGGCGCAGGCACGTCGAGATCAATGGACTCGAACACCGTCCATCTGCCCTCGCCCGAATCCGCAACCCAGGGCTCGATCCCGGATAACTTTGCGTCCTCTTCCAACGCGCGCGCCGCAAGATCGAGCAGCCACGAACGCACCACGCTCCCATATTGCCAGATGTGCGAAACCTGCGCGAGGTCGAGGTCGAATTCACCCTTCGCCTTCATGATGCTGAATCCCTCGGCGAACGCCTGCATCATTCCGTATTCGATCCCGTTATGAACCATTTTGACGAAATGACCCGCGCCATGCGGACCGACGCGCCCCCAGCCTTTATCCTTGCCCGGAGCCAGCGTCTCGAAAATGGGACGCGTCTTTTCCGCGACCTCGGGCTTGCCGCCGATCATCAGGCTGTATCCTTCGCTGATGCCCCAAATCCCGCCGCTCGTGCCGCAATCCAGGAAGTCAATGCCCTTCGGCTCGAGTAGCGCGGCGTGACGGATCGTATCCTTGTAATTGGAGTTGCCTCCGTCAATGACGATATCGCCCTTGTCCAGCAGGTTCGAGAGACGGTCAATCGTGTCGTCCGTCGCCTTGCCCGCCGGGACCATCACCCAGGCGATGCGCGGCGATTTCAATTTGCTCACCGCCTCTTCGAGCGAGCGCGCGCCTTCGATGCCGAACGTTTCCGCTTCCTCGACGGTCGCCGTCGTGCGCGCATAACCGACGACGCGATGACCTCCGCGCACGAGACGCGTCGCCATGTTCATTCCCATCTTGCCCAAACCGATCATTGCGAGTTCCATATAATCCTCCAATATAGCCTCTCGTCATTGCGACCCTGCGAAGCGGGGAAGCAATCTCCTCGCGTAGGTGGGGGATTGCTTCGGACTGGTGGTCTCGATACAGCGGAAGATCGCCGCCTACTCGACCACCAGTCCTCGCAATGACATGTTTCGTTTATCTTTTTAATTCCTGCGGCAACTCACCTGCCGCGGCTTCATCCACCAGCCAGATCAATATCCCGTTCTTTGTTTTGATCCTCTGAGCAGGATACAGTTCTGGATTATATGTGCCGCTCAATACTTTCGCCAAAGTATTCGCCTTCTTTTCTCCCGCCGCCATGAAAACGACCATGCGCGCCTCGTTGAAGACGGCCTGCGTCAAGGTCACGCGGTTCGCAGGGCGATCCTGATAGTTTGCTGTGACGGGGATAACCGTATCTGTTGCGTGTACCGTCGAGCCGGGAAACAGGGATGCTGTATGCCCGTCCTCGCCCATGCCGAGATAGGCGAGATCGAAACGGGGAAATTCCAGGTCGTCTCCGGCAAACGATTTCAAGATTTGTGCGTAGTCCTGCGCGGCGGAGGCGGGATCGAGTTCGCCCTTCACGCGGTGGATATTGCCCTCCAAAATGGGAACGTGATCCAACAACGCCTCTTTTGCCTGACCATAATTACTCCCTGCATCCTCCGGCGGGACGCATCGCTCGTCGCCCCAGAAGAAGTGAACCTTGTTCCAATCCACTTTTTTACGATACTCCGTTGCAAGCAGTCGAAAGAGGCGGTTCGGCGTGCCGCCTCCGTTGAGCGCGACCAGAAAGCGACCGCGTTCCGTGATGGACATTGCGGCTTGCTCGATGAAGATAGCCGCCGCCTCGCGGCTGAGACTCTCCAAATCCTTGAAGATGCGGAGTTCGGGTTTCATACCTGACCCCATGAAGTATGTTGACGGAGTGTGCGCCGCGCCGCGTGTTCGATATCCGCCAGGATGTGTTCGTGATTGATCCCTGTGACGATCTCTCCAAACGTGACGCGCGGCGTGAGGCTGAAGAGTTCCCTACCCGCGAGCATTTGCCGCGCGAGTTGATAGAGGAATGCAAGCCGCTGCCGATCCGGTCTGGCTTTGCGGAAGCGGGTGATGGGATGCCGCATGAAGGCGGGTTTGATGACTCCGCTAACGATGGTGACGAGGATCTGCAAGCCCGGAACGCGCTGTAAAAAGATTTCGAGGCTGCGCGACCAGCGCTCGAATTCTTCCTCGGGGTTTGGCATGAAGTCAGGATCGGGTTCGATGCCGCCGCGCGGAAAGATGAGCAGCGCGCCTCCGCTTTTCAGGTGGCGGATCGAGCCGCGGATGACCTGCATGCGTCCCATCGTATCGCTGGGCTCGGGCGCGAAGAATGCCCGTTCGTTGATGTGCGGAAGATGTTGGAAGAAAGGGATGTCGCCGATGATGACCTTGTAATCGGGGCGTTCCACGTGTGCGGAGATGACGATCGAATCAACCGAGGCGGGATGGTTCGCCGCGATGACGAGCGGTCCGCGGGAGGGAATGTTTTCGACGCCGCGCGCGGCGTGGGATTTGACGAAGCGCGGCAGTATCCAGCGCGCGCCGGCGGAGAGTCCGCCCTCGGCGACGACGCGGTCGAGGTTGATGCCCACTTCCGCGGCGGCGCGCGCGGCTTTGCCGAAGACGAAACGGATCGTCGCCCGGGTACGCGCGGTTCGAGGGAGCGCGAAGGCTTTGGTCAATTCGTGGATGAGGGTTTCGGCGAGGGTTTGGATGTCGTCGTCGCGGCTGTTCATACTGGATCGCGGTTCCTTTGAAACAAGAACCACGCGGAAGGACGTTCGCGTCTGTCGAATCCGTCTTGGCGGGAGCGGAGGAGGAATCGGGTGGATATGAGGTCAATGTCCGCCTCGACAAGCCCGGGCGGCGCGTGATGCGGGCTCGGGCGGAAGAATCCGTACATGAGCCAGAATCCGCCCGGGGCGAGGATACGATCCAGTCGAGTCAGGTAATCCCGCCGGCCCTGTTGTGAGAGACCGTGGAAACATCCGATGTCGAGGGCAAGGTCGAAACGGTCGGCGATGCCGTCGAGGCGGGTCACGTCGCCCACGCGCACATCCGCCTCCAGGTTTTCGCGTGCGATTTTTTTCCTCGCGGTGCGGATGGCGCGCGGCACAAAGTCCACGCCTGTGACCTGCCAGCCGGAGCGCGCCAGCGTGACGACGTTCGTGCCGGTGCCGCAGCCGAGGTCAATGGCTTTGCCAGGCGGATGGGTTTGGATGAATTCGAGGAGTTCGGGAGGGGAAATGCCGCTATCCCAGGGCGGCTTGCGGAGGTACCAGAGGATGAAGGTCAGACGACGGAACATGATGGAATAAGGCGTGCGGCGCCCGGCGTGTCACTTCCAAATGAAGAAGGTTGTCACTTTGACAATTCAAATGAGTTCTTTTACAATCACTCGGCTTGCTTACATCCCACGACAGGAAGGGCTTATACATGAAAGAGTATACCACCGAGTTTCTTCGCAACGTCGCGCTTGTTTCGCATGGGGGGGCGGGTAAGACGATGCTGGCGGAGTCATTTCTTCATGCGACGGGGGCTACCACCAGGTTGGGCAAGGTCGAGGACGGGACAACGGTTTCCGATTACGACGAGGAGGAACAGCGTCGCAAAATTTCACTGTATTCGAGCGTGATCCCGATGGAGCATCGCGATCACAAGATCAACGTCATCGACGCGCCGGGCTACACCGATTTCGTGGGCGAGATGGTCTCCGCCCTGAGTGTGGCGGACGGCGCGATCATTTTAGTGGATGCGGTCGCCGGTTTGGAGGTTGGCACGGAACTCGCCTGGCGGTATGCCGACCAGTTCATCCTGCCGCGCTTTATCGTGATCAACAAGATGGATCGTGACAACGCCGATTTCGAGAAGGTCTTCGCCGAAGTGGATGAGTTCGTGCGTTCGCACGGCAAGCGCACGGTCAAGGTCCATTTGCCGATCGGCGAGAAACAGGATTTCAAGGGCGTGGTGGACGTCATCGGCATGAAGGCGTACATGGGAGACGGCAAGACGACCGCTGAAATTCCAGCCGATATGAAGGAAGCGGCGAACGCGGCGCACTTTACGCTCGTGGAAGCCGCGGCGGAGGGGGAGGACGAATTGATGGAGAAATATCTCGAAAACGGTTCGCTCTCGGACGAGGAAATTGTGCGCGGCTTGAAGGACGTGGTCCACGCCGGGGATTTTGTCCCGGTTTTCTGTGCGGCAGGCGGACGCGAGATCGGCTCCATCGCCCTGCTCAACGACATCGTTGACCTGATGCCTTCGCCGTCGTCCGCGCCTGCGCGCGCCGCCCAGGGCAGGGAGGGCGAGGAGAAATTGACTGCCTCCGATTCGGGTCCGCTGGCGGCTTACGTGTGGAAGACGACCGCCGACCCGTTCGTCGGCAGGATGTCGTACTTCCGCGTGTTCTCCGGCTCGGTCCAGGCGGATATGCACGTGTGGAACCAGAACAAGGGTGTGGATGAGCGCATGTCCGGTTTGCACTTCCAGCGCGGCAAGGAGCAGATCCCGGCGAAGGTCGTCCACGCGGGCGATATTGCGGTCGTTTCCAAATTGACCGCGAGCGTTACCGGCGATACATTCTCCGATAAGGGACATCTGCTTACGATCCCTGCGCCGAAATTCCCCGCCGCGTTGTATCGCGTGGCGATCACGCCCAAAACCCAGGCGGACGCGGCAAAGATCTCGCCCACGCTGACCAAACTCTGCGAAGAGGACATGACCCTCACCTGGTACAACGACCCGATCACGCACGAGACGGTTTTGCAGGGCATGGGCGACCAGCACATTGACGTGGCGATCAACCGCGCGCAGACCAAGTTCCAGGTGGGGTTGAACACACAGCAGCCGAAGGTCCCGTATCGCGAGGGCATCACGCGCAAAGCCTCCGCCCAATATCGCCACAAGAAACAGACCGGCGGCGCGGGTCAATTTGGCGAGGTGCATCTGCGCATCGAGCCGCTCCCGGATACCGATTTTGCATTCGAAGATGAACTCGTTGGAATGAACCTGTCCCGTTCCTACCTGCCTCCCATCGAAAAGGGGATCAAGAACGCCATGGAGCGCGGCGTCTTCGCGGGCTACCCCATGAGCAACGTAAAAGTGATCGTGTACGACGGCAAGGAGCACGAAGTGGACTCGAAACCGGTCGCGTTCGAGATCGCCGGGCGGGAGGCGTTCAAACTCGCGGTGCAGAGCGCGGGTCCCGTGTTGTTCGAGCCGATCATGAACGTGCGCGTCACCGTCCCCGACGCGAACATGGGCGACGTGATGAGCGACCTCAACACCCGCCGCGGACGCGTGCAGGGAACCGAAGCCGAACATGGACACACGGTCATCATCGCTCACGTGCCGCTGGCGGAGATGATGCGCTACACCACGCAACTCCGCTCGATCACTGGCGGGCGCGGCTACTTCACAATGGAATTCGACCATTACGAGATCGTTCCGACGAACGTCGCCGGTCCGATCATCGAAGCGCACAAGAAGGAAATGGAAGCGAAGAAGGAGGAGTAAGGAAGTACACAGGTAAAAAAGTACACACGTACACAGGTAGACAGGTACACAGGTTGATAGACTTGCGTACCTGTTTACTTGTATACGTTACAATACCTCCATGCCGACCATCCGCGTCTCCAACGTCATCGGTTACTACACCGACAAACAGACTCGCTTCGAGGTCCCCGGTTCCACCGCGCTGGAAGCCGTGCGGAACGCGGTGAAAAAATATCCCGCGCTCGAGTTCCACGTGTTCGATAAGGACGGCAACCTGCGCCGGCACATCAATTTGTTCGTCAACGACGTGCATGTAAAAGACCTGGATGGGGTTGAAACAAAAGTGGGGGAATACGATGTAGTTCGCATCCTTGCCGCGGCAGCGGGTGGCGATTTTTGACTTGACAATTCAGGTAAGAATCATAAAATATCGGACATCAAACAGGCAGACCATGAAACCATTTACCCATTGCTTGTGTCTACGGCGGGGCTCGTAACCGCCGCCTGAGACACCTCCGCAATCAACGGATCCCAGACGGTAGGACGACCCCCGCGCGCAAAACATTGCAACGTGCGTGGCGTTCGTTCGCCGTCTTTTTGTTTTCCCGTTGACTGCTTTTGATTCATGTCATTGCGAGTGACGCTGTTGGTCGAGTAGTGCGAAGCACGTATCGAGACCAAGCGCCGCGAAGCAATCTCCTTGCATGGAAATTACTTCCCGAAAGCCGCAATGACGGATAAGGACAATATGACTTTGCTGGACTACCGATTAACCGAATCGAACACGCTTTTGCTGGATGGACTCGCGACTCACGTCGGGAATACGCCTCTTCTCCCGCTTCGCCGCGTGACCCGGGACCTGCCTCCGCGTGTAAAGGTCTTTGCCAAAGCCGAATGGTTCAACCCGGGCGGCTCCGTGAAGGATAGACCCGCGCTCAACATCATCCAATCCGCGCTCGCGATCGGCGATCTTGGGAACGGCAAACGCCTGCTCGATTCCACCTCCGGCAACATGGGCATCTCCTACGCCACCTTCGGCGCGGCGTTGGGAATCCCGGTCACGCTGACGATTCCCGCCAGCGCCAGCCCGGAACGGATGACGATCCTCAAGGCGCTCGGCGCGGAGATCGTCCTCACCGATCCCACCGAAGGCTCGGATGGAGCGATCCTTGTGGCGCGTCGAATGGCGAATGAAAGACCCGACCTGTATTGGTACGCGAACCAATACAACAACCCGGCAAACTGGGAAGCGCATTACAAATCCACGGGACCTGAAATCCTCTCGCAAACAAACGGTGAGGTCGCTCACTTCGTCGCCGGGCTGGGAACCTCCGGCTCGTTGATGGGAACGGGACGTTACCTGCGCGAGCAACTGCCGAATGTGAAGATCATTGCCTTCCAGCCGGATGCCGCGTTCCACGGGCTCGAAGGACTCAAGCACATGCCGACCGCCATCAAGCCCGGCATCTACGATCCTTCGTTTGCAGATGAGACCCTTGAAGTCAAAACCGAGGAAGCATACGAAATGGTCTTGCGCCTGGCGCGCGAGGAAGGCTTGTTCGTGGGAGTTTCCTCCGGCGCGGCGGCGGTTGTCGCTCTGCGCGTAGCCAGAAGATTGGACGCAGGCGTTGTTGCAACGGTCTTCCCGGATGCCGGGTATAAATATTTGAGCGACAGTTCGCTATGGGAGTCAACTCTTCGCGCTGAGCGGAGCGACGGCGAAGACGAAGCGGGGAGAGGGTTGGGGTGAGGGCGATGTTGCATCTGTCGGAGGAATTACTCGCTCAAATCCACGCGCATGGGGAGCAGGCGTATCCCGAAGAGGGCGCGGGATTCCTGCTGGGTGTTTACCCGGAGAATGGAATGCGCGCGGTTACATCCATTCTGCCGCTTGCAAATTCGCGGGAGGCGGGCGCGCGTCACAACCGGTATTTGATCACGGCTAAGGATTATGTCAAAGCCGAAGAAACCGCGGACAGGCTCGGGTTGAGTCTGATCGGCGTTTTCCATTCGCATCCCGATCATCCGAATCAGCCGTCCGAATTCGACCGCGAATGGGCGCAGCCGTTTTTCTCCTACGTCATCACGAGCGTAAATCAAGGCGAAGCCGTCGCCAGCCGCTCGTGGAGGTTGACCGAAGATCGTTCGAAATTCGAAGAGGAAGAAATCAAAATCGAGATGTCACTGCGAGGCACGAAGCAGTCAATTCGTGGACAATTTCCTCGCTAGCCGGGAGATTGCTTCGCGGCGCGCGCTCGCAACGACATCATAGGATATGAACATGACTATGGAAGCGTTACAAAAAGTGGATCATTCCGCTCTAAAGACCAATCAAATCATCATCATTATTTTGAATCTGTCGGCGTTCGTGTTGAACCTGCCCCTGCTTGCGGCGTTCGTCGCGCTGGCGATGGGACTCGGTTCCGCGCTGAAGGTTCCCGGCTTTGGTTTTGTGTACAAGTACCTGCTCAAACCGCGCGGCTGGATGAAACCCGACGTGCTGGATGACAACCCCGAACCGCATCGTTTCGCGCAATCGCTTGGATTTCTATTTATGACGGGCGGTTCGATCGCCCTTTATGCTGGCTCGAACGTCCCGGGCTGGCTCCTCGTCTGGATCGTGGTCGCGCTCGCCGCGTTGAACGCCTTCGGCGGTTTCTGCGTGGGATGCGCGGTGTATTACTGGTTGGCGCGCATCCACCTGCCCGGCTTTACAAAGGCACCGCCTGAAGGGACGTTCCCCGGCATGAGACCCAAAGCGAGGGGCGCATGAACGTGGATATCCTGTTGCGTTTTGGGTACGCCCTCGGTATCATTGTATTGGGCGCGCTTGCCTACTGGCTGGTCAATCAGGGACTGCTGGCGCGGGCGCGGAGCAACGTCCCTGCGTTGTTCACCGCTCCACCGCAGAAGCCGGTGATCGTCTATTTCACCACGCCGGATTGTGCTCCGTGTAAAACGGTTCAACGTCCCGCGCTCGATCAACTTGTCAGCCTGCTGGGCGATAAACTGCAAGTGATCGAAATTGACGCCACCCAGCGCCCCGACCTGGCGAAGCAATGGGGCGTGTTGAGCGTCCCGACCACGTTCCTGCTGGATGCGCGCGGCGAGGCGCGTTACGTCAACAACGGCGTTGCCCGCGCGGAAAAGTTGATGGAGCAGTTGCAGACTTTTGTAAATACGCTGGTCGAGTAGGGCGAAGCCTGTACCGAGACCGACAAATACGCATAAGAAATCTTGTAACAAGGCGCGTGGTCTCGATACGCCCCGACGAACACGGGGCTGCTCGACCGCCAAATACCACTAAATAATGGAGAGACAAACTACATGCCTGTATTACGAATACCCACACCGTTACGCGTCTACACCGACGGACAAAGCGAAGTGACCGTCAACGGCTCGAATATTTCCGAGGCGCTCACGGACCTGACGACTCAATATCCTGCCATCAAGCCGCACCTGTTCAACGAAGGCGGCGAACTTCGTCCGTTCGTGAATATATTTATCGGCGAGAACAACATCAAGGATTTGCAGGGGGTGAGCACGGCGATCGGGGATGGCGAAAAGTTGATGTTGATCCCGTCCATTGCGGGCGGTTGTCATTGCGAGGGCGAAGCCCGAAGCAATCTCCCGGTTGGCGAGGAGATTGCTTCGCAAAGTGCGCTCGCAACGACATTTGATACGGGAGGCTGATATGTTACCCGAACTTTCTCGCGAAGAAATCCTGCGTTACTCGCGTCATCTACTAATCCCCGAAGTGGGATTGGAGGGTCAACGCAAACTCAAGGCTTCGTCCGCGCTCATCATCGGCACGGGCGGACTGGGCTCGCCGGTCGCGCTGTATCTTGCCGCGGCGGGCATCGGTCGCATCGGGCTGGTGGATTACGATGTTGTGGATTCCTCCAATCTTCAGCGGCAGGTGATTCACGGCACGTCCACGGTTGGAAAGTTGAAAGTGGAAAGCGCCAAAGCGAAACTGGTGGATCTGAATCCCGAAATTCAAGTGGACGTTTATAACGAGCCGTACACTTCTGAGAACGCGTTACGCATCGCGCAAAATTACGACATCATTCTCGACGGGACCGACAACTTTCCGACGCGTTATCTCACCAACGACGTGGCGGTGTTCCTCGGCAAGCCCAATGTGTACGCCTCGATCTATCGCTTCGACGGACAGGTGAGCGTGTTCCATGCCAAAGAGGGACCGTGCTATCGCTGTCTCTTCCCCGAGCCGCCCCCGCCGGGCCTCGTCCCCTCGTGCGCGGAGGGCGGAGTGCTTGGCGTGTTGCCCGGCACGATTGGCACGATCCAGGCGACCGAAGCGTTGAAAGTCCTGCTTGGCATCGGCGAGCCGCTCATCGGCAAACTTCTCCTTTACAACGCGCTGGACATGTCGTTCGACTTTGTGAAGTTGAAGAAGAATCCCAATTGCCGCGTGTGCGGACCGAACGCCGACATCAAGGAATTGATTGACTACGAGGAATTCTGCGGCGTTCCAAGTCACGATCACGACGAAGGTTCCGCTGGCGCGGGTTGGGACATCACCGCGGCCGAACTCGCCGAACGCGTGAAGTCGAATCATCTCAAACTGGTTGACGTGCGCGAACCGCATGAACTCGAAATTTCCGCTTTGCCGAACGCGGTGAACATTCCGCTTGGTCAACTTGCCGCGCGGCTTTCAGAATTGGACAGCGCGGAGGACATGGTGCTGTTCTGCAAAAGCGGATCGCGTTCGGCGCGCGCGTTGGAATTGCTCGTCAGCGCGGGGTTCAAGAAGGTGAAGAACCTCAAAGGCGGCATCAACGCCTGGGCGCGGGAAGTGGATACGAATTTGCCGGTGTATTAGTTTCGCGCTGGGCGGAGTGAAGCGCGTGTGGAAAGTAGAAAGTGGAAAGTGGAAAGTGGAAAAAGAGTCTCCCGTTAGTGTTTTAGCGGGAGATTTTGTAAGAAGGTGATCGTATGAAACGCGTACTCATTCTCGGCGGCGGGTTTGGCGGCATTGCCACTTGATGGAGTGGTTTGGGTAATTGCGGGGATGAGGGGCGGATTGCTTACAGTTCGATGATCTTCCTTTGGATCGCGTATTTGATCAGGTCCCCCCGGTCGTGCAGGTCCAGTTTTTGCATCAGGCTTGTGCGATGAGACTGCACGGTCTTGACCGAAAGATGCAGGATTTCGGCGATCTCGCGGCTGGTCTTTCCCTCCGCGATCAATTGCAGGACCTCCCTCTCGCGTGAGGAAAGCGCGTTGGGATCTTCCTCCTCCATGCGGCCGTCGCGGCTGAGATAGTCCTCCAACAACAGGCGGGTGATGGCAGGGGAAAGCGCCGCCTCGCCGTTGTACACCGCGCGGATCGCGGACACCAATTCGTTCGCCGCCGCACGTTTGACGATGTAACCGGACGCCCCCGCCTGGAGCATCTCCCGGAAATATTCCTCGTGATCGTACATTGTCAATACCAGCACGCCGATCTCGGGATGTTCGCGCTTGATCTGGCGGGTCGCTTCGAGACCGTTGAGCAGGGGCATGGCAATATCCATCAACGCCACGTGAGGCTTCAACTGGCAAGCCAGTCGAACGGCGTCCCGGCCGTTATCGGCTTCGCCGACGACGACCATGTCCGGCTCGTCTTCGAGCAGGGCGCAGATCCCGTTGCGGAACAACGTATGATCGTCGGCGATCAGGATGCGGATCTTTTGCGTCATGGGTGCGTCATTCCTTCAGGCGAATCCAATGGATCGGGTTCCGCTTCGTTGGGGCGGATCGAATCTTCGGCGGCTAAAGGGACGCGGACTCGCAGGCAGGTTCCGGAGCCCGGCACAGACTCCACTTCCATCTCGCCGCCAACCAGCGCTACGCGTTCCTGGATGCCCAGTAATCCAAGTTGTTTGCGATAAACAGCCCCTCCGACGGCTTTCTCGATGTCGAAGCCGCGCCCGTCGTCCTTGATCTCCAGCCAGACCTGTTCGTCCGCCAGCCACAACCGGATCGAAACATTGACGGCGTTGGCGTGACGCAGGATGTTGCTCACGGCTTCCTGCGCGATGCGAAACAGCATCGTTTCCAGGTGGGAGGGCAATCTCGTCGCCTCATTGGGCGTCCAAAAATCCACCGACACGCCCACCGCTTCCAGGTCGCTGCGCGCAAGCCAGCGAATGGCTGAGAACAGACCGAGATCGTCGAGGATCGAGGGGCGCAGGTCCCAGATCACCTTTCTGAGGTTTTCCAGGAGTTGGGTCGCCACGTTGCGAATATCGGCGACGCGGCGCGCCAGTTCGGGCGCATCGGCCGGAAGCATGTTCCCCAATCGGTCGAGGTGAATGATCAGCGTGGAAATGGATTGGGCGGTGTCGTCGTGCAAACTGCGCGCGATGCGGACTCGTTCCTCCTCCTGCGCGTTTATGGCTCGCTCCGAGATCGCCCGCAACTGGCTGGTGCGGTTCGCCAGGCGCGTGAGCATGAGTTCGATGGCAGTTGTCAGTTGGCGGATGTTGGGGTCTTCGTATTTTTTCAGCGACGCCGGTACGTTGATCCGCTCCCCGTCAACCCGTTCGAGCGCGTTGCCGAGTTCGTTCAAAGGCCGGAGCGCGCCGCGGATGATCCAGTAGTTGACGATCAGCGTGATCAGGATGCCAGAGACGGAGAACAACAGGATCAGCCGGATGTCTCCGACCAGCGTCAGGTGGCGGGTGAAGATCGTCCCGGCGATCGCCCCAAAGACGATGATCACGGAATTCCCGATCAATACGCGGTTGAATATGGAAACCCGAAATATGGCTTCCCTGTAACGCGCGAGCCGGGGGGAAAACGCTGCCATCAAAGGCATCATAGCATAAGCCAAATGCCCGAACAAGTTGCCTTTTACTGCGCCGCCTAGTGATTTTGTCATATCTTTTCCGATTCCCGCTTCATAGGTCAATTGTTTTCTTGGGATAGGGTCTCGAACGGACAGTTTTCGGGCAATGGGCGGATGCAAACATCCGCCATTTTGCATACTGTGTGAATGAACCTTCCTTCATCCACTTTCCATTTAAGCCAGGAGAAGACCATGCCGGAACAATCTTCCTTTCCCTTCGACGCCCTCATGCCGCCCGAAATGGCGGGCAAAGCGGAGAACGTGGGCGTCAATAAAGCCCAGTTGACCTCCTTCCGAATGTTCGCGCTCGCCGTCCTGGCGGGCGCGTTTATCGCCATGGGCGCCATCTTTTCCACCACGGCGACCACCGGCGCAAGCGCCCTGCCCTATGGGATCGTGCGCGTGATCGCCGGCGCAACCTTCAGCCTCGGGCTGATCCTCGTGATCGTGGCCGGGGCGGAACTGTTCACAGGTAACAACCTG
Source organism: Chloroflexi bacterium CFX6 (assembly GCA_030263595.1). Lineage (GTDB taxonomy): Bacteria > Chloroflexota > Anaerolineae > Anaerolineales > Villigracilaceae > Defluviilinea. Next base: position 18,542 of record SZPG01000044.1, read on the forward strand.
ATCGTGATGGCTTGGGCAAGCCGCAAGGTTTCCACCGGTCAATTGGTGCGAAACTGGATGGTGGTCTATGCCGGAAACTTCCTCGGTTCCATTATCACAGCCTATGGGATGTATCTCTCCCATCAATTTGAATTCAACGGCGGCGCGCTCGGCTTGAACGCCCTGAACATCGCTCACGCCAAAACAAGCCTGGATTTCCTCCCGGCGTTGGTGCTGGGCGTTTTCTGCAATGCGCTGGTGTGTCTGGCAGTCTGGCTGTGCATGAGCGCGCGCTCCACCACCGACCGCGTGCTGGCGATCGTCCCGCCCATCACCGCCTTCGTTGCGGCAGGCTTCGAGCACAGCATCGCCAACATGTACTTCATCCCGGTGGGAATGTTCATCAAGACGGGAGCCGGTCCCGAATTCTGGGCAAACATCGGAAAAACGGCGGCGGATTTCCCGAACCTGACCTGGGGTAATTTCTTCCTGATGAATCTGATCCCCGTCACCATCGGCAACATCATCGGCGGCGCGGTGATGGTGGGTCTGGTGTACTGGTCCATCTACCTGCGGACGGCGCGATATATGCCGGTCAAGCCGCAAATGAAAGCCGGGCAAACGCGCTGAAAAGGAGGCAACGTGAAAGGCGATCTCGTTCGGGAAATTGATCGCTTGTCGGGACAGCAGATCGGGTTGTGCTATCACTGCCACAAATGCACGGCGGGCTGTCCGGTCGTGGACGCGATGCAATACGGTCCCGATCTACTCCTGCGGATGGTCTCGCTCGATCAGGCGGATGACGTCCTCAAGAGCCGCGATATTTGGCTCTGTGTGGGATGCTACACCTGCGCCACGCGCTGCCCCAACGACATTGACATCGCCGCGACGATGGACGCTCTCAGGCAAACGTCGCTGGCGCGCGGCTATCCCGTAGGCGAACGCGACGCGCTGCTGTTCCATCGTTTGTTCATGGGCGTCGTGCAGCGCTTCGGTCGTTCGCATGAAGCGTTCATGTTGGGGTTATTCAAAGTCCTGTCCAAAGTTCCGTTGATGAACGATGTCCCCGCAGGCATTGGTTTGTTCATGCGCGGAAAAGTGCCCGTATTGCCTGAACGGCTGCGCGCGCCCGCGCAAGTGCGGGAGATATTTCAGCGGAGCAAAACATGAACTACTCCTACTACCCCGGCTGCTCCCTGCACTCGACGGGCATCGAATACGGACTTTCCACCCGCGCGGTCTTCGAACATCTCGGATTGGGATTGAACGAACTGGACGACTGGAACTGCTGCGGCGCCTCGTCCGCTCATGCGCTTCACTCCACGCTCGCGGTTGCCCTGCCCGCCCGGACCTTATCCCAAGCCCAAGCCTTTGACCGCGATCTCGTCATCCCGTGCGCGGCGTGCTACAACCGCCTCAAAGGCGCGGACCACGCCCTGCGCACGGATGCGGGAATCCGCTCACAGATGGAGTCCATGCTGGGGTTCCAGTACGCAGGCTCGGTGGCGGTCAGAAGCGTGCTGGCGGTTTTGGTGGAGGATGTCGGGGTGAAGAGAATCTCCGAAGAGACAAGTCATCCGCTGTATGGATTGAAAGTCGTCACCTATTATGGCTGTCTGCTCCTTCGCCCGCCGGAGATCACGCAGTTCGACGATCCCGATGATCCGCAGGTGATGGGAAATTTGATGCGCGCCATCGGCGTGGAGGTGATGCCCTGGTCGCACGCCACGGATTGCTGCGGCGGAAGTTTATCGCTCAGCCGCTCGGATGTTGTGCAAAATCTTGTTGGAAAATTAACCGAGCGCGCGCGTGAGGCGGGCGCGGATGCGATTGTCACGGCTTGCCCGTTGTGCCAGGTGAACATCGAAATGCGACAAACGTCCGCGCCGAAAATGCCCACATTCTATTTCACTGAGTTGCTCGGGCTGGCGTTTGGCTTGCCCGAAGCGGACAAGTGGTTCCGCAAACATCTGATTGATCCGAGACCAATGCTTAAGCGTAGTCGGCGTTCTCTAACGCCGACGGACACGTTAGAGAACGTGTCCTACGCAATGCCGGAGAAGATGTATGACTGACACGGACAACACATCCAAGGGAAAACCGCCCGTCGGCGCGGCGCTGGTCGTGGGCGCGGGCATCGCGGGAATGCAAGCCGCGTTGGATCTGGCAGAGTCTGGCATCAAGGTATACCTGCTGGACAAAGCCCCAGCCATCGGCGGGACGATGTCCATGCTCGATAAAACTTTTCCAACCAACGATTGCGCGATGTGCATCATGTCGCCCAAACTGGTGGAGGTGGGACGCCATCTCAATATCGAGTTGATGAACTGCGCCGAGGTCGAATCCATTTCAGGCGAGCCCGGCGACTTGACCGTGACCATCCGCCAACATCCGCGTTTCGTGGATTTGACAAAATGCACCGGCTGCGGCGATTGCGCCGCGGCGTGTCCCATCACGTTGCCCGATCAATTCAACGGCGAACTTTCAACGCGTAAGGCAATTTACAAACTTTATCCGCAAGCCATCCCGAACGCATTTGCCATCGAAAAGCGCGGCGTGGCTCCCTGCCGCGATGCGTGTCCGATTCACCAAAGGGCGCAAGGCTATTTGGCATTGGTTGCTGAGGGTCGCTTTGCGGACGCGTACCGCACCATCCTCGAAGATAATCCGTTCCCATCCATCTGCGGACGGGTGTGCAGTCACCGCTGTGAAGAGGCTTGTAATCGCGCACAGGTGGATTCGGCGGTCAACATCATGGGCGTGAAGAGGTTTGTGGCGGATTGGGCGTGGGGGAATCAGCCTGCCCTGAGCAAGGTCGAAGGGTTGACAGTTGACAGTGGAAAGTGGATAGTTACGAATCAAACTACCCTCACCCCAACCCCTCTCCCACCGGGAGAGGGGCGCAGGGGTGAGGGCAAACACATCGCCATCATTGGCGCGGGACCGGCTGGATTAACTTGCGCGCGTGATTTGGTTCGCCAGGGTTGCAAGGTAACTGTCTTTGAAGCGTTGCCAGTCCCCGGCGGCATGATGCGGGTCGGTGTACCGGCGCATCGTTTACCGCACGAAGTTGTCGAGCGTGAAATCAACGCGATCTTATCGGAGGGCATCGAACTCAAACTCAACCACCGCGTGGAAGACGTGGAAGCGTTGCTCGATGAATTCGACGCGATCTTCGTCGCCATCGGCGCGCACGGGGGAGTTAAGTTGCCAATTCCAGGCAATGATTTGCCCGATGTTTTGCTGGCGACAGAATTCTTGCGAAATACCAGTCTCCAGTCTCTAGTCTCAAATTCTCCAGTAATCAGTGATCAGTCATCAGTAATCAGTGATCAGCCTGCCCTGAGCAGTAGCGAAGGGTCATCAGTGATCAGTGGCAAGCGTGTATTGGTACTTGGGGGTGGCAACGTCGCAGTGGATACTGCCATGACCGCTGTCCGTCTCGGCGCGAGTTGGGTCGGCATGACCTGCCTCGAAAGCCGCGCACAAATGCCCGCCCACGAATGGGAACTGCGCGACGCGGAAGAAGAGGGCATTGAGATTTTCCCATCACGCACGTTCAAGGAAGTGTCGAACGAAAACGGCAAAGTCACCGGCGTTTGCACAGTGACCGTTGACTTTCATGGCTTCGTGGATGGTCGCCCCGATTTCGAGGAATTTCCCGAAACCGAAGAAATCATCCCCGCCGACGTGGTCATCTTTGCCATCGGTCAGCGGGTCGAATCGAATTGCCTGAAGCAAGTGAATCATCCGCGCGGACGCGTCGAAGTGGAGGAGGAAACGCTCGCCACCAACGTCCCCGGCATCTTCGCGGGCGGCGACGCGGTCACCGGCACCGCCTTCATCGTGGACGCCATCGCCGCCGGTCACCGCGCCGCAAAATCAATTGAAAACTATCTCCGGACTCCAACGTCTCCAGAGGTTGGAACTACTCCGAAGTCAGGAGACTTCGGACTCCGTGAGCCCATCGCCAAACTCACTCCCTCCGAAGTCACCGAACGCCTCGCCACCGGCAAAGCCTCCAACGCGCAGCGCGCCGAAATGCCAAAACGCTCGCCCGCCGAACGCATCGCGGACTTTACCGAAATCGCCTCCGCGCTCACCGAAGACCAAGCCCGCGCCGAAGCGGAACGTTGTCTGCGCTGCGGCATTTGCTCCGAATGTAATCAATGCGTTTACGTTTGTCGCGCGGATGCCATCAATCACACCGA
>SZPG01000001.1 GCA_030263595.1 Chloroflexi bacterium CFX6
CGACTCCTTCAAACTCTGCTCCCTGCTTATCTTCTTCCCTCCCAGCAACTCCTTCCAAAACTCCTCGTCATACCTGCGTGACTCCCCTTCGGGCAGGCAGCGGCAGGGACATCCTGACCGAGAAACAAGGGATTCATTTGTATCCAATTCCCTTGACCCATTTCACCTTGAATGGTTTCAACGTATTAATCAATCTCATATCCGCCGTCCAAAGATCAATATCCATCCATTCGGCTAAAGCGAGATAATGGGCATCGTAAGTGGCAGGGAGGTTATATTCCATCGCTATTTCACGAGCGCGCAGATGTAAGTTCGCTTCATTGATCAGATTGATCGGCAGGTCGAGAGCAAGTTCGAGCGCCTTCCCGATTGTTTCAGGCGAGAGAACTTTATTCCTTTGTTGTTGATATAAACCGTTTGTCACTTCGTAAAACAACAAAGTCGGCGCCACCAGGCGAACTTCATCCTCAACCCATGATTGCCACAATCCTTTGATGGCGTCATCGTCAGGTTGCAGGGCGCGCCGCAGGACAATGCTGGCATCAACGCAGACTGTCGAGGAGTTGCTCATCGCGTTCTTCCCTTCCCTGGCGGATGACTTCGGCAAGATCAGGCAATTTCCTGCCCTTCAACTCAGCACGGATTCGAACGTGCAGGTCGTCGAAACGCTTTTGAAGATTGGTTTTGTCGTTTGCCGCGACCAATTGATCGTATGCCTTCTTGGAAAGGACGACGACTTCGGGTTTTCCGCCGCGTTCGACGATAACAGGACCGATTTTTGCCTGCTTCATTACTTCACCGAAATTGATTCGGGCTTTTGTTGCGCTGATTGTCTTGAGCATGGTTACCTCTTGATTAATTAACGAGTTAATTAATCAAAAATATACTCCCAAACGATGAGGCTGTCAAATCAAAACCCCAACTCCTTCAAATTCTGCTCCTTGCTCCTCTTTCCTCCGCCTCCCAACAACTCCTTCCAAAACTCCTCATCATACCTCCTTGACCTCACCGGCAGCGGCATAGGCACACCCCAACCAAGCAACAGAACTTCCTCCTTCGGTTGGAGACGCGCCAACATGCCGCGCAAAGCCTCCCGTCCCGCGAGACCCGAAAGCACCGCGTGGATGTCGTCCTCGTCGCCGAGCCAGCCAGAGATGCGCGTCCCCAACTGTGACATCACCTCGTCGTAAATTTGCGACGGGCGCTGGTCCACGATCAACAGCGTCACGTAATACTTGCGCAGTTCGCGCGCGATGGTCGCGAAGGTGGTCTGCGCCGCCATCTCGCGGTTCAACAACTTGTGCGCCTCCTCCACTACGATGATCAACTGGCGCGGCTCCTCTTTTCCATGAGTTCTGAACGCGTTGGTCTTATGCTCCCACGCGTTGCGAATCTTGCGCGTCAACAGATTCGACACGAGCAGATAATCCAAATCGCTTTCGTGTTCGCCGAACGACAGGATCACGTGCTGTCCATTTTCGAGCGAGGCGATAATTTCCTTCACGCTGTCCGCGGCGGGCTTCTCGACGATATACGGCTTGCCGAACAACCGCCGCAGTTTATCGTGCAGAGCCTCCGCTGCCGCCACGTTCACGCCGTTCGCGTTCGCCCACGCCGCCACACTATCGGGGTGCGGCACGCGCTTCGTCTTGCCTCTTTCATCTTCGATTTCAATCTCTTCCCGATTCATCGCTTTGAAACGCGCAAACCAATCGCCTCTGAATGACGAATACAATGCTTCGAGTGTTGTGGGTGTGGTCTCTTTCAGATTCAATTCGCGCGTCAACGTTTCGATATCAGAGGTGGAAATGTCTCCCGTGGAGATTTCCAGATTAAAGTCCGGGACCTGCCCCCGAATCGTTGATCCTGCTCCCAAGCCGACGACTCGCACCTTCGACTTGAACTTGGTCTTCAGTCCCGTCACGGCATTTTTCGTGTCTGACGCCACATCGTCAAAGCCGTACTCGTTGTGCATATCCAGCACGAACACGGAGGCTTTGTTGTAGTGCATCAATCCCGCTAAAACAAGCCGCGTGAGAAACGACTTGCCCGTCCCCGTCGCCCCGAACACCCCCGACGATCTCTGCACGAACTTCTCCAAATCAATGCACACAGGATGATTCTGCTCGCGCGTATACCCGATCACAAAGTTACCCTTTTCTGCGGGGTCGCCGAAGATCTCTGCGATGTCGCCTTCATTCGCTAGAAATACCTGCGCGTGATGCGGCGGCACATTCTTGACAGGCAATATGCGCGGCTCATCCTTCAAGCCTGCATCAATTTTTCCACGCCAATCCTTATAAGCGGGCGTCCCCAATTCAGGACCCACCTCCAGCATCAGGTTCGGCAGCACTTCGAGATTGGCGTAGAGCGTCTGTCCATGCAGAGCCTTCGAGATGTGCGCGGGGAAGCGTCCCTCCGTCTGCTCATCCGCAAAACGCGGATCCGTCGCGCCGAGTTGAATGTCGGTGACGATACCGTAGTAATTCCATTCTCCGCTTTGGATGACGACGAACGCCCCGCACGCGGAAGTTTTCCTTCAATCCGCCGCCAACCAAGTAACCGATTTTTGTTCTCTGTTCCATAATTCCTCTTTCAAGTGTTAACGTTTCAGGAAGGGGTTGCCACGAAGAAACATCCCGTCAACAGATTCATGGATATGGCGCCGGCGGACCGACCACCTGAATATCATAATAGTCTGAATAACAGACTGTGGGCCAATACTTTGGATTGTCCGTTGGTATTTCCAGCCTCGCCCAGTTGCTCATGTCAGGGATATTCACAGATTCAAAACCATTGGCTTTTGCCTGAAGTATGATTTCGTCAACCCGGTCCCATCTCCCGGCAAAATCAATAAAAACGGCGCGCGTGGAATACAGATTCCAGGATGTTTTGAGAGTGGAAAACCCCATCATCAACAGAATCGGGAGAATCAGGAGCCCGGTTTTGTTCCATGCGGCGTTATATCTTTTCGACAACGTGCTTCCCAGCAAAAAACCTGCACTAAGAATGCCTGCCACAAGAAAGAACGCCGGGATGATCATCGTTCGAGGCGGGGGAGATTCGAAGTACCCATATACCCCCGGTGGAAAACATGCCAGTGAAATCGCAATTCCCCCGATAAATAGCGCGGGGATAATATAAGCATTGACCGGAGCGAGTTCCTTGTAATGACCGCCGATCCATGCCACTGCCAGTGTTGCGCCAATAACGCCCAGGGATTTTTCGGGCGTGGAAAATAAACCCGCCAGAAAATCCACATAGCTTTGAAGCGAGATGATCGTCAATTCCGAGAGGTTTGGCGTAATGGGCGATGGTCCCAGCCGGATCGCGTTACCGGGAGCCATAACTACTACGATCAATGAGAGGATGCCGCCCGCCGAACTCGAAAACAGTATTGCAAGATCCGTTCCGGGTCTGTTGGGAAGTTTAAGAATGTATAGACTGATAACAAACAGCAGGAAGGCGAGTTGCGCAATCGCAAATGTTTCGCTAAGACCGCCGCTAAGAAAGAAGAGGAGAAAACCGAGTATTGAACTTGTCAGCAGGCGGCTCTTAAATCTTTCGACGGCAAGTTGAAAAATCAACACATAAGCGGTTAACACCAATAACGGCAGCGCGTAGGAACGCATGCCATTCCACCAGAACAAGGATTGCCGAATATCCGGGCTGAGAGTAAATACAAGATACAGAAAAATACCGGCCAGAGTCAATGCAACAGCAAAATTTTTGCCTTTCGACTTGCGGAGATACACATACGCTATCAACGTGGAAAATGCCAGCCAGAGGAAAATGGCGACCGGCACAACGTAGTGCATTTTATGTGGTCCCAGGGCGAAGGTGAGGATGAACCAGTCCGCCGCATAAGACGAATATCGCCCGCTCCAATTAAGATACCAATACCATATCGAACGCAGCAATCCCAGGCGATCGGAAAAATAGATCGAGCATAGATCGTCCGCCAGCAAGCGTGTGAAATTTCCAATGTACGCATAGCTTACAAGACCGATATTTGCGAACACAGCGAGGAAATTGACTGTCAAACTTCGTTTTTGCATTTTCTTCTATTCCTGAAAGCCTTCCAGTCAGGATATATCGCTCAACGCGCCCAGCACGGACATCAGTGTCGGGTAATCGTCACGCAACAACGCGATGATCTCATGTGTCGCCGCTTCTTTCCACTTTCCACTTTCCAGTCCCCTCGCCCTCCCCGCCTGTTGCAAATGCGCCGCGACCACCTCGCCGACGGGAATCTCCTTGTTATTGATAATATGCCTGAAATACCCGAAACGCCCAGTAAAGCGCATAATATCCTCCTCGTCGCACAGGCAGATCACATCCAAACTCAACGGCGGACGCGGCGGCAGAAGATGAAATACCTTCCCGTCCTGCTCGTATCCCACCGCCAGCACGGACATCTCCACCGGCACGATGCGCCGCTCGCGATTGTCGCGCATCACCTCTTCGCTGACGTTATCCGCCGTGACGAGTTGGCGCACCAGCCCGTCGTCGTCAATGTGGATGTCGTAAATAATGCCGAAGATTTGATAAGCGTTCGGCAATGGCGCGCGCACCAACGCCCCCAACGACGGCGCGTCGAGTTGGTTCACGCGGCATCCTGCAATGAAACCCGTCGTCCCTGCGCGGAGCAATCGTCCGATTTCGATTGATTGAGTCATGATATCTCCTCATGTCGCTGCGAGCGCTTGCTGCGAAGCAGTCTCCCAATAGCGAGGAGATTGCTTCGTCGCCCTACTGGCTCCTCGCAACGACGTCACATTCTTGCTTCCAACATTTCAATAATCTTCTCTTTATTCGTTGGATGATACGTCAGCAATTCACCATCATAGTACAGACCCATCACACCATAGGCGCACGGCAAATTCTGTGCTTCACGCGTCGTCGTGGATTCCACAATATGGACAGGGAGGTTAAGTTCCCGTCCAATCTGCCTGATTCCCTCGTCCATTACATACGCGTATGGACACTGTGCGCTTTTGATGAGAGTTAATCCATTCGGATATTTATTCCCTTTGCGCCAATTCTTTTTGAAACGCGGCAGGGGCGCATCCGCAGAATTACGTTTAACCAACAAGTCAAAGGAAGGCGGCGCATGGTCCGCCATTTCAAAGCCGTTCTTCAGGAAGATCTTCGGGGTGGGAAGCCAGTGAGTATTGCTTACAACCACCGCGACGCCATAATAATCCTTTGCATCCTTCCAGCAATCTTCGAGCAGTTTCCCGCCGTATCCGTGACCTCTGTTCCGACCGATGACCCACAAACAATGGATGAACAAATAGCCTTTCGCGTCCACGCCGCGCCAGGCATGCTCACCGGGGATATATTCGATGAAACCCGCCTTGCGCCCGTTGACCTGATAGATCTTGTAACGCAATCCCTCGCGGAAACGAGCTTTCAGCCACTCGTTCTTCCGGTGGTTCCCTTCGAGATAACGCCCGGAGAGTCCGCAGAAGGTACGGTAGTCATGCAGGTTGTCTTCTGTAAGCGTGACAATTTCCTCTTTCATCGTTTGTATGACATCCTTCCTCCCCTGTCTTTCGCCGATTGCTTATTCGAGCCTTCGTCAAGTTCTTCGTTATTTCGGCGCAGTTCCATCGTCAGCAATTGTTCGATCTGTTGTTTCTCTTCGTTCTTCACCACCGCAACCTCGTGCGCGCGGTGGAGCAGATACGGATACGGTCTGCTCCCCATCATGCGGCATTGTTCAACCAATACCCCATGCAGCAAATCCAATTTTTCTTTATCGTCCGCCACCCACTTGGGGACTTCGACGCGCACGGGCCAGGGATGTCCTTCGGTTCCCACATTCAAATAGAAGAAATGCAGTTCCAACACGCCCTTGTAATTCTTCTCCGAACTCGATTGGATCTTGAAGACCGCCGAGCGATAACCGGGTTTTAGCAATGGGTTTTCCCGCTCGCCATACAGCCATCGGTCGCTCACGCCGCGTAAAGGGCGGAATTCGCGCAAGTGGGACAAATTGTCAATTTGTCCTACGGTTGCCAATTCCAACAAACGCACAACCAGGTCGGCGGAGGGTTTATCCACGTAGCCCGCTGTGATAACGCCGCGCGTTTGCAGGCGCGAGAGGATGGTTTTGTATCTATCCACGAATTCACTATAAGCCTGCGCGTCATCGCCTTTGGCGCCCCACAACTCGATGGGACCGTCGGTGAACGTGACAACCTGTCCCTTGATGCCTTTGGATAACTTATCCAGTTTTTCGCGCTCGGCGAGGTCGCGTTTGAGCGCCACCATCCCATCGGACATGGGAACCCCGTTCGGGAACAGGTCGTCGCCGAAGAGCAGTTCGCTTTCGGTCGAGATATCGGGGGACTCGCCGGAGCTCAACTTCATGATGATCGCGCCGACGTTCACCAGCCCGAACTGCACGGAAGCGTGACGGTCCGGGTTGATCTGCGAACCGTCGGCGGCGATGAGGGTTGGGGAAACAGAAGCAGGCTGAACGTCGAAGGAGGAAGCGAGGTTCTCGTCCAGGGGATAAGCGCATCGGATGTTCGGGTCAACTGCTTTGGCGGAATCCACTTTATCCCGAAGGAAATCCAGTTCAGAGGTGTATGTGTCGAGCAGGTCACGCGCTTTGAGACGGCGCTCCTCGAGAGTCTTCTTCCGTTCGCGTGCGCCTTTGCCGATTTCATGGATCTTTTCGTAGACCTGCTGGTAATCTATGGGCATGTTGTTTTCCCGTCATTGTGAGGAGATTGCTTCGGGCTGGCGCTCTCGCAATGACGAACGTCGCATAGAACAAATGTGTCAGGATTGTACAGGCAAACGGGCGAAATTTCAAGAACCGGCGCGGAACTTTTTGGGGCGGCGGGCGTCTAACCAGCGAGGAGAATCATTCTCGACAAGGAGTAAACATGAAGACCAAATTGTATCTCGCTGCCGTGGTTGCCCTGCTTGCGCTCGTCGTCAGCGCCTGCGGACCGACCACCATCAACCAACAGGCTTTACCACCCCAGCGCACCGTCAGCGTAATGGGTTCGGGCATGGCTTACCTCGTGCCGGACATCGCCTACATTTACGTGGGCGTGCATACCGAAGCATCCAGCGCGGCGGACGCCGTGAAAGAGAACAATGCCCAAACCCAGAAGGTGATCGAAGCCCTCAAGAAGTTCGGCATTGATTCGAAGGATATTCGCACGACCAACTTCAGCATCTGGCCCCAGGAACGCTACGACCCGCAAACGGGAGCGTCCACCGGGCAGAAGACCTACGTGGTGGATAACACCGTCTACGTCACCGTGCGCGATCTCGACAAACTCGGCGACCTGCTCGATACCGTCATTGCGGCAGGCGCGAACACCGTCAACAGCATCCAGTTCGACGTGGCAGACAAGGACGCCGCCCTCAAGCAAGCCCGCGCCGACGCCGTAAAGGACGCCGAAGCCAAGGCGCAGGAACTCGCCAGCGCGGCCGGGTTGAACCTCGGCGAAATCCAGTCCATCGGCTTCAGCGACAGCCAGCCCTACCCCATCTTTGGCGGCAAGGGAGGCGGCGGAGCAGCGGCGGAAGCGGCTGTGCCGATCCAGCCCGGGCAGTTGACCTTCACCGTGACCGTCAACGTCACGTACGAGATCAAATAACCCGCCGCCCGGCTCGAACTGATCCTTCGCCTTCGTTCAGGACAATCTGGAACCTGCCTCCGCTTCGAGAGGCAGGTTCTTTGCTTTGACCCATCCCTCCCCAAATTCCCAGGAATTTGGGGAGGGATGGGGAGGGGTGGAGCGTTATAATCCCTCAAAAATCTGCAGGACAATTCGTCAAATTGTCCCACGTAAGGAGTCATCATGCTCAAAGTCGGGTACATCGGTCTCGGGTTGATGGGCAAGTCCATTGCCCGCAACATTCTCAAAGCGGGGTTTCCCCTCGTCGTTCACAACCGCTCACGCGCCGCCGTGAACGAACTCGCTGCCGAGGGCGCGATCGCCGCGAACTCACCCAAAGAGGTTGCCGCGCAAGTGGATGTGGTCTTCAGCAACCTTCCCGATTCACCGGATGTGGAAAAGGTGGTATTGGGTGAAAACGGGATCATCGAAGGCGCCCGCGAGGGATTGATCTTCGTTGACAATTCCACGATCAAGCCCGCCTCCGCCCGCACGATCGCGCAGAAACTCGCGGAGAAAAATGTGTTCGCGCTCGACGCGCCCGTCTCCGGCGGGGACATCGGCGCGCGGGACGGCACGCTCACCATCATGGTCGGCGGCGACGCGTCCGCGTTGGAGAAGGTCATGCCGGTATTCAAGGCAATGGGCAAAACGGTCACACACGTCGGCGAGGCGGGCGCCGGTCAGGTGGCAAAAGCCGCCAACCAGATCATGGTTGCCGCGCAGATGGCGGCAATGGGCGAATTACTCGTCTTCTCGAAGAAAGCCGGAGTTGATCCGCGCAAGGTGGTGGAGGCGATCAGGGGCGGCGCGGCGCAATGCTGGACGCTGGACGTCAAGCCGCCGCGTTTATTCGCGGGCAATCGGAATCCCGGCTTCAAAGCGCACATGCAATTGAAGGATTTGAAGATCGTTCTCGAAACCGCAAGGGAATACGACATCCCCGTCTCTTCGACCGCCGAAAACACCAAACTCTTCCAGCAGATGATCGAACTCGGCATGGGCGAATTGGACAACTCGGCGGTGGTGGGCGTGATCGAGAAGATGGCAGGGGTGGGGATCTTGGATTGATGAAAAAACGCCTCCCCGCCCTCCGCGATTACGCTCTCATTATCCTTGCCGCGCTGTTGCAGGCGTTTTCCCTGCGATTGTTCTTCGTGCCTGCGGAACTCGCCTCCGGCGGCGTGAGCGGCATCTCGCAGTTGATCAATCACTTCACGGGATGGCCCATCGGTTTGATGATCCTGATCGGCAACGTTCCGTTATTTGCGTTGGGCTGGCGTTTCCTGGGCGGATACCGTTTTGCATTGCGCACCGCCACAGCCGTCCTTGCCTATTCCACCTTCACCGACCTCATCCTCAAAACCCCGCTCTTCGCCCCGAACGGAGCCGGAACCGCGCTCATCAACGACCTGCAAGGGGATATCTTCCTCAGTTCGCTCTACGGCGCGATCGTGAGCGGCATCGGCTATGGTTTGGTCTATCGCGCGCGCGGCACCAGCGGCGGATCGGACATCCTCGCCCGCATTCTCAACAACTGGCGCGGCATCCCGATGACGCAAAGTTATCTCATGGTGGATACGGCGGTCATTCTCGGCGCGGGGTTCGTCTTCGGCTGGAAGGAGGCTTTGTACGCGATGATCGCCCTCTACGTGAGCGGACTTGTCGCCGAAACGACCCTCGAAGGCGGCGGGACGGTCCGCACGGCGATGATCGTCACCAGCGAGCCAAATGCTGTTTCGCAGCGCGTGCTGGATGAACTTCTGCGCGGCGTTACCGTCCTTCGAGGGACGGGCGCGTTCACCGGAGCGGAGCGTCCCGTCCTGTACGTCGTCATCACGCGCGCCGAGGTGGCGACGCTGAAAACCATCGTCCGGGAGGTGGACCCGGCCGCCTTCATGGTCATCGGTCACGCACACGAAGCGCTCGGCGAGGGGTTCAGATCGCTGAAATCTTAACCGCGTATCCATGGGGGTAACCCGCCTTCACGCGCGCATCCCTTGACTCTCCAGCCACTGGAGGGTGTATAACACGCATCGGAGGACCTCCCCATGATCCGGATCGGAGACTTTTCAAAACTCAGCCGCGTCCCGGTCAAGACGCTTCGTTACTACGACGAAATGGGCTTGCTCGAACCTGTGGAAGTGGATCCATTCACAGGGTATCGTCTCTACGAGTACAGCCAGTTGTCAACGTTGAACCGCATCCTGGCGCTCAAGGATTTGGGTTTCTCGCTCGAGGAGATCGGGCGTCTGCTCGACGACGGTCTTTCCGTGGAACAGATGAGGGGGATGCTCAGGCTCAGGGAAACAGAAGCCAGGCAGAGGGTACGGGAAGAGGCGGAACGTCTGGAGCGGATCGAGGCAAAGAACGGCAGTCAGACCGACCCCGATACAGTGACGGAGATCCAGTTCCCGGTGGAGAAGGCGTAAGCAGCCTCCAATGCAAGCAGGCAGCCCGACAGGTCGAACCCGTCGGGCTGTTTTTTTGTCTTTCCACCCCCATAATTTCCACACACTCGTATCACAACCTCATAACAACCCTTCGATAAGATAGGGGCAAGGTTGGACGCGGTCCAGCCAAAACCAAACAAGGAGATAAACAATGAAAAAGAAAATCTTGATTGCGATCGGCGGCTTGCTTGCCGCTTTGCTGGTGGTCGGTGTGGTGGGGACAACCTCTGCGTATGCGCAGGGACCCAATCCGCCCGGCTCCGGCATGATGGGCGGCGGGCGCGGCTTCGGCTGGAGCGACGCGGCGCTGGATGCCGCTGCAAAAGCGCTCGGCATGACGACCGATGAACTCACCTCCGCTTTACAGTCCGGGAAGACGCTCCAGGACCTCGCCGCTGAAAAGGGCGTTGACATTGCGGACGTTCAGTCCGCGGTCCAGGCTGTGCGCGTCACTGAAATGCGCGAAGGCATCGCCCAGGCTGTGAAAGACGGCACGATGACCCAGGAGAAAGCGGACTGGCTGCTCGAAGGTCTTGACAATGGCTTCATGGGCGGCGGAATGGGACGCGGCTTCGGCGGTCAGCGTGGAGGAGGGCAGGGATTGGGTAACGGCAACGGCTTCGGCTTCGGCAATTGCCCGCAGGTCCAGCCCTAGTTTCTGAACGGTCCACAGACCTGAAAGCAAGTCAATAAGAACAGGTGAGGCGACTCCTCCGCCTCACCTGTTCGTTCATTTCCTTCGGGTTCAATATCTCGCCGCTTGCGACAGAATAGAGCCTGGGGCTTGCCCCGAGGTGAATATCTTTTATTTGTTTTACGACAAAAGATCAAGGCAGAATTTCGATTGCGTCAATTTCAGTCTGGTTATCATTACCGTCTGGCGGGGCGTAAAAACGAATGTACGTATAGGTTCCCGGGGGAACAATACCATCAATGTCAATTGTTACACCCGTTCCATTATAGAGATCGCCGGTGGCTATGGGACGTTCGTCCATTTCTTCGGGATTCGGCGGGGGGACCGGCAAAGTTAGAATCGTGTAATCCACGTTCGTGTTCGTATCCCTGGAATTATCGCCCCAATTGAACACTACATACCAGTTGCTCCCATCGCTTATCTCTATAACGACCCAGTCGAGCCAGATTCCATCGAATGTTGGAATCAGCGAGTATTCGTAATAAACCAAATCCGCGCCCGGGTCTCCATTGGCTATCAGATCGCTACTTAACCTCAACGTCAGCGTATTTCCGGCAGTCAGGATGTACGTAATGTTATCCTTTGCACCCATATTCGGCGGCAGGGGCTCTTCGATGATCAAAGTGTCCGAATCTGTTGCGGAGTTGTTGCCCGGCGCAGGGTCGGTAACACCCGGCGGCTCGGTAACCGTTGCGGTATTGTCCAGGGGTCCCGACGGAATGGGCACAACCTGTACTGTAACTGTATAGGTAATTGACGCGCCGGCGGGGATGTTGACTGTGTCGTTGATGTTGTCCGTGCCGCCGGGCGTGCAGGTCGCCGAACCCGAAGCGGAACAGGTCCAACTCGCGCTGGCGATATTCGAATTCGGTGGATTTGTCAGGGTAAGATCGGTGACGGTCGCGCCGATCACATCGGAGGGTCCCGCATTGGTAACTACGATGGTGTACGTCTTTACGGCGTCTCCGACGTAATGTGTGGCGCCATCGTCTTTCGTGATCCGCAGGTCGGCGATTGGAGCGGGGGTATCCATATCGGTTGCGGAGTTGTTGCCGGGAACCGGGTCGGTGTAACCGGCAGGCGCGCTGACCGATGCCGTATTGGTCAAATTCCCTGTCGCCGAGGATGCGATAGCGGCAGTGACCGTGTAGGTGATGCTGCCGCCGCTTTGAATATCCACTATGTCCGCAAAATTCGCCGCGCTTCCCGTAACTGCATCGCAACCGCTGGCATTGACGACTGTAGTGCAAGCCCAATCCCAGGTTGTGACCTGCGCGGGTTTGGCGTCGCTGACCGCCGCGCCGATCACGTTGTTGGGTCCGTTATTGGCGACGACGACCGTGTAGATAACCGTCGAACCCGCCGTATAGGTTGTCGAGCCGTCCGTTTTTGTGACGCTCAAATCCACAGGGATGGCGGGCGTGGGCGGAGTGTTGGTGATGGAGGGAGTCAACGTGATCGTTGGCGGAATCGAGGTGACGGTGGAGGGCGGTCTCCGCGTGGATGTGGGCGGAGGGAAGAAGGGCAGGGTGGAGGTCGGGCTTGGCTGGGTCGCTGTGGGGGTACGGAAGATGGAGGGGGACGTGTTCGTAGGGGCGGAGATGGTGACCGAGGCTGGCGCCGGCGTGCGCGGCTCGAAGGCGATGCCCGGCGTCAGGAATGCGTTGACCCAGGTCGGCTGGGTGAGGATGGATGGGTCGAGGGGCTGGAAGTAATTGGCGGGTCTGTTCGTGAGGAAGATTCCGTCCGGGTCGAGATTCGACCTCATGTTGGAATCCAGTTTCCAGGTCGGGGAGAAGCGGATCGCCTGTTCGCCGGCGATGATCACGCACAGGAATCCGAAGAGCAGGATGATCAGGATGATCGTCCAGTCGCGTCGTTTGCGCTCACGGATTTTTCCGTTCCCATTCATCTACTTGTGTCCGTCAATGGGCAGGCGTATGAAGACGGTCGTGCCGGGATTCTTCGCTTCGTCGTGACCGGCGCTTTCGAGCCAGATGCGCCCGTGATGCGCGTCCATGATGCCGCGCGAAATGGCGAGACCCAGCCCGGGTCCGCCGCCCTTGAACTTGGTCTTGCCCGAAGAATGCAGGAGGACTTCGCCGGTTTGATAGAACTTTTCGAAGACGAGTTCGTGATATTGCGGATCAATGCCGATGCCCGTGTCTTTGACCTTGATCTCGATCTCGGGCGGTTTACCGCGCTCCCGCACCGTGGAACCGCTGACCACGATCGAGCCGCCGTCCGGCGTGTATTTGATGGCGTTTCCTATGACGTGATAAAAGACCTTGTATAACAGTTCGGTGTCGGCTTTTACGACAGGCAGGTCGGCAAGACCCTGCGCGCTGAAGTTCATCCGCCTCTCTTCCAGGGAGGCGTCGAAGGTCTTTTTCGCCTTTTCGACCAGCGCCGCGATCTCCACGTCGGTCGCCCGCACGTCGAGCAGGTTGCTGTCTATGCGCGAAACGTCGAGCAGGTTGTCCACGATGCTCACCATCCGCTCGGCGCCGCTGACGATGCCCCGCGCGTATTTCTCGAGATCCTTGTTGCCTTTGGATTTGAGTTCGACCATTTGCGCGTACCCCTGAACCAAAGTGAGAGGGGTCCGCAATTCGTGGGCGGAGATCTGAATGAAGCGGACCTTGGTGCGGTCCATTTGTTCGAGGACGCGGTTGGTCTTTTCGAGTTCGTGCGTTCTTTCCTGCAGGTTTTCGGTCATCGCGTCGAACGCGCTTGCCAGCACGCCGATCTCGTCGTTGGTGCGGACGCCGGTGCGCCGGTTCAGGTCTCCCCCCGCAATGGCGCGCGAGGTGCGTACCAGGGACGAAAGCGGGTTGAGAATGATGATGCGGGCGATGAGATAACCGACCAGGATCACGGCGATCATCGCCGCCGAATACAGGGCGACGTAGTTGTTGCGACTGACCGAGCTCGATTCGACGACGAATTGCATCGGCAGGATCACCGCGAACACGGCAATGCGGTCGTCGCTGATCTTCAAGGGACTGAAGCCGCTGCGATAAAAGCGTCCCTCCACTTCGAAGTTCTCGCCCTCGACCGATTCGTCCTGGACGATGACGCGGTCGTAAAAATCCTTTTCGATCGAAAGGGTGCGGAGGAAGAGCGGGTCTGTGGTGTTGCCTCCCAGCGTGGAGGCGAGCGCCTGCCCGTTCTTATCGTACAGGATGACGTCGGCGGAGGCGGTCGCTTTCAACAACGGGACGAGCGTATCCAGCGAAGTGCCTGCCACCGCGACCCCGACCACGCGATCTCCGAAAGGGATGGGGATGGCTGTAAAGTAATAATAACGCCGGTCCACCGGGTTCTGCGCCAGCGCGCGGCGAGGGAGGCTGTCCGGGCTGTTCTCGGCGAGCAGTTCCTCCACGATGGGCAGCGCGGCTTGTTGATCCCGCTGTGTGACCTCCCGGATCGTCCCGTCGGATTGTTTGATCGTGTGGAGTTTTTCGCGTCCCTGCGCGTCGAAGACCATCAGGCTTTCGACGTTCAGCCCCCCCGCGGCCGGCTTCGCCAAAACCACAACCTGCTCATCGTCCCCGTCCCTGAGCGCTTCGCCCAGGCCGCTGGTAAAGGCGACGAGGCGGGCATCCTGGAAATGGTCAATTTCCCTGCGCGCCATCGAATCGGAGACGACGCGTCCCGCCTCGAACAGTTGATTGGACAGGCGTTCTTCGAGGGAGTTCGTCACCAGGCGCGTGACCACGTAGGCGCCCGTCACTGCGACGAGGAGCGTCAATAACAAGTACGGCAGGATGACTTTGAAGCGGATGCTCACGCGATGCCTTCAGCCCGTTCGGCGGGTTTCATATATTATAAGGAATTTGTTGAAAAATATCACAATTCCCACAATACTGAAAGATTTTTACAATGCGGTTATCGAATGTGCAAAGTCTCCCGGGGAAACACACGCCTGCACAAATAAAATCCGCCCGTACGGCAGCGCAGCGGGGTTTTGTGAAAAAAATAGCCCCGCCGATCGCGAGGCTTGTGGGCGCTGAGGGACTCGAACCCCCGACCTTCTCTGTGTAAGAGAGACGCTCTAACCAACTGAGCCAAGCGCCCGTGCCTGTTATTATACATCATGTTACACTTGGGGCGTTGGAGGAAACCATGCGCATCGTTCGTTATGAAATGAAGGAAGGAAGATCGAAGCCGAAGTACGGCTGGTTGTTGGACGACAAAGTCGGCGAGATCAGCGGGAACATCTTCGGACGCTACCGGCGCAGGGAGGCGGAAACGCCTCTCGCGGACGTGAACCTGCTCGCCCCTTCCGAGCCGTCCAAAATCGTATGCGTGGGACGCAATTACGTGGAGCACGCAAAGGAACTGGGTAACGAAGTGCCGAAAGTGCCGCTCATCTTTCTGAAACCGCCCTCGTCCATCATCGCTCCGGGCGAGACGATCATCCTGCCTCCGCAATCCGCGCAGGTGGAACACGAAGGCGAACTGGTGGTGGTGATCGGGAAACGCGGACGCCACATCGCCGCCGGGAACGCGAAGAAACACATCCTGGGTTACACCATCGGCAACGACGTGACCGCGCGCGACCTGCAAAAGATTGACGACCAGTGGACGCGCGCCAAGGGCTTCGACACGTTCTGTCCGTTCGGTCCCTGGGTGGACACCGATTTCGATCCGGCCGATGCAGTCCTCACCGTCCGCGTGAACGGGCAGATGAGGCAGATGGCGTCCACGCGCGATATGGTCTTCAGCGTGGGCGTGTTGATCGCCTACATCTCCTCCATTATGACGCTCGAACCCGGCGACCTGATCTTTACCGGGACGCCCTCGGGAGTGGCGCCTTTGAAGGATGGGGATGAGGTGTCGGTGGAGATCGAAGGGCTGGGGGAGATCAGGAACAAGGTCCGGGCAGAGAACCGTTAGGCAGAGGGATTCGAACCATGCGTATCGAAAAGAATTTTCGCGCGGACCAGGAGGTCATCCTGCGTTTTTTGGATGCGCTGGGAGGCGGAGCGGCGATCCTTTCGGGCAATAAAAAGGCGCGCCCCGGTTTTTTCATCTTCGCGCATACCTTCATCGAGGAGTTCGTTGACGGGAGCTTCTTCAAAAAGGAGGCCCTGCTCATCGCGGCTCTGGAAAATAACGGCTTTCCCTCGGACGAGGGACCGGTCGGCGCGATGCGCGCGGAGCAGGAAAAAAGCCGCGACGCCGCCCGTCACATGTTGAGCGCCGCAAAGGGATGGCAGGAGGGCGACGAGGAGGCGCGCGGCGAGGTGGGTTGGGCGACGAGCGAGTACACGTCCACGCTCCGCCAGCATTTGAACAGGCTCAAGACCCTGATCTTCCCGCTGCTCGAGCAGAACATATCCCCCGAAGACGAACATGGAATTTCGGAGGGATTGAACGTCATCGCCTTCGAAAACAGCATGAAGGGCGACGCGGACAGGCACGCCAAGTTGATCGAGTCGCTGGAGGATGAATTGAGCGAGTGGAAGTAAGGTTTTGCGAGAGAGAGCATGTTCAAACTCGAAACCACTCCCTTCCACGAACGGACGTCCAAACTGTGCCTCCCCCAAAACTGGCGGCGGTGGGCGGGATACATCGTCGCGGGTTCCTACGAACTGACCCTCGACCGCGAGTATTGGGCGATCCGCAACTCGGCGGCGTTGATTGATGTCACGCCGTTGATCAAGTACGTCATCGAGGGAAAGGACGCGGCGGCTCTGTTGCATCGCGTCACCACCCGCGACATCCACAAAATGAAAGTGGGACAGGTCTATTACACGGGCTGGTGCGACGAGGAAGGCAGGATGATTGACGACGGCACGATCACACGCCTCGAAGAACAGACCTTCCGCCTGACCGCTGCGGAACCGAACCTGCGCTGGCTGACGATGAACGCGGTCGGCATGGAAGTCGGGATTATGGATGTCACCGCCGAAATCGCCGCGCTCAGTTTTCAAGGACCGAACACGAGGAAGATTCTGAACCTTGTCGTTGAAACGTCCGTGGACGAGTTGAAATACTTCCGCGTGATGAAGAATAAGATCAATGGCATGGACGCGACCATTTCGCGCACCGGCTATACCGGCGACCTCGGTTACGAGATCTGGATGGAGAACAGGGACGCGCTTGCAATTTGGGATGCGTTGATGGAAGCAGGCGCGGACTACGGCATCATGCCGGTCGGCATCCTTGCCATGGACATGGCGCGCGTGGAGGCGGGTCTCTTCATGCTCGACGTGGATTACACCTCCACGACACACGCGTGGATCGAAGCGCAGAAGTCGTCGCCATTCGAGTTGGGACTGGGCTGGACGGTTGCGCTCGACAAGCCCGGCTACTTCGTCGGGCGGCGCGCCTTGGAACGCGAGAAACGCGAAGGCTCGGTGTGGAAGTTGATGGGACTTGAAGTCAATTGGGAGGGGATGGAAAAGATTTTCAAGGAGTCCGGCTTGCCTCCGCAGATACCCGGTATGGCGGTGCGGGCGAGTTTGCCGATTTTGGTTGGGAACGCGCAGGTGGGTTACGCTTCCACCTCGAGTTGGTCGCCGTTGTTGAAGAAATACATCGCCCTCGCTCATTTGCAGAAACCGTATTATGAAGTTGGGACGAACGTGCGAATGGAGATCACAGCGGAACATCAACGCCGGCACGCCCCGGCGAAGGTGGTCAAACTCCCGTTTTACGAACCGGAGTGGAAGAGGAGGTAGAAGGCGGGTATCGGAGCGCTCGACGCGAAAACATAACAATCGTCAGGGAAGTTTTGTGCTTCGCGGCTTTAGCAATTCCCATTGGGTTGGAGTATCATAATGATAAGACAGGAGAAACTCATGCGTGAATTGACCAGTGAAATCATCGAACTGATCCGCCGCACGTCCACGAGCCTGCCGAAGGACGTGGAGGACAGGTTGCGGGCGTCCGTCGAGAAGGAGGCGCCGGGCTCGGCGGCGCGCGGCGCGCTCGAGACGATCATGAAGAACATCGAGTTATCGCGCGCCCACTCCACGCCGATCTGCCAGGATACGGGGACGCCCATCTTTTACGTGCATTATCCCGAAGGGACGAGCACGCGCAAACTCAAAGGGCAGATCAGAGCCGCGCTGGCGGAGGCAACCAAACGGTCCTATATGCGACCGAACGCCGTGGACGCCATCTACGACAGGAACTCCGGGAACAATCTCGGCGGCGACGATTTCCCGTACATCCATTTTGAAGAGGTGGATGCCGACCAGCCTTTGGTCATCGAATTGATGCTGAAAGGCGGCGGGTGTGAGAACGTCGGCGCGCAGTATTCGCTGCCGGATAACAAACTGGGCGCGGGGCGCGACCTGGCGGGCGTCCGCAAGGTGGTTTTGGATGCAGTGCAGAAGGCGCAGGGAAAGGGATGCGCGCCGGGCATCCTGGGCGTATCCATTGGCGGCGACCGGGGATCGTCCTACGTCAAATCGAAGGAAGCGCTGTTCAGCGAGATGGGGACGCGCAACCCCGACCCGAAGATCGCCGAACTCGAAGAACGCCTGACGCGGGAAGCCAACGAACTGGGCATCGGTCCGATGGGCTTTGGCGGGCAGACCACCGTGCTGGATACGAAGATCACCGGAATGCACCGCTTACCCGCTTCGTATTTTGTGTCCGTTTCGTACATGTGCTGGGCATACCGCCGCCGCAGGATGACGGTGAAGGGCGAGGAAGTGGAATACGATTAACATATGTCATTGCGAGCGTTCGCTGCGAAGCAATCTTCACGTATGCAAGGGGATTGCTTCGGGCTGTCGCCCTCGCAATGACGTGTGAAAGGAAGAAACCATGCGTGAAATAACCATTCCCATCAGCAATGAAGTCATCCGCAGTTTGCGCGCGGGAGACCCGGTCGAGTTAACAGGGATCATGGTGACCGGACGCGACGCCGTCCACAAGTGGATGAGCGAGACGTTCATCAAGAAGACCCGCCAGCCGCAGGGCGACGATTTGCAGGCGTATGAAGCGATCAAAAAGCATCTCGATCATGGCGTGCTATATCACTGCGGTCCCGTTGTCTCCGGGCTGGATACGAAGGCATACAAGTTCGTCGCGGCGGGACCCACCACCTCCACGCGCGAGGAGCCGTATCAAGCCGACGTGATGAAGCACTTCGACATCAAGGGCGTGATCGGCAAGGGGGGCATGGGGGCGAAGACCCTGAAGGGATGCGAAGAAACGCCCGGCGTATATTTCCATGCCATTGGCGGCGCGGCGTCGTTTCTCGCGCAGACCGTGCAAAAGGTGTTGGGCGTTTACAAACTCGAAGAATTCGGCGTCCCCGAAGCGATGTGGGTGATCGAGGTGAAGAACTTCCCCGTCGTCGTCACCATGGATTCGCACGGCGTGAGCAAACATTCGACTTTGGACGAAAGTTCGCGCAAGGTTCTGGACGAACTTCTGGCGCAGCCGTATTGAGTCACGCGCTGCGCGCCGTCCCGAAGGTCGAACAGGGACAAGACTGGATCGCGAACCCTTCGGGGCGTTATCCGTAAAACGAGACTATAATCACCACCGGGACTTCCTCCCGGTGGTGATTTTTCATGAAAACGAAGATAGCCGCGGCAAATCCCATGTACACCGGCGAACTGAACGGGACGCCCATTGGAGACCTGCGCCTCGCCGCCTCCGACTTTGGGCTGGTCGCCGTTGAATGGGCTGAATCCCAGCCCGAGTTCGACGCCTTCCTTGCCCGCCTCAAACGTCCCATCCAACCCGACGAGCGCAGGATCAAACCCTACGCCCGCGAACTTGCGGAATACCTCAACGGCAAACGGACCGCCTTCACCATCCCCATTGACTGGACGATCTTCCGTCCGTTCCAACGTGAGGCATTGCAGGCGATCTTCCGCATCCCTTACGGCGAAACACGGACGTATGCCGAGATCGCCGCGCAGATCAACCGTCCGCGCGCGTATCGCGCCGTCGGACGCGCCAACGCCACCAACCCCATGCCGCTGGTGATCCCTTGTCACCGCGTCATCGGCACGGATGGCAAACTCCACGGCTACGGCGGCGGGGAGGGATTACCTACGAAGGAATGGCTGTTGAAGATGGAAGGCGCGGTGATGGCGTGAAAAATATAGACCTAAGAAATTTTCAAAATCTCGCAGGTCTAAAGCGCAAGAATCGGGTAGGCATGATCGAGGTTATCTCATAGAATGAGCCAGTGTGTAATATTTCCACCATCAAGTTCATCGTAACTTCATCGTCCAAAGGATAAGGAGAGCAACTTGAAACCCAAACACTGGTTCGTATTCATCACATTAGGTCTGATCTGGAGCTCTTCGTTTCTCTGGATCAAGATCGGCGTGCAGGAGATCGGTCCCATGGCGCTGACCGCCTTCCGCATGTTGTTCGGCGCGGTCACCGCGGCGGCGATCGGCGCATTCCGCAAAGTGACCTGGCCCCGCGACCGGAAGACCTGGGGCATCTTCGCCGTCCTCGGTCCCGCCAGCCTTGCCATCCCCATCTTCTTCATCTCGTGGGGCGAACAGACGATTGACTCGGCGGTCGCCTCCATCCTCAACGCGACCGTCCCGTTGTTTACCATCGTCCTCGCCCATTTCCTGCTGCACGACGACAGGATGACCGCCCAAAAAGTTACCGGCTTGTTGATCGGTTTTGCGGGCGTGGTGGTCCTGATGAGCAAGGACCTGACCGCAGGCGCGCACAACTCGATCATCGGGCAGGCGGCGGTCATCCTGGCTTCCCTCTTCTACGCGGGGAGCGCGGTCTTCGCCCGCAAACTCACCCAGCACGTGGAGGGCATTGTGCGCGGCGCGATGCCGCTCATCACCTCCGCGCTCTTCATGTGGGCGGTCGGTCCGCTGGCTGAAAAGCCGTTCCTCTTCCCCAGCCTGCCTCTCACGTGGACTGCGATCCTGTGGCTGGGCATCCTCGGTTCGGGGGTGGCGGTGATCATGCTCTGGTACCTCATCCATGAGATCGGTCCCACGCGCACGTCGTTGGTGACGTATCTTTTTCCCGTCGGCGGAGTCATCCTCGGCGTCATCTTTTTGAACGAACAACTCTCGTGGCAGTTGGTGGCCGGGACGCTTTTGATCGTCGCGAGCCTCGCGGTCGTTAATTGGAAGCCAGCCCAACGTCCGGCAATCGAAACGCAAAAGTCTGCATGACGAAATCAGTTTCCCGAAAAGCCTTCCTCGAACAATACGAGTTTCTCGTCCCGCTCGTATTGTTCATCCTTTTCCTCGCGTTCACGCTGCCCGGCATCTCGTGGGGCGCGCCGTCCGTCTGGCACCCCGACGAGATCGTGGTGCGCTCGATCAAGGCATTGCACGGCGAGTGGCAGTTTAGCGAGATCAACTTCGATTACCCCGACCTGCCGCAGTACGCAATGTTCTTCCTCGGGAAGTTGCTCCTCGCCCTCGGCAAAACGGACGGCGACGTGCTTGTCGCTTCGCGCGTCCTTTCGGCTGTCCTCGCGGGTCTGACGGTGATCCTCACCTATATCATCGCGCGCCGCATCGGAGGCGGTATCTTCACCTCAGGCTTGAGCGGACTTTTGCTCATCTCCGTCAGCGAAATGTCCCACAACGGACGCTTCGCGCACAACGACACCTATCTTATCTTCTTCACAACATTATCCGTTCTTTGTTTGCTCAATTACGTCAACGGTCACAACAGGATCTGGTTGTATGCATCCTTTGTGACGGTGGGCATGGCGGCATCCAGCAAATACATCGGCGGGAGCCTTGTGCTGGCGCCATTGGCAGTCTATCTCATCGAACAGAGACATCGCATTGGAAAACAGTGGCTTCCTTTTCTTGAAACGCTGTTCATCAGCGCGGCAGTGACGTTTTTGGGATTCGCCCTCGGCACTCCCAAGGCGCTGACCTGGATGGCGTACTACTTCAAGCGGTTATTCTCCACCCTGCAATGGCAGGTGAATTACGGGCACCAGCCGGACAGCGTGCGCGGCATCCTCGGGCAATACGGCGTGATGGCGAACGGACTCGGTCTTGCGCTTGTCCTGCTATTTGGCATCGCGTTCTTCTGGACGGTCTGGAAGGTGGTCGAGGCATTTCGAAAGGACACGACATCAGGGGAGCCGCGGACAGGATCATTCGCCGTTCTTCTGCTTGCGATCCTCGCGCTCGACCTGCCGATGATGATCTCGTACAACTACCAGTTGCGATACTTTCTGACGTTGATGCCGTTCCTTGCCGCGCTCGCCGCGTTCTTCATCGCGGACGTTTATCAACGGGCAAGGGCAACGGGCAAAACGGTCCATCCCGTTGCGGTCACTGTGACGGTTTCCGCGGTCATCCTGTATTCGCTTGCGCGCCTCGTCAGCCTCATGCTGCTGGTGATGAACGACGCGCGCATGCCCGCCTCCGCCTTCATGGACGCGTTACCGGCCGGGGCGACCCTCGAACATACGTATTACCCGCCGACCTACGATGGAAGTCGTTTCGAACGCGAACATAACTATCCCATTTACTTCGTGAGAGGCGACGAACCGCTGCCAACGGATAAACGATTCGAATACAACGCCGGGGAGACGGGCCTCGACGACCGTGAAACGGATTACCTCGTCGTTGACAGTTTCACCTCGGACAAATTCGACGACCCGCATTATTGCGAATCCATGCCAGCCGAATGTGAGTTCTTCAAGCAACTCGAAACGGGCGGCTCGAACCATTACAAACTATCGAAGGAGTTCAAGTACAGCCTGCCGCCGTATCTGCCGCAGATCAATTTCGAGTTCATCAACCCATCCATCCGCATCTACGAAAGGGTCCCATGAACGATTTCCGTTCGGGCTTCATCGCCATCATCGGACGTCCGAATGTCGGCAAGTCCACGCTGGTCAACGCGCTGCTTGGTCAAAAGATCGCCGCGGTCTCGCCCAAGCCGCAGACCACCCGCAAACGTCAGCTCGGCATTCTCACCACCGATTCGTATCAACTCGTTTTTGTGGATACGCCCGGCATCCACAACCCGCGCCACAAACTTGGGAAGTTCCTGAACCAGGAAGCGGAGGAATCATTGGAGGGCGTGGACGTGATCCTCTGGCTGGTGGATGTCTCGGTCAAGCCGACGGAGGAGGACAAACAGATCGGACTCCTGCTCGGCAGACTCCCGCGTCGGACTCCTCTCGTGCTTGCCGCGAACAAAATGGACCTGGTCCCGGCTGAGGCATTGACCCGCAATCTCGAAGCGTATCAGGCGTCGGTGAAGAAAGAAGCGCACGTCGTCTCCATCTCCGCCACGCATGACATGCATCTCAATGAGCTGGTCGAGTTGCTTGTTTCGCTCAGTCCATTTCGTGCACCTGAATATGACGAGGAGCAAATCACGGACTCATACGAACGCGACATCGCCGCAGACTTGATCCGTGAAGCGTGCCTGAACCATCTGCGCGATGAAGTGCCGCATGGCGTCGGCGTGCGCATTGACGAGTTCAAGGAACGCGAGAACGGGATGTTGTACATCGCCGCGACGATCTTCGTGGAACGGGACTCGCAGAAGGGGATCGTGATCGGCGAGGGGGGCAGGATGTTGAAGGCGATCGGGAGCGACGCGCGGAAGGAGATCGAGGAGATGGGCGGGCGGCCTGTATTCTTGGAGTTGCGTGCCAAGGTGCTGAAGGACTGGCGTAACGACGAGAACGCCATGAACCGGCTTGGGTATCGGATCGGGAAGAAAAAGAAGAGATAGGTATATGTCATTGCGACCTTCGGGAAGCAATCCCCGCTACAATGTTGGAGATTGCTTCGCCTTCGGCTCGCAATGACATAACTGTTCGGGAGGCACAAATGAACATCTGGCTTATCCTTGCCTTCGTCTTCGCCGCGTTGGAGGCGCTGGCATTGCGGAGGGGATGGGATAAATTGGAATACGCTGCCAAGCCTGCCGTGATGATCTGCCTGTTCGCGTGGCTGTATTTCGCCACAGGCTTGCAGGGCGTGACGTTCTGGTTCGGGGTCGGGATTCTGTTCGCTCTGGCGGGGGACGTTCTGCTGATGATCTCGCTCGACCGCATGTTCATCTTCGGGTTGACCGCGTTCCTGTTCGCGCACCTCTCCTATCTCGCGGGGTTCCAGAACGAATTGAGGACGGTCAGTTTCTGGTCGGTATTGCTGGTCGTGATCGTTTTTATCAACGCAGCAAGGTTGATGCGGAGGATAATCGCGGCGATCCGCGCAAAGGGACAATCCCGCCTGGTCGGTCCGGTCGTCCTGTATTCGAGCGTGATCACCGTAATGCTCTACGCCGCGATGACGACGCTTTCAAACCCCTCCTGGAAGGCGGGCGCTTCGCTCCTCGTGGGGCTGGGCGCGTTCCTGTTCTATCTTTCCGATATCATCCTGGCGTGGAACAAGTTCGTCTCCCCCGTCAAGAACGGACGATTGCTCAACATCGCCGCCTATCACCTCGGGCAGATCGGTCTGATCGCCGGGGTGATCGCTCAGTTTGGGTGAGGGGGGCGGTTTGCCTGCTTCAATTGACCCAGCAATACCCGCGTGGCTTTCGCCACCTCCTCCACCGCCCGCTCGAACGCCTCCTCGTTGACCTTCGACGGTTTACGGTACCCGCTGATCTTTCTCACGTATTGCAGCGCCGCGGCGCGGACGTCCTCCTCGCCGGCGGGGATTTCCGCATTTCGTAATGTTTTGATGCTCCGGCACATGGTCTGCTCCTATTGAACCTTTGGCGGCGCGTCCCGGCCGTCCAGCGTGTACATGTCCGCGTCGGCGGGCTGGAGGGTGACGCCGAAGATGCGGCTCAGGTTGTTGTTCGCGGCTTCGAGCAGGCTGTTCAACTGCGCCTCGTCCTTTGCTTCGCCGCGTAAGACGATCTCCTTGCCTCCGCTCAAACGCTGGATGAAATGCACCCATTCGTAGACGCCGTCCACGCGCTTCTTGACGAGCAGTTTGTACATGCCCACTTCCTTGATGTAGGGCGTGATCCAGGCGCCCGCGATCTCCTCGCCCTCGTCTATCGTCATGATCGCCAGTTCACGCAGGGATGGTTTTTTCATAAAGGACTTCCTTTCTCGAAGAAGTAACGGCTGATGATTTTTAACTCGTAATGCCGCCCAGGGCGCGTTGGAGAACGCCAATTACGCGGGTTACTGCATAAGATCAGACTCCCGGCAGATCCAACAACATGATCTCCGCCAGCAAACGCGGGTTGACGTTCCTCTCCATTTGTTCGAGCGCGTTTTCGAGACCGCTCACCGCCTTGCGCGAAGAGGCTAGATCCATTTTTCCCGCCAGGTCTTCGATTTCCACGTTCCTGTCCACGTTGACCAGCGGAGTCTCCGCCTGCGCGGCGCGCAACATCACGTCGCGCCAGTACGACAGCCAGAAAGCGATCGTCTGCCGCATGGCGTCCCTGTCCTTCGACAATTTATCGGCGTATTTGAATTTTTCCACGCGCGAGGCGGAGAGGAGGGTCAACAGGTCGTTCAAGCGTTCCTCGCGTTGTTCGAGCAGGGAGTCATTTTCGAGCAAACGGAGCGCGTATCCCATCCGCCCGCCGGAGATGTGCGCGATCAACTTCGCCCGCGAATTCTCCAATCCCCTGCCTGTCAGTTCCCTTTGAACTTCTTCCACCGATAACGGTCTCAACCTCAACACCTCACAACGCGAGACGATGGTCGGTAATAACTGTTCGGGGTTGTCGGCGGTCAATACCAGGACGGCATACGAGGGCGCTTCTTCGAGCGTTTTCAACAGGGCGTTCGCCGCGTTGTCGTTCGCCTCGTGAAAGCGCAGGAACAACGCCACGCGATACTTCGACATGTACGGTTTGAGGATCAACCTCTTGCGCGCTTCGCGGATCTGGTCCACTTTCAATATCCCGCCTTCGGAGTCGGCTTGGACTATGGTCAGGTCCGCGTGCTGCATGGATTCGATTTGTTTGCAGTCGCGGCACTTTCCGCATGGGATTCCGGGCTCGAGCGGAGTCGGGCAGTTCAAAGCCTGGGCGAAGCGCAAAGCCAGGGTGCGGCGGCCCAGCCCCGGAGGTCCGCAGAAAAGATACGCATGGCGCGTCGTCCCGCGGACGATGTGTTTCTTCAACATATCCACAGCCCATGCGTGACCGGTCAAGTTCCAGTTGTTTGTCCTGGGCGACGGAGGAAGAGGGGTGATCGAGTTATCGGTCATTGGTTGTCAGTGAGCAGTGAGTAGTGAGCAGTAATCAGTGAGCAGTGATCAGTGAGCAGTGATCAGTGAGCAGTGATCAGTGGGCAGTGAGCAGTATCCAATAGTAAATCGAAAATCGCCAATTCTCCAATTTTCTAATCTTTTCCCGCGCGCAACCTCAAATACGACTCGTATCTCCCTCGATGGATCCGCCCCTGCTCCAGCGCGGCGCGCACTGCGCAACCCGGCTCGTGGATGTGCGTGCAATCGCTGAACTGGCAATGCGGCACGAGATCGCGCAGTTCGGGAAAATAGGCGTCCATCTCTTCGGGCGTGGTGTCCCACAACGCGAGAGACTTCCAGCCCGGCGTGTCGGCGACATATCCGCCGCCTTCGAGCGGGAACATTTGCCTCGTCACAGTTGTGTGCCTGCCCTTGTTGATCGCCTTGCTGACCTCCTTCACTTCCAACCCCAGGCCGGGCTGAATCGCGTTCAACAGGCTGGATTTTCCCGCGCCGCTCGGTCCCGCCAGCGCGCTGATCTTTCCGATCAACGCGCGCTTCAATTCGTCGAGTCCCGCGCCGGTTTTGACCGACGTGTAGAGCGCGCGATAGCCGATGTCTTCGTACATCCCGAAGATCTCCCTCGCCTCGCGCGGAGACGAAACGTCCTTCACGAGATCAACCTTGTTCGCGACGATGACCGGCTCGACCTTTTGTTTTTCGGCGATGACGAGGAAACGATCCAGCATTCTCAATTTCGGTTTGGGATGCGCGCACGCAAAGACGAAGACCGCCTGATCGGCGTTCGCCAACAGAACCTGCTGATACTCCCCGATGGGCCTCGGGTCGAGCCTGACGATGGCCCGCTTCCGCTCCCCGACCTCTTCGATCACCCCGGTCCCATCCTCCAACATCGTGACCCGCACCTTATCGCCGATCGCGGCGAGGTCGCCGGTGGGTCGTCCCTGTTTCAGTTTGCCGCGCAATTGACAAACGACCAACCCCGACCCGGTCTTCACGGTGAAGAAGCCGGATTGGGCTTTGACGATCAAACCGTTGGTCTCCAATTCTCCAACCTCCAATTCTCGAATGCTTTATGGCGTCAAAAAGGGATTGCTTCCGGCTTCTTTTCGGGCTTCCTCAATTACGGTCTCGGCGTTTCGGTCGGGATGCCGCCGAACGGAGTCGGCGTGTACAACGGCCCGCCGATGGGACCGAACCAGGGCCTGCTTTGCGGGTTGCCGAAGTAATACGTTTCCACGATCGCCCTGAAGACCGGCGCGGCGTAATCGGAACCCTCGCCGATGTTCTCGATGACGACGGCGATCGCAATATCCGGCAGCCCCGTGCTTTCGCCTGCCATCGTGTATCCTGCGAACCAGCCATGGGGCAAGCCGCTTCCCGATTCGGCTGTGCCGGTCTTGCCTGCAACGGGGATCTGCAAACCGCGCAAACGGAAGTTGGCGGTGCCGCGCGGGTTGCTCACCACATCGCGCATCGCCTCCCGGATGAGTTCCAGACGGAAGGGCTGGATAGGCAGGGTGCCGCGCGCTTCCGGTTTGAAGACCTGGGTGGCGGCGCTCCCATCCACAGGCTCGATCTTCTCCACCAGTTGCGGACGGTACAACGTGCCGCCGTTAGCCAGCGCGGCGGTGAAGGTCGCGACTTGCAACGGCGTGACCAGAACGTCCCCCTGACCGATCGCCTGGTTCACTTCGTCAATGTCGCTTCGCGGGTCGTTGATCTGCCCCGCCTCCTCCGCGATCTGCCCGATGCCGGTCGGCTGACCCAGTCCGAAGGCGCGCGCCATGTTCGCAATGTCGTTGGGACGGTCGTTATAGTACAACGTGTACCCTATCTCCCAGAAGAGCGGGTTGCACGAACGCATCAGACCTTCGGAAAGCGTGAGCAAACCCGAAGGCGTGCTGTCGCTGGAGTTGCACTCCTGTCCCGCCGCCAACCTGTCCTGGCAGTGCTGGTACGTCCAATCGTAGCGGATCTGGTCCGGCAGGCGCGTCCACGTGTACTGGCAGTCGTAGGTGGTTTCGGGGACGAACAAGCCGCTTTCCATCCCCGCCGCCATCGTAATGATCTTGAAGACCGAACCGAGCGGGTACTGTCCCTGCGCGGCGCGGTTGAGAAGAGACCCCGGGACCAATTCCGCGATCTGCGACTGGCTGTTGGGGTTGTTCGGCTCGAAGATATTCGCATCGAAACCCGGGGAGGACGCCATGGCAAGCACGCGTCCCGTTTCCACTTCGATCACGACCGCCGCGCCGGTAAAACCGGTCAACGCCTGTTGCGCGTAAAACTGGAGGTTGTCGTCAATGGTGAGGTAGACCGAGTCGGCGGGTTTGGGCGCGCTCTCGCCGACGCGCGTCACGATCTGCCCGGTGGCCGGGTTGACCACGTACAACGTCCCGCCATGCTGACCGGCGAGATAATCCTCCGCCCATTGTTCGATGCCCGTCGCGCCCACGCGTTCATCCCCCCGGTAACCGAGGCGGCGGTACTGTTCCAGGTTTTCCTCCGAAATGAACTGTGTGTAACCGACGATATTGGAACTCGTCCCCCGATCGAAATAGAAACGGGAGTTGTACGGGGTCCATTGCAGACCGGCGGGATAAACGCTTCGTATGCGTTCGGACTCCTGTTCGGACGCTTCGCATAACGGGATGGGGAAGAAGGCGGGCGTGTTGGCGATCTCCTGCGCCAGTTCCTCGGGGTCGTTGCCGCACAATCTCCTGACCTCTGAAAGCAGGATCGGCAAACTCTCCTCCGTGACGTTTCCCGGAATGATGCTGAACGCGTAGGCGTCGGTCTGCGCCGCGACCACGTCGCCGCCGCGGTCGTAGATGTTGCCGCGGGAGGGGATGCTGTAGTCCATGCGCAGGACGTTGCCGCCCGCCAGTTCCGGCAGGATGAGCGAATCGTCCCATCCCAGTTTCCATTCGCCGTTTTCGAGCGTAAAGCGCGCAATGATGTCGCGTTGAATGTCGCCGACCAGCGCGGTGTGATAGGTCACTTTGTAGGCGATCTCCGCGGAATACGGGTTTACGAGCGAGGAAAGCACTTCGTAATCGAACGAGCCGGCGCTCATATTGTTGAGCGCGTCGCGGTTGCGCCTGGCAAATTCTTCAAGGGGAATTGCATCCTGCGTCACTTTGCCGAGCAGGTTATACATGGCGTTGTAATCGTCCGCCTTGTACGCGTCGAGATAGGTTGTCAACGCGGCGTTCGGGTCCGGGGCGGATTCGACGGTTACCACCGGCGGAGGCAGCGGGGTATCGGTCGCGCCGATGGGAAGAAGCCCGTTCCCGCCCGACCCGCACGCGCTCAGGAAGATCGCGATGACGATGAGATTCAACCAGCGAAAGAACTTCATTCTTTACCTTTCGATCTTATGTCGTTGCGAGGAGGGCGATCCCTTCGACTTCGCTCAGGGCAGGCTTCCCGACGAAGCAACCTGCTCCTCGAACAGGAGATTGCTTCGTCGTCGCTCCGCTCCTCCTCGCAACGACATTATTCATTTAGTATCGAATCAAATATGGGACAATCATATTCCAATAGTTTCCGACAACTCAACGACACATCCGCATTGGGATGGATGCCCATTTTACGCATCGTTCTGACCACGTGACATAACGGCAATCCCATCACGCTGGCGTAACATCCGTTCATGGAGGCGACGGGACGAAAGACCGGATGTTGGATCGCGTACGCCCCGGCTTTGTCGAGCGGGTCGCCGGTGACGACGTACGCATTGATCTCTTCATCGGAGTAATCGCGCATCGGCACATCCGTAACGCAGAGGTCGGTCAGGAGGTAGTCGTCGCTCACTCGAAGCAGGGCAATTCCGGTGTAGACCTGATGCGTGCGTCCGCGTAGACGAGATAACATCGCCGCAGCCTCCGTATTGTCACGCGGTTTTCCCAAAATCTCCGACCCATCCACGACGGTCGTGTCTGCGGCGAGGATGATCCTGTCTGAATCCGTTCCGACCGCGCGCGCTTTTGTTTCGGCGAGTCTCAGGACGTAATCGGCGGGCGGTTCGTTCTCTCGAGGGCTTTCATCCACATCCGCAACGGAGACGATGAAATCCCAACCTGTCAGCGCGAGCAATTGACGGCGACGCGGCGAATTGGACGCAAGGGTCAAAGTCATGGGTGAGGATTCTAACACAGGGGGTAGTGGTACAATGGCGAAAACCTGGCTGATCTCGGAGGCGGACGTGAAGGAACTCGAAGAACGCATTTTGCGGGATGGGAAGAACCTGGGCGGGGGAATTTTGAAGGTGGATAGTTTCGTCAATCATCAAGTGGACCCGTTGTTGATGGATGCCTGCGGCAGGGAGTTTGCGCGGCGCTTCGCTTCGGTCGGCGCGACGAAGGTGCTGACCGCGGAGATCTCGGGCATTGCCCCCGCCCTGACGACGGCGATCCATCTGGGCTTGCCGGTGGTGTACGCGCGCAAGCACAAGCCGATCACCATGCCCGATCAGGTGTACCTGACGCTCGCGCCCTCGCACACGAAGGGGCGTATGGTGGAGTTGATCGTTTCTCCGGAATACCTGGCGAACGATGAGAAGGTGTTGATCGTTGACGACTTCCTCGCCAGCGGTCAGACCATCCTCGGGCTGGCGCGGCTGGCGGAGGCATCCGGTTCGCGCATCGTCGGCATCGGCGCGTTGATCGAGAAGGTCTTCGAAGGCGGTCGTGATGCCTTGAAGTCTCTCGGCGTGCCGATCCACTCGCTGGCTTGTATTACGAAGATGGAGGATGGGAAGATTGAATTTAGCGGAGCAGAGAATTAGAGAATTGGGAAATTGGTCTTAATTGGCACGTGTCAATTTTCGGCGTAGAGTTCTTTGGCGTATTGCGACGGTCATCGGTTGGATCTTCGAACACATGAGTTTTGCCGTTCCCGTAAAACGTTTGCGCGAGACCGAAACGTTGATGGCGTTCCATCACCCGAAGCCGTCGTATCCGTTCCACGTCCTGCTCGTGCCGAAGAAGGCGGTCAGGACGTTGATGGAGTTCGATGCAAAAGATTCCGCCTTTCTCGGCGATCTGTATTCCACAGTTCAAAGCCTGGTCGAAGAATTCCAACTCCCCGCGTATCGGTTGATCGTCAACGGCGGGGAGTACCAGGATTTTCCGCAATTGCATTTTCATTTGGTTTCGGATGTAGGGGCGAGGTCATCTCGCCCCGGTCACGGGCGGGAAGACCCCGCCCCTACGAGATGAATATTTCATGGACTCCATCGCCATTCTCGATTTCGGTTCGCAGTATGCTCAACTCATCGCGCGGCGCGTGCGCGAGGCGCAGGTCTATTGCGAGTTGTTCCCGTGGGACGCGCCCATGGATAAGGTGCTCGCCATCCGCCCCAGGGGATTCATTCTCTCCGGCGGACCGCGCTCCGTGTACGAGGAGAACGCGCCCTACATTCAGGATTTCATCTTCAAAACGGGATTGCCCATCCTCGGCGTTTGTTATGGGATGCAGGCGTTGACCCATGCCCTCGGCGGTCAGGTGGATGCCTCCGCGCAGCGCGAATATGGATCGGCAGAGATCGAACCTGCAATCCCCGGCACGCTGCTGGATGCGATCTCCAAAGTGTGGATGTCGCACGGCGACCGCATCACCAAACTCCCCGAAGGTTTTATCCCGCTGGCGCGCAGCGGCAACAGTCCCTTCGCGGCGATGGGCGATATGAAGCGCAAATATTTCGGCGTGCAGTTCCATCCCGAGGTGCATCACACGCCGAACGGCGAAAAACTGCTCGAACATTTTGCCGTTGACATTTGCGGAGCAAAACCGAACTGGACTCCCAAATCCATCATCGAGGAGGCGGTGGAACGGATTCAAAAACAGGTGGGAAACGAACCCTTCGACAAGGCTCAGGGACCGCGCGTCCTTGCGGCGGTTTCGGGCGGGGTCGATTCATCGGTCGCGGCGGCGCTGGCGCATAAGGCGGTCGGCGATCAACTCATCGCGGTCTTCGTGGATACCGGCCTGCTGCGGAAGAACGAGGGGGAACAGGTCGCTTCGACGTTTCGGGATCATTTGCACGCGGAACTGATCACCGTTGACGCCTCCGACGAATTCTTCTCGGCGCTCGCGGGCGTCACGGAGCCGGAGCGGAAACGCAAGATCGTCGGCGAGAAGTTTATTCGGGTGTTCGAAGCGCAGGCGAAGCAACTCGGTCATCCGAGGTTTTTGGTGCAGGGAACGATCTATCCCGACGTCGTGGAATCATCCGCTCCCGACAGGAACAAAGCGGAGAAGATCAAGACGCATCACAACGTCGGCGGTCTGCCGGAGGACATGCAATTCGAACTGGTCGAGCCGTTGAGGTATCTGTTCAAGGACGAGGTGAGGGCGGTTGGCGAGGCGCTCGGGCTGCCGGGAAGCCTTGTTTGGCGGCAGCCGTTCCCGGGTCCCGGCTTGACCGTGCGCTGTCTCGGGGAGGCGACGCGCGAGCGCGTATCCCGTTTGCGGGCGGCGGATGCGATCCTGATCGAGGAATTGTCCAAAGCGGGTTTTTTGGGGAAGGGGGCGGAAACTTCACAGGCGTTCGTGGTCCTGCTCCCCGTGCGTTCGGTGGGCGTGATGGGCGACCAGCGGACGTATCAGGAGGCGGCGGCGATCCGCGCGGTGACGACCGAGGATTTCATGACCGCCGACTGGGCGCGCCTGCCGCACGACCTGCTGGCTCGCGTCGCGAACCGCATCGTCAACGAAGTGGACGGAATAAATCGCGTGGTGTATGATATTACGAGCAAACCGCCCGCGACCATCGAATGGGAGTGAGCGACCCTTCGACCGAGCCCAGGGCAGGTTTGCGATTGAGGAAAAACGATGAACTTCGACTATGGCGAACTTTTCACCCGCGCCGGGCAGATCGCCTGGAAACATAAGATCCTGTGGCTGTTCAGCGCATTGCCCACACTTTTGAGTTTCACGATCTTTCCGGTGGTGTTCCTGCCGATCCTCCTTACGGATTTCGACCCGTACGGCGAACCCTTCTTCGTGGAGCAGCCAGCCTACATCGTCCTTCTCGTCGGCTTCAGCATTCTCATCAGTATCCTTAGCATCCTTCTGTACGCGGTGTCGTCGGCGTCGGTGGCGCTCGGCGCGGTGCGGGCGGAGGGCGGCGCGGAGACGCTGGCAATGAGGAAACTGTTCGAGGACGGAAAAAAATACTGGCTGCGCGTGATCGGCGTTGTCCTGCTGTTCAGCCTGGGGGTCTGGATCGTGATGATGACGCTCTTCGGCTGTATGGCGTTGTTGGGGGCAGTGACGATGGGCATCGGTTTCATCTGCCTGCAACCGTTGTTCCTTTTGACGTTCCCGCTCATGCTCGTCCTCTACGGCATCATCGAAGAATCGCTGGCGGCGGTCGTCGTGGACGACCTCGGCGTGACCGACGCCATCCGCCGCGGCTGGGAACTGGTCAGGGCGAACTTCTGGCGCATCCTGTTGATCTCGTTGGTCGCCTACCTGGGCGTCGGCATCCTCAGCGCCATCGTCACCATGCCCTTCATGGTTCCCTTTTTCTTCATGCCCTTCTTCATGCAGGATCCGTCCGGCTTCGACCCGCGGACGATGATGCTGTTCATGGGCGGATTCATGCTGCTCCTTCTGCCGATCATGGCGCTGGTGCAGGGAGTCACGATCACCTTTTTGAAAGCGACCTATACACTCGTGTACCTGCGGCTGACCCGGCCGCGGGAGGACGCTTCGATCCCCGTTGAGGCGAATGCGTAGACTCTTCCGCTTCCTACTTACCCTCAGCCTGTTCACCGGGACCCAAGCCTTCGCGCGCGCCCAAACCGCCGCCTCCGCAGAGATCGCGCTCATTGACGCCGCGAACTTCCCGAAGATCTCCGCGCTCGTGGACGTGTACGACGCGAACGGCGAATTCATCGCCGGACTCGGACCCTCCGACGTTATCGTATACGAAGACGGGCGCGAGGGCAAAGCCGATACGATCCGCCGTTCCGAGGTGCCCGTGCAGGCGGTGATCGCCATCAACCCGGGCGCGCCCATGGCGATACGCGATTCGAACGGCGTCTCGAGATACGACCGCGTGATCGCCGCATTGGGTCAATGGGCGGAAGCGCAGCCCTCCGACTCAGCCGACGACCTCAGCCTGGTTTCGTTATCGGGTTCGTTGATCAACCGCGCCAACGCGCGCGACTGGTCCGTAAGCCTGAACGCCTTCAAACCCGACCTGCGGAACTCCACGCCCAACCTGCAAACCCTCGCCATCGCGCTGGATACGGTCACCGCGCCGACGCCGCAGCCCGGCATGAAGCGCGCCGTGCTGTTCGTCACCCCGCGCATGGACGACCCCAACATTGACAACGCCGTCGCCCCGTTCATCCAGCGCGCGGTGGACGCGAAGGTGCGCGTCTTCGTCTGGTTCGTGGACGCGGAGGAGCAGAACGTCTCCGCCAGCGCCAACGCCTTCAGGATGCTCGCCCAACAAACCGGCGGCGCGTTCTTCTCGTTTTCCCGGAACGAACCCTTCCCGGACCTGAACGCCTATTTCGCCCCGCTGCGGAACATCTACCAGATCACCTACACCTCCTCCCTGACGACCGCCGGCGATCACACGCTCGGCTTGTACATCGAAACGCCGCAGGGAACCATCCCCGCGCTGGACAAGACCTTCAGCGTAAACGTCCAGCCGCCCAACCCGATCTTCATCGCGCCGCCGCTGCAGATCACGCGCCAGCCTCCCGCCGACGATCCCTATAACGCGGAGAGCCTCGAACCTTCGCAGCAGATCATCGAGATCATCGTCGAGTTTCCCGACGGACACACACGCAGACTCAAGCGCACAACCCTGTACGTGGACGGCCAGGCGGTCGCCGAAAACACGCAGGAACCCTTCGAGAAATTCCTGTGGGACCTCAGCGCGCTCGACCAAAGCGGACAGCACGAGATCGTCGTCGAGGCGGAGGACGCGCTGGGTTTGACAAAATCGAGTATCGGCATTCCCGTCACGTTTACGGTCATTCACCCGCCCGGCGGCATGGAACTCATCCTTGCGAAGTACAGCAACCACCTGGTGATGGGCGCGCTGGCGTTTGCCGGGCTTGCCCTGCTGGCGATATTGGTGAGAAGCCGCGTGAGGAATATCCCGGAATCCCGCCGCAAAAAGAATCGAAAGGCAAAGGAAGACCCGCTCACCCAGCCCGTCCCGGCATTGACGGAGCCGCCCGTTTCGGCTGCAAAGAAGGTCAAATCGCAGCCGCGCTTCGGTTGGATGACGAGACAAAACCGCCTGCCCTCCGCGCCCGCCTATCTCATCCGCCTGGCGAACGGAGGCGAACCCGCCAGCGCCAGCCCGATCCCCGTGACCGAAAAGGATACGACGTTCGGCACGGACCCGGTACAATCCATGCTCGTGCTGGATGACCCGTCCATTTCGCCGCTGCACGCCCGCATCCGCCAGACCCGCGAAGGTTATTTTGTAATCATGGATCATGGTTCGGTGGCTGGCACGTGGGTGAACTACGAAGCGGTCCCGCGCGAAGGCGTCCGCTTGAAGCACGGAGACAGGATCCACTTCGGGCGTTTGCAATATCGCTTCGATCTGAGCCAGCCCCCGGCGGAGTCCGAGCCGAAGGTCGTTCCCCTCGAATAGTCCATTCCATGATACGCACATCACGCGCGCATTTGAACGTCGAAGCGCATACCCATCAAGGTATGACGGGCAAGAACAACGAGGATCGTTTCGCGGTCGCGTCGTTTCACGTCAGCGAGAAGGATCGCACGCCCGTTTTGTTCGCCGTGCTTGCGGACGGCATCGGGGGTCACAAGGGCGGCGAGGTGGCGGCGGAACTGGCGGTCAACCACATCATGCAGAGCGTGGCGAAGGGCGACGGCAAATTTTCACGATACATCATCGAACAGGCGGTGCATGAAGCCAGCAGCGCCATTGCATCGCACTCCGCCGCCAACGAAAATCTCAAGGGCATGGGCGCCACCTGCGCCATCGCCTGGATCATTGACAATAAACTTCACACCGCCTACGTGGGTGATTCGCGCATTTACCTGATGCGCGGCGGGCGCATCCAGCAACTCACGGTGGATCATTCGTGGGTGCAGGAAGCCATCGAGAAGGGCATCCTCACGCCCGAACTGGCGCGCGAACATCCGAACGTGCACGTCATCCGCCGATATCTCGGCTCCACCGTGCCGCCCGAACCGGACTTCCGCCTCAATCTGTTCGACGGCGAAGGCGCGCATCACGCCGAGAACAACCAGGGCGTCGAACTCCAGCCGAACGACGTGCTGCTCCTTTGCACCGACGGCTTGACCGACCTCGTGTGGAACGACGAGATCCTCGAGGTCGTGCGCACGAGATCGAACCTGAAGGAGGCAAGCCGCGCGCTGGTGAACCTCGCCAACGAACGCGGCGGTCACGATAACATCACCGTCTTGCTGATCGGCGTCCCTGCGGATTTCCGCTCGAAGACCGCGCCCGGTAAGAGGAAATCGAACTGGCTTCCGTGGATCCTCGGAACGGTGGTTGGCTTGCTGCTCCTCCTGTTCGCCGCTTCGATCCTGACCTTCAACCTGCTCCGCCGCCTCGGAACTGCGACTCCCACCTCAGCCTTTTCCGCGCCGCTGCCCGCGCTGGTCACGGAGACTCCGTTGATCCGCCCCACGTTCACCCCCATCCCCACCCGGACCGCATCCCCGAACGCGATCCAGTCCACCGCCACCCTCACGCCGTGGCCCACGAATACGGTTAGACCATAGCGTCATTGCGAGGGCTGATGGTCGGGCATGGCGAGTGTTCTTCTTGCCCGTGTCGGGACCAAGGCCGAAGCAATTCCCCGCGAAGTTGGAGATTGCTTCGCTCCGCCCGCAATGACAGAGGAGAGATAATATGTCCGTCAAACATTCCCACGAAGTGGAAGCCAAAAACGTAGCCGCCGGCAAGGACACGACCATCCAGGTCCTGATCTCTTCGCAGGAGGGACCCAACTTTGCCCTGCGAAAATTCTCCATGCAAAAGGGAGGCGGGATGCCGCGCCACACGAACACTGTGGAACACGAGCAATACGTCCTGCGCGGCGAAGCGGCGATCACCATCGGCGGGGAGACACATCACGTCAAAGCGGGGGACGTGGTCTTCATCCCCGAAGGCGCGGTACATTCGTATGAGAACACCGGCGACGAACCGTTCGAGTTCCTGTGCATCATCCCCAACAAGGAGGACAGGATCACGATCGTGGAGGAGGGGTGTTGATTTTGCATCAAGGATAAAGGGACTTCTCGTGTAAAATAGCAACCATGAACGCGTATCCTTTCGACGTTGCCCGCCTGGTTGATATTTGCCGCCGGAATGACGTTTCGATGGTAGGAGTCTTCGGCTCGACGGCGCGCGGAGAGGCGAAGATGAAAAGCGACATTGATCTAATCGTCCGTTTTTCAAAACGAAAAAGTCTGCTGGCGGTTGTGCGCCTGGAACGTGAACTTTCCCAGGCGCTGGACCGCAAAGTGGACCTCCTGACCGAAGCCGCCATCAGTCCCTATCTGCGGGAGCGTATCTTGAAAGAGATGCAGGTGGTTTATGGAAAAAGATGACAGCGTTTATCTTCGGCACATTCTGGATTCCATAGCGACTATCGAAGAATATCTGCGCGGGGTCAACGAGTTGAAGTTCAAAGCCACCAAACTGCTTCAAGATGGAGCCATAAGACAAATCGAGATCATCGGTGAAGCAGTGCGGCACATTTCGAAAGATCTGCGAAAGACCTATCCCGAAGTTCCCTGGGAGGATATCGCGGGAATGCGCGATAAACTCATCCACGATTATTTCGGGGTTGATCTCGAAAAGGTATGGCTGACAGCACAGGAAGATTTACCAGCGCTCAAGAAGAAAGTCGTGGAGATTCTGAAGGCTTATGGGCAAGAACAGGGAGGATAGGATCACGATCGTGGAGGAGGGGTGTTAGTTCAGTTACCAGTGATCAGTGATCAGTTAGACAGTGGATTCAGACATAAGACACTGATTACTGATCACTGTTGACCGCTAACTGCTCACCCTCTATAACGGCTGTTTCATCGGCATGCCCGGCTTGCAGGGATATTTTAGCGATACCTTCGCGGCTGCGCCTGTTGGCTGCAAAATGATCCCCCTTACGCGGTGACAGGTGCGGTCGGCGTCTCCTCGGCTTCCATTTGATATAAATAATCAGGGGCGAAATCCGCGCCGTTGGGCCAGGTCACAGTGCGCGAATCCGGGTCAACGTAGGCTTTTGCAAAATAAGAGGGATCGCGAAGCGGCTCGAAAATCGGACCATAAAGTTCAGGACGCAAATTGACACGCTTTTGGACGCCGTTATCGAAGGTCAACTCAAGCGAGTAGGCGCCCACAACTCTTACCTCTGTAATATGAATAATCATTTGCAAATCTCCTGTCAATCCAAAGGTTCGATCTGATGCAATGGCAACCCGGCCCTTGCCAGCTCCCAATTCGCTCGAAGTTCCGCCTGATGAATTGCCGCCCATTCGAAAACTTTGGAACGAGTCGCTCGTGACAGGCTCCCTTCGAGGATCATGATTGGATCAATGCCTACTTCGGCTTCATCCCCGGCGTATTCAGCGTGGAAATGAGGCGGCTGGCGCTCACAACGCGTAGCCCTATAACGGCTGTTTCATCGGCATGCCCGGCTTGCGCGGATACTTGGGAGGCGTCGCCGCGACCTTCTCCACGATCACGAGGTAACGATCATCCGCCACGCCCGGCAAATGGACCGGGATCAACTGCTCCAGTTTTCCGCCCAATAGTTTCATCGCCTTTTCCGCGGACTGCGCCTCGGCGGGTCCGCTTTCGCCTTTTTGCGCGAGCATCCGTCCGCCGATCTTCACCAGTGGAATGAGGTATTCGCTCAACACGTTGAGGTTCGCCACCGCGCGGGCGATCGCCCAATCGTAACATTCGCGGTGCTTCGGGTTATGTCCCAGGTCTTCCGCGCGTTTGTGGACGACGTCCACGTCCTCCAAGCCCAGCACGCCGACGATGTGCTGGCAGAACATGGCTTTCTTGCCGACCGATTCGACCAGCGTCAACTTCATGTTCGGGTAGAGAATTTTGAGGGGAAGGCCCGGGAACCCCGCGCCGGTTCCAACGTCAATGAGGCGAGCCGGGGGATTCGCCTTCCACGCCAGCACGCACGAGAACGAATCCAAAAAATGCTTCGTGCGGATGGAATCCAGGTCACGGATGGCGGTCAGGTTGAACTTCTGGTTCCATGCCATCAGTTCCTTTTCGTAGGTGATGAGCGACATCACCTGCCGCCCGGTCACGTGGACGTGGAACAATTCGAGCGCGTCGCGAACGAGTTTTTCCATTGAGTGGATTATACATGGTTGCGCAGCGCGATGTAAATCAAAAGACCCGGCAGGCTTCCAAACCTGTCGGGTCTTCCGTATATCATCCGTCACCGAAGATCACTTCTTCTCTTCCTCTTTCATTTCAGCGCCAGCCTTCGATCTCCCGAACCTGCGGACCAGCGCCCGCACGCCGATGAAGGCTCCATAAGCCGGAATGGCGATCAGGATCAGGGCGGGCAGATACGAGAGGAAGAAGCGGATCAGGAAGCGGGCAAAGCCCTGCGTGAAGCGGATCAAGTCCTGGACGGCGTCGCTGGCTGTGCCTTGCAGTTTCCAACCGCCGATCTCGATGGGCTGGACCGTCTCCTCCGCGATCAAACGAATGCTGACGGCGGACAGCGCAACGGATTCTTCATAGTATTTGATCTGTCCCTTCAGAACCTCGATCTCGGTCTGGATGTTTTGTATCTGCATGTAGATCGCGAGGACGTCCTCCGCGTTCGTGGCGGTATCCATGATCTCGAGCAGTTTCTTCTCGGCATCCTGCTTTGCCTTCAAACGGGATTGCAAGTCCACATACTGATTGGTCACGTCCTCGCCGGAACGATTCTCGTACGGGACCTCGACCGCGCCCTCCTTGATCTTTTCGAGCGCTTCATCCAGTCTTTGCGAAGGGACGCGGATGGTCATGGTGACTTCCGGCGCCTCGATCTGGTTGGGCCCGTACGTGGATTGATAAAGGTTCGACGAAACGACGAAGCCGCCCATCCCGACAGCCAGGTCTGCGATCTCTCCCATGCGCGCCTTCGGGTCGGGGACGACGACGCTCATGTCCACAGTCTGGATGACGAGGCGTTCCGCGGTCACATTGGCGACGGTTTGCTCATACG
The DNA here is from genome assembly GCA_030263595.1 of Chloroflexi bacterium CFX6. Taxonomy (GTDB): domain Bacteria; phylum Chloroflexota; class Anaerolineae; order Anaerolineales; family Villigracilaceae; genus Defluviilinea. Next base: position 40,174 of record SZPG01000001.1, read on the forward strand.
AATAATCGGACGCGCCGCCCGATCCGCCATAAAATTCGACCTGGGGCATCGCGGGGAGGGGGGCAATGGCAGGGTCGAGGCTTCTATACGATTCCATCGGCGCTCCGGCGCCTCCAAAACTGCCTGCCGCAAAAAACAACGCGCCGCCGATCAAGGTCAACACAACCAGGGTCGTCAACGCGATGGTTATCAAAGTTCTTTTCATTGGTTCTTCTCCTTCGTGGGCGTAAGGTGACTCTACCTTACAGACGAAACCCTCGACCAAAAGTTCCTTCCGCTCGCTCCCCCGATCCTCCAATTCTCATCCCTCCGCGCATCCTCGATACGATTCAACGATCGCGGCTTTACTCAACCACCGCCTACCACCCCTCCGCCAGCCGGATGGCGTGCTTCTCCGGCAGGTTCGATTCACGGATGCGGCGCTGCACTTCGGGGATGTTGTACTCCACGCGGCGCGGCTCCCAGACGTAACTCTCCGTATCGTAGATGGCGTAGGCGGCGCGCGGGTCGCGGTCGCGCGGCTGACCCACCGAGCCGGGATTCAGGATCGCCCTCGGACGCAGGGGAAAATGCTCCCCCGCGCGGATCGGCGAGAGACTCACCCGGTCGTTGTTCGTATCCAGTTGGAACATGCACTGCAAATGCGAATGACCCACGAAGCACCAGGCGGTTGTGAAATGATCGAAATTCAAGCGCGCCGAAAGCGCGTTCAGGATGTATTCCCAGACCGAATCGCGCGGGCTTCCATGCACGATGCTCACGTCCCCCAGCACCTTCAAAGTCGAGGGCAGCGATCGCAGAAAATCCATGTTATCCGCGGTCAACACGCGTTCGTGATATTCGAGCGTGCGGCGCGCGTCCGTGTTGAAGACCTCGAAGGGGATGCGCCCGATGACCGCCATATCGTGGTTGCCCAGGATGCAGGTCAGGTTCGGGATTTCGCGGATCTGCTCCATCACCGCGTTGGGGTCGGGCCCATAACCCACCATGTCGCCCAGGCACCAGGTCGCGTCCACCTCACCGGCGTCTTTCAGCACAGCCTCCAGCGCGGTGTAATTCGCATGAACATCCGAAATTACCAATACTCGCATTTCACTCCAAAAGCGCCGCAACGCGCTCGACGATGATCTCCGCCGCCTCGCTCTTGCTCATCAATGACAAGGATTCCGTGCGCCCGTCGGCAAACAATAAAGTGATGCGGTTGGTCTCGACGGAAAACCCCGCATCTGCGGCGGAAATATCGTTGGCGGCGATCAGATCCAGTTTCTTGGATTGTAACTTATTTGACGCGTTTTGCAGGAGGTCCTGCGACTCCGCCGCAAACCCAGCCACGACCTGCTTCCGCTTCATCCTCGACCTTAGCTCTGCCACCGCTTTCAAAATATCTTCCGTCGCTTCGAGTTCGATCTGCGGGACTCCGCCCTCTTTTTTGATCTTCTGCTCCGATTGTTTCCCGGGTCGAAAATCCGCCACCGCCGCCGCCATGATGAGGACGTCGCTTTCGGGGAATTCCTTCAACACCGCATCCAGCATCTGCCTTGCGGTTTGAACGTTGACGACCGTTGCGCCCACCGGCGGAATCAATGCAGTGGTCGTCGTGACCAGCGTGACCTGCGCGCCGGCATCCAGCGCGGCTTGGGCGAGGGCGTATCCCTGCCTGCCGGAGGAACGATTGGCAAGGACGCGCACCGGGTCGAGCGGTTCCTGGGTCCCCCCGGCGGTGATCAAAACTTTTTTATGCGCGAGCAAGCCCCGGCGTCCGAGGGCGAGGCGAATGTGTCCGATGAGTTCGGGCGTTTCGGGCAGGCGTCCTTTTCCCGTGAGTCCCGAAGCGAGATGTCCCTCGACAGGTTCGATGATGTACGCGCCGCGCTTGCGGAGCGTATCGAGGTTTTCCTGTGTGGCGGGATGATCGAACATGCCGCCGTCCATCGCGGGCGCAATGACGAGCGGGGCTTGCGATGCCAGCGTAGCGACGGTGAGCAGGGTGTCCGCCTGCCCGTGCGCGAGTTTGGCTATGGTGTTGGCAGTGCAGGGCGCGATGACGAGCAGGTCGGCGGCGTGACCCAGCCCCACGTGTAACACGTGCGCCTCGTTTCCCCAAAGATCGTTATCGGTATACACACGCCGCCCCGTCACGGATTGGAACGTGAGCGGCGCGATGAACTTTTCCGCCGAATTCGTGAGGATGACGTCCACCTGCGCGCCCGCCTGCGTGAGTTTCGACGCCAGGTCCGCGGCTTTATACGCGGCGATGGAGCCGGTCACCCCCAGGACGATTCGTTTTCCCGAAAGAATGGACATAGACGCATTGATTATACTTCCTGATTACGACACGAAAGGGTCTTCGAGGCGATCGTGAAAGCCTCCCGGCTGGGTCTGGTCTTTTAACCGCACCCGCGCGGGAGGCTTTTCGTTTTCGATTCCTCGACCCCTTTGCGGTCGGGGAAATTTCATTCAGGTTGTTTCATCCGCCCATCATGGCAGGGACATGTCTCCGCCGCCGAAGTCGTCGAAGAAGGCATCCCGGGCGTCAATGAACCAGAGACCGATGTGACCGCCCCTGGGGTTGAAGAATGCCTGGTCGGCAGCGTTGAGCGTCACCCTGCCCACCTCCACGCCGTTCTTGAAGATCACCACGTCGCCCGTAGCCAGAGCCCGCGCGCCGAACTGGTCGCCATTGGCATAAGCAACCGGGATGTCCGCATATTTGAACCACATCAACGTTTGCGGGCGGAAAGTCCAGACAGTCACCTGGTTTGCCGCGGCGTCGTAGAGAACTTCGATCACGCCATCGCCCCAATTGGGACCGTAGACGTTTTGTACCTTGAGGAGCAGGTCCTGTTCCCAGCCCGCCGCGTCCACGTTGGTGAGGGTGACGAAGACCTCCTGGTCCACGCCGAAGGCGTCCTTCCAGTAGATCGCGCCGTCGCGCCGCACGTCCACCTGGTTGCCGACGATGCGATAGGAACCGCTGGCGCCCATCCAATTCGGACCGAGGAGTCCGTTGGGACGGTTGAAGTCGTCGAGGACGGAGGTGGTCGGGAAGGGCGGAGCAATCTCAAGTCCGACGATGACCGGGTCGTGATCCGAGGAGCGATAGGCATCCGGCGCGTAGATGGCATCCTGCGCGGGGAGTTTGAAGGAAGTGTCGTAGTCAATCAGGTCGGGCTCGTCGGCGTTGATGTGCCATGCGGTCGCGCCTGAAACCTGTCCCAGCAGGTTCGCGCTTGCCAGCGCGTAATCGAGATAACCGGTCTGCCCATCGAAGACGTAGGTGTAGGCGTCCTCGCCGACGAACTGGTGCAGCAGGTCGGTGTATCCACCGGCGAGGAAGACATCTATGGGGTCTTCCTTGTCGTAGGAGTTGAGGTCGCCTATGATGAGGAAGTCGGGATCGCCGCTCCCGGTGGGATCGCCCACCAGCCAGTCCACCAACGCTTCGGCGGCGGCTTTGCGCGTCTGGTTGCAGTTGCCCTGACCATCGCCCAGATCGGGATCGCCAATGGCGTTGCAATCGGAGCCTTTGGATTTGAGGTGATTGACCGCCACAGTGAAGATGCCGCCCGTGGAGTTGTCCTGGAAGGTCTGCGCCAGCGTGGGTCTGTTGAAATCGTCGAGGAAGCGCGCATCCACCAAAGAATCAAGGACAGCGAAGGAACCGACCGGGGAAACCGAGGCAGGTTTGTAGACGAAGGCGACGCGGATGGCGTCCGAACCGATCGCGCCGGTGGCGATGTAGTCGTAGGTGCCAGCGCCCATCGCCGCATTGAGTCCGCTTACGAGGTCGGCGGTGGGAACGTCGCCGGGATGGTTTTCGATCTCGATCAAGCCGACAATGTCCGCGTCGATGACGGAGAGCGCGGCAATGATCTTATCCCGCTGGCGCGTGAACTCGAGGGGTTGATCCGCGTCGGCGCCGCGACATTCCTGGTTTTGCAGCGGACCGCATTTGTTATCCAGCGGGTCGCCGGGCGGGTAATCCAATGTGGTGAAGTAGTTCAGCACGTTGAAGGAAGCCACCGTCAGGCTGCCGCCCACCGGGTCGGGCGATGCCGGGCGCGGGTTGGCATTGACGTAGTCCGCTCCCTGGGTTGGGTGGACGCGGTAGAGACCGAACGCGTAATCCAGCACGCCGGTCACGTTAGCCACCGTATCGCCGCCGCGGAACAGGTTCGTCAGGTCGAACACGCTTCCGTTCGGATGTATGGCTGGGTCCGGGTTTTGAACCGTCCGCCCATCGTCGAGCGTGATGCGGTCGAGCAGGAATTCCTGCGCGGCTTGGATGGCTGGCGCGCCGGGTTCGAACTCAGCGGTCGGCGTGAGATGCCTCTCGGAGGTCAGGACGATCTCGCCAAAGCGATCGAAGTTGAAATACTCCGAGATCACCAGGGCTTGCGGGAACGTGACCAACATGCCCTCGTAGGCTTCGAAGTCGGTGACGCTCGTCACGGGCAGCGAAAGGGTCGCGGCGGTGGGAAGCGGGTTTCCGCCGCCGAGCACGGTCACGTCGGTAAAGGATGTGATCTGCGTCAAGCCGTTGAACTCGGAGACGACGCCTTCCACGCGCACGAGATCGCCGGTCTGCACGTTAACGCTGGGCGAACTTCCGTTGAAGATAAAGATGCCCTCGGATGTCAGCGGGTCTGCGTCCGCATCGGCATCCTCCTCCTGAACGTTGAAACCGCGCAAGTCGCCGTGCGTGCCGCTGGCGCCCGCCTGAAAATCGCCGACGACAATGCCTTCGATGACGACCGTCTGCCCGACCAATGGGCTGGAGGGACCGTTCCCCTGGACTTCGTGGATTTTGATCACAGGCGACGGGCAGCCCGCGAACTGACTCCCATCAATCTTTGTGCCGGGGGAGTGCAACGCTCCGCCCGACCCGGTGGCTGTCGCGTGTTTAACGAGCGGTTCCCCACCCGTGACATCCGGGTCGCGCGTCAACGACTGGTTGTCGCCGCCCTCGCTGCCATAGGTGTAACTTACCACGTCGCTCGTCCCATTGTTGAGGGTGACGGTATCGCCCGCGTTGTTGAGTCCCAGTTGGGTCGAGGATGCGACTTGAACAAGACTGCCGCCAAACCATCCGTTCGGCGCGCCGCCGCCAAACACCACCACCGAACAATTCGCCGGAACCATACTGCCCGATGGGAAGGTATGACGCACGCCGACGGCGTCTTTCAACGTCCAGCCGCTCAGGTCAATGCTGGATGCCGCCGTGTTGACGATTTCGACGAATTCATCCTGTGTCGTGTTGACCGTGCCGTCTCCGTTGGCGTCGCCGTTGGTTGCATCCGGGTCAGCCAAAATTTCGTTGATGACGAGTTGTACGGGAGGGGGAGGCAGTTGAACGGTCAGGTTGATCGAGGCGCTGCCGTTGCGCGCTTCCGCGTCGGTGATGGCGCATGGCAGGCTCTTTGCGCCTTCGCTCGTCCCGCTGTCAACGGTTGCGAGGAAGGAGAAGGTATCGTCCCCGGCGGCGGTATCGCCATTCGAACCGTCGTCGAAGAAGGATTGGGTCGCGCTCCCGCCGATCGTGGAAAGATCGCAAACGACAGCCAGACCCGTGCTGGCGGGATTGGAACCGGGCGTCACGGCGACCGCAAGCAGGGATGGATCGCCGGGCGCGACCGTGGCAGGATCGGCTGAACCTGTCCCGGAGGGATTGGTCGGTCCGCCGCCGGCGACAAAGGTCTGCCCCGTGTTGGGACTACCGAAAGTGTTCGCTGTGGTGGCTGTCCATGTGAAGTCGCCGTAGGTCGCGCCGCTGCCGGTCAATTGCAGGGAGGAGCCCACCGGCTCGGAGCCAGTCTGGCTGACCCCAATATCCGTGCTGGTCATGCCGTTTGCCGGTCCGCCGACGGCTGTGAAGACTCCCTCGTAACTGAGGAATTGGACGACGGTCGTGCCGTTCACCAATGCGATGCCGTCGGGCGCACCGTTCTGTATTCCATTGGAGGGATAGGTCAAAACAACCGTGCCGTATCCGCCCTGCTGGTTGGGAATGGTTCCGCTCAACGTATCCGTATCGTACGTAGCCCCGCCGGAACCGTTGTAAAGGACGATGCTCCAGCCGGTCAGGTCCGTGCCAGCGGGCCCGGCGATCTCGATTGCTTCGCCGGCATCCGTTCCGGTGTTATCGTAATGGATCTCGTTTATGAAAACCGTAGTGCTGGGGTTTGCGAACAGATCGGGCGCCGCCTTCGCAGGCTGGGCAACGGACAATATGCTCAGCGTGAGCGCCAGAACCAACATGACCGAAGTCAATTTGGATAACCGTTTCATATTATTCTCCTCGATATGAAATTGGATGTGGAAAAAACACACCGACAGGAAAGCGGGCGGGCGTGAAGTCCGGTTTTTGAGAAAGCGAAGCACCTCCTTGAACTCAACAACGGCAATCGTAAAATTTCCCCGCGCCCCTCATTCTATGTGAGACCCGGCAAAAAGGCAAGGCAGTTGTAACCTATACATTTCCCAAAATTCCTGCGTTGCTCGAATCAAAACTTCCGGGACATTCGCCTCGGAAGTTTTCCTTTCGCCTTAGGGTTCGTAAAACCATAAGTTCCCTCTTGTCCTTGCGAGGGCGTTCGTCCCGAAGCAATCCCCGCCTTGCAGGAAAATCTGTAGACAACAGGAGATTGCTTCTCGAAGACTCGCAGCGACGTGAGGGAAGTACATAATTTTCTGATCCTTACAGTTCGTAATCTCCTGCAGATTCGGGTTGATAGAGGATTCTTTCGACCTTGAGTCGCCTTTTTCCGGCGGGGACCTCCCACTCGAACATATCGCCGACGCGGTAGCCGAGCATGGCTGTCCCGATCGGCGCGAGGATCGAGACTTTGCCCTCCGCCATGTTGGCGTTCTCAGGATAGACCAGCGTATAGGTCTCCTCTTCGCCGCTGTCCATATCCCTGAGGGCGACCTTCGAGTTCATGGTGATAACGTCGCCGGGGATCTCCTGCGGCGGGACGATGCGGGCGCGGCTGAGTTCGCCGCGCAGTTTTTCGAGATACACGCTGCCGCGGTATTCGCCGGACTGCGCATCCATGATCAAGTCAATCAGGCGTTGACGGTCCAGTTCCGTGATGTGAATGTTTTTTTCGTTCATTGTGAGTCTTCCTTCAACTCCATCTCCACTTCGCGCCATCTTTCGTATCTTCGATGGTCACGCCGAGTTCCTTCAATTTGTCGCGGATGAGGTCTGAGAGTTGCCAGAGTTTTTGTTGGCGGATTTCGCTCCGCACTTCGACGAGCAGATCAATGAATTTGTCCGCGTCGCCCGAGCCTTGTTTTTCCTGCAAACGCAGACCGAACACATTCGTCAGTTCGCGCAACGTGTTTTGTGCGGGAGCAAGTTGATCGTCATTCGCGCCGCTGTCACGCGCGGTGTTGATGGCTTTGACCAGTTCGTACAGTGCGGCGAGCGCGAGCGGTGTGTTGAAGTCGTCGTCCATGGCTTCGATGAGGGATCGTTTCGTGGACTCAGCCTGGGAGGCGAGGACGGAGGCGGCTTCAGCGGAGAGTCCGCTTGCGGAGGCGGAGGCGGGCCTGAGGGCGGCTTTGAGGCGTTCGAGGTTCTTTTCCGCGGCATCCTGAGTCTCGTCGTTGAAGATCAGGGGCGCGCGGTAGTTCCCGCTCAGGACGAGCATCCGCATCACGTCGGCGTCGCGTTGCTCGAGGAAGTCCTTGATGCTGACGAAGTTGCCGAGCGATTTGGACATCTTCTCGCCGCCGCCAAGTTGCAACATGCCGTTGTGAATCCAATAGCGCGCGAAGGGTTTGCCGGTGTAGGATTCGGTCTGCGCGATCTCGTTCTCGTGGTGCGGGAAGATGAGGTCGTTGCCGCCGCCGTGGATGTCAATCTGTTCGCCGAGCTCGGCGAGGTTCATGGCGGAGCATTCGATGTGCCAGCCGGGACGACCCTTGCCCCACGGGCTGTCCCATGAAATTTCGCCGGGTTTGGCGGCTTTCCAGAGGGCGAAGTCCATTGGGTGATCTTTTGCCTCCTCGACCTCGATGCGCGCGCCCGCCTGCATGTCGTCGAGTTTGCGACCGGAGAGTTTGCCATATTCCTTATCGCTGGGGACGCTGAAATACACGTCGCCGTTGGGCGCGGCGTAGGCAGCCTCTTTTTGAATGAGACCCTGGATGAATTGGATGATGATCGGCATGGTCTTGCTGACCTGCGGGGTCGCGGTGGGCGGCAGGACGTTCAGAGCCTCGAGTTCCCTGGCATATTCTTCAACGTAACGCTGCGAGAGTTCGAGCGGATCTTCTCCGAGTTGTTTGGCGCGGTTGATGATCTTGTCGTCCACGTCGGTATAGTTCATGACGTGTTTGAACTTGTAGCCGCGATATTCGAGATAGCGGCGGATGACGTCGAACACCAGCGCCGACATGGCGTGACCGACGTGCGCGTCGTTATAGACCGTGACGCCGCAGACGTACATTTTGACCAGTCCCGGTTCGAGGGTTTGGAATTCCTCTTTTTTGCGCGTGAGGGTGTTGTAGAGTCGAATCATGGTTTTATCATTTTTATTTGTCTCATAGTCTTATAGTCTGATAGTCTCATAGTCTTATAGTCTTATAGTCTTATAGTCTCGTAGTCTCGTAGTTTGGTAAGTGTTTTATGACGAGTGACCATCCGACTATCCGACTAGCGACTATCCGACTAGCGACTATCAGACTATCAGACTATCAGACTAACGACTATCAGACTAACGACTATCAGACTATCCGACTAGCGACTATCAGACTATCAAACTATTTCTTCCTCTTCCCATTGTCCTCTTCCACGCGCGCGAAGATCATGCGTCCCGCCGCGGTTTGCAGGACCTTGGTCACGACCACTTCCTTGTATTCGCCGATGTAATCCTTGCCGTTCTCCACCACGACCATGGTGCCGTCGTCCATGTAGCCCACGCCCTGACCGTATTCCTTGCCTTCCTGGAAGATGTTGATGGTCATGCGCTCGCCGGGTAACACAACCGACTTGACCGCGTTCGCCAGTTCGTTGATGTTCAGGATCGTCACGCCCTGTAATTCGGCGATGCGGTTCAGGTTGAAATCGTTGGTGAGGATCGGACATTTCAACTGCCGCGCCAGCACCACCAGTTTATCGTCCACTTCGCGCACGCCCTCCGCGTTGATGTCGCTGATGCGGACGAGGATGCTGGGGATCTTTTGCAGTTCGGCAAGCACCTCCATGCCGCGGCGTCCGCGTTGGCGGCGCAAGCCGTCGGGGGAGTCGGCAATATATTGGAGTTCGTTCAGCACAAAGCGGGGGATGAGAAGCGTGCCGGGCAGGAATCCCGTTTTGGCGATGTCGGCGACGCGCCCGTCAATGATCACGCTCGTATCCAGTAAGATGGTGCGGTTGAGATTCGTCCACGAGGAGGAGGAGCCTCCCTCGCCCCCGCGTCCGCTCAATGCGCTCACCAGCCCCAACAGGTCGCCCTGCCGCATCACGAACAGCGAGACGCCGAGATACGCGAAAGCCGCCACGCCGACGAAAGGCAGGATTTCCCCAAACGGAGAAGGGAGCAGGGAAAGCGGAAACGCCAGCAGGGCGGCGGTGAGCAGACCCACGATCAACCCGACCAGCCCCGCGAAAAGGGTCTCCGCCGAAAGATGACCAAGCATCCTGCGGATGGCGCGCGCCGGGCGCGTCGTGAAATAAGGGATCAGGATGAACCCGGACAACCCTCCCAGCAGCGCAAAGACGGTCTGGTATAGAAAGACCTCAGCCGTATCCGAGGAATGGAAGAAATCTGCAACTGCTTCCCCAAACGAAAACCCGGCGGCGCTGAAAACGAATAAACCTATGAAGCGGACGATAAATTCGACGATGCGAAAAGAATAACTGCTCTTGTTCATGGATAACTCCTTTTTGTAACGTGCGAAATAAAGAATAATGTCCGTATGATAGCATGTCTGAAAAGACTAGTCAATTGCTTATAAAATCCTCACATACTCTTGTTATAATCCCCGAAACCTCCCACCCTCAGAGATACGCCCGCTTCGATCCCCATCCGGGGCTGGCGCGGGACGAAGGGACCGATTCCACGCCCATGCCTTTTACCGACCTCCTCAACCGCCCCCTGCGCGACCTGCGCATCTCCGTCACCGACAGGTGCAACTTCCGCTGCGTGTATTGCATGCCGAAGGAGATCTTCGGCTCCGATTACCATTATCTCCCGCACGACCAGGTGTTGACCTTCGAAGAGATCGCGCGGCTGGCGCGTATGTTCGCCGCGCACGGCGTAAAAAAGATCCGCCTGACCGGCGGCGAACCGCTCGTCCGCAAGGACCTGCCGCTGCTGGTTTCCATGCTGTCGCAGATCCCGGACATTGACCTGACCATGACCACCAACGGGTCGCTCCTCCCGCGCTACGCGCAGGCGTTGAAGGATGCCGGCCTCAAGCGAATTTCGGTCAGTTTGGACTCGCTCGATAACGACGTGTTCAAAGCCATGAACGACGTGGACTTCCCCGTGGAAAAGGTTCTGGAGGGAATGGAAGCAGCCCAAAAGGTCGGGTTGGAGCCGATCAAGGTCAATATGGTGGTCAAGCGCGGGATGAACGAATCCAGCATCCTGCCGATGGCGCGCTTCTTCCGCGAAAAGGGATACATCCTGCGCTTCATCGAATACATGGACGTGGGTCACACGAACGGCTGGCGCATGGACGACGTGATCTCGGCGAAGGAGATCGTGGAGATCATCAACGCCGAGATGCCGCTCGAACCGCTCGACCCCAATTACAAGGGCGAGGTGGCGGAACGCTGGCGTTACAAGGACGGCAAAGGCGAGATCGGCGTCATCGCCTCCGTGACTCAGCCCTTCTGCCGCGACTGCAATCGCGCCAGGTTATCCGCCGAAGGGAAACTCTACACCTGCCTGTTCGCCATCAAGGGACACGACCTCAAGAGCCTGCTCAGAGGCGGCGCGACCGACGAGGAGGTTTCACAATTCATTGAGCGCGTCTGGGGCAGGCGCAGTGACCGCTATTCCGAACTCCGCTCGGAGAATACGGTTGACCTTCCTAAAGTGGAAATGTCACATATCGGGGGATAGGTTGATCGAACCCTCGCAACTTTATCTGTTCATGGGCGCCGCGCTGGTGCTGTTGCTGGTGCCGGGTCCGGCGGTGTTGTATATCACGGCGCGCAGCGCCAGCCAGGGACGCATGGCGGGGCTCGTTTCGGTATTTGCAATCGAAACCGCAAACTTTCTCCAGGCGGTCGCCGCGGCGCTGGGGCTTTCCGCCATCCTGTTATCGTCCGCGCTGGCGTTCGATGTGGTGAAGTATCTCGGCGCGGCGTATCTGGTCTATCTCGGTATTCGCAAGTTGACCTCTTCGGGGGGCAGGGTGGAGGACGAGACGCTGAAACGGGAAAGTCTCTCGCGCATTTACTGGCAGGGATTCGCCGTCAACATTCTCAACCCAAAGACCGCGTTGTTCTTCTTTGCCTTCCTGCCGCAGTTCGTTGACCCGGCAAAGGGGAACGTCGTCGGTCAAAATCTGTTACTGGGCGCGGTATTTGTCGGCATGGCAATCGTTACAGACAGTATGTACGCGTTACTGGCAAGTTCCATTGCGGGCAGGTTTTCGGGAAACCGCCGCTTTCAAAAGGGAGGACGTTATTTTGCGGGGCTGGTATATATCGGTTTGGGGATCACCACCGCGCTGACGGGGGCGAAGAAATAACTTCCTTCTCTGCTATAATCCTCTCCATGAACCTCAAGACCCAACTCAACGACTCCATGAAGGACGCCATGAAGAGCGGCGACGAGGTACGCAAACGCACGGTGCGGATGGCGCTCGCCGCGGTCAAACAGGCGGAGGTGGATAAACGCATCGAACTCGACGACATGGCGGTGATCGGACTCATCCAAAAGGAGGTCAAAAACCGCCGCGAAGCCATCGAGGAGGCGAAGAAGGCGAACCGCGCCGACCTGATCGCCGACAACGAAGCCGAGATCAAAGTGCTGGAAGCCTTCCTGCCCAAAGCCATGCCCGAGGAGGAATTGCGCGGGATCGTCAGCGCCGCCATCGCGGAGACCGGCGCCGCCTCGCCCGCCGATATGGGCAAGGTGATGAAGGTCGTCATGGCAAAAGTCGCGGGCCGCGCCCCCAACGACAGGATCAGCGCGACCGTGCGGGAACTTCTTCAAAAATAGGATGGCTATCGTACCCGCGCGTCGCCGCCAGACGCCGCCGCGCATCCGCGTGCTTCAGATCATATTGCTCATCCTCGTGAGCGTCATTTCCTACGGGGCATTGGTCCTGCCGTCCCTGACGGGACCCGCGGCGATCTCCCTGCAGGCGGGGGACGTTTCGCCCAGCGATTTCCAGGCGCCGCAAGACATCGAATACATCAGCGAAGTGAGGACGGAGGAGGCGCGCCTCGCGGCGGAAAACGCGGTCGCGCCCGTTTACGCCCCGCCCGATCCAGCCATCGCGCGCAAACAGATCGAACGCCTGCGCGCCGCGCTGCAATACATCACCCTCGTGCGCGGGGATGAGAACGCCGCGCCCGAACAAAAAGCCTCCGACATCGCCTCCCTCAGCGACGTTACGCTCAAACCTCAAACCATCGAACAGATCCTCGCGCTGACCCCCGCGCGCTGGGATTCGATCCAGCAGGAGTCGTTGAACGTGCTGGAACAGGTCATGCGCCGCTCCATTCGGGACACCGAACTTGATTCCGTCCGAAGGACCCTTCCCTCGCTGGTCAGTCTCGCGCTCAACGAGGAACAATCCGCCATCGTCGTGGAACTGGTCTCGGCGTTCGTGACAGCCAACAGCGTGTATTCCGCCGATTTGACGGAATCAGCCCGTCAGTCCGCGCGTGACGCGGTGGAGCCGGTCGTCCAGAGATACAAGGCGGGCGAGATCATCGTCCTGCGCGGGCAGATCATCCGCCCCGCGCAACTGGAGGCGCTGCAAAAACTGGGTTTGATCGGACGGACCAGTCCCTGGCAGGAATACGCCGGCGCGGGCGCGCTGGTGTTGATGCTGACGGCTTTGAGCGGGTTGTATTTTTCGCGGCGGCGGTTGAACTTCCTGTTCGACGCGCGCAGCCTGGTGATCGTCGCGCTGGTCTTTCTCGTGTTCGTGATGGGCGCGCGCGTCATCATCCCCGATCGCACCGTATTGCCGTATGCCTACCCGTTGTCCGCCGCCGGTTTGTTGATCGCGACGCTGTTCGGGCTGGAGGCGGGGATCATCTTTTCGATCCTGATCTCCCTGCTCGTCCCTTATGGAATGCCCAACGCGTTCGACCTGACGCCCTACTTTTTGCTTTCATCGCTGGCGGGCGTGCTCGTCCTGGGGTCGGCGCGGCGCGTGTGGACGTTCTTCCGCGCCGGCATGGGGGTCGCCGTCGCGGGGATCGTCGTGCTGGCGGCGTTCCGCCTGCCCTTCACTTCGATGGACGGCGTCGCCATGCTCCAACTCACGGGCGCGGCGATCTTCAGCGGGCTGGCTTCCTCGAGCATCGCGTTGTTGCTGCAATATTTCCTCGCGCAAACGCTTGGTCTCACCACTGCGCTGCAACTCATCGAGATCTCGCGCCCCGATTTTCCGTTATTGCAATTCTTTTTACGCAACGCGCCGGGCACCTACCAGCACAGTTTACAGGTGGCGAACCTTGCCGAACAAGCCGCGGAGTTGATCGGCGCGGACGCCCTGCTCACGCGCGTCGGCGCGTTGTTCCACGACGTGGGCAAGGCGCTCAACCCTTCCTTCTTCATCGAGAACCAGGCGGCGGAGGGGATCAACCCGCACGACGATCTCGACCCTGAAGAAAGCGCGGCGGTCATCATCGCGCACGTGCCAGATGGGGTAACGCTGGCGCACAAACACCGCCTGCCGCGCCGCATTGACGATTTCATCCTCGAACATCACGGCACCATGGTCACGCGTTACCAGCACAACCTGGCTGTGCAAGCCGCGGGCGGCGACGCCTCCAAAGTGGACATCGAAAAGTTCCGTTACCCGGGTCCGCGCCCGCGCTCGCGCGAAACGGCTCTGCTCATGCTTGCCGATGGCGTCGAGGCGCGCTCGCGCGCTGAACGCCCACAGGATGAGGAGGCGATTCGCAAACTCGTGCGCTCCACGATAGAAGCCGCGCAGAAACAGGGTCAACTGGACGATACCCAATTGACCCTCAAGGATCTCGGCATCATCACCGAGGCGTTCGTCACGATCCTGAAAGGCACGCATCACCCGCGCATCGCCTACCCCAAGGAGGTGACAGCCGGTGAGGATGTCGTGACGGCGCCGCGCAAGACATGATCCACATCGAATCGAAAACGCCGTTTCCCAGGGAACTTCTCGAACGCGCCGCGAGAGCCGCGCTCGAACATCAATCCAAATCTTTGGCTTCGGATCTGACCATCGTATTGACCGACGACGCGAAGATCCGCGAACTGAATCGGGAGTACCTGGGAATCGACGCGCCGACCGACGTGCTTTCGTTCCCCGCCTCCGAAACGGACGGGTCGGAATTCGACCCGGAAACCGGCGTGCATTACCTCGGCGATATCCTCATTTCGATCCCTTACGCCGCAAAAAGCGCAAAGCAGGCTGGTCATCCGCTCGAGGCGGAAGCGCAGTTGCTCGTTGTGCATGGCGTCCTGCACCTGCTCGGTCACGACCACGCCAAACCAAAGGAAAAAACGAAGATGTGGAAGGCGCAGGCGGAGATCCTGGAATCGCTTGGGCTGGGCGATATAAAGATCCGCGAGGAATGAATACGCGCGGTACGAAATACGGAGCGAGTGGTGCGTGTTGCGTGCTGCGTAATTTGTAAATATGACGCTCAAAGAATTCATCTACTCCCGCATCGCCGCGTTCGGTCATGCCTTTCGCGGCTGGTGGTATGTCCTCCAGACCCAGCACAACGCGTGGATCCATGCCGTCGCCGCCGTCGTTGTATTCGTTGCCGCGTTGTGGCTGGGGTTGCCCGCGCGTGATTGGGCGGTGCTGATCCTGACCGTTACGATGGTCTTCGCGGCGGAATTCGTCAATACCGCCATCGAAGCGGTCGTGGATTTGGCAAGCCCGGTGCATCATCCGCTGGCGAAGGTTGGCAAGGACGTGGGCGCGGCGGCGGTGCTGATCGCGGCGCTGGCAGCGGTGTTGATCGGTTTGTTGATCCTCGGTCCGCCTTTGTGGGCGCGGCTTTCGTCACTGATCACCGTTCACTGATCACTGATTACTGTTCACTGATCACTGATCACTGATCACTGGTCACTGATTACTGTTCACTGGTCACTGATCACTGGTCATTGAGCGTTGGAAATTAGAGAATTAGAGAATTGGAGAATTAGAGAATTGGAGAATGGAGAATTTCATGGCGCTATCTTTTCAATTCGGAACGGTCGGTTCACCCATCGGAACGCCAAAGAAACCGGGCGGATCGGTGGGAGCCATCGAGTTCAGCAAATCCATCGGGTTGACCGCGTTGGAGTTGGGTTGGGTGCAATCCGTCCGCGTGACGGAGGCGACGTGCGCGGCGATCAAGGCAAAGGCGGCGGAGCAGGAGGTCTCGTTGAGCGTCCACGCGCCGTATTTCATCAATTTGAACGCGGACGAGGAGGAGTGGCCCAAATCGCGTAAACGTCTTATGGACGCGGCGCATTACGGCAATCTCGCCGGCGCGACGGACGTCATCTTCCATCCCGGTTCGTATTTCCTACGTCCGCCTGCGGAGGTATTGAAGGTTGCCATCCCGCGCTTGAAGGGTTGCGTGAGGGAATTACGCAAGGCGAAAAACCCGGTCATCCTGCGCCCGGAGACGATGGGCAAGTCCGCGATGCTGGGTTCGCTGGAGGATACGCTGGAGATGAGCAAAGCCATCGAGGGCGTCCAGCCGTGCCTCGATTTCGCGCACCTGCACGCGCGTCCCGGCGATGGGACGATGAATTCGGTCAGGGAGTGGACGAGGCTGCTCGAAGCGTATCAGGCGTCGTTGGGAAGGGAGGCGTTGAAGAGTCTGCACATCCATCTTTCGGGAATCGAGTACGGTCCCAAGGGCGAGAAGAATCACCTGGCGTTGAAGGAATCCGATTTGAAGTTGAACGCGTTGTTCGAAGCGTTGAGGGATTACGGCTGCGCGGGGCGCATCCTGTGCGAAAGCCCGATCATGGAGGAGGACGCGCTGTTCCTGAAGGAGGCGTGGAGGAAGGCGAGCGGGGCAAGGAAATAACTCACTTTTCAACCGCCAGCCTGAGCGCGCAAAGCGCCAATGTCAACGTGATGGGGGCAAGGATGAAGTTCTCGGCGGAAACGCCCGAGGCAAGATTGCCCAATGTGTTCAACAACAGAAATGCGAAAACGATCCAGACAAGGATATGCACTGCCCCGGCGAATTTGCCCGCTTTGACATATCCCGTTTTTGCGGCAATGATCCAGACAAAGAACAGGGTCACAACAATGGCAATGATCTCCAGAGCGACAAGATTGTCTGCATTGGCTTGTCCGCCCCAGATCATATCGGCAGGGAGGATTTTCAAAAGCACGAGAATATGAAAGACCAGCAATGATCCCAGGGAGGCAAGGAGGATATTGCCCGCGAGTTTGGCGGTGATGAGTTTTTTCATGGAACGATTCCGAGGATGGGGTTTTGTTGATTATAACGCCGGAAAGCCGCGTCCCAAATTGACGCGGCTTTCCGGCACAGGCTGCATAAATAAAGCATCGTTTCCTTTGAGGTATAATCTTCATCGCGCCCCGGTAGTTCAATGGACAGAACAAGGCACTCCTAAGGCTTAGATGTAGGTTCGATTCCTACCCGGGGCATATATACGGGGGCGTATATGTCAGGTTTCTAATAAATCTTTCAGGCAAAACTCTTGTATTTTCCGGGAGGTTGTAGTAATATACAGCCGATGACTGCTAGGGTGCCCCCCTCAC
Organism: Chloroflexi bacterium CFX6; assembly: GCA_030263595.1. Classification (GTDB taxonomy): domain Bacteria; phylum Chloroflexota; class Anaerolineae; order Anaerolineales; family Villigracilaceae; genus Defluviilinea. The sequence continues at coordinate 57,103 of SZPG01000001.1, forward strand.
TCTGGCAGTTATCATTTAACGAACCGACCTCGATGGGACCTGTCGCACAAAATCGCGCGGCGCAGGTCAAATCCATCGAGGTTTTGTTTTGCGCGCTCCGCAAAAAAAACGTTACCGAACCGAAATCCTTCGAACTCTCCTGCTATAATCCCGTTCATGTCTTCGATCCGTCGGACGCTTGCCAGGTTTTGGACCCGCGACAGCAGCATCCTGCTCGGCGGGTTTTTCGTTACCATCTTCCTCATCGTGTACATCTGGTGGCCCCTGGCGGAGGAGGTTCTTTCCTACGTGAATTGGAACGGCGCGTGGTGGCGGACCATGGACTGGCTCCTGTTGGGCATCTTCGCCTTCATGTCCGTTACGATCATCGCGCGCGCAAACCTCAAAACGGATCTGCTGATCGTCTTCGTCGGCGTCTTCGGCGGGCTTGCCATCGAATCGTGGGGGACGCAAACCAACCTGTGGCACTATTACACCAGCGAGCGCCCGCCGCTCTGGATTATCCCTGCCTGGCCCATCGCAAGTCTATCCATTGATCGCATCACAAGATTCCTGAATTGGATCATGGATCAATTGGACAGAAGGGTGACACTCAATTTCCACTTTCCACTATCCACTCTCTACTGGCTCACCTTCGCCTCCTTCCTGACCCTCATGCTGGTCTTCGTTTCCCCGACCTTCGACAAGTCCTTTACATGGTTCGCCCTAATTCTCTGCATTCTCTTAATTCTCACCCCAACGGATCGTCGTTTTGCCCTTCTCACCTTTTTTGCCGGTTCGGGCTTGGGCTATTTCCTTGAGTTGTGGGGGACGACCCGTCAATGCTGGACGTATTACACTTATCAAACGCCGCCTCTGTTTGCGGTGCTGGCGCACGGGATGGCGGCGGTCGCGTTCTGGAGGGCGGGGTTGTTGATGAGGATGGTGATAGGGAAGGTGAAGCAGGTATCAGTGAACAGTTATCAGTGAGCAGTGGACAATCCCAAAGGGACGACAGGATTATGGAAAAAGGGGGGACGGGTGAATAACCTCGAAGGCGACATATTGAGCCTGCCGAAATGGGTGTCACAAAGGTTTGGACGCAGGAAAAAATCCCGGTAAACAGAATCAACCACGGGCAGGGAGCGAGGCGGACTCCCTTGACATGGGGGGAAATCGTCGTAGAATGTGACTTCGTGGTCACATGACCAGGAGGTCACATTGCATGCCCAAACAAACCTTTCTCAATCTTCCCGAGGAGAAGCGCAAGATCATCATTGACGCGGCAATCGAGGAGTTCGCCGAGCATGGACTGGAGAACGCCTCCACGAACCGCATCGTGGCGAGCAGCGGCATCTCGAAGGGAAGTTTCTACCAGTATTTCGAGGATAAACAGGACGTTTTCATGTATTTGCTCACTATGCTCGAGCGCGAAAAGATGGAATACTTCAAGGGCAAACATCCGCCGAGCGCGAACATGGATACGTTCCAATACTTTCGCTGGATGATCAAGACCGGCATGGAGTTCAACACGTCACACCCGTTGTTGACGCAAGCCATCAGTCGCGTGATGTTCAGCGAGGGCATGTACTATGGAAGGAACTTTGCCAGCGTCCGGGAAAGGACCGCGCGGGGATTGCGCGCGATGATCGAGCAAGCCATCGCACGCGGCGAGGTGGACCCGAGCGTGGACGTGGACCTGGCGGTGATGATCATGGAGACCTGGACGAATGCCATCAGCGCCTACGTCATCAACGAAGGTATGAAACAAAAAGACATCATGAAATGGGTGCGCTCCGCGAAGGTTCAGGAACGGATCGACAAAATGTTGTATGTGATGGAATACGGCTTGCGCAAAACAGAATCACAATTCGAAGCGAGCGTTTAGAAAGGACGACACCATGAATTTATTTCTACGCATAGCATGGCGGAACGTATGGCGTCAACGCCGCAGGACGCTCCTGATCGCGGGCGCCATGGGCGCCATGATGGCGCTGCTGGTGTTCTATGACGGTCTGATCGGCGGTTTCGAGCAGGCGATCTACGGCAACGCCATTCAACTGTTGGGAGGCAACATCCAGGTACATGCGCCCGGCTATGGCGATACTTTGGGAAGCAAACCGTTGCTTCCGCTGACCGACCCGGATGTGGTAGTGCAGGCAGCGGAGTCGCGACCCGAGGTGGTTGCCGCGTCGAAGCGCATCGTCACAGGCGGGTTGGTGACCAACCGTGAAGGCGCGTTCGCAGTCTCGATCATCGGCATCGAAACGGAGAAGGAAGCGGATATCACACCGGTGGCGGAGAACATCACAAAGGGACGCTACCTCAATCCCGACGATGGCGACCTGGTCGTGATCGGTCAGGGACTCGCCACCGCCATGGGCATTGACGTGGGCGACCGCATCACGATGGTGGGCAATTCCAGGAATGAACAGAACCGCCAGCGCACGATGACCGTTGTCGGCATTTACGATGTGGGCGTGCCTTCCGTCGAGAAAGCCATGATCTACATGTCGCTTGCCGAGGCGCAGAGCCTGTTCGGGTTGAATGGTCAGGTGACGGAGATCGTCGTCTCGCTGAAGCAGATCGGGCAGGAAGCGGCTGTGATCAACGCCATCAACGGGTCGGTGTCGGGCTATGAAGTGGAGACCTGGGAGAGTTCATTTCCGGAACTCAAACAGACCATGGATATGAAGACCGGCGTGATGAGTTACATGGGCGTATTCATGCTGAGCATCGCCGCGATCGGCATTCTCAACCTGTTGATGATGGCGGTCTTCGAGCGGACGCGCGAGATCGGCATCGTCGGCGCGCTGGGGTTGAAACCGCGTGAGATCACCGTCCTGTTCCTCCTGGAAGGGACATTGATCGGCGTGATGGGCGCAGTGATCGGTGCCGTTCTGGGCACCACCGTCAACGGCATCTTCAGCGTTGTGGGATTGGACTACAGCCAGTTCGCCAACCTGACCGAGTACACCGCCCTGATCAGCGGCAGCATCTACACCCAGCTTGTGCCGCTCAAGGTGCTTCAACACGCGATCACGGTTGCCGTCATTGCGACGCTTGCGGCGGTCTTTCCTGCCATCCAGGCTTCGCAGCGCGAACCGGCGGAGGCATTGCATTACGTGTGATAAAAACCTGACAGGTTTCCACAGAGCCTCTCCCAAAAAGGTTCTGTGGTTTACGAAGGTGACTGTTCGTCAGACCTCCCGATAAAACCTGTCAGGTTTGGAGAAATAACATGCTGAATTATTTCAAACTGGCTTATCGAAACCTGGGCAGGCATCGCCGCCGCTCGCTCCTTTCGGGGCTGGCGCTGGCGATGGGGACCGCCCTGTTGATGTTCATCGCCGCTTTTTTTCAAGGCGAGATGCGCAGCGCCATGGAATCCACACTGCGCCTCAGCAGCGGACACCTGCAAGTGCGCGACGCGGATTACGACCCCGATAAACTCAGCGTCGCCTGGGAATATCTGATCGAGAACCCGGAACAGATCGCGGCGCAGATCGAAGCGCTGGACCAGGTGGATGCGGCGACGCCGCGCTTGTTCGCCAGCGGAATCATCTCGGTGCAGGACGATTCCATCGGCGTCCAGATCATGGGCATAGACCCGGCTTCGAAGGCAAACGATCCGTACCGTCGCCTCGTCTCGGGTGAGTTTCTCACGGCGGACGACCGCGAAGGCATCCTGATCGGTTATCCGCTCGCGCAAAACCTGGCGCTCAACGTCGGGGACCGGATCAACCTGCTGGTCAACACGGCTGACGGCACGGTGGATGAGCAATTATTCACGGTGCGCGGCATCTACACGACCGGCACCACGGCTTATGATAAGGGCATCGTTTTCCTTCCGCTCGCCAAGGCGCAGGCTTTTTCGGGCGCCGGGGATCACGCCAGCATGATCTTCGTCCTGCTGAAGGACCGCGAGCAGGCTGAGTTCGTGGCGGAGGCGATTCCCAGCCAGGGTTTCCAGGTGGAGACGTGGCGGGAGTTGAACGCGCTGCTTGTGCTGGTCAACGACTTCTCGAACGCCTATCTTACGGTCATCAACCTGATCATTCTGGGCGTGACGATCACTGTCATCGTCAACACGCTGCTCATGTCCGTCTTCGAGCGTACGCGCGAGATCGGCATCCTTTCCGCCATCGGCATGAAAGGCAGGCAGATCATCGCCATGTTCCTGGCAGAGGCAAGCCTGCTGGCTTTGGGCGGCGTCACAGCCGGTTCGCTGGCAGGTTGGGCGCTCTCCGCCTACTTTGGAAAGGTCGGCATCTACTTTGGAGACCTCGGCTTGAGCGCCGACATGCTCCTCGAGGACCGCATCTATACCTACCTGACGCTCGAATCAGCCATCAACCTGATCGTCACCGCCTTCGTCTTTACCCTGATCGCTTCGCTCTACCCGGCGCGATTGGCTTCCCGCATGGAACCCGTCGAAGCATTGCACAGCGCACAATAAAGGCGCGTAAGAGAACGCGCCCTACGCAATACGCGTAGCGGACGTTCTCTTACGTCCGCACTAAGGAGATACAAAAATGGAAGTCGCAAAATTAACAGATGTCACCCGCATCTACAAGATCGGCGAGGTGGAAACCCGCGCCCTCAACGGAGTCAGCCTGGCAATCGAAAGCGGAGAGTTCACCTCGCTCGTCGGTCCTTCCGGCTCCGGCAAGACCACGCTCCTGCAGCTCATCGGCTGTCTCGATCAGCCCACCTCCGGCAAGGTAATCATCGCAGGCAAGGATGCCACCAATCTGAATCGCAACCAACGCGCTGATTTGCGAAAAGGCACGATCGGTTTCGTGTTCCAATTCTTTGCCCTCATCCCCACACTGACCGCGTACGAAAACGTCGAAATGCCGCTTCTGCTCAACGGGTTGACAGCCGCACAACGCAAACAACGCGTCATGGATTTGCTCTCCGCTGTCGGCATGACCGACCGCGCGAACAACCGCCCCGATCAACTCTCCGGCGGACAACAGCAGCGCGTCGCGGTCGCCCGAGCGCTTGCCACTGACCCCAAACTGATCCTCGCCGACGAACCCACCGCCAACCTCGATACCGAGAACGGCGAGCAGGTCATGGAGATCATGAAGAAACTCAACAAGGAGACCGGCGCCACCTTCGTCTTTGCCACGCACGATCCGCGCGTCATCAAGTACGCCAACCGGGTCGTTACCTTGCAGGACGGTTTGATCGTCAAGGACGGCAAGGTCAATGGAAAGTCATAGAGTGAGAATGAAGAAATTAAACTTCCATCGCGCTGAGCGGAGCCGTAGGCGCAGTCGAAGCGCGTTACTCATAATATCAATAACAACTCTGGCATTGATCCTTTCCGCCTGCGGCTCCTCTTCCACGCCGACGCCCATTCCAACGATCGTCGTCGAAAGCGGCAACAGCCACCCGGTCCAGCCTGCCGCGCCGGTTTCGAGCGGAGGAAGCGTCGTCGCTTCGGCGGTCGTCGTCCCCGCGCAGGAGGCGCATCTGGCTTTCGTCGCAGGCGGGAACGTTGCGAAGGTCAATGCGGAGGTCGGCGACCGCGTAACGGCGGGGTATATCCTGGTAGAACTGGATAACGCTCTCGCCCAATTGGAGGTCGAGCGGGCAAAGCGCGCCCTGCGCGAACTGACCTCGCCCGCCATGATCGCCGCCGCCGAGGAGGCGCTCGCCTCCGCGCAAAAAGACCTGGACGACGCGCAGAAAAAAGTGGTCGCCCTGTCCCTCCCGCGCGCCTCCGACGCCTTGATTGATAACGCCGAAGCCGAGATCACCCTTGCCGAACAACAACTGGCGATCGCGTCGGACACCTACAGGCAGTTTGCCCGGCTTTCCGATGGCGACCCCAGAAAGGCGAAGGCGCTCGTCGCCATGACCAACGCCCAATTGAACCTGAACACGCTCCGGGCAAAATACAACTGGCTGACGGGCAAACCCTCCGAAACGGACGTTGCCATCACGCAGGCAAAACTGAGCGCCGCGCAAGCCGCAGTCCAGGAAGCGGAATGGTATCTCGACGCCCTCAAGGGAGAACAGGTCCCGCCGGATGCTTCGGGTATGAGACTGGCGCAAGTGCAGCAGGCAAGGGACGACCTGACCGCCGCGCAGGAACGACTCGATCAAACCCGTTTGATCTCGCCCATCTCCGGGGTGGTGGCGCAGGTCAATGTGATCGCGGGCGAATACGCCACGCCGGGCAGGATCCTGGTCGTCGCGCTCGATACGAACCAATTGCTGGTCAAGACCACAGATTTGAGCGAACGCGACGTGATAAAAGTAAAGATCGGCGCTCCCGCAAGCATCCTCATCAAAGCCTTGAACCGGGAATTCGAGGGGGAGGTCCTCAATATTTCGCCGCTGGCAAACACCCTCGGCGGGGATGTCGTTTACGAAGTCACGCTTACATTCAGTGAGCAACCGGCCGGCGCGCTGGCTGGGATGAGCGCGGAGGTGACGATTGGGGAATAGGCAGGGGGTAGTTGGGAGTCGTCAGTCGTTAGTCGGTGGTCGGTAGTCGTTGGTCGTCAGTCGGTAGTCGTTGGTCGTTAGTCGGTGGTCGGTAGTCGGTGGTCGTTGGTCGGTAGTCGGTAGTCGTTGGTCGTTGGTCGGTAGTCGGTAGTCGTCAGTGAACAGGACGCGGATGGTTTACACCCTTTCGGGTATTGTATAATCGCCGCGTCCTTGTTTTAACGCACCGTCCCGAAGGTTTATCCCTCCACAAGGTTTCCCCCAAAAAAACCTTCGGGACGTTTTTAACAAACTGGAGAACTCACTCATGTCCCTCCCTACAAAGATCACCGTCATCGGCGCAGGTTCAGCCTCGTTCGGCGAGAACACCTTATCCGCCATCATGCGCTCGAAAAAACTCAAAGGCTCCACGCTTGCATTGGTGGACAGAAACGCTCAAAGCCTGGATATCGTCCATCGCCTGGCGAGCAGGCTCGACCGTGAGTGGGACGCGGGGTTCGTCGTCACCGCGCACAGGGATCATCGCGACGCGCTGCCCGACAGTCAATTCGTCGTCAACGCTATCGAAGTCGGCGCGCGAGAAAATTTGTGGCAACGTGATTTCGAGATCCCGTTGAAGTACGGCGTTCGTCAACCCTATGCTGAGAACGGCGGACCCGGCGGCTTCGCCCACGCGGCGCGGAACATCGGTCCCATCCTGCAAATTGCGCGCGACATGGAACAGGCATGCCCCGACGCGTGGTTCGTCAACTTCACCAACCCGATGATCCGCGTATGCGACGCGGTCAATCGTCACACAAAGATCGAAGCCGTTGGGTTGTGCCATCAGATCTATCAGGGTTACATGATGGTGGGCGTTGCGCTGGCGAAAGATCTCGGCATCGAAATCCCTGACGGGCTGACGGGAATGCACGCCTCGGTGGATCAGCATCCGCTTCAACATCGCATCAAGGAACAGATCGTGCCGCTCGTTGATATTCGCGCCGCCGGATTGAATCACTTCACGTGGATACTTTCCATTCGTGATCGCCGCACCGGCGAGGACCTTTATCCGCTCTTCAGAAAACGCTTCTTCGAACTGGACCCGAAGTTCGAGCCGCTCACGAGGGACGTTTTCTCCGCCTTCGGTTTGTTCCCCGTCCCCGGCGACACGCATTTGTGCGAATACCTTCCCTGGTCGAGCGACGCGCAAACCAAACCCTGGGAGAAATACAACATCCGTCTTTACGATTGGGAATTGTTCGAAAATGTTCGCGGGTTCGAACTGCACCGCTTGAACCAGATGGCAAACAATGAAGCGACCATCGAGGGCTTGTCGAACACCGACTCCGAAGGCGCGCTCGAAATGATCGAAAACATCGCGGGCGCGGGGGATCATTATCACCTCGCGGCAAACCTGCCAAACGTAGGGCAAATTGCCAACTTGCCGCATGGAGCAACCGTCGAAACGCCCGTTCACGTGGACGGCGCGGGGATTCATCCCGTCCACGTCGGCGCGCTGCCCGAACCGATTGCCGAACTTTGCCGAAGAGAGATCACCGTCGCGCAACTCTGCGTGGACGCCGCCATCGAAGGCTCGCGCGAAAAGGCGCTGCAATGTCTCCTGCTCGACCCTGTGATCACCGATATTGATACAGCAAGGAAAATACTGGATGATTACCTGACGAGTTACAGGGAATATCTTCCGCAGTTTTGGGATTGATGATGTCATTGCGAGCCGCCAGTGACCTTCTGGCGGCGAAGCAATCTCCTCTTGAATAGGAAAATTCTGCAAGACAGGAGATTGCTTCGCAAGAGGCGCTCGCAACACTTGCACCGCACTGCGTTCGGTGCAGTGCAGGTGTGACAGTTGAACAATGGAGGTACTTATGGAACACGACCACGAACACAATCACGATCACGAACATGCTCATTCCGCCAACCCCATCGTCGAATGGTTCCAGCACACCTTCACGCCGCACGATCACGGCTATCAGGTCGCCGCGCTCGATCCAGCCCTTGCCACCGACCGCGGCATTCATGCGGTGAAGGTCTCGCTGGTTGCTTTACTTTTCACCGCCGCGTTCCAGGTGGCGATCGTCGCCATCAGCGGAAGCGTTGCCCTGCTCGCCGACACCATTCACAACTTTTCCGACGCGCTCACCGCCATCCCGTTGGGGCTGGCGTTCACCCTCTCGCGCCGCGCCCGCAACTCGCGTTACACCTACGGCTACGGCCGCGCCGAAGACATCGCCGGCGTCGTCATCGTAGTAATGATCCTGTTCACCGCGATCGAGGCGATCCGCCAATCTGTCCTCAAGATCATGGATCCGCAGCCGATCGCAAACATCGGATGGGTTGCGGCGGCGGGCGTCATCGGCTTTCTGGGCAACGAACTCGTCGCGCTCTTTCGCATCCGCGTCGGGAAACAGATCGGTTCCGCCGCGCTCATCGCGGACGGTAACCACGCCCGCGCCGACGGCTTCACCTCGCTGGCTGTTTTGGCGGGAGCGGTTGGGGTGTGGCTCGGTTATCCGTTGTTCGATCCAATCGTCGGCTTGGGGATCGGAGCCGCCATTCTCGTCATCGTCTGGAATTCCGCGCGCGACATGTACTACCGCGTCATGGACGCGGTCGAGCCGCAGGTCACCGAAACGATCGCAAAGATCGCCTCGCAACCGAAGGACGTGATGGAAGTCCACGACGTCGCCGTTCGCTGGGTGGGACATCGCCAGCGCGCCGAACTGCACGTCATCGTGGATTGCCAGATGCTCACCTGCGACAGTCACAGGATCGCGGAGAAGGTGAGGCACGATCTCTTCCACGCCATGCCCGCCCTGGCAGACGTGACGATCCACGTTGACCCCTGCGAATGTGAACGCTGCGGAGACACGCACGTATCGAGGCATCATCTCGCGCCCGCATAGGACGTGCGCTTCATCCTTACCCGGCGCCTGCTCATTCCAAAATGAACCTCATCTCCCCGACGCCCTCCGACGAACGACTCATCCGTCAAGCCGCGCAACTGCTCGTGGACGCGTTCCGCGAGCATTGGTCCCACGCGTGGTCAACGTTCGAAGACGGCTTGGAGGAAGTGGGCGAGATGCTCGAAGCGGGACGGATATGCAGATTCGCAGTGGATGGCGATGGAAACCTGCTCGGCATCATCGGCGGCATTCCTCAATATGACGGCAATGTATGGGAATTGCATCCGCTCGCGGTTCGACCGGACATGCAAGGCAAAGGGATCGGTCGCACGCTTGTGCTTGATTTCGAAGAACAAGTCCGTCTGCGCGGCGGACTCACGATCACTCTCGGCACGGACGACGAAGATGACATGACTTCATTATCGAATGTTGATCTATATGAAAATACGTGGGAAAAGATTCGAAACATCCGCAACTTCAAAGGTCATCCCTTCGAGTTCTACCAGAAGTTGGGGTATGTGATAACAGGCGTTGTCCCCGATGCAAACGGAATCGGCAAGCCGGATATTTTGATGTCGAAGAAAATAAGATGATGTCATTGCGACCTTCGGGAAGCAATCACCTCGTCAGTCCGGAAGATTATTTCGCTTCGCTCGCAATGACATGTTAGTGCGTCTCCGTCACCTTTGTGATCGAACGCGGCTTTTCGGTATCGTAACCTTTGACTTCAGTGAGATGGCAGGCGAATAACTGGGCGGGGAGGATGCCCACGAGCGGAGTCAGCCATTCGGGAATCCGAGGCGGGAGTTGGATCGGCGATTGAGCCAGCGCGAGCGTATCCGCATCGTCCGAGATGGCGACGAGTTCCGCATCCTTATCCTTTCGCAAGCGCGTCAACATATCCTTCATCGAACCATGCACCTTGCCCTTCGGCGCGATCGCCAACACGGGAAATCCGCCCTCGACCATCGCGATCGGTCCGTGTTGGAAATCGGCGGAGGAATACGGCTCGGCGATGATGTAGGTGAGTTCCTTGAGTTTGAGCGCCCATTCGAAGGCGGTGGAATAGTTGAAGCCGCGCCCCAGCGCCACACATTGATTCATGTAACGATAACGCTGCGTCATTTGCGCGATCTGTACGTCGAGCGCGAGCGCCTGTTCCGCCCATTTGGAAACCGAGGCGAGTTCGTTCCATCTTTCATTCGAATTATCGAGCGCGGCGGAGAGCATGGCAATCGCCATGAGTTCGGTCGTGTATGTTTTCGTCGCGGCGACGGCTTTTTCGGGGCCGGCTTGAATGTCGAGGATGAAATCGGCGGTTTCGGCGAGCGGGGAATCGGGCGCGTTGGTGATCGCAAGCGTGAGGCAGTTCTGCCTGCGTCCCTCCTCCAGCACGCTGACGATATCCGGCGATTGCCCGGACTGCGAGACGCCGACTACGAGCGCGTCTCGCAAACGAGGCGGAGATTGATAATATGTGAACAGCGAGGGCGTCGCCAAAGCCATCGGCAGTTGATTGTGCGCGCCCCAAAGATAATTCGCGTACCTGCCTGCATTGTCCGACGTGCCGCGCGCGGCGAGAAAGGCGTACTGTATGTCGCGTGATCGAATGGCTTTTGCAATTTCGAGCGCGGTTTGTTTCTGTCTATCAAGGAGCGAAGCAAGTCTTTCAGGTTGTTCGAAGATTTCGGAATGAAGGGTCATATCGTCCTCTTTCTCAATTCTACCGTTTCCTGCGTCAATCGCCGGGATGGATTCATAGAGCGGGAAAGAATCAACGGGGCTTCGCATCGGTCATGGATGGATGTTCCATGGCAAACCGGATCATCGGCAGATCATAAAAATTCCGCGTGGACGCAAACGTGACGTTACAGAGTATCGCATAATTTGGTAAACAAAAACCTTGTTTCTTCTTCGTGGTGCACGATGAAAGGTTTACTTTTTTATGAGACGAGCGATAGACGCCTGCGGCAGCGTCAATTACGCGTTTTCGCGAAGCGCCGATCGTGCATCGAATATATTCGCGTTCGACGTTACGCGCTGCGTCTTTGATTTCATTTGAATCGCAATGAATACATGCGAATCGTCAATCAATCATCCGAAAAATTTTAAAGTTATTCATCGTCGAAAAACCTTTACATAAATCGAATAATAGATATACAATCAATGAAGTTGTATGACATGGTTACATGATTCGATCAATACGTTTGTTGATTCAATGCAAGAAAAAAAATATCGACGCGTAACGTGAACATGCAACACGATCAGGAAGCAGGCAATGTCGTATGAAGAATAGTCCTGATCGCCAGAAAAGAAGAAAAGGATTTGACATGTATATCTGTGTATTATCGAGCGTGCCGGAGGATCCGAACGACAAGCCTTACGATCCGTCCCCGCACATGAACGGATTCAAATGGAAACATCACCGCGTGGATCCAAGGGAGGTCGAAAAGCAAATGCGCAACCTCGTCAACGAGGGCGTGGACGTGTTCGTCAACCTCTGCGACGGCACGCCCGACGACGCGCTTTCCGGGATCGGGCTGGTGCAACTCATGGAGAAGATGGGACTGGCATTTACCGGCGCCGATTCCAAATTCTTCGATCCCTCCCGCCAGGAGATGAAGACCTACGCAAAGAAGGCGAACGTCCCCGCGCCGAATTGGGTGATGGTGGACCGCATTCAGGACGTGGAACGCGCCGCGAAGAAATTACGCTTTCCCGTCCTCGTCAAACCGCCGCATGGATACGCCAGCATCGGCATCACGCGCGATTCGCGCTGTGAAAACCTGGAGCAACTCAAAGTCCAGGCGGGACGCGAGATCGAACAGTTCGGACGCGCGCTCCTCGAGGAGTTCATCGAAGGGCGCGAGTTCACCTGCCTGATCGCCGAAAATCCCGACGACCCGAAGAATCCCGTCACCTTCAAGCCGGTCGAATTCATCTTCCCGGAAGGCGAGACCTTCAAACATTACGCCATGAAATGGGTCGAGTACGAAAAGATGTCCGTTGCGCCTGTGGGCGACCCGCGCATCGAAAAGACCCTGCGCGAACAGACCATGCGCCTGTTCAAAACCATGAGCGGCAACGGCTACGCGCGCTGCGACTACCGCATGGCTTCCGACGGGACGTTGTACATGCTCGAGATCAACCCGAACTGCGGCATCTTCTACGCGCCGCACGAACCCGGCTCGGCGGATTTCTCGCTGCTCAATGACCCGCTCTACAACCATCATAAATTCCTGCACCTGATCATCCGCTCCGCGCAAAAGAGACAAGCTGCCCTGCTCGCCGCAAGAATGAAGAGGAGGCAGGTCCGCAAACAACGCACGGAACAGATGGCATACGCGTAATTTAGTGAGCAGTAAGCAGTGAGCGGACCCTACGGTGTCCGCTCATTTGTTTATAATAACTGATGTTACGCAGAAAAGATTATATTGGTCATCGTAATGCGACATTCATGTCGCTCTTGCCCAGGAAACGCCTGAAAAGCGAAATTGTCACTGGAGGTATATATGCTCAAGAAAAAGATCGCGTTCATCGGGCCCGGTGTGATGGCAGAAGCCATGATCGCGGGGCTGCTGCGCAAAAAACTCTCCAAGCCGGAGAATATCACAGCGACGGGTCCGCGCGAGGAACGCGGCGTTGAATTACACAAGAAATATGGCATCGAGACGACAACGGATAACGCCTCCGCCGCCTCGCACGCGGACGTGGTGGTGCTTTCCGTTAAACCGCAGCGTCTCAGCGAGGTGATGAAGGGACTCAAGGGCATTCGTTCCGACGCGTTGGTTCTGTCCATTATCGCGGGCGCAAGCCTCAAGAAGATCGGGGCGGGGTTGAAGCACAAGGCGATCGTGCGCTCCATGCCGAACACGCCGGGACAGATCGGCGAAGGGATCACAGTCTGGACTTCCTCGAAGGAAGTGACCGAAGAACAGCAAGAAATGACGCGTGCGATCCTGGGCGCGTTGGGCGAGGAAGTGTTCGTGGAAGATGAGAGTTACCTCGACATGGCAACGGCTCTTTCCGGGACCGGACCTGCATACGTGTTCCTGTTCACTGAAGCCTTGATTGACGCCGGTGTCCACATGGGATTTCCACGCCGCATCGCGGAACAGCTCGTCCTGCAAACGATCAAGGGATCAGCCTCATATTACGGTTACGCAGAGCGGCATCCCGCCACGCTGCGGAACCAGGTCACATCGCCGGGCGGGACCTCGGCTGAGGCTTTGTACTATCTCGAGAAGGCGGGTTTCCGCACGGCGATCTCACGCGCCGTTTGGGCGGCGTACCAGCGCTCATTGGAGTTGGGGAAGGAGAAACAGGTTCATATCCCCGAAGGACGTATCGAAGAAGAGTAAAAAGTGACTTGACACGAGGCAACCCCTATCTTACAATTCTTGCGAATTAGTAAGAAAGGAGTTTAAATGCTGCTGCGGCTGTCATCCAAAGGTCAATTGGTCATACCCAAAACGATACGCGAGTCCCTGCATCTGAAAAATGGCGATCAGTTTCAAGTCAGAATTGTAGACGGCAAGATCGTTCTCGATCCCGTTTCAAAGGGACTTGTCGAAAAGCTGCATGGCAAATACGCCGGGCAGAATATGCTGAATGAACTGGAAGAAGAACACCAGCGGGAGATCGAAAATGAGCGCTAGTTACGTGTTGGACGCATGGGCGATCCTCGCATATCTGCAAGGCGAAGAACCCGCCGCATCACGAGTACGTAAGGTTATGGAAGGCGCGCAGGAAGGAACTGCCCGCCTTTTTTCATCCATCGTCAACATCGGCGAGGTATATTATCGTGTCGGAAAAACGCGCAATCAAAATGAGGCGGATTCAATTTTGAAGGATCTATATCTTCTCCCCATTGAAGTTGTATCCGCCGACGATGATACAGTCCTCGCTGCCGCGCGATTAAAAATCGCACATGTGCTTTCTTATGCGGATGCATTTGCCGCGGTCACCGCCCAACAAAAGGATGCGATCCTGCTTACCGGCGACCCGGAGTTGTTGAATTTGAAACGAATGGTCAAAATCGAAAAACTTCGCAGGTAATTCTTCCCTGCCGTGGAGGTTCTCACCATGTCACCGCGATCAAAAAGACATCACAGACCAGTGAACGATTCAAAAACCGAGGCTGAGAAGATCCTCGAATTGATGTACGCGCAGGGAAAAGCGCAGTTCGGCGATGCAATGAAATCGTTCTGGCTGTACGACGGCGACCTGTGCCCGGGCTGCCTGGCGCGCCCAATTGATAAGATCAAGTTCAAGGGGAAGGACGCCGTGTCCATCAACGGTTTCATCTACCGCCCGCGCGGGGTGCTGATCGGGTATTTCCTGTGCGAGGTCTGCGCCGGTTACATCTTCAAAGAGGCGGAGAAGAATCCGTACAAACAGACACCCTTGCACGCCGACATCGAACGAAATCTGGCGGACGCGTATTTCAGGTATTTGTCGTCGCTGGATGCGTGAGCGTTACTTCGATAGGATGTTAACTGAAAAGCCCCTGGGGTTTCTCGGGAACTCCACTTTATTTTATCTTGTATTCTGGATTACGCTCGTTCACAGTCAGAATTGCGAACGGACTGAGTTTCCATAATTACCTTCGAGTGGCTATAAAAGATATGCTTGAAGCATTATTGCACAATCGAGTGCCAGGAGCAACAGGCAATTCCGTTTTATAATTCGGGGCGCGAATATCGTACAGCATCCCTCCGGGACAAAGCACGCACCACGCAACACTAGCACGCAGCACTGCCCACTGATTACTGTTCACTGAACACTGGTTACTGAGGAATGTCCCTCATCACCGTTTCCTCCCTCTCCAAATCCTTCGGCGCGGAAGATCTATTCTCGGGCGTCACGTTTTCGGTTGCTAAGGGCGCGCGGTTAGCCATCGTGGGTCCCAACGGCATCGGCAAGACGACTCTGCTGCGCATCCTGGTCGGGCAGGAGGAGCCCTCCGGCGGGACGATCACGCGCGCCAGGAACCTCCGTATCGGCTATCTCTCGCAGGAGGCAGACTTCGAACTCGAAGGCGTGTTGTGGGACGTGTGCCTCGAGCCGTTCGCGGACCTCATCCACATGGCAGGGGAGATGAGAAAACTCGAAGATGAAATGTCAGACCCAATTAAGCGGGAACAGGCTTTGGTCCGGTATGGAAGCGTGCAACATGAGTTCGAGCGGCGCGGCGGATATTTGTATGAAGTCCAGATCAAGCAGGTGCTCACCGGTTTGGGATTCAGCGATTCCGATTATCACATGTCGCTCGATCATCTTTCAGGCGGACAGCGCACGCGCGCGCATCTGGCGCGTCTGTTGTTGTCGAATCCTGATCTATTGCTTCTCGATGAGCCGACCAATCATCTCGACATCAAAGCCGTCGAGTGGCTCGAAGGTTATCTAACGCAGTGGGAGGGCGCGGCGATCATCGTCTCGCACGACCGTTATTTCCTCGACCATGCCTGCAACGCACTGCTCGAAATGGCGGTCAGCGGATCGGAATATTATCGCGGCAATTACACGACCTATTTGAGCGAGCGCGAGAACCGCTGGGCGCATCGAGTGGAGGTCTTCGAGGCTGAGCGCGAGAAGTTGATGAAGGATGTTGAATACATCAAGAAAAATATTTCGGGGCAGAACGTGCAGCAAGCCAAGGGCAAACTGCGGCGCTTGACGCGCGTGGTGCAGGCGATCGAACAGGTGGGCATGGATGCGGTGGTCAGTTCGAACTGGTCGCAGTTGGATGTGGAGACCACGACTTCGCCGTTCAGCGTGGAGGAAGCCGAACGTCGTGTGCGTGCGCTTCGTCCGCCGCGACGCGTCACACCCGACCTGCACCTGCATCTGCGCACCGCGAGTCGTTCCGGCGATCTGGTGATTCGCACGAAGAAACTGAAAGTTGGGTATCCCCCCGAAGACGGTCTGCCTGAAAAATTTTTGTTCTCCGCGCCCGATATTGAATTGCGACGCCTCGACTGCGCGGCGTTGATCGGACCGAACGGCGCCGGCAAATCAACGTTCCTCAAGACGATCCTCGGTTCCATCCCCCCGCTGGCTGGTGAGGCGACTCTGGGAGCGAGTCTGCACGTGGGCTATTTCGCGCAGGCGCACGAGGGACTCGATCCTGAGAAAACGGTCCTCGATGAGATCCTCGCCGCGTCTCCGGGCATGCTGCCGTATCAGGGACGCGACTATCTCGGCAAATATCTCTTCTCCGGCGATGACGTGTTCAAGCTGGTTGCGATGCTCTCCGGCGGCGAACGCGGACGTTTAGCCCTGGCAAAACTCGCATTGCAGGATACGAACTTGTTATTGCTCGACGAACCGACCAATCATCTCGATATTCCCTCGCAGGAAGTGTTGCAATCGGTATTGGATAATTATCAAGGCACGATCCTGTTGGTCACACATGACCGTTATCTCGTGGACGCGCTCGCGACCCAGATCTGGGAGATCAATCCCGATGAGTCGCAGATGATTACATTCAACGGAACGTACTCTCAAATGAAAGAGGAAAGAAGGAAGGAAGAGGAACGCAAAGCGGCGCAACGATCTCCAGTCTCCAATTCTCCAATTTTCAATTCTCGCAGTGTAAAAAACGCAAAGAATAAAGAGACGAAGGAAGAACGCCGCCGCGTCGCCCAGTTGCAGGAATTGGAAAACGCCATCGCCGAACTCGAAGCGACGCTGGCGAATTTGTCCACGCAGTTGGAGAGTCCGTTTGTGAAGCCGGAGGAGGCGGGGAAGCTGGGGATCGAGTACGAACGCGTGCAGAAGGAAATGGATGTGAAGTTGAACGAGTGGGAGAGGATGCAGGGATGAATAAATGAAATATGGATGTATCAGTCGGCTTCTTCTTCGTAGTTAAATTCAACTTTGCTTTGGGTAACGATTTCATTCAAAATATCCCGCAGGTAGCCTTGTAAAGAGGCTTCCTTCAATCGCTCGCGCAGGATGGGCAGGTTTATTATTTCCTCAATGCAAGTCATATATCTTTCCACAATCGCTTTGACAGAGAAGCGTTTTTCTGCGCCCTCTTTGAGCCTCTGTCGTAGATTCTCAATATCTTCCTCCGACTTGATCACAAATGCGATGGGATACTTTTCAATCTTGTCAATATCCAACAAATACTTTTTGACGTCAATGGTCTCAGTGACTTGAAAGAACCTGCCCAGGGGACGCATCACGAAGTCTATGCCGCCGTCATTGGCGTTTGTCCGCCCTGTCTTGTAAAGTTTCAGATTTTCTTCTTGAATGTTCTCAGGGTCAAAACCGAAGTAAACTATTTGATCGTGGTAAAAGTATTTCAAGATGGCATAACTGACTATCTCAAAAATGCGCGCATCAACGTTGGGGGCGAGCAAATCCAGAATAAAGTTTTCCGCCTGTTGATCGTTCTCGTCAGCGACCTCTTTTAATCGCTCGGATGTTTCGATAAACCTTTTGAAGGCATCCCGCTTTGTTGCAACATACCTGTCTATTATCGTGATCACAGATTTTGCGAGATTATATTTTCTCCGCCCAACAGCGACCTTGAGCAGGTTTTCGTTTATCCAGTAGCGATTTGATCTCAAATTCCTCAGGATAGGAACGTACTCGACCTGCGGAAAATACTTTTTGAATTCTTCGTTCATGCGACTATTGAGCGCGTGGTTTTGCAACCTGCTCCCAAAAGGTAATTCACGCTGGCGCTGAAACAAGTTGGTAAATTTAGCCCCTTCGTAATTCGAGTAATCTTTACGCCCGCCAAAGCCGTTATTCAAATAATCTTCAACCAAGACGTAGACAGCATAGAGGTTTGCAAAGCTTCCTCTGGCCTTCGAGCCGCGTGTCGCCGATCTGGTTTTGATATTCAGATATTGGATCAAGGGGCTTATATCAAAGATAACATCAGCATCCTGTCCAAACTCGGCAATCAAACTCTCTTTTATCCGTGCAGTGAACTCATGTTCCATTGTTATTTGCGTTCAAATAAAGCATGTTGTTGGGGGGAGACTTGTTCGTAACTTTTAGGTTCCCGCTTCAGTTCCTCGCCCTTGTATTGTGAAAGGATCTGCAAACGGCGAAGTCCAATTTTTACATATCCCTCCTCGATTTCAATGCCGATTGATTTCCGTCCTAATTGCTTGGAAACAAAGGATGTCGTGAATGTGCCTGAGAAGGGATCGAGAACCAAATCTCCAGGATTGGAGCTTGCGGTTATGATGCGCTCTAATAGCGCCACAGGTTTTTGAGTGGGATGATTTTCGTATTCTTCCATCCTGTAGCGCACTCTTGGAATTTCCCACACATTGCCCGGCACTTTTTTTGTGTTGTAGATCGTTGGGACAGCCTTACGGTAGTCCATCAATTTTCTCTGCGCGCCAGTTTTTGCGTCAACCAAAATGTCATCCGAGTTAAAGGTGTATTGATTTTTATCCTTTACGCAGAACAAAATCGGTTCATACAACGAGCCATAATACCGTTTCGCCTGCACGCCCGAACTGTCATAATACCAAACAATTCTCGACAAGATTTCCAACTTGCCGCGCAAATAAATGTCGAGATGAGGCATGTTCTGAGTGGCAGCCATTAGATACAGGGAGCCTGTATCCTTCAACTTCTTTATACACAGGTCGAGCCACCGATAACACCACTCGAGATACTCTTTCTCAGAATTCCATTTATCCTTTCTGCCGTTGAATTTCTTTCCGATGTTATAGGGAGGATCTGCAAAAATGAGGTCAATCGAGTTATCCTGAATCTTGACAGATAGGACCTCGAGCGCATCACCCCAAATAATTTTATGATTATCCTTTTCAAAGACTTGCATCATAATTAGCGCCCTTTGAGTCTCCGTCGAATTTCAGATGCGGAAGCCGCTCAAAAAATCGTTCCACCGCCTCAAGCAAATTAGAGCGGGCATCCTCGATGGTTTTGCCCTGGCTGACCACGTCCACTTCGGGACAGGTGGCGACATACCAGTCATCTTCCCGTTCGATAATCGCGGTAAGTTGTAAGGATTCATTGCTCATAAAATTACTCCTGTTTCTTTGGTAATTATACGCCAAACCTCCACTGAAATCGACGCGTCATCAGACCTGCAAAGTGCTATACTGAAAGCGAACTTCCGTTTCCCAAAGGAGGCACACATGTCCTGGAAGAACCAGTTGTGAAGTGACATTAAACGCTGAAGGCTGGAAACACTCCCAGCCTTCAATTTATTTGGTTTGGTTCCAAAATGCTTATGTCGCTAAAGCCAGTTCTTTTATCAGTGACTGCGGCAAAGAGATTGGTGAAAAGTAACTGGCAGGGAAAAGATAATCCTCGCCTGACTCATCTATCACGCGGATCATTTTATGGCTTTCAGCTTCCTTATCGGGAAGTACCTGATAGATCTTGCGCGGTTCAAGCGAAGCTTGATAGCCTTCGTTGTTGATGCAAACCACAAATTGAGGTGTTCCTTTAGCAGTAGCCATTCTCATTTTCCTAGAATACGCTTGACCTTGAAATCTTTCTTTCCGATTCCATGCGCTTCATACCAGTGAATCTCAGCAAAGACCGTTGTATCATCCGGCAGGCGGACAGTGGCAATGCCTTTCAGTTTTCTCCAGCGACCTTTGCCATACATCCTTTGCAGACGGTCGAGCTCACGAATCGAACGCCCGACTGCAATGGTTTCAATGTCCGCGATTTCGCTGAGGATTTCGACTTCAGAGTCCATGATAAAGTTGGCGCTCCGACGCAATTATAAGCCAAATAATTCGCGCCATGTTCAACGCAAGGTGCTATACTGAAAGCGGACTTCCGTTTCCCAAAGGAGGCACACATGTCCTGGAAGAATCAACTGCGAAGCGACTCGCTGCCGTGGTTGCTTGAGTCGGAGAATCCCGGCGTCCGTTATCTGGCAATGCGCGACCTGCTCGACCTTTCCCCTGGCGACAAAAAGTTGAAATCCACGCGCAAGTCCGCGCACAAGGAGGGACCGATTGGGGTGATTCTCTCGCACATGGAGCAGGAAGGTTATTGGGTCAGGGTGGGACCGGGATACAACCCGAAGTACAGGTCAACAGTGTGGTCAATCATTCTGCTGGCGCAACTCGGCGCGGATGTTGATGAAGACAAACGTATCGCGCAAGCCTGCAACTATCTGCTCGATCACATGTGCGAAGGCGGTCAGTTCACGACGACGACCTCCGGCGCTCCCTCGGGGACTGTGGACTGCCTGCAAGGGAATCTGTTGTGGTCGTTGATGGAGTTGGATTTCGATGATTCGCGCATGGACAAAGCCTTCGAGTGGATGGCGCGCACAGTCACGGGAGAGGGCATCGCCCCGAAGGAAGACGGGGATGCGACAGTCCGTTATTACGCGTACAAAAGCGGACCCGGCTTTGCCTGCGGTGTGAATAACAATCTTCCCTGCGCCTGGGGCGGAGTCAAAGTTTTGCTGGCGTTGAGTCAGGTTCCGGTTAAGAAAAGAACGCCGCTCATTAAGCGGGCGATCAAACAGGGTGTGGATTTCATCTTCGGCATCGAGCCGTCCACCGCAAATTATCCAACGCGTGACGGCGCGAAACCCAACCGCGCCTGGTGGAAGTTCGGCTTCCCCGTGTTCTACGTCACGGATCTGCTGCAACTGGCGGAGGCGACGATCCAATTGGGATACGGCAAAGACAAACGCCTCGCGCCCACGCTCGACCTGATCCGCGAAAAACAAAACGAGCGCGGTCAATGGCTGATGGAATACGATTACATCGGCAAGACCTGGCTCGATTTTGGCAAAAAGCGCGAACCGAATGAGTGGGTCACGCTGCGGGCGTTGAAGGCGCTGAAGAGGGCTAAAGACGCCTCTTCTGAAAAGACCTGATCGTATCCATTTCTTTATCCAACGCGCCGGGAAAAACTCTTCTCGACACATTCATTCCGTTCTACGCGCCATCGTCCTTCGGCGGCGCGGCGGGACCGTAATCCAATATCTGCCGCATCTGCGTCCCTCCCTCCGGCGGACCGACGATCCCCTTATCTTCCATCACATCCACAAGCCGCGCGGCGCGCGTGTACCCGATGCGTAATCGCCTCTGCAACATGGAGACAGAGGCGCGTCCCTCCTTGCGAACGAGGTCAACCGCTTCGGCGAGCAGCGGATCGGCGTTGGCGTCTTCCGCCGCCACGTCGTCGAACATGGCGGTTTGTTTGAGCGGCGCGTCAGACCTGGGAATGTC
This sequence comes from Chloroflexi bacterium CFX6, assembly GCA_030263595.1. GTDB lineage: Bacteria > Chloroflexota > Anaerolineae > Anaerolineales > Villigracilaceae > Defluviilinea. Next base: position 78,659 of record SZPG01000001.1, read on the forward strand.
TGCGGGCATGGCCGGCGCGGCATAGGGGCTCGCGCCTCCCAATTGGGCGCGCCAGAAATCCACCAGGTTCGTAATCTCACGATCCGAGACGAACACACCCTGCAGGCGGACCGGGGCGGGCGCGTCCGGCGCCTGGAAGAGCATGTCGCCGCGCCCCAGCAATCGCTCCGCGCCGGGCTGGTCGAGGATGACGCGGCTGTCGGTGTTGGAGGCAACCGCAAAGGCGATGCGAGCCGGGAAGTTCGCCTTGATGAGTCCCGTCACCACGTCCACGGACGGGCGCTGGGTGGCGAGGATCATGTGGATGCCGGTGGCGCGCGCCAGCTGCGCGAGACGCGTGATGGTCTGCTCTGTGTCGGTCGGCGAGATCATCATCAGGTCCGCCAGTTCGTCAATGACGACGATCAGCAGCGGAAGCCGCTTTTGTCCCTGCAGTTTCATGCGGGCGTTGTATTCCGTGATGTTGCGCGCGCCGATCTGCGAGAACATGTGATACCGCCTGTCCATTTCGCGGGTCATCCATTGCAATGCGCCGATCACGCGCTCCACCTCCACGACCACCGGCGAAAGCAGGTGCGGGATGCCGTTGTAACCGGTCAACTCCACGCGTTTGGGGTCCACGAGGATCAACTTCAATTCGTCGGGCGTGTTATGCAAAAGCAGGCACGTGAGGATCGAGTTCACACAGACCGATTTGCCGGAACCTGTGGTGCCGGCGATCAACAGGTGAGGCATGTTTTCCAGCGTCGTGCTGACCGGGTGTCCCGTCACGTCCCTGCCGAGGGCGAACTTCAGCGGGTTCGCGTTGCGCTGGAACGGTTCGCTCTCGACGATATCGCGCAAAGCGACGAGCGTCATTTCGTCGTTCGGCACCTCGATGCCCACGTAACTGTGACCCGGCACCGGCGCCTGGATGCGGATGCGCGGCGCGGCGAGCGCGAGGGCAAGATCGTCCGCCAGCGAGGCGATCTTGTTGACGCGCACCTTCATGCGCCCGCTTCGAGTCTCGACGAAAAGCGGCTCCACCCCGAATTGCGTGATCGCCGGTCCGCGATTGATCTCCACCACCTGCACCGGCGCGCCGAAGGACGCCAGCGTCTCCTGGATCAATCGGGCGCGCTGCTGGATGAACTCCTCGTTGACCTCCGGCGCGGAACCCGATTCAAGGATGTTCTTCACCTCCGGCAACTGCCATTGAATGACCGCCTCCGCCGGTTTCACGGTTCGGACCGGCGCGCCCAGTGCGGGAGGTTCGTGGACGACGGGTTCGGGACGGTTCAGAGGCGTAAACCCGTTCGAGGCGACCTGCGCGGCTTCAGCCGATGCCGGGGCTTCCGTTTTGGCGAGGCGTCGAGCGAGTTCCTCCCTCAGGCGCGCGTACACAGGACCGACCCACTTGAACATTTCCTGTATTTCGATGTCGAAGGTCATGGTCGCGGCGATCAAGAACCACGCCAGCAGGGAAACGATCGCGCCGCCCCTGCCGAAATACTCGAACAAAAATTTCTGGAACGCGCTTCCGATGAAACCGCCGCCCGCCCCGTCCATCGCGGCCTGATCCGCCAGTTCGGGCGCGGCGATGATCGTGTGCATGGTTGCCAACAGCCACAGAAACAGGAGAATGATCCCGGTGGCGCGTTCCAACGTGAGCGGGGGAAGTTTCTCGATGCGGCGCAGGATGAGCCAGACGCCCATCACGATCAAACCGATCGGCAGGATGTAGATGCCCCAGCCGAAGGCGCGGCTCAACATGCCGATCAGGCTCTCAGTGACGGCGCTTCGCTGCGCCGAGAAAAGGATGAGGACCGTCAACACGCCTACCACAGCCATCACCGCGCCGATCACGTCCAGTTTGCGTTCGTCGGAAAGCGAATCCCAAAAGGAAAGAGAAGCAGGTTCCGGCGTAGTGTGAGGCGAGGTCCTTCTCCGTTTTGGGGAAGACCCATCCCGGCCGGGCGTCGTTCCCTTTGCTCTCGATCCGGCTTTGGTCTTGTTCGGGGAAAACGGTGTCTTGAGCGGCATGTTTCCCGGAGTATAGCACAAATGGTCTGGTTTTCATTTGGGGTAAAATTGCGTCACTGACGTAATGCGCCGTCCCGAAGGTTTGGGCGAACGATAAAGCCGAACTACGCTACCTTCGGGACGTTGTGCGTAAACGATAAGGATCCTCCATTGTTCGAAATACTATTTCTCGGCACTTCCGCATCCGCCCCCTCGGCAAAGCGCGGGCTTTCCGCGCAGATCGTCAAACACGACGAGCATCGTTTTCTGGTGGATTGCGGCGAAGGCACGCAACGACAGATCTTGCAATCCGGCGCGGGGTTCAAGAACCTGACGAAGATCCTGCTCACGCACGGACATCTCGATCACATTCTGGGGCTGGGCGGTTTGCTCAGCACGTTCCTGCGCTGGGAGGCGATTGACGAACTCGACATCTTCGGCGGGCGCGCCACGCTCGACCGCGTCCACGCGCTGGTCTACGACGTGGTCCTGCGCGGCAACCAGCCTCCCATGCCTTTGCGTATGCACGAGATCAAACCCGGCGCGTTCTTCGAGGCGGACGATTTCACCGTCGCCGCCTTCCCGGTCTCGCATCGCGGACCGGATTGCCTGGGATACGTCTTCGAGGGGAAGGCGCGCCGCCCGTTCCTCCCCGAAAAAGCGGATGCGCTCGGAGTCCCGTTCGGACCGGAACGCCGCGAACTGGTCGAGGGCAAAAGCATCACCCTGCCCGACGGTAAACGCGTCACGCCTGACGATGTGCTGGGTCCGCTGACGAAGGGCGCGAAACTCGTCCTGGTCGGCGACGCGGGGCGGACGGACAACCTGCTCGAGGTCGCGAAGGACGCGGACGCGCTGGTGATCGAGTCAACTTATCTGGAGGAAGAGGCGGAGATGGCGAGTCAGTTTTCCCACATGACCGCGCGTCGAGCCGCGGAGTTTGCCGCCCAGGCGGGAATCAAAAAGTTGATCCTGACCCACATCTCGCGCAGGTATCGCGCCAGGGACGTGTTGAAGGAAGCCAAAGCCGTTTTTCCGAATTCGGTCGTGGCGCGGGATTTCGACGTGTTTCAGGTCAAGCGCGAGGGATGATGGACATGTCATTGCGAGCGAAGCGAAGCAATCTCCCATCCTCGGGACACAACCTGTCGTGAGGAGATTGCTTCGCTCGGTCTCGATACGGCGGAAGAACACTGCCTACTCGACCAGCGCTCGCAATGACATCACATCGAATCGCTCGGTCTCGATACGGCAGAAGAACGCTGCCTACTCGACCAGCGCTCGCAATGACATCACATCGAATCGCTGGTCATAATGAACAGCGGGGTCATCTCGAAACTTTCGAACTTGGGACGCAGGCGGTCGGTGTTGTAAAAACGATCCACGTTGACGAACTTCTTGGTGCTGGTGACGATGTCCACCGGGATGTTGTCGTAACGTCCGTTCTTGAGGACGACCAGGCGCCCATGCACGTTCTTGAGGATCAGGTCCAGTGCGAGGTTCCCGTAAGCCATGGGGACGATGGAGTCGATTGCGTCCGGGTCGCCGCAGCGGACGAGGTATCCCAATTTCTGGGTCACGGTATCCACCGAGCGCCCATTGTTGTGCTTCGCGGTAAGTTCCTTCAATCTTTCTGAAACGAGATCGCCGATGCCGCCCAGTTTGGCGTGACCGAAGGCGTCGGTGGTCTTGTCCTTGAACACCATCTCGCCGCCCTCGAACATGGCGCCTTCCGAGACCAGCACCACCGAATAATGACTCGGGTTGTACCTGCGGTCGTGCATCAACAGTTCGGCAAGCCGTTCGATGTTGAACTTGTACTCGGGGATCACACAGCGATGCGACGCGCCCGCCATGGCGGGAAGCATGGCTGTAAAACCCGCATATCGCCCGAAGACCTCCAGAACCATCAATCGTTCGTGCGAGCCAGCCACGGTCCGCAGGCTGTTCGAGAGTTCGATGGTGCGCGTGACGCAGGTGCTGAACCCGATGCAGTAATCCGTGCCTGGCACGTCGTTGTCCATTGTTTTCGGGATGGCGACCACCTTTATCCCCTCCTGGTACATGCGGACAGCGTAACTCAACGTATCGTCGCCGCCGATGGGGATGAGATAGTCTATGCCGAGAAAGTCGAGATTCTTGAGAACTTCCTCGGTCACGTCGTTGACTTCGTTGTTGTATTTGTCCCTCAAGTGTTCCGGTATCCGGTCGAACCTGGCTTTTGCCGGGTTCGTGCGCGAGGTGTGCAGGAACGTGCCGCCCGTCCGTCCCGCCTTGTTGACGACCTCCTCGGTCAATGCCTGGTAATTGTTGCTGTTATCGGCGTCCTTCTCGCGGACCAAATCCATCAAGCCAGCCCAGCCGCGGCGGATGCCGATCACCTTGTATCCTTCGCGGAGCGCGCGGATGGTCACCGCGCGGATCGCCGGGTTGAGTCCGGGGACGTCGCCGCCGCCGGTCAGAATCCCGATTGTGCCTTTCTTTTTTTCGTTCATATCTGTATGCCTCCTGCGCGTATGCGCGCAATGTCATTCTGTTATCGAGGCGATATTGTACAACCTCCGCGCATGAAAAGGGAATACCAAAGGCGCTGTGTCACGCAGACAAGCAACTTTTCACATTTTTTCGTGTTTCAACCCATGGCGTTGTCCGAATCCGTTTTGCAAAAAGGAGATCGCATGGATATTCTTTCTCAATTACAACAACTCGCCACCAATTTTCTCCTGCCTTTGCTGGCTGTGATCGTTGGCTTGTTTGTGGCATGGGTGGTGGCGCGCATCGGCGCATTCCTGGTGCGGCGCGGACTGGAACGACTCAGGATTGACGAACGCGCCTCGAAATCGCTGGGAACCAGCACCCAGATCACCAAATGGGTCAGCGGGTTGACGTTCTGGCTGTTATTCATCGTCGTGATCTGGCAACTGGCAATCGCGGCTCAGACCTACGCCGGAGTATCACAGGCGGCGGTCGTCGAATCGCCGCTCGGCGTTCTTCTCACCACCTGGCTTGGCAGGATCGTCAACGTGGGCGTATTCCTGTTGGTGGCATGGCTCGTCGCCAGTTTGCTTCGCTTCCTCGTGGTGCGCGTCCTCGACATGACCCGCCTCGAGGAACGTTTGGGCGAGAATGTTCCGGGCGAAAAGACCGCCGCCGCGAACGTGAACCGCTCCATTGGACAGGCGATCTTCTGGCTGACCTTCCTCATCTTCATGCCGTCCATTTTGGGCAGTCTTGGGCTTGGGGAAACCGCCACCTCGGTTCAGTCGCTGGTCAACCTGCTGCTCGGATACATCCCCGGCATCATCGGCGCGGTGATCATCCTGATCCTGGGCGCGCTGCTGGCGCGCATCGTGCGCCAGATCGTGACCGGTTTCCTGGAGGGAATCGGCGTGGATCGACTCGGGGAACGCGTCGGGTTGAGCAGGGAACAGAGCGCGCAGCCGCTGTCGGCTTTGTTGGGAACCGTGGTCTACATCCTGATCATGATCCCGGTGGTCATCCAGGCGTTGAATACCCTCGGCCTGCCGGTGATCTCGGATATCGGGACACAGTTGCTTGGCAGCGTTACCAGCGCGATCCTGAGCATTCTCGGCGCGGCTGTGATCCTGACCGTGGCATATTACATCGCCAAATTCATCGCGGACGTGGTCTCGAGTTTGTTGGCGGGAATCGGGGTGAATCGCATTCCGTCGGCGCTCGGTTTCAAGACGGCGGAGGGCGCCGCTCTTTCCAGCGTGATCGGATACGTCGTGCTGGTGGCGGTCATGTTGTTCGCCGTTCAAGGCACGGCGGAGGCGATCGGGCTTCCATCCATCGCTGGGGTGGTCGGAAGTCTCATCGCCCTGGGCGGCAACGTGTTGCTGGGGATCGTGATCTTCCTTGCGGGACTCTATCTCGCCAACGTCGCATCCAACGTGATCACATCCACCGGCGGCGCCGAAGCCACATTCCTGGCAAACATCACGCGCTGGGCGATCCTGATCTTCGTGGCGGGCATCGCGCTCAACCAGGCAGGCGTGACCCTGGCGGCGAACGTGATCCAGATCATCCTGCTCGCCGTAGGCGCGGCGTTTGCGCTTGCCTTTGGTCTGGGCGGGCGCGACGCGGCGGCGGAACAGGTGCAAAAGTGGTTCAGCCGGGCGCCTGAACCGGAGACACCCAAAGCCAAACGCGCCAAGAAGTAAGTTTACAAGACCTCCGAGTTCTTGAAGAACTCGGAGGTCTTTTTGACCTTATATCATCGTCGGCTCTTCGTACACGCCGAAGACTTCCTTCATCACTTGAACGATCTCGCCCAGCGTCGCGTATGCGTGGACGGCTTCCATGATGTACGGCATCGTATTCTCCGTCCCTCCCATTGCGATGCGCAGGCGATCCAGCGCCTGACCGACGCGCCCGTTATCGCGCGTTTTCCGTAACTCCGCCAGACGCTTCACCTGTCTTTCATAACCGGCTGGATCCATCTCGAGGAGCGGGATCGTCAGCGGTTTCTTTTCCGCGTAGGCGTTGACGCCGACGATCTTGCGGATGCCCTGATCAATCTCGCGCTGATAGCGATACGCCGCGTCCGCGATCTCGCTTTGGAAGAATCCCTTTTCGATGGCGGGGATGACGCCCCCCAATTCCTCGACGCGCCGGAAGTAATCGTAAGCCTGCTGTTCGATGCGGTCGGTCATCGCCTCGACGAAGAAACTTCCACCCAATGGATCAACGGTGTTTACCACGCCCGATTCTTCCGCGATGATCTGCTGTGTGCGCAGAGCGATGGTCACGGCATGTTCGGAGGGAAGGGCGAGCGCTTCATCGAGTGAATTGGTGTGAAGGCTCTGCGTGCCGCCGAGGACAGCGGCAAGTGCCTGGATCGCAACCCGGACAACATTGTTCTCCGGCTGCTGCGCGGTGAGACTGACTCCCGCCGTCTGCGTGTGGAAGCGCAACAACCACGAGCGAGGATTCTTCGCCTTGAACGTTTCCCTCATCTCCCGCGCCCATATCCTGCGCGCGGCTCGATATTTGGCGATCTCCTCGAAGAAGTCGTTGTGCGCGTTGAAGAAGAAGGAGAGGCGCGGCGCGAACTCATCCACATCCATGCCGCGGGCGATGCCCCAGCGCACGTATTCGAGTCCATCGCCCAACGTGAATGCCAGTTCCTGCGCGGCGGTGGAACCCGCCTCACGGATGTGGTATCCGCTGATCGAAATGGTGTTCCATTGCGGGACTTTCTGAGAGCCGAATTCCATCGTATCCACGACAAGCCGCATCGAAGGTTCGGGCGGGAAGATGTATTCCTTTTGGGCAATAAACTCTTTGAGGATGTCGTTCTGGATCGTGCCGCGCAGTTGATCGGGGCGCACGCCTTTGTTTTCCGCGGCGGCGATGTACATCGCCCAGATGATCGCGGCGGGGGAATTGATGGTCATGCTCGTGGACACCTTGTCGAGCGGGATGCCGTCGAGCAGGATTTCCATGTCCTTCAAGGAAGAGACCGCCACGCCGCACTTGCCGAACTCGCCCAATGCTTCCGGCTGGTCGGTGTCGTAGCCCATCAACGTCGCGAGATCGAACGCAATGGATAAACCTGTTTGACCTTGTTCCAGTAAATATTTGAAGCGGGCGTTCGTCTCCTCCGCGGTGCCGAAGCCCGCGAACATGCGCATCGTCCACAGTTTGGAGCGGTGAAGCGTCGGGTGGACTCCGCGTGTAAACGGGTATTCGCCCGGAAGTCCAAGGGAGGAGGCGTAGTCCATGTCCGCCACGTCGAGCGGGGTGTAGAGTCGGTTGATCGGTTCGGAGGAGGTTGTGATGAAATCTTCCATTCGCTCCGGTAAAGAGTTAAGCGCCTTGCTGAGCGATGTCTCCTCCCATTGCTCGAGCGATTCTTTTAATTCTTCAAGTTTGTTCTTATCATACATGGCAACTCCTTTGGTGAAGTAACAGGATTATAACCCGACCCCCACCGCCCCGCGAGGCGGGACACCTCCCCCAAATTCCGAATGAATTATTTGGATAATTATTCAATACATCTCTACGGAATTTGGGGGAGGCTGGGAGGGGGTGGTATACTCGCCTCAATAAAAAGGTTCTTATGCCCCGCTTCGAAATAGACATTGACCCCTGCGACCACCTCACCGCTGACGCCATCGGCAATCCGGGTCAGCGGGTCTTTTATATCCAAGCCTTTCAGGAACAGCGCACCATCACGGTGATCATCGAGAAGGCGCAATTGCATTCGCTCGCCATCGGCGTGGAACAGTTCCTGGCGCAGATCGGCGCGCAGAACCCGAACCTCCCCGAAGCCTCCGGTGATTACGTGGAGGACGTGATGCGCATCAACCCGCCCGTGGATCCGCTCTTTCGCGCCGGCGAGATCGGTCTCGGCTACGACAAGGAACGCGACAAGGTCGTGCTGTTCGTCAAGGAAATATTGACCGAGGAGGACGACCCGGAGAACGCGGCGGTGATCCGCTTTTGGGCGACGCGCGCCCAAATGCGTCAACTGGCGCGCTGGGGCGTGGAGGTCGTCTCACGCGGCCGCCCGATCTGCCCGCAATGCGGTCAGCCCGAGGAACCCGAGGGGCATTTTTGTCCCAAGAAGAACGGGCATTTGCATTAACCCTTGCGTTGAAGGTCAAACGTCAAAGGTCAACACATGACGTTCGACTTTCGACGTTTGACGAAGAGATGAGCCACCCCCAAGCCGATTTACAACAAGCTTTTGCGAATGGCGACCTTGAGATCAAAGGTCAATTCACGCTCGGCTCGAACTACACCTTCCTCGTCGAAGTCACATACGAAGACCGAAAATATCCCGCTGTGTACAAACCCACGCGCGGCGAACAACCATTATGGGACTTTGAAGAGAGCACGCTGGCTTTGCGCGAGGTCGCCGCGTACCTCGTCAGCGAGGCGCTGGGCTTTCACATCGTCCCGTTCACGGCGCTGCGCGAGGAAGGTCCCTACGGCGCGGGTTCGCTCCAGCAATTCGTCGAACACGATCCCGACTATCATTATTTCAATTTCACGCCCGAAGACAAACTGCTCCTCAAACCTGTCACGCTCTTCGACCTGCTCGTCAACAACGCGGACCGCAAGGGCGGTCACGTTTTCTTCGAGAACGACACCCGCAGACTCTACGCCATAGATCACGGGATTTGCTTCCACGAACAGGACAAACTCCGCACCGTGCTTTGGGATTTCGGCGGGCAAAAAATTCCGGATGACCTGCTCCCGCGTCTTTCTCTGACCTCGAACCTGCTCGCCGACCTTGAGCCGTATCTCAGCCCGCGCGAGATCGAAGCCCTCCAAGCCCGCGCGGACGCGATCCTCCAACGCGGCGTCTTTCCCCGCCAACCGCGCGACCGCCGCGCGATCCCGTGGCCCCCGTTATAACCATATCATTGCGAGCGGAGGGTCGAGTAGGCGGCAGGTCTTGATATCCTCTTCGGGTTACTCGACCATCGCCGCCGTATCGAGACCCGGAGCGAAGCAATCCACAACTTTGACGGAGATTGCTTCTCGAAGACTCGCAATGACGGGATAGGAGTATCCATGCGCTACAACCTCTGCTTCATCGGCTTCGGCAACGTCGCCCGCGCGCTCGTGAGATTGCTCGAACGCAAACGCGGACTGCTCGAATCGAAATACAACATCACCTATTCGATCACCGGCATTGCCACAGGCAGACATGGCTTCGCGGTGAACCCGGAAGGCTTGGATATCAACCAGGCGTTGGAGAAAGTGGAAAGTGGAAAATCCCTCTTTCCACTTTCCACTTTCCAAGTCGAAGACTCCCTCGCGGTAATTCGTTACTCGAATGCCGCCGTCATGTTCGAGAACTCTCCCGTCAATCACGAAACGGGCCAGCCCGCCATTGACCACGTCCGCGCCGCGCTGGAGGCGGGACAGCACGTCGTCACCGCCAACAAAGGGACGGTCGTTCACGGCTACCGCGAATTGACCGCGCTGGCCGAATCAAAAGGCAGAAAGTTCCTGTTCGAGTCCACAGTGTTAGGCGGCTCGCCTTTGTTCTCGATCTTTCGAGAGACACTCCCACTTGCGGAACTTCACTCCTTCAAAGGCATCCTCAACGCCACGACCAACCTCATCCTCTCGCGCATGGAAGGCGGCGAGACCTTCGACGAAGCCGTGAAATACTGCCAGTCCATCGGCATCGCGGAGACCGATCCCTCCGCGGACGTGGACGGCTGGGACGCGGCGATCAAGGTCGCGGCGCTGGTCACAGTGCTGATGGACGTCCCGCTCAAGCCGCAGGACGTGGAGCGGAGAGGCATTCGTGAGATCACGCCCGGGATGATCGAGCAGGCAAAGGGAAGCGGGAAGCGTTACAAGTTGGTCTGTTCCGCTGAACGGGTTGGGGATCAAATCAAGGCGCGCGTCGCGCCGGAACTTGTCGATTCCTCCTCCCCGCTGTACGGCATTATGAATTCATCCTCCGGCGTCGCCTTCCGCACGGACGTGTTACCCGATTACTCGATCACGGTCACCGAGCGCGAAGGCATGCCGGGCGGACCGGTCGAAACGGCTTATGGTCTGTTCGCGGATTTTGTGAACATCGTAACGCGACATTAATGTCGCTTTACGGCTCGTACCTCCAGCCGTTGCGCCTCACCCATCCCAAAACCTCGTCTGCCGTTTGCTCGGGCGTTTTGCCTTTTGTGTATGCGGTGTATTTGGCGAGGTCGTAATTCGAGTGGTGATGGACGAAGTGTTCATTCACCGCCCATTGCTCCCTCGCGGTGTGAACGTTGCGGGCATGCAGGATTTGGATGGCTTCCTCCCGGTCGGGGGAGGGCATCAGCAGGATGACGTGCGGATACGGCGCCAGCACGCTCCGCACCTGTTCGAAGAGTTCGTCGTCCTCGTACACGGACTGGCTCGCGCCGAAATCGAAGATGCACTCGCGGAAGTCCTCGAACGCCCTCTTTACCGCGTACGCCTCGAAGGGCTTCCAATACCGGTAGAGCCCCCATATCCCATCCTCGTTGTATTTTTCCCGGGCAACGTTCCGGTCGTAACCGATCTCGTCGAAATACTTCCAGCGCAATGTATCCATCGGGCGATGCGGCAGCATCGTGCGCATGTAAAGCAGTTCGGCAAGGGTGGATTTGCCGGAACCGATCGGACCGATGAGGATGATTTCGGAGTTCATGACGAACGACTGCCTTTCCAATGCTTCGATCATAACTGCTAAACCCCGCCGTGGGACAATTGTACCGTGAATGTAATGCCGCGCTTCCGTCGGTGTACAATAACGTCGGTTCGGGTTAAGGATGCGCAGGCGCTTTATGCGCACGGATAACGCGGAGCGGACGGGAAAAACACGGAGGGAATTCCGCGTCGCCGTGTCTCCAAAAGGCATATCCCGAACTCAGGTTACAATAGAGGAGCAGACCCGGCTACGGAGGTTTTTCATGCCCATCACAAAGGGACGCGCGCTGGATTACGTCGAACAGGAGTGGGGGACGTACGTCGAACGCTTCAACCGCCTGCCAGGGGACTCGCAGGCAAGCCGCGTGCGGGAGCAGGGCTATGAACGCCTTCGCGACATGCTGGCGCACATCCTTGCCTGGTGGGAGGAGGGCATGGGCGTCATCCTCGCCGTCGCGGAGGGGCGTCCGTTCCAGCGCAGGAAATACGATTTCGACCTCTTCAACGCGGAGGCGATCGCAAAATACCGGGCTTGGGACGAAGCGGAGTTCATGGCTCACTTCGAGAAAACGCGTCAGAAAATGGGAGCAGACCTGAGGTCCATGGATGAGGCGCTCTTCGAGAATCGCAGGATCGGGGCATGGCTTCACGCGGTCGTCCTCCATCACGCGCGCGAGCATCTCGTCGCGTTGAGCCGTTTCCTGGTCATGGACATGCTGGAGAACGATTGGGCGGCGTACGTCGAGGATTTCAAACGTCTCGATGAGGAAAAGCGAAAGGAATTTTTATCGAAACAGGGGTTTGAGAATTTTCACGATCTGCTGGCGCACGTGATCGGCTGGTGGGAGGAGGGCGCGCGCGTCATTTCGGGAATCCTGGACAGCCCGTCCTTTACGTGGGAGCCGCTCGACGTGGACGCGTTCAATCGCGAACTGATCCGAAAATATTCGACCTGGTCGGACGACGACCTGTTCAGGCATTACGAGTCGGTGCGGCTGGCGATGCTCGACCTGACCGCGTGCCTGCCCGACGATGCATTCCGCAACAGGGACATCGAAGGCTGGCTGAAGGACGACGTGGTGTCGCACTACGACGAGCATCCCATCCCCGCCTGACGCTTCTTTTCTAACCCGGACCTGATCCTGCGCCATGGACATGAACCATACCGTTTACCTTTCCCTCGGTTCCAATCTCGGGCACCGCGCCGCGAATTTGAAGCAGGCGGTCTCCATGCTCCCTCCGCAAATGAGGGTGACGGCGAAATCGCGCGTGTACGAAACGCCTCCCTGGGGATACACCGAACAGGAACATTTCCTCAACCAGGTTGTGAAAGCCACGACCTATCTCGAACCGGAGCCGCTGCTCAAACACCTCAAACGGCTGGAGGTGGCGCTGGGACGCAAGGCTTCCTTCCGTTACGGTCCGCGGCTGATTGACATTGACATCCTGTTCTACGACGACCTGGTCTTTGAATCGCCCGCGCTCACCATTCCGCATCCGCACGTTCACGAACGCGGCTTCGTGCTGATGCCCATGATGGACATCGCACCGGACTTCCTGCACCCGCTCCAAAAGAAAAGCATCCGCGAACTGGTTTCGATGTGCAGCACGGCCGGGATCGTCCCCTACGCGGAAAACCCAAAATCGCAGGGGGTATAATCTCATTGCTTCGCGAAATCCATCATCCTTTGCGTTCTTCGCGTCTTCACGGTGAAAGTAGTTTTTGGCAGACTCGAGGAATCCCATTCGACCTACCCGGAGGAACCGATATGACCGAGATCAAACCCCTCAACTGGACGCCCAAGCCCGGCGTGGGCATGTCCGTTGTGCGTCGCGAGGACGGCGGCATGAACCTGACCTTTACCGACCTTTCGGACGCCACGCTCAACGACTGGCGCGAATTTGCGATGGAACACCTGCTCGGCGCGGACCGCCGCACGCGCAACCTGTACGACCTGCGCGCCGTGCAGGAGATCCCCGAAAAGGCGATCAGGATGGCGGTGGAGGCGAACAGCGACCCTTCGGCGAGAAACATCCGCGTAGCGGTGGTGGTTGCCAACGAGAAGGTTGCGAACGCCGTGCGCGAAGTGGGGGCGCTCGCGCTGGCTGGCACCGCCTCTGCCATGAAGATCTTCACCGGCATGGACGAAGCCGAAGCCTGGCTGTCGCGTCCGCTGGATCAGATTCCGTAACTTTCCGTCATTGAGAGGGCTGTTGGGCGAGTAGGGCGAGCGGTCTTCCCGCCCGTATCGAGACCCAACCCGGAACAATCTCCGGTGTGGTACACAGGTACACAAGTACACAGGTAAACAGGTAAACACGCAGACACGTGAAGATCAAATTCGATTCCCTGCGCGTTGGCAATCGTGAGTTCGTTTGGGGTTCCCGCACGTACGTGATGGGCATCCTCAATGCCACGCCGGATTCTTTTTCGGGCGATGGGCTGATCGTCCACGACAACGGCGTCGAACGGTCCACGCGGCAGGCGGAGTATTTCCTCAAACACGGCGCGGACATCCTCGACGTGGGCGGCGAATCGACGCGTCCGGGCTCGCAGCCCGTCTCCGCGGAGGAGGAAATGGAGCGCGTCCTCCCCGTCATTCGAGCCATTGCAAGGGAATTCCCCGATGCGGTCATTTCGATTGACACCCATAAAGCCAAAGTCGCCGAGGAGGCGTTCAAGGCGGGCGCGCACATCCTCAACGACGTGTGGGCGCTTCGCGCGGACCCGGAACTTGCCTCCGCTGCCGCGGCGTTTCGCGTCCCTGTGACCTTGATGCACAACCGCTCCAATCCCGCCAGCGTGGAGGTGCGCGAACGATTGGGCAACGCGTACATCGGGCCGGAATACGGGAATCTGATCGAGGACGTAAAGCGCGAATTGCTCGCCAGCGTGGAGATCGCCAAAAAGGCCGGGGTCGAGGAAAGGCATATTATTTTGGATCCAGGCATCGGCTTTGGAAAGACGCGTGAACATAATCTCGAGTTGATCAACCGCCTCGACGAGATCCGCGCGTTGGGGTATCCCGTGCTGTTGGGTCCGTCCAGAAAATCGTTCATCGGCTTCACCCTCGACCTGCCCGCGGACCAGAGAGTCGAAGGCACTGCCGCAGCCATCGCGGTGGGCATTACGCGCGGCGCGGACATCGTGAGGGTGCACGACGTGAAAGAAATGTCGCGCGTGGCAAGGATGACGGACGCGCTGGTAAGATGACGTGTGCCGCGACATTTATGTCGCATTACACAAGGCGACATAAATGTCGCGGTACGTAAACGCAGAAACATGTTCAACGATTACAGCAGGGAACTCTTGCGAACGGGCATCATCGAAGCCAGGGCGGGATATAAACGATCCGCACAGCGTTACCTCGACCGCGCCATCTATTCGAGCAACGATCACGAAGAGCTTGCCGAGGCGTGGTATTGGATGAGCCAGGTGGTTGACGACCCGGTTGAAAAGCGCAAGGCGGTCGAGAATTGCCTGGCGCACAACCTTCATCACGCGCGGGCGCGCAGGCTGCTGGCGATCCTGGACGGCAAACTCCGCGAAGACGAAATCATCAACCCCGATCAACTGCCGCCCGCGCCCGAAGGCTTGCGCGCCGCCGACGCGCAGAGGTTCATGTGTCCCAAATGCGGCGGACGGATGACCTTCGCGCCCGACGGTCAATCGCTGGTATGCGAATATTGCACGCGCACGCACGCGTTGGGGTTCGCCTCCAGGCCCGCCGGGGAAAAGGATTTCATCACCGCCATGGCAACCGCCCGCGGACACGGCAAGCCGCTCGACGAACAGGTTGTTCACTGCGAAGGCTGCGGATGCGAATTCATCCTGCCGCCGAGTCAGATTTCAGCCGCGTGCGTGTATTGCGGTTCCCCGCACGTGGTGAACTGGGAAGCGGAGGAACAACTGCTCGCGCCCGATGGAGTCCTCCCGCACAAGTTCGGTCAGCGGCAGGCGGTCAAACTGCTGGTCAATTGGGTGGAGAACGGCAACATCAAGCCCGAGAAGCGGGTCGAGATGCCGCGCGGACTTTACCTCCCGTTGTGGACGTTCGACATCGGCGGCGTGACCGAATACACGGGCGAAACCTACGAAAGCAGTTACGACGACGACAATGCGATCGCGTTGATCGCCTCCGGCAAACGGGGACAGGTGAAAAGGATTTCGGACTCCCATCCTGTTCTGGTGGACGACCTGCCGATTCCCGCGTCCCGCAAACTGTCCGCTGTTTTCCTGAGGCTGATTCCCACCTTCGACTTGAGAACCGCCCAACCCTACGACCCGCGCTTCCTTGCGAACTGGCCCGCCGAAGTCTACGATATCCCCCTCGCCGAAGCTTCGCTCGACGCGCGCAGCCGGGCGTATGCGCACTGCAAAAACGACCTGCCCAACCTCCTGCCCGAAACGCGCATCCTGGGTTCATCCTCCGCAGGGATGGCGATCGAATCGTTCAAACTCCTCCTGCTCCCCGTGTGGATGACCGAACTTCCCTTCGGCGGACGGGAACATCTGGTGTTGATCAACGGGCAGAACGGCGCGGTCGCGAGCGATCTCCCGGAGAAGGATGAAAAGACCGGCGGACTGATGGAATGGTTGAAGGACCTGGTGGGGGAGGGATAAGCGGGGAGGTGAACAGGCACACAAGTACACAGGTAGACAGGTAGGCAGGCGAAAACTTCCAAGGCGATTGTCTCGGAAGTTCGATTCAGATCGTTGTTCGAAACACGATAAACCAGCCGTTCAGAGGATGTTTCAGGGAAAAAACCCTGAACTTCCTCATTTTGTTTTTTCCCATTACGATTTCCATTCTCCGGATGATCTGTTCTTTTTCCTCTTTGCTGTGGTAAGGGGTTACAAAATTCAGGGAATCATCCACGATTTCGGGATATTGTTTTGGATTCAGGATATTCCCCTGCGGCTTCACTTCGGTCATAACCCTGAATCTCAGTTTTACAGATGCCTTATCCACATTTCGTACTTTGCTGAAATCCTCCTGCTCTGAAAATATGGATTCGAGTCGTTCTTTGACTTCATCAGTAATGTCCTGCCCTTCAAGCTTCTCTTCCAATATTTGTGCAAAGGATCGACGAATCAACTCTTTCACTTCGAGCGTCTCAAAGAAACTTCCGTGAACGAGACAAATTTTTTGATGCCCCGCCTTGCGCCCGCGAACCAGATAATACACGTCGCGTTCCTTCAGGGAGAAGACATCATCGCCGGCGTCTTTCATTTGCAGGAAAGTAGTGCTGTTTTCAGAAGAAATGATCTTGTGAATGTTTTTCTTCCCCGTTGGGACGGTTGAATTGAATGAAGAGACGTTATAGACCCTGCTATCCTTCAATTCGATAAGTTCTCCGCCGGTAAACATCGAGCGGTCTTTGTTCAGTTTAATCGCCAGGTCCGGAAAGACACCTTTGTTCTTGCAGGAAAGCATGGAGGCATCGAAAACGAATTCATCCAGTTTTCCAATCCTGGATAATGCGTCCTTGTTGAGGGCAAGATGTTTCCAGAAATGAAATATGGAATACATGCTTCATCCAAAGAGGGATGGTTGCTTCGATTTTGTTTTGGCGGGCAACTTCACCGAAGGTTTGGCGCCCCAGATTTCATTCAGGTTCTCCGTGTAACTATAATCCTCGTAATATTTTTCGACAGAATCGGCGTCGCGGACCTCTTCGATCCGTTCGCGGATCAGGTTCGAGTTTTTAGGATCGATCTCGATCCCAATGCTGTTCCTTCCAAGTTGATGGGCAGTAACAAGCGTTGTGCCTGTCCCCGCGAATGGATCGAGTACCGTATCGCCGACTTGGGATGACGATAGAATGATCCGCAACAACAATGCAATCGGTGACTGTTGTTTGTGGAACCGCTCACCGTTTTTATCTCGGATCGCTTCATCCCCGGCAAAGTAACCAGACGTCAATTCACGGATGTCGTCCCAAACATCGGTGACATAGACACCGTTTTCGCGTTCAAATTTGTAGTTTGCAGGTAAGGGTGGAGAAATCCGCAGGCGATTGAACACGCGTGCCCTTTCGCCTTTGGTTGCATAAATCAGGATTTGATAATGTTTTCCGAATTTGCTGGCAACCGGCACGGCAGAAGTTTTCTTCTTCCAGATGATTAGGTTTTGTAAAGTCCATCCTGTTTCCCTCAAGGAGCGTAAAACATCCTCGGCATTTTTCTCGCGTTGCATAAAATAGATCGCACCACCATCGGACGTGACATCATATACTTTTTGACAAACATCCTTCATCATCCCCCAATATGCCTCCGGAGACAAATTGTCGTTGTGGTGGGCATAGTCCTTGTTTTGATTGAACGGAGGATCAAGGAAAGTTAAATCAACATTTCCTGAAAAGCGTTTGCTGTCCAGTTGTTCCAAACAATCACCAGTGATAACTGTGTATTTGCTCATTTAGGATCCTTTATGTATGGCAATGGGTACAAGCAAGATTTTACTGCTTTTCTCCAACTTCAATTATCAAACTTTGATTTTTCTCTACTTCCGCACGCAATTTCCTGAGGACATCCAATTCATCGTTTGTAATCATTTTCTTATTTTTCCTGACGAACGCACTTAAGTGGATAAGGAAATTTAGACACGAAAACGGGCATAATTAAGGTGTACTTTTAGGAGAAAAGCCATGCCCAAGCGACGACACTTCAGCGCCAACCA
>SZPG01000045.1 GCA_030263595.1 Chloroflexi bacterium CFX6
GATCGCAACCACCCAGACCAATGCCAGCGGCTTCTACCAATTCACTGGACTGGAAGTGGCTTTGGCGGGCGACCCGAATAACATCACCAAGTACGTCGTGGTGGTTGACGCGGCTGATCCCGATCTTGGCGACTGCAATGTGCCTATCCCGCCCACCTCCTACAATCCTCCGCTGGACAGCAACAACCCCAACGATCCCAACAACGACTTCAAGTTCGAGAAATCCCTGCTGCCGGCCGTTGATCTTGAGAAGTTTGTCCTGGTCATTCCGACCACAGGCGCCGGCGATATGTGCGCCACCTATGGCAAACCGCAAATACTTACCATGAAGTATATTGGCGGCGCTGCCAGCGTAAACGCTCAGGATCCCAGCAAAGTGATTATCACCGGCAATCCTGGCACAACTTCCCCGGTCCGTATTGTGGCGACCAATAGCAATGCCTCCAGAACCTATTTCGACGGTCAGGTCTCCCTCGGCGGCACGTTCAACATTGACGCCAAGGCAGCCGGACAGACCACCCTCGAGACGAACACCTACTTCAAGGTCTACAGTCTGGGCGGCAGTCTGCTCCAATCGGTAGCCTTCCACACCTCCTGCTCTCAGCCGATACAGCTTGGCGACATCTATGGCAGCGCTCAGTTGGTTGGCTTCAGCAACAGTTCCGGCGCTGGCGGCACGTTACCCGAAGCCCCGACAGGCATGGGCGACGACGCGGATACGCCTCCGGGACCGACAGCGAACCTCGGCGACACTATTCAATGGACCTATGTCGTGACCAACACAGGCAATACCCCCCTGGAAAATGCCGTGGTCAGCGATGATGTGCTGGGATTCGTCTGCAACATACCTTACCTGGCGCAAGGCGACTCGGAATCCTGTGTGGCAACCGGGCTTGCCGATCAATTCGGTCAATACGTGAATGAAGGCGATGTGGTGGCTCACTCGCCTCAGGGCGTGGAAGTATTCGATACCGATCCCGCGCATTACTTTGTGCCCGAGCCTTGCGCCGTGTGCAAAGGAGGGACCGTCGAGCTGACTTTCCAATACCTGGGATTCAATTCAGCCCGGGTCACAGTCTACGACGATACGTCGCCCAAGGCAGACAAGATCCTGTTCGACAGTACGCTGAATCCCGGCGACCAATTTACCATTACGCCGCGCCCTGGCCAAGCCAAACTTAACAACGACATCACGATCTACGTCAATGGCGTCTTCAATGCAAAGGTCCATACCAGTTGCTCGCAGCCGATCGGTCCGGGTCTGATCAGCGGAGATTTCGAGATCGTCAATGCGCGCAGCAAGGACAGCGGTCTGATGTGCCCGCTGAATGTATGCGCTCCAAACGCAGCGGCGACGATCGAGATCAAGGATCGGGAGGTCAAATGGAATATCGCCAATAACGGTGACCTGGGTCTGGAGATTCGCAGCATTAGCATCACCTGGCCCCAGGCGAACGGCGCATTGGACGAGATCAAGCGGGATGCCGATACCATCCACAAGGGCGATTTTCAGCCGCCTTTCGCCCTGATCAACTCGGGCTGGGATGGCAATGCGGCTAAGCGCACCATCAAACCCGGTGAGACGGACACGCTCAAGTTCAAGTTCAAGAATAACGCGTCCACAGGCGGAGAGTATGTGATACGCATCGAGTTCGTCCAGGGTTGCTTCGTCGAGGTGAACTACTCGGGTGGAACCTCCGTCAGCGCCTTTACCTGCTCCAAACCGATCAATGAATTGACCATGATCTGGAACGGAAGCGCCCCGACCGTGTGGGTGACCGCATGGAAAGGCGCCGTAGGCAGCACGGCGCTCGCAACCCTGCAACCTGTATCCCGCGGAGCAGCCCTGACGGTATCCGGCTTTGCCGGTTCGCCAAACGACGTGTATTGGGAGATCTTCAGCGACCCTGCCGGCACGAACAAACTGGGCGTCTCGACCTTCCATCTGTCGTGTTCAGATGCCGATATGAATGGCGCAGATGACTGCGGCAAGCCGCAAGGGGACGGCAAAGGAAAAATCGGTTTCCTGAACGACTGGCTGTTGAAAGGATTGGTGGACAGCGACGAAACATTGGTTTGCACTGTACCATAGCCTGCTGGCGTACGAATCAGGCAGGACCTTGGTGATCGTTCGAAGCCATGTTCGCCGAGGTTCCGCCTGATATAAAACCCAATCCTATGTAGAGCCTCCCGGATAGCCTCCGGGAGGCTCTTTCCCCATAATCAACGATGCCATTGTTCGATGATCGCATTGAGGGATATGAAACGCGTGGAGCGGGACATCGTCCCGCTCCACGACTGCATGACCCGAAAAACGCCTCTTATTCCAGCGATCTCAGGATGAAGTCGTCGAAGGCGACGTCCGCCGAACTGACGTCGTTTCCGCTCCAGACGATCAGCCCGGAAGCGCCGCTGGTGTAGGTGTCGTCGAAGACCGAATCGATCAATTGCCCGTCCACGTACAGCGACAGCGCGCCGTTTCCGCAATCCAACCCGACGCGGTAGGAGGAGGCGTTCGTCGCGATCAAACTCGAGGAACCCCACGCGTCGTTGTTCGTCAAAAATGTATCCGTTTCTCCGTCGGCGGCTTTTGCAATGGCGTATTCGCCGGCCGGTGTGACGACCGCGTAATAGTAGGAGGAAGTGACCTCCTGTTGATAGCAGATGATCCCGAACGCAGTCGTGGTTTCGCCGTCGTTGTTGCGGGCGGTGACCTCCGCGCGGACGTTCCGGTACGCTTCGACGTTCGGCGTGCTCCATACGATCCAGTTCGTTCGGAAGACCCTCATGCGCAGCGCGTTGTTCTCGTATGCGATGGAGGCGGTCTCCTCGTTTAAGATGCCCCAGATGCTGTCGTCGGAAAAATCGTCCTGAAGCAGGATATCTCCGGCGGCGGGGGGAACCGTCAGCGTGGGCGGAGGCGGAAGGATCAGGGTGGCAATGGGAGTCTGTGTTGGGGGGACCGTTAACGTGGGCGCTGGAGCGGAGGGTTCCCTGAGGTTGGAGAGAAGGATGAGCGTCCCTCCGATGCCGAACAGGGCGCACACGCTGATGAGGCATCCCACCACCCAGCCGGTCCAGTTCTGGGATTTGGGCGCGGCTTTCGGAGCAGAAATACCTTGACGGGCATCTGTGACAGGCGTCCGCTGAGGTCGAGGCGTTGGCTTCCGTTCGGCGGCTGCACCCGCGCCGACCATTGATGCCGCGGGGCGCGAGGTCTTCGTTTCATCCAATGCGCGCTTCCAGGCGGCTAAAAATTCGCCGACGGTGGCGAAGCGGTCCTCGGGGTGTTTTGCCAGGGCTTTGAGGATGACCCGTTCGATGGCTTCGGGGATGTCCGGTTTGAGGGTGGAGGGCGGCGGCAGGGGGTCGCTGACGTGTTTGAGGATGACTGCCAGCGGCGTTTCAGCGACGAAGGGGACGCGCCCCGTGACCATTTCATAAAGGATGATGCCGAGCGAATAAATATCGGAACGTTGATCCACTTGGGCCGCCTGCGCCTGTTCGGGGCTGATGTAGGCGGGCGTGCCCATGATGGCGTCGGTTTGGGTGAGGCGGGGGGAGGCGCTTTCGAGCAGTTTGGCGATGCCGAAATCGGTGAGGAAGAGATTGCCTTGCGCGTCTATGAGCGCGTTGGAAGGTTTGAGGTCGCGGTGAACGATGCCGAAACTGTGAGCGTATCCGAGCGCGTCGGCGAGTTGGGTGAAGAGACGGTCAATTTCATCGAGGGGGAGCGGACGCCCGTTCTCCATTTTTTCGCGGAGCGTGCCGGCGTCGAGGTAACGCATGACGAGGTAGGTGACGCCTTCGCTTTCGCCGTAATCGAAGACAGGCAGGATGTGCGGATGTTCGAGTTTGGCGATGATGTGAGCCTCCTGCTGGAAGCGTTGGGTGAACTCCCGGCTCTCCGCCAGTTGACCCGGCAGGACTTTGATCGCCACGTTCCGATCCATGGACGCCTGATACGCCTTATAGACGGTCGCCATGCCCCCCTGCCCGATCTGATTAATGATGCGATACGGTCCGAGCATTTGCCCGGGTTGAAGTTTTTCCATGTCTCTCTCCTCGCGCGTGGGCTGGTCGGTTGAGTGTATTCTACTTCCGTTTTCGGGTTATTACAAATTCGGTTCCGTTTTCGGGTTATTACAAATTCGGTGGACTGCAAAAAACGCGCGACGCGCATCCCACGCCTGCCTGACCGCGCCTGCCCTGGCGGGTGGCGCCAGGGCAGGACGGCGTGGAGTATTACGCCTTTCAAGGTACGCGTGGCTGGGCAAGGAGAAGTTCCTCCCAGGACAGGGTCTCGGCAGGCTCGACCTACCAGATTGGGAATTGGAGATCCGCAAGGCGGTATAATAGCGGCATCGTTCAGGAGACTTCACCATGAAATATAAGATCCGACTTGAAGAGACAGAAGAAGGTTTTGCCGTCTGGGTTCCGGGTTTGCCAGGATGCTGGTCGCAAGGGGAGACGGAAGAAGAAGCGATTGAGAATATCAAAGATGCGATCAAGACCTATCTTGAAACCATCGAAATCTTGAATCAAAACAAGGAAACCCGCATGATCGAGGTTCCAGTGTAGCCATGCCCAAATTGGCGGGAATTCAACACCAGCGGGCAGTCAAAGCCTTCGAGAAAGCAGGGTTTCGCGGCGTCATCCGCGAAGGGAAACACATTTCAATGGCAAAAGATGACCGCATTATCATCATCCCGTGCAATAATCCGATCAACGCATTTACGATGGGCGGAATTATCAAGGATGCGGGATTAACCATCGAAGAGTTCAAGAAATTGTTGTAATTATGTCAGTGGATAAGCGACCTATGAAAGTCTTTTTGTGCCACGCGCACGCGGACCGGGACGCGTGCGCGTATAAATCATTTTCAAAAGTGGGTATAATCCACTCATGGAAATCAAGGAGATTATCTCCTCTATTCAAGGAAAACGAATACGTATCACCGATCATGCGGATGAAGAAACACAGGCGGATGGTCTTACGTTCGATGAAGTTTTTTTCAGTGTATTGCAAGGCGAAATCATCGAAGATTATCCGACCGACAAGCCCTATCCAGGTTGCTTGATCTATGGCTAATTTTCAAGGCGAACCGATCCATAGCGTTCGGGCGTACAACGATAAAACAAAATGGGCTGTGTTGATTACCGTTTACCGTCCCGACCCGAACCGCTGGATCAACTGGAGAGAAAGGAGAAAGTAATGAAGCCCTTTGACAAATGTCCCGTTTGTGGCGGGGAATTGATTGAGAAGGAAGTGGAGAAACTCTTGAAAGGCGGCGTGGATACGGCAGTCTTGAAAGTGATTGCCGAAGTATGTTTGCAATGCGGTGAGCGGCTTTATCCCGAAGAGACTGTCCGCCGCTTCGAGCAAATTCGTCAGAAACTGGCGAATAAGGATGTGGCTGGCTTTCTGCCGTTGGGACAAACATACCAGGTAGCGTAACCACAAAGCGACGCGTTGATGATTGACGCGTCGCTTTTCATTCCCATCACACCAAAGTGGGACGGATATGCCCGAAGCAAAACGACCACAAAAGTTTTCTTATGCCATGCCCACGCGGACCGCGACGCCGTGCGTAGACTCTACGCTCGCCTAACCCAAGATGGCGTGAACGCATGGTTGGACAAAGAGAAGATTCTCCCAAGGCAGGGTCTCGACAGGCTCGACCTACCAGATTGGGAATTGGAAATTCGCAAAGCTAAGTTGTAAATAGATTGCAATTGATTGAATGTGGGGTGAGTCCATAATTTGCCTTATAATTTCCCCATCATACCAAAACGGGATGGGATATGACCGAAGCCAAACGACTATTGAAGGTTTTTCTCTGCCATGCCCACGCGGACCGCGACCCTGTCCGCGCACTATACACGTGCTTGACCAAAAACGGCGTGGATGCATGGCTGGATGATGAAAACTTCTCCCCAGACAAAACTGGAAAATTGAATTAAACAATAGCTGTGGAAGCAAAATTCGGGCTAAGAAGTTTTCTTCAAATAAGATAAAATCGATCCAATCAATACGGGTTTTATAATGTTTGCATGTCCAAAGGAGATATTTATGAAGCACAGATCTTTATTCTCACTTTTGTTGGTTTTATTTGCTGTATTGGCATGTCAATCAACTTCAAAATCACCTGCCAGTAACCAGGATATACCGACCCAATTGCCATTGGCGACAGCACAATCGACATTACTGCCGACTCTCACAGAAGCCCAATCAAACCCGACAACTCCGCTGGCTATTGAAATTATCGATAAATTTGGGGTGCCAATGGTGCTTGTACCTGTAGGTGATTTTGTCATGGGGAGTAATAATGGATCAGAAAATGAAAAACCAGTTCATACTGTTACATTAGACTCGTTTTACATAGACATTTACGAGGTGACAAATGCCCGTTATCAATCTTGCGTGGAGTCAGGTGGTTGTACTTTACCCGAAAGAACATATACCCTTACCCGTTCTAGCTATTATGACGATCCTCAATTCGATAATTACCCTGTAACCAGTGTAACTTGGGATCAAGCCAATTCTTATTGCAAATGGCGTGATGCACGATTGCCCACCGAAGCCGAATGGGAAAAAGCAGCTCGTGGAACCGATGAAAGAACTTATCCATGGGGTGAAGAATCCCCAGCTCCCGATTTATTGAATTTCAATATGAATGTCGGCGATACAACTGAAGTTGGAAATTACTTAGAAAATATTAGCCCCTATGGATTATATGATATGGCAGGTAATGTGAGCGAGTGGGTGAATGATTGGTATGATAAAAAATATTATGAGATTTCGCCTTTGTCCAATCCTTTGGGGCCTGATCAGAGTAATTTTCGCCCGATTCGGGGTGGTTCATGGGAATATGACGAATTTGCCGTCCGTACTACCTTTCGTGACAATATAGTTTATAACGCCCACGGTTATAGCATTGGCTTTCGATGTGTTAGAAATGTGACTCCATAGGTATAAATAAAACTTTATTTGGTTTTTTTACTGCATTGAATAAATTATCATTAAGGATGGAGAATGGATAGGATACATTCTCCATCTTCTATTAACCATCAGTTATAATCCCCTCGCAATTACCCAATCCTCCAATTCTCTAATCTCCAGTCTCCAATCTCTAATGACCCAAAAATCCTCCTTCCAATCCATCATCCTCAAACTTCAAGACTTCTGGTCCTCCCACGGATGCCTCATCACCCAGCCTTACTACACCCAAGTCGGCGCAGGGACGATGAACCCCAACACCTTCCTGCGCGTGCTCGGACCCGAACCGTGGAACGTGGCGTACGTCGAGCCGTCCGTCCGCCCCGATGACGGGCGTTACGGCGAGAACCCAAACCGCTTCCAACTCCACACCCAGTTTCAGGTCATCCTCAAACCCGACCCCGGCAATCCGCAAGAGTTATATCTCGATTCGCTCAAAGCCCTCGGTATTGACCCGCGCCAGCACGACATCCGTTTTGTGGAGGATAACTGGGAGCAACCCGCCATCTCCGCGTGGGGTCTCGGTTGGGAGGTCTGGCTCGATGGGCAGGAGATCACGCAGTTCACCTACTTCCAGCAGATGGGCGGCGTGACGCTCGATCCCGTCTCGGTCGAACTCACCTACGGGCTCGAACGCATCCTCATCGCGCTCGACAACGCCAAAGCCATCTGGGACGAAGAGTGGGGCGCAGGCGTGACCTACGGCGAGATCCGCCGCCGGGAGGAGTTCGAGCACTCCAAATATTATTTCGAGACCGCCGACGTGGAACGCGTCCGCAAAATGTACGATCTCTTCTCCGCCGAAGCCGATGCGTGTCTGGCGCAAGGTCTCATCGTCCCTGCGCACGACTATGTTTTGAAATGCTCGCATTCATTTAATATCCTCGATACGCGCGGCGCGATCAGCGTTGCGGAGAGACAGGCGTTCTTTCGGAGAATGAGAGAATTGGCGCGGCGCGTTGCCGAAGGCTACGAAGAACAACGTAAAGAATTGGAATATCCACTTCTAAAGGATGAAGGCGGAAGGATGAACGCTTCGCGTGAAGCAAAGACCTCTTTGCCTTCGACATTCATCCTTGATAATTCATCCTTCATCCTTGAAGTGGGTGTCGAAGAACTCCCAGCCTCTGATGTGGATACTGCCCACGGAGCCTTATCCACGCGTGTGCCGACTCTCCTCAAAGAACTTTATCTTGAGCATGGCGACGTCCGCGTCTTCACCACCCCGAGGCGGCTCGTCGTTTCGATTGACTCTCTCTCCCCGAATCAGCCCGACCGCGAAGACCTCGTCAAAGGCCCGCCCGCGGATAAAGCCTTCGACAAAGATGGGATCGCTCTCCCTGCTGGCATGGGCTTTGCGAAGAAAAATAACGTTGACACCAAAGACCTCATCCTCCGCGAGGAAGGCGGGGGCAAATACGTCTTCGCGGTCGTCAAACAAAAGGGACGCCCGACTCCCGAAGTGTTGGCTGAGGCTTTGCCCAAACTGATCGAGAGCATCAAGTTCGAAAAATCAATGAGATGGAATGATTCCGGCGTTTCATTCTCGCGTCCCATCCGCTGGCTCGCGGCTTTGTTCGGCGATCGGGTCATTCCGTTTGAATACGCAGGCGTGACATCCAGCAATATCACTCGCGGACTGCGCCCCTACGACTCCCCCGAAATCACGATCCCCTCGGCTGACAAATACCTCGACCTCGTCCGCGAAGCAGGCATCGTTCTCGATAAAGAAGAGCGCAGAGCCTCCATTGTTGAACAAGTGAATCAAGCCGCGTCCCTCGTCGGAGGGGAAGCCCTCATGGACGATGACCTCCTCGAAGAAGTGACCAACCTCATCGAAATGCCCACCGCCGTCATGGGAGGTTTTGACGAGGAATATTTATCGTTGCCACGCGACGTATTGATCTCGGTAATGAAAAAGCACCAACGGTATTTCCCCATCGTAGGGACATCCCTTGCGGATGTCCAAAATGCTGGATCGGGGCAACCTGGATCGGGGCAACCTGGATCGGGACAACCTGGATCGGGGCGACCTGGGTCGGGACAACCCGGATCGGGGCAACCTGGGTCGGGGCAACCTGGATCGGGGCAACCCGGATCGGGGCAATCTGGATCGGGGCAACCTGGATCGGGGCAACCTGGATCGGGGCAACCTGGGTCGGGGCAACCTGGATCGGGGCAATCTGGATCGGGGCAAGCCCGATCCCTACGGCCGTATTTCATCGCCATTCGCAACGGCGACGACATCGGCATTGACCTCGTCCGCCAGGGAAACGAACACGTCCTCGTCGCGCGCTTTGCGGATGCGGACTTCTTCGTCCGCGAAGACATCAAACTCAAACTGGAGGCATACCGTCCCAGACTGGCTGGCTCGACCTTCCACACCAAACTCGGCTCCATGCTCGATAAATCGGACCGCATGTTGAAACTCGGCGCGGAGGTCGCGGACCTGCTCCACATCAAGGACGCGGACACGATCAAACATATCGCCCGCGCGGTCTACCTCGCCAAAGCGGACCTCGTTACCCAAATGGTGACTGAAATGACATCGTTGCAGGGGATCGTCGGCGGCGAATATGCCCTGCGAAGCGGCGAACCAAAAGAGGTTGCCGAGGCGATCGGCGAGCAATATCGAACCGCGCCGCGAACAATACCCGGCCTCGTCGTCGCGTTGACCGACAGGCTCGATTCGCTGGTCGGTTTGTTTGCCGCGGGTTTGATTCCGACCGGCGCGAAGGACCCGTTCGGTCTGCGCCGCGCCGCGATCGGCGTTGTGCAGCCGCTCATCGAACACGACGTTGATTTCGACCTGGTCGAAGCGGTGACGAAATCGGCAAAGTTGCAGCCCATCGAGGTCAATGCCGAAACGCAAAAACAGATTCTCGATTTCATCGCGGGGCGCTTGAATGTCGCGTTGAAGGACATGGGTTATCGCTACGATGTCGTGGAGGCAGTGTTGGTTGAACAGTCCGCCAACCCGGCCGCGTCGGCTCGGGCGGTGAAGCAACTTCAAGCGTGGGTCGGACGCGAGGATTGGTCGGCGATCCTGCCGGGGTACGCGCGGTGCGTCCGCATCATCCGCGCGGCAGAAGTGATCAGTGATCAGTTACCAGTTATCAATGAGCGGTTGTTTGTGGAAGCCGAAGAGAAGAAGTTGTACGAGGCGATTCAAAAGAATGTGAAAGCGCAGCCGTCTTCCGTTGATGAATTCCTGAACATCGTCGTCGAACTCATCCCATCCATCAACCTCTTCTTCGACAAGGTGCTGGTGATGGCGGAGGACGAAAAAGTGCGGCAAAACCGCCTCGCGCTCGTGGGAAAAATTGCCTCAATTTGCGATTTGCATTCAAAGCGACGACCCCGATTTGCTGACGCCCCGCATGATCTATGAAATCCTGCCGGACGAAAACGCGGCGAGATCGAATTATGTTCGCGTCATTGATAACGAAGGCGAAGATTATCTTTATCCCGCCGGGTTTTTCCTATTAATGGATTTCCCGAATGAAGTAAAACGAACGTTGAAAAGAATCCCTTCACGCGCGGTTTCGACCTCCCGATTGCCCCGGGCTTGAGCAAACCCGAAGGGTTCTAACGAAACGGCGACTCATACGAGTCGCCGTTTTCTTAACGACAATTAAGTATTTTGCCAAATCGGACGCGTTTGGGTATAATTCCCGCACCGTCGAATTGGGGGAAGGAAATGTGAACCAATGCGCGCATCGCAATCTCATCGGAGTGAACAGATAACAAGGAGAAGGAACATGTCCAAGTTAACTGCCCGGGTTGTCGTTTCCATAGTGATCGGTTTGGCGATCGTCTTTGCAATATTCACGAGCGTGCAGGGCGCCTCCTCGAGCGCGAAGGTTGGAGCGCACCTCGTCAGCGGCGCGCTGGTCAACCTGAGCCACGACCGCTTCACGGTTTCGGAACTGGATGCCTACAATGCCCAACTGGATGCCTACAACGATTCCATGAAGGGCAGGGGCGGCTGCGAAAGCGAATTCCATTCAAGCCCCGATCTTTGATCCTTTTGCCTGACCCCGCAGGGCAGCCCAAGCGCTGCCCTGTTTTGTTTTAATTCGCCAAATCCCCGAATGCGCTATAATTTCGACGACCTTGCTTTTCGGGAGGGAACCATGTCCATTGACTACACCCAAAAATCGTACTGGCTTCACGCCTACGGACCGTACACGCCCAACGCGCCCGTGGAGGGCGATGTCGTTGCCGACGTCGCCGTGATCGGCGGGGGATACACGGGGCTTGCCACTGCATACTTTCTGCGCAAAGCCGAACCGGCGATGAAGGTCGCGGTATTGGAAGCGGAAATCGTCGGCTATGGCGCGAGCGGACGAAACGGCGGCTTCGCCATGACCCTCTTTGGTCTCGAACCCGCCGTCACTGCCATGCTGTTCGGCAAACAGAAAACAGTGGAAGCGCATCGCTATTGCGAACGCGCCGTTGACCTGGTGCGTGACCTGATCCGCGAACACAATATCCAAAGCGACTTCGAATACACGGGATTCCTGCGCCTGGCGACCGCGCCCGGTTACGTTAAACGCATCCAGCATGACCTGGAACTGCTCGCCAGCATGGGCATTACCGGCATCGAGTGGCTCGACCGGGACAAAGCCCGCGCCGAGGTGAACAGTCCGCTCGTGTTGGGGGCATGGAGCGAGGCGCGCTGCGGGCTTTTGGATCCAGCCAAACAGGTCCGCGAATTGAAACGCATCGCGCAGGAGGTGGGCGCGGTCGTCTACGAAAATTCGCCGGTCATGGCGATTCAACGTCCTGCAAAATTCATTTTGCACACTCCGCATGGGAAGGTTACCGCCGACAAGATCGTCTTTGCCACCAACGCCTATTCGCATCTCATCCCCGAGATCTGGAACAAGCAGGTGCCAGCCTTTACGCACATGGTCATCACCGAGTCGCTGACGGGAGCGCAGATGGATTCCATCGGTTGGAGGAACCGTCAGGGCGTGGAAGACGCGCGCAACCTCGTTCATTACTTGCGGCTGACGAAGGACAATCGCCTCGCCATCGGCGGCAGCGACGTGACCCTCGCTTACGGGCGCGACATGGATCGGGACGTGAACGAGAGAACTTTCCGACAATTGGAAAAGGATGTAATCGAATTGTTCCCCGGTTTGAGGGATGTGAAGTTCGCCTTTCATTGGGGAGGTTCCGTCAGCGTGACCGTGCAAATGGCGCCCGCCATCGGCATGGTCGGCGACGCGCGCGCATGGTACAGCCTCGGCTGTGTGGGACACGGCGTCGCGCCAACGCACCTCAACGGGCAGACTCTGGCAGATCTCCTGCTGGAACGCAAAACCGACCTCACTTCTGTCTGGTTCGTGGACCGAAAGCCCATCCCATGGCCCCCCGAACCGTTGCGCTGGGCGGCGTCGCAGGCGATACTCGGCTACCTGCACGTTGAAGACTGGTGGTACGAACGCGGGATGAAGGCGGCGTTGTAGGGAAGTATGCGCGCTGCGCAATACGCAGGATTTTCGTGAACGACTGATACTATAATGAGCAGACGAAAGTCTGCTCGTTATTTTGTGATATTCCCGGAACGCGTCTATAATAACCGCTGTTCACTGATCACTGATCACTGCTCACTGTTCACTGTTCACTGATTACTGATCACTGATCGCTATTCACTGCTTACTGAAATGTCCACCATAGACGAAATCAAATCCCGCATTGATATCGTGGACCTCGTCTCCGAGGCTGGCGTCAAACTACGCAAAGCGGGGAGAAACTACACGGGCTTCTGTCCGTTCCACGACAACAAGCACACGCCTGCCTTCGTCGTCTGGCCCGAGACCGGAACGTGGCGCTGTTTCGGCGCGTGCAACGAGGGCGGCGACATCTTCAAGTTCGTGATGAAGCGCGAGAACCTCGATTTCAAAGAGGCGCTCAACAAACTCGCCGCGCGCGCGGGAGTGGAAGTCCCGACCTATACAAAGCAAACCCCCGAACAAAAAGAGGCGTACGATCAACTTCGTCAACTGCTCGAGGACGCGGTCGTTTATTATCGCAGTCACCTTTTCAATAACAGGGATGTTCTCGACTACCTGCGCGAAAAACGCGGGCTGACCGACTCGGCCATCGAGACCTTTGGCTTGGGGTATGCTCCCGCCGGATATGACAACATCCTCAAACATTTCACCGCCAAAGGTTACTCCGAACAGGAATTGATTGATGCTGGACTGCTTTCTGAACGCCAGGATGAGAGTCAATTCTCCAATCTCCAATCTCGCTCTTTCGACCGCTTCCGCAACCGCATTATGATTCCCATCCGCGATGAAAACGGGCGCATGGCGGGATTCGGCGCGCGCATCGTGGACCCGAACGATGTGCCGAAATTCCTCAACTCGCCTGAAACCCCGGTCTTCTCCAAGGGACGCCTGCTCTATGGACTGGACCGGGCGCGCAAACCGATCCGCGCCGCCGACCAGGCGGTGATCGTCGAGGGCTATCTCGATGTCATTGCCCTGCATCAGGCGGGCTACGAAAACGTCGTCTCGCCGATGGGCACGGCGTTGACCGAGGATCAGTTGCGCCTGCTCAAACGCTTCACGCGGCGAATTGTGCTGGCTCTCGACCCTGACACAGCCGGGCAAAGAGCCGTCCTGCGCGGGCTCGACGCGGCGCGCTCCGCCATGGACAAGGAAGGCGAACTCGGTTTCGATGCGAGGGGCTTGCTCCGCAACGAGTCGCGTTTGCAGGCGGATTTGCGCGTGGCATCCATGCCCGACGATCTCGATCCCGATGAAATCGTGGCGCGCGATCAGGACGAATGGGCGCGCCTGATCGAGAACGCCAAACCCATCGTCACGCACGTCATGGAGACGCTTGCCGCCGGGCAGAATCTCAACGACCCGAAGGTGAAGAATCAGATCGCCGCGCAGATCCTCCCGTTGATCGAAGATTTGCCAAATCCGCTGGAGCGCGACACGTATCGCCAGGCGTTGGCGCGTATGTTACGGGTGGATGAACGCGCGTTGATGGGCGCGCAGGCTCAGGTCCCGAGGGTGAGGCGGCAGAGAGGCATCCAGCAGAAACAGGTCGTCGAGAAGCCCGGCGCTGCGGTATCCGTCGCATCCAGCAAAAAAGTGGAGGAGTACGTCGTTGGCGTTCTGTTCCAAAAGCCCGAGTTGTTGTATCGCCTGGACCGGCTTTTGCAGGAATACGGCCTGGCTCCGCTGGACGCGCAGGATTTCGATTACACCGATCACAAGTTGTTGTTTGGGCTGATCCGCGAATCGGTGGAACAGTACAAGACCGACCATCACAGGTTCGTGGTGGAGGCGCTGCCCGAGTCGCTGGAGGCGCGTTCGAACGAACTGGCGCGGCAGACGGAAAAACCCGAAAAGAGGGATGAAAAACTGCTGGAGGAACTCCTGCGCGGCGTGATCAAACTGCGACGCGTGGCGGCGGGCGAGAATTTAAACCAGCTGCGATTCTTGCAGGAGGAGGCGCACCAGGCGGGCGACCTGCGCGCCTCTTCCTACATGGAACTGGTGTTACAGCACACGCGGCTGTTGCGCGAACTGGACGACGCCAACCGCAGGATGTCACAGAAACGAGTGGAGTAACGTAACAATTCGATTTTGATGGCGTCTGGTATAAAAGGGCTTATGGCTGTAACGAAGAAGCGAACCTCGGCGAAGAAAACAAATCGCACAACGTCTGCAGAACCGTATTCACCCATTCCGGGCGCGCCGTTCGATGAATCTCTCATGGACGAGAACGGGATCGAAACGAACGGGGACGGGCTGGCTGAACTCGCGCTGATGGGGGAGGATGCGGGCGATCCCGACGCGGGCGTTCTTGCCCAGGAGGAGGAACTTTTGGAAGAGGAGGGATTGGACATCAAAAGTCCCGAGGTCGCCGCGGAGTTATCGGAAGACCCGGTGCGGCTGTACCTGCGCGAGATCGGACAGGTCAAATTGCTGGACGCCGACAGCGAGTTCAGGCTGGCGACGATGATCGAAGCCAACCGCCTCGTGAACGCCTTCCGCCGCCGCCCGCCCCGCAAGGGACTTACGCCGCCCTGCGCCCTCTGTCACGCCATTCTCTCCGAACTGCGCACCTCGTGGGAACGCCTGCTCGAAGACGCCGACCGCCTCCACCACGATCCGCCCGATTTGGGATTGATGCTGAGCGAGGCGCAAGCCCTGCGCGCGGGCTGGTCGTCGGACGCGCCCTCGTACCTGCGCGCTTTTCTGGATAACGGCAAATGGGGGAGTGACCCGCTGTGGGACGACTTCGCGCGGAAAGCCTATTCGGTCTTTCTCAGCCTGTACC
Source organism: Chloroflexi bacterium CFX6 (assembly GCA_030263595.1). Classification (GTDB taxonomy): domain Bacteria; phylum Chloroflexota; class Anaerolineae; order Anaerolineales; family Villigracilaceae; genus Defluviilinea. The sequence goes on from SZPG01000045.1 coordinate 15,316, forward strand.
TGATCCCGTTCAATTATGCGGCGTGGCTCCTCAACCACATCAACCAAAAACACAAACTGCCGAGCCTGCGCACCATGTACGCCCACCTCCCCGACGACAAGGAAGTGCTGGATGAGATCGAACTGGTCAAGGCGCAGGCAAAGGAGGCGCACCAGTCCCTGATCCGCGCCAACCTGCGGCTGGTGGTGAGCGTCGCCAAACGTTACCTGGGACGCGGCATCAACTTCCTCGACCTCATCCAGGAGGGGAACATCGGTCTCCTGCGCGCGGTCAGCAAATTCGACCCGCGCCGCGGGTTCAAGTTCAGCACCTACGCCACGTGGTGGATCCGCCAGTCCATCAACCGTTCGATCGCCGAACAGGCGCGCACCATCCGCATCCCGGTGCACATGTTCGAGTCCATCACCCGCATCCTGCGCGTGCAGCGACAGTTGACGCAGGAACTGGGACGCGACCCCACCAACGAGGAACTCGCTCTCGAAGTGGGCTACCTGCCCGCCTCCGACGTGCAAGCCATTCTGCGCGCCCACTCGGAGGACGTACCGCTTTCCCCCGATCTGCAGCGCAAACTGGATACCGCCATGCAGAAGATTGACCGCGTCCTGCGCTCCGCCGAGGAGCCGGTCTCGATTGACGGGCCCGTCGGGGACGAGGAGTCAAGTTCGCTGGGCGATTTCATCGAGGACGAGGATGCCTTGTCGCCGATGGATGCCGCCGCGCGGCAGATGCTCCGTGAACAGATCCGCGCCGCGCTCACCTCGCTTGCCGATCGCGAACGCGAAGTCCTCGAGATGCGCTTCGGGCTGGTGGACGGGCAGGATCACACGCTCGAGGAAGTGAGCCGCTTTTTCGACGTGACGCGCGAACGGATACGCCAGATCGAGGCAAAGGCGTTGAGAAAGTTGAGACATCCCTCGCGGAGCAAGCAGTTGCGGGAGTATTTGGGGTGAAGATGAGGATTTGAGAATCGAAGATTTGTCTTTGACCTTGACGGGAGGCTGGACAAAGATACGCATGGGAAGGTACGCAATGGACCTGGCGGGAAGCCGGGTCTTTTTTAATTATGACAAACATCCCCAGTTTTGTGAAAAGAGACACTTTCACTGGTCTGTGAAAGTCTCTTATGTTATACTACCCCGAACGTTGTGCAAGGAAGTACAATCACCGTCCTGATGGGCGTTTTGCGTGAGGTCAGAATGCTCGATTACGTTGCAATTGCACTCTTAATCGTTTTGGCGACGCTCGTTGCGCTGATCGCGATCGGATTGGGGTATTTATTCGGACCGCGGAAGGAATCTGAAGTCAAATCCACGCCGTACGAATCGGGCATCGCCCCCTTCGGTCCCGGGTCGCGGCGCATGCCGGTGCGCTTCTATTTGATCGCGGTCCTTTTCATCCTTTTCGACATCGAAGTGGTGTTCTTTCTGCCCTGGGCGATCGTGTTCCGCCAACTGGGACTTTTCGGCTTGATCGAAATGCTCGTCTTTATCGTCATCTTATTGTTTGGCTACGTTTACGCGTGGAAGAAAGGAGCCCTTGAATGGGAGTAGAACAGAAACTCGGCAACATGGGCATCGTGACCGCGAAACTGGAGGACGTGGTCAACTGGTCGCGCACCCGCGCCATGTGGCCCATGCTGTTCGGTCTCGCCTGCTGCGCCATCGAGATGATGTCGGCGCAGGCTGCCCACTATGACATGAGTCGCTTCGGCATGGAACTGATGCGCGCCAGCCCGCGTCAATCGGACTTGATGATCGTGGCGGGCCGCCTCTCGCGCAAGATGGCGCCCGTGCTTCGCCGCCTGTACGACCAGATGCCCGAACCCAAATGGGTGATCGCCATGGGCGACTGCGCCTCGTGCGGCGGCGTGTTCAACAACTATGCCATCGTGCAGGGCGTGGATGAGATCGTCCCGGTGGACGTGTTCGTGGCGGGCTGCCCGCCGCGCCCCGAGGCGTTGATCCACGGCATTGTGACCCTGTATGAAAAGGTCAAGAGCGAGAAGTTCAAGGATTTGGCGAAAGGTTAATGTCATTGCGAGCCCCAATAGGGGCGAAGCAATCCCCTCGCGAGTTGGAGATTGCTTCGTCGCCGCGAGGCGACTCCTCGCAATGACGGGATGAGTATATGGATAACAAACTCGAACCCATCGTAAGGGCTTTACAAGAGAAGTTCGGCGCGACGTACGAGGAGTTTCGCGGCGAAACGCACGTGTTCGTCACAACGGAACAAATTATCGAAGCGTTGACCCTCCTGCGCGACAAATATGAATTCGAACTGCTCTCGGCAATGACCGCTTCGGACTATTACCCGCAGAATTCGCCGCGCTTCCACGTCATCTATCAACTGTCTTCGCTGGCGAAAAACGTCACAGTGCAGTTGAGGGTCCCGGTCCCTGCGGGCGGCAGCCAAAGGCCCAAGGTCCCGACTGCGACGCGTGTGTACGAGGCGGCGAACTGGCGCGAGCGCGAGCTCTTCGACATGTTCGGCATCGAGTTCGAAGGTCATCCCGATCCGCGCAGGATCCTGATGCCCGAAGGGACGGAGGGACATCCTCTCCGCAAGGATTTCCCGCTCGGCTATGAGGAGCCGCAGTTCACGTTCAACTTCGAAGAGATTGACCTTCGCAAGCCTTATGCAAAGGAATAACAAGGCGCCAACGACTTCGGTCGTTGCTGCGGTTGAGGCATGTCATGACTCAGATTGAAGAAGTCAATTACGATCAATACCGGCACCTGGTCTCGGAGCGTGCCTTTACCGGCGAGACCATGCTGCTGAACATGGGACCCCAGCACCCGTCCACGCATGGCGTCCTGCGCCTTCTGCTCGAACTGGACGGCGAGACCATCGTCAACGCCGTTCCCGATATCGGTTACCTGCACACCGGCATCGAGAAGAACATGGAAGCCAAGACCTATCTCAAAGCCGAGGTGATGAGCGACCGTCTCGATTACATGAACACCGTCGGCAACAATCTCGCCTATTGCCTGGCGGTGGAAAAATTGGTTGACCTGGATGTGCCGCCGCGCGCCCAAGCCCTCCGCGTCATCCTGACCGAACTGCAACGCATTGCCTCGCACCTGGTCTGGGTCGGCACGTTCGGGCTCGACCTCGCGGCGATGTCCATGTTCCTGTACGCGTTCCGCGAACGCGAATACATTCTCGACATTCTCGAACTGTGTTCGGGGCAGCGCATGATGACGACCTACATCCGCCCCGGCGGTTTGTGGCGCGATGTGCCTGCTGAATTCGAGACGGCAGTGCGCGACTTCATCAAGATGTTCCCGCGGCGGGTTGACGAATACGAAGCCCTGCTGACCAAAAACCCGCTCTTTCTGGACCGTCTGCTTGGCATCGGCAAACTGGACGCCGCCACCGCCCTTCAGCACGGCGTGACGGGACCCATGCTCCGCGCCTCGGGCGTGAACTGGGATCTGCGCAAAGCGCGCCCCTACATGGGTTATGAACAATACGATTTCGAAGTGCCGGTCCGTACGGAGGGCGATACCTACGCGCGCTACCTCGTGCGCATCGAGGAATTCCGCCAGTCGTTACGGATCGTCGAACAGGCGTTGAACAAACTGCCGATGGGGCCGGTGCGAAGCGACAATCGTAAATTCGTCCCGCCGCCGCGTTCGGAGATCGGCGTGAGCATGGAGGCGCTCATCCATCACTTCAAGTTGTGGACCGAGGGTTTTTCCGCGCCGAAGGGCTCCGTGTATAGCGCGGTCGAATCCCCACGCGGCGAATTGGGCGTTTACCTCGAAGGCGACGGCGGACCCAAGCCGCACCGCGTTCACTGGCGCACGCCCTCCTTTGAAAATTTGTCCGTTGTTCCCAGGATCGTGAAGGGACATCTGGTCGCCGATCTTGTCGCCATTCTCGCTTCCACCGACATCGTGCTCGGAGACATTGACCGATGAGCCTTTTCCCTCACCCCTTCCCCTCTCTCACTGGGAGAGGGATGTCCGAAGGACAGGGTGAGGGATTTTATGAGGAATCATGCTTTCAACGAAGTATCCAAAGGAAGTAAAACAGATCCTTTCCAAGTACCCGCCCGAGCACAAACGCTCGGCGGTCATGCCGTTGCTGTATCTCGCGCAGCGCGAGGAAGGCTACATTACAAAAGCCGCGATGCAGGATATCGCGAAACTGCTCGAGATCACCGAGACGGACATCGCGGCGATCGTCGGTTTCTACACCCTCTATCACGATAAAAAAGAGGGCAGGTACCGCATGCAGGTCTGCACCGACCTGCCCTGCGCTCTGCGCGGCGCGGATCAATTCATGGAGAACCTGTGCGCCAACCTCGGCATCAAGATCGGCGAGACGACGGAAGACGGTCTCATCACGCTCGAAGGTGTGATGTGTCTTGCCGCCTGCGACAAGGCGCCCATGTTCCAGATGCAGGGACCGGATGGCATCGAGTACCACGAGAACATGACTGTTGACCGAACGATGGAATTGATTAATGTGTTGAAGAAGAGCAACACATAATGCGTGAATTGTTATGATGGACGTTGAACAGGAAGTTGCATATTGGCGCGCTACCGCTGAGAAAGACTTGCAATTTGCAGGCCGGTTGATTGCGCGCGAAGATTCGGAAGAAATCCTGTACAGTTTATTTTTCCTTCATCTCGCACTTGAAAAGGCATTCAAGGCGCACGTTGTTAAGCGTACCGAAGCCCGTTATCCAAACCTGTTCATGCCTACACCGACCCTGGAAAAGGCGAAGGAATATTTGGAACAGACAAAGGAGTTGATGGAATGGTTGATCAAACAATTGTGAAAACCGTTCAAAAATATTTGAAGTATGTAAAAGAGCAGGGCATTCCGGTTAGCTATGGTGTATTGTTCGGGTCATATGTAAAGAACGAGGAACATCAGTGGAGCGATATTGATTTGCTGGTCGTGTCGCCGCGTTTTGATGGAGACCAAACGACGGACGATTATGAAAAATTGTGGATGTTTGCAGCTCGCACGAACAAACTTATTGAACCCATTCCGGTTGGCGAAAAACAATACAAAGAAGATAGAACCAGTTTGATCCTTGATGTTGCTCGCCGCGAAGGTCAAATCATTCCTCTGGCAGAATAAGAAACTTATGACACATATCCTTCTACGTCATCGTGACATCCCCGATATCAACCGATTGGATGTTTATAAAAAGAACGGCGGATTCGACGCCTTCGAGAACGCGGTCGCAAAAATGAAGCCCAACGAAGTGACCGACGTGGTCAAGAACTCGGGGCTGCGCGGACGCGGCGGCGCGGGGTTCCCGACCGGCATGAAATGGGCGTTCATTGACAATAAGAACTGGCCCCATTACGTCGTCGCCAACGCGGACGAGTCCGAGCCCGGCACGTTCAAGGATCGCGAGATCATGGAGGGCAATCCCCTCCAATTCCTGGAGGGCGTCGCCATCGCCTCCTACGCGGTCGGCGCGAACGTGGCATACATTTACCTGCGCGGCGAGTTCTGGCAGCTGGCGGAATTCCTCGACGAAAAGATCGCCGAAATGGAGGAAGCGGGGTACCTCGGCAAAAACCTCTTCGGCACGGATTACTCACTCAAGATATACACCCATCTCGGCGCGGGCGCGTACATCTGCGGCGAAGAGACCGCCCTGCTCGAGTCCATCGAAGGCAAGCGCGGACAGCCGCGCGTGCGCCCCCCGTTCCCGCCGTCCTACGGTCTGTACGGCAAGCCCACCATCGTCAACAACGTGGAGACCCTGACCAACGTGCCACTCATCCTTGCCAACGGCGCGGATTGGTACAAGAACATGGGAACGCCCGACAGCGCCGGCGTGAAGATCTTTTCGCTTTCGGGTCGCGTACGCAAGCCCGGCAACTACGAACTGCCCTTCGGAACGACATTCCGCGAATTGATCTACACCCACGGCGGCGGCGTGCAGGATTCGCTCAGGGTCAAAGCCATCATGCCGGCCGGCGCGTCCTCCTCCCTCATCCTCGTGGACGACGAGAAGGTTCTCGATACGCCGATGGACTACGCCTCCGTTCGCACGCTCAGCGCGGACCTCGGCTCCGCCTCTGTGATCGTGGTGGATGAAACCGTCTCGATGGATTGGCTGGTCAACAAGACCATCCACTTCTTCAAACACGAATCGTGCGGTAAATGCACCCCCTGTCGCGAAGGCACGTACTGGATGTCTCATCTCACCGAACGCATTCACGCTGGCAATGCTACGAATGCCGACGTGGATTTATTGCTGAACGTTGCAAAGCAAATGCAAGGCAAGTGCTTGTGCGCGCTGGGTGAATTTTCCACCATGGCGGTCGTTACTGGAATTGAACGATTTAGACACGATTTTGATAAAGCGGTAAATGCATGAGGTTTGTGTAGCCCGCACTCTCTAGTGCGGTGGATGTTAGAGAACGTCCACTACACAACAGGAAAAGATATGTCAAAACAAGTAACTCTAACGATAGACGGAAGACAGGTCACGGTACCGGAAGGAACGCTGGTGGCGGATGCCGCCAAGATGATCGGTATTGACATCCCCGTCTTTTGTCATCATCCAAAGCTGGAACCCGTCGGCATGTGCCGCATGTGCCTCGTGGAGATCGGGCGCCCGGTGCGCGACCGCGCCACCGGTCAATTCGTGATGGAGAACGGCGCGCCGAAGATCCAGTTCATGCCCAAACTCGAAACGGCATGCACGAACAGGGTCGAAGAGGGCATGGTGGTGCTGACGCAATCCGAAAAGGCGGCGGAGGGACAAAAGGGAACCATCGAGTTCCTGCTTACTTCGCACCCGCTCGACTGCCCGGTCTGCGACAAGGGCGGCGAATGTCCGCTTCAAAACCTGACCATGGCGCACGGTCCCGGCAAGAGCCGCTTTATCTTCGACGAGAAGATGCGCCTCGATAAGATGGTGCCGTTGGGCGAATTGATCTGGCTCGACCGCGAACGATGCATCCAGTGCGCGCGCTGCATCCGCTTCCAGGATGAGATCGCGGGCGACTCGGTCATCGGCTTCGACGACCGCGGACGCGGGACCCAAATCGTCTCTTTCTCGGACCCCGGATTCGATTCGGTTTTCTCGGGCAACGCCACCGACATTTGCCCGGTGGGCGCATTGACCACCACGGACTTCCGCTTCGGCGCGCGACCCTGGGAACTGGAGGCGCACGCTTCGATCTGCACGCAATGTCCCGTCGGGTGCAATACCACGTTGAACACGCGGCGGGAGGCGAAGGCGGGTGGAAGGATTGTCGTCAAGCGCGTGATGCCGCGGCAAAACGAGGAAGTGAACGAGACCTGGATCTGCGACAAGGGACGCTTTGCATATCACTACACCGAAGGCAAAGGACGACTGACCAAACCAATGATCCGCAAAGACGGCAAACTGACGCGCGTCTCGTGGGATGCCGCGACCAAATTCGCCGCCGAGAACTTCCTCGAAGCGAAGAAGAATTTCGTCATACTGGCTTCGGGCAGGCTCTCCAACGAAGACCTGTTCAATTTGAAATCGCTTGCCGATCATTCCGAGGGCAGGGCGTACCTGTACTCTCACATGGGCGGCGGCGAATTGACCTCGCTCGTGGGCGTGAGCGAAGGGACGAACTTCGCCAGGATGGGCGCAGGCACAACCATCGTTGTGATCGCCTCCAACCTCTACGAAGAAGCGCCGATCTGGTACCTGCGCGTCAAACAGGCGGCGGAACGCGGCGCGGCGCTGATCGTGTTGAATCCGCGCGGGACCAAACTCGACCGATACGCTTCGTTCGTTGTGCGTTACGCCTACGGCGATGAAGTCAAGACCGTTCAGGAACTCGGCAAGAAAGGCAGGATCGGCGACGCGTTCCTGAAATCCGAAAACGCCGTCATCCTGTATGGGAGCGAGGGTCTCGGCGTTTCAGGTTCGGCGGCGGTCGCCTCTGCCTGCGCGAAGTTGTTGAACGATAACGGTTTTGTCGGCAAGCCCAACAACGGACTCATCGGCGTGTGGGGACGCGCGAACGACCAGGGCGCCTGGGAGATGGGTTTCGAAGTCGAGGAAGATCTCGCGAAAGCATTGAAGGGTAAATCGGTTTACATCGTCGGCGCGGACCCGATGGCGGACGACCCGAAACTCGCCAAAGCGCTCGAAGGCGCGGAGTTCGTCGCAGTGCAGGATGTGATGGAAACCGCCACGACCGAAATTGCGGACGTGGTTCTTCCCGCGCAGGCTTTCACCGAACGCGAAGGCACGTTGACCTCCGGCGAGCGGCGCGCGCAGCGTTTCTACCCGGCCGTTCCTGTGACGGGCGACTCGAAACCCGACTTCGCGATCGCCTCGCAGATCGCGCGTCACATGGGCGTCATCCTCGAAGGCACGTCGGTTTCGGCGGTGTTCGACATTTTGGCGGAGTCGGTCAGGTCGTTCGAGGGGTTGAATTACGCAAAGTTGGCTGAAGTCCGACCGCAGTGGCCCATCGTCGGGCGCGGCGACATGTATTACGGCGGCACGACCTACGAAAACACGCAGGGCATGGGCGCGCAGTTGTCGGCGGCGGCGACGCGCGGGGAAAAGGTGAGCATTCCCCGGGTCCAGAGAGAAGCGCCGCCTCGTCCGAAGGAGAACGAATTGCTGGCGGTGCCTGTCACCAAATTATACGACCGCGGCACGACCGTCCTTCCCGCCGGGTTGTTGCATGAACGGATCGGCGACGCGAGCCTCATCCTGCATCCCGACGCGGCGAAAAGTTTGGGCGTGGAGGCGGGCCAGGCTGTGAATGTCAGTTTCAACGGCGTGAGCGGCGGGGCGGTTGTGAAACTGGACGATACGATCCCGGTGGGCGTGGCGTTGATCCCGCGCTCGATGGGACTGGCGATCCGTGAACCCGTCCCGGTAAAGGTGAAATGATGTTATCGGATTGGACTCTCTGGCTCGAGTGGTTTATCAAAGCGCTGGTGTTGATCTTTGCGCTGCTGGGCGGTTTTGCCTATCTCACCTGGTATGAGCGCCGCGCGCTGGCGCGCATCCAGTCGCGCATCGGTCCGAATCGCGCGGGCCCCCAGGGTCTGCTCCAGCCGATCGCCGACGCGGTCAAGTTGATCTTCAAGGAGGAACTTGTCCCCGCCAGGGCGGACAAGATCCTGTTCTTCTGGGCGCCGGTCATTACGATGGTTCCCTCGATCATTCTTGCGGCGATCATCCCGTGGGGGACGTCGTTCACGGCGTTCGGGCGCGAGATCAAACTGTACCTCGCCGACATCAACGTGGGCGTGCTGTATCTGATGTCCATCGCTTCGATCGCGGTCTACGGCATCGTGCTGGCAGGCTGGTCTTCGAACAATAAGTATGCGATGCTTGGAGGCTTGCGTTCCTCGGCGCAGATGATCAGTTACGAATTGACGCTGGGACTTTCGTTCGTGACCGCCATCCTCCTCGCGAATTCGATGCGCTTGATTGACATCGTGAACGCGCAAAGGGACATGTGGTTCGTGGTCGTCCAGCCGGTCGGCGCGGTCATCTTCTGGGTCGCCACGCTTGCGGAGGTGAACCGCGCCCCGTTCGATATGCCGGAAGCCGAACAGGAATTGACCGCCGGGTATCACAGCGAGTATTCGGGCATGAAGTTCGCGCTGTTCTTCATGGCGGAATACCAGAAGATGATCGTCATCTGCATGATCGCCGCGACGTTGTATTTCGGCGGTTACCGCGAGTTCTCCTTCCTTGCCAACACCTTCTTCAGCGTGGATCACACCTGGACCCTCGGTTCGTGGCAGATCACGAACTGGTTCCTGGGACCGATCTACCTCTTTCTGAAGGTCGTCGTGTTGTTGTTCGGCATGATCTGGGTGCGCGCCACCTGGCCCCGCATCCGCTACGACCGCCTGATGTCCTTCGGCTGGAAGATCCTGCTCCCGCTGTCGCTGGCGATCGCCTTCATTACGGCGCTGGGAATTTTGCTGGCGGACGCGTCGAACAATCCGATATTCTTCTGGGCGATCCCGGTCCTTTCGATAATGGCGGGCTTGTTTACCGTTGTGGTGATTTACCGTGAGTTGAGGAGAAAAGCGTATGAGCGTGCTTGACCCTTTTGTCGAACTCCTGCGTGGTCTTGGCACCACGTTCAAGATGATGCTGGATAAGCCGGTGACGTACCAGTATCCGGAAGAGAAGCGTCCCGTACGTCCGCGTTTTCGCGGGCGGCACGTGTTGAAGCGTTACGAGAACGGTCTCGAAAAGTGCATCGGATGTTCGCTGTGCGCCGCCGCCTGCCCTGCGGACGCGATCTTCGTGGAAGCCTCTGAAAACACGGACGAAAAACGCTTCTCGCCCGGAGAACGATACGCCTCCACCTACGAGATCAACATGCTCCGCTGTATCTACTGCGGATTCTGCGAAGACGCCTGTCCCACCGAGGCGATCGTGCTGGGCGACAACTACGAACTCTCCTTCTACGACCGCCGTTCCGCGATCTATCCCAAGGAACTGCTGTTGGAACCCGTCCCCACCGTGGATATGACCACGCCGCGCAAGGTGGAAACGGGCGTGTTCACGCGGTCGGTGCCGGAGATGAAGGATCCAAGAGATTAGAAAGGTACACACGTAGACACGTACACACGCGAACAAAGAGGCTTGTATGCCTGTGTACTTGTTTACCTGTTTACGCAGAACAGGTGACTATGACCCTCGACTTGATCTTGTTCCTCATCCTCGCCTTCGTTGCGATCGCCGCCGCGCTCGGCATGTTGTTGAGCCGCAACGCGGTGTACTCGGCGTTGTTCCTCGTGTTGAACTTCGTCACGGTGGCGGTGTTCTACCTGCTTCTCGGCGCGCCGTTCATTGCCATGGCGCAGATCACCGTCTACGCGGGCGCCATCATGGTGTTGTTCCTGTTCGTCATCATGTTGCTCGGCGCGGAGAGATTGCCCGACGCGAAGGTGCTGCCCTGGCAGAAACCGCTGGCGTACGGATTGGCGTTCGTGCTTGCCGCGGAAGCCACCTATCTGTTCGTTGCGCGCGCGCGACCCGCAGGCGACATCCTGCCGCCCGAAGCGGCGGTCAACACCCTGGATAACCTGCGCGCGCTGGGAATTGCCCTGTTCAGCGATTACCTCCTGCCATTCGAGGTGACGTCCATCCTTTTGCTGGTCGCGATGGTGGGCGCGATCCTCCTGACCAAAAAGGAGAAAGGGGAGCGGAAATAATGGTCCCTGTCGAGTATTACATCATTCTTTCGGCGATCCTGTTCTCCATCGGCGTGGCGGGCGTGGTCTTCCGCCGTAATGCGCTTGTCATCTTCATGTCCATCGAATTGATGTTGAACGCGGCGAACCTCGCCATTGTCGCGTTCAGCGGCGCGCTCAAATCCCTGGAGGGGCAGATCTTCGTGTTCTTCGTCATCGCGGTCGCCGCGGCGGAGGTGGCCGTGGGGCTGGCGTTGATCGTCGAGATCTTCAAGTCCAGGCGCAGCATTGACGTGGACCAGATGAGTTCGTTGAAAGGGTAGAGATTAGTGGATTGGAGAATCCTGCGGTCCTCGATTTCTCTGGAGTGATTATGCACTTAAGCGAAACTGTAAGTTCAGGCTTTTTCTTCCTGGCGCCCTGGCTGGTTCTTGCGCCGGTGACGGGCTTGCTGTTCAACATCGTCTTTGGCGGCAGGCTCGGCGAAAAGGCGATCGGTTGGATCGCCAGTGCGGCGTCGGGGGCGGCGTTCGTCGTCAGCGCGCTGCTGGCTTGGTCGCTTGCGGCAGGCGGAGGTCACGCGGTGAGCGTGCCTTTTGCGGAGTGGATCCACATCGGGGACCTCGAACTCGATTGGACGTTCCGCGTCGACTCGTTATCCACGACGATGATGCTGGTCGTCTCGGGCGTCGGGACGCTGATCCACATCTACGCCATCGGATACATGCACGAGGACGTGCGCTTCAAACGTGACCCGGGCCGGTTCCGCCGCTTCTTCGTTTTCCTCAACCTCTTCATCGCCGCCATGATGATCCTCGTCAGCGGCGACTCGTACCTGATGCTGTTCGTCGGGTGGGAGGGCGTGGGGCTTTGCTCGTTCCTGCTCATCGGCTTCTGGTACGAGATGGACACGCTGGCGCGTCCCTCGTGGGCGAACTCGAACGCCGCGGTGAAAGCCTTCGTCACCAACCGCATCGGCGACTTCGGTTTTCTCATCGCCGGTTTCATCATGTTTTGGGTTTTCGGCAGTTTCCAGTTCGATGAGGTCTTCGAGCAGGCGCATTCGATTGCTCCTGGAGTCATTGTCGCAATCACACTTTTTATGTTGATCGGCGTGGCGGGCAAATCGGCGCAGATCCCGTTGTACGTCTGGCTGCCCGATGCGATGGCGGGTCCGACTCCCGTCTCCGCCCTGATCCATGCCGCGACGATGGTGACCGCGGGCGTATATCTCATCGCGCGTTCCGCGCCGTTGTATTCGTCGGCGCCTGAAGCGCAGAACATCGTTGCGCTGGTGGGAGCCGTCACCGCGCTCTTCGCGGCGACGATCGCCGTCGGTCAATACGACATCAAGAAGGTGCTGGCGTATTCGACCATTTCGCAGCTCGGTTTCATGGTGGCGGCGGTGGGCATGGGCGCATACGTGGCGGGGATGTTCCACCTCGTGACGCACGCGTTCTTCAAGGCGCTGTTGTTCCTCTCGGCTGGTTCGGTCATCCTGGGGTTGGAACGCGGGCATCACCATTTGGGGCATGGTCATCATGATCACGACAAAGGGAAAAAGGGAAAAAGAAAAGAGGAAAGTGGAATCCTTCGACGAGGCTCAGGGCAGGCGTGGAAAGTGGAACATCACGATTCTCGCGCTGCGCGGAGTGCGGAGCACGAAGACAAAGTGTTCGACCCTGGCGATATGCGCAACATGGGCGGTTTGCGCAAGACCATGCCGGTCACGTTTTGGCTTTACATCATTGGCACGCTTGCGCTGGCGGGTATCTTTCCGTTCGCAGGTTTTTGGTCGAAGGATGAAATCCTCCTCGATGCGAGTCGGCATAATCAGGCGGTTTACTGGCTGTTGACAATCGCCGCGTTCTTCACCGCCTTCTACATGGGGCGTCAGATCTGGATGGTATTCTTCGGCGAGCCGCGTCACGAAGCCGCCGCGCATGCGGAGGAAAGCAAACCCATTATTACGGTGCCGTTGATGGTTCTCGCCGCGCTTTCCCTGCTGGGCGGCGCGCTCAACCTGCCCTTTGAAGGCTTCCACAACCTCGGTCACTGGCTGGAGCATACGCTTCACGAGGTGGAGGCTTTGCCTCTGAACCTGCAGGTCGCGGGGATTTCGACCCTCCTTGCCCTGCTCGCCATTTCGATCTCGTGGTTCATCTATGGGCGCAATCCATTGAAGGCGGGCGGAATTGATCCATTGAAGCGACCGCTTGGTCCCATTTTTACAGGCATGGAGAATAAATGGTTCGTGGACGAGATCTACCAGGCGGTCATCATCAATCCGTTCAAGAGACTGTCCGGGTTCCTTGCGGAGGTGATTGACGGAAAGTTCTGGCACGACTGGTTCCACGAGAAGGTCGTCGCCGGGACGTACAACTGGTTGAGCAACATCGCCCTCGACCGTTACTTCGATCAGCGCGGCATTGACGCCCTTGCGAACGGCTTGGGCGCGTGGACGCAATCTTTATCGGCGACCCTGCGCAAGGTCCAGAACGGATTCGTGCGTTCGTACGCGCTGTCCGTGCTGCTGGGTGTCGTGTTGATATTGGGTTACCTGTTGATAAAGTAATATGGATATTCTCGATATTCAAAAGGCTGTTCGTGATGGGAATATCTTTTTTACAGATCACGCTGTTCGCCAAATGGCGAAACGGAATATAGATGATGTCGAAGTTAGTGAAGCAATACTGTCAGGCGAGATCATCGAAGAATATCCAGCAGATAAATACAATCCAAGCTGCCTCGTGTAAGGGCAGACTTTGAAGGAACGCCATCTACATGTAGTTTGTTCTCTTCCGCCTCGTGTCAGAATCGTTACTGTTTATGAGCCAGACGCAGAGGAATGGGAAGAGTATAGAAGGAGAAGGTCATGAAGCAATGCCATTTTTGCGGCGGTGAATTGCGTGAACAGTTGACCACCTTTGTTCACGAAGATAACGGACAGGTATGGGTGATCCGCAATGTCCCCGCGTTCATTTGCTCGCAGTGCGGCGAAAAGGAATATACACAGGAGACCACCCATAATCTTTTGAGTTTTCTGAAACAACCGCCCCGCCCCGCCGAGATCCTGCACGTCCCTGCCTATGATATGGCGGGTTGATGGACAACGATAACAATCGAGGATAGAACATGGAATTTATCTTGCAACCGCTTACTCTGCTGACCTTCTTCCCGCTGCTGGGCGTGTTGGTCCTGCTCTTCGTCCCCAGCGACAGGAAGGACGCGCTGCGCTGGATCGCGCTGGTCACGTCGTTGATCACGTTCGGCATTTCGATCTGGGTGCTGACGATGTTCAACGCCTCGAACCCGAACCTGCAGCTGGTCGCCAAATACGACTGGATCACCGTCGCCGGCTGGAACATCCAATACCACCTCGGCATTGACGGCTTGAGCGTCCTGCTCGTCCTGCTCACCGCGTTCCTCACGCCGATCTCGATCCTTTCCACGTGGACGGCCGTCGAAGAGCGCGTCAAGGAATTCATGCTCTTCTTCCTCCTGCTCGAGGTGGGCATGACGGGCGTATTCCTGGCGCAGGACCTGTTCCTGTTCTACATCTTCTGGGAATTCACGCTCGTGCCGATGTACTTCCTCATCGGCATCTGGGGCGGACCGCGCCGCATCTACGCCGCGATCAAGTTCTTCCTCTACACGATGGCTGGTTCCATTTTGATGCTGCTCGCCATCTTGTGGCTCGGCATCTACGGCGGGACGTTTTCCGTCCCCGACCTGATCGCGCAGGGCAACATTCCCGCGGACATTCAACTGTGGCTCTTCCTCGCGTTCACCGCCGCCTTCGCCATCAAAGTCCCGATGTGGCCCCTGCATTCGTGGCTGCCCGACGCACACGTCGAAGCGCCGACGGCTGGCTCGGTCATCCTGGCTGGCGTCCTGCTGAAGATGGGAACCTACGGCTTCCTGCGTTTCAACATTCCCCTCTTCCCCGAAGCCACCGTCAAAGCCGCCCCGTGGATCGCGCTCTTCGCCACCATCGGCATCCTCTACGGCGCGATGGTCTCGTACGCGCAGGCGGACGTGAAGAAACTGGTCGCGTATTCCTCCGTCAGCCACCTCGGTTTTGTCATGCTCGGTCTGTTCGCCTTGAATCATCAGGGCGTGGCGGGCGCCATTTTGCAGATGATCAACCACGGGCTTAGCACCGGAGCGTTGTTCCTCCTCGTCGGCATGATCTACGAACAGACGCACACGCGCGAGATCAAGGTCTACGGCGGCTTGTGGAAGATCACCCCGGTGTTCGGCGCGATCTTCCTGATCGTTTCGCTCTCCTCTATGGGATTGCCCGGTTTGAACGGCTTCGTCGGTGAGTTTACCATTTTGCTCGGCGCGTTCGGCTCGCAGGCGATCGGCAATGCCTGGTACGCCGCCGTCTCCGCGCTGGGCGTCATCATGGCGGCGGTCTACATCCTTTACATGTTCCAGAAGATGTTCCTCGGTCCGCAGGGCGAAGTCGTCGAGGAGGTCAAAAAGCATGGGCACGGAATCCGCGACCTCAATTGGCGCGAGATCGCCATCATGGTCCCCATCCTCATCCTCATCTTTTGGATCGGTCTGTATCCCAAACCTTTCTTTGCCCTCATGGCTCCGGCTGTCGAGAACCTGGTGAAGATGTTGCCGATACCGTAATCTTACCCTCACCCTCGTCCCCTCTTCCGCTGGGAGTGGAGCGAGGGGGTGAGGGATGGAACCGCTATGATCCTCACACCTCAAGATTATCAAGTCCTCACGCCTTACATTCTGCTGACCGTCTGGGCATGTATCCTTCTGCTCCTCGACCTCTTCGTCCCGAAGGACCGCAAGGGCGTCACCGCCCTGCTCTCCGCGCTGGGTTTGGCGGTCACGCTCGGCTTTACCCTCTCCCAGATCGGCGTCGAATTGACGGGCTTCTTCGGCATGGTCGTGCTGGACGGGTTCTCGACCTTTGTCAACGCCCTGCTCCTCGTCAGCGGTTTGCTCGGCGTCGCGCTCGCCTACGGATACGTCAGACGCGCGGGCATCGAACGCGGCGAGTACTACACCCTCCTGCTCTTCAGCGTCACCGGCATGATGCTCATGGCGCAAGCCGCCGACCTCATCATCGTCTTCCTCGCGCTCGAACTGCTCTCCATCCCGCTCTACGTCCTTGCCGCATTCGCGCGTCCCAGGACCGAATCGGAGGAGGCGGGACTCAAATACTTCCTGCTCGGCGCCTTTTCGGCGGGATTCGTCGTCTACGGGATCGCCCTGGTCTTCGGCGCGACCGGCTCGACGAACCTTGCCGCCATCGTCGCATACGCCTCCAACGGGACCCCGAGCCTGCTCCTGACCATTGGAGCCGCCCTCATCCTCGTCGGATTCGGATTCAAGATCGCCGCCGTCCCCTTCCACATGTGGACGCCGGATGTCTATCAGGGCGCGCCGACGGCTGTCACTGCCTTCATGTCCTCCGGCGCCAAGATCGCCGGCTT
>SZPG01000046.1 GCA_030263595.1 Chloroflexi bacterium CFX6
CATCACCGCCCAGGTGGACAGCACGACATGGAATTACACCTACGATGCCAATGGCAGTCTCACCGAAGTATTGCCGAATGGGAACCCGGAGGACGGCGCGAAACGTTATACCTATAATGCGGCTGGTAACCTCGTGCAAGTGGAAGCACACAACGGTTCAGCCTGGGACGTGCAAGCCGAAATGGACTATAACGGACTCGGTCAACGCCTGAGCATGGACGCGGCGGGTGTGATCGCCCATTACGTGATGGATGGCAACCGCCCGCTCGTATCCGATTCGGCTGGCAACACAACCTTCTTCCTCTATGGTCGCGGCATCATTGGAGAGAAGACCACGGATTGGAACTTCTCCCTGCCCGATGGAACCAACACCCCGCGGCAATTGACTGACGATAGCGGCGGCATCACCCTCACGACCCGTTACACTCCCTGGGGCGACACGCTTGAAATCTACGGAACAGGGAATTTCACCTTCGGCTACATTGGCAGTATTCTGGACACCGCCACCGGGCTATTGTACGTTGGCAATGGACAGTATTACGATCCGTCCACAGGCAGGTTCCTGACGCGTGGTGTCAACCCAGATAGTTCCAATCCTTATGTGCCGTGGAATCCGATTGGCGCGATCATCGGTCCGCTGGCGTTGTTCTCCCTGGCAGCGCGGCGCAGGAAGAGCAAGGCGAATCCGTACCTGTTGATGCTGCTGATGCTGGTTGTCCTTCCCTTGAGTGTGGGGCTGGCGTGCGGTGGTAGTTCCCCTGCGACAACAGATGAGCCAACAACACCACCCGCATCCGAGATACCAATTCCACCAACGCAAATACCGAGTCAAGCAGTCCAACCGCCGACGGATACGCCGACTATTACACCAACTTATTCTGACCCTTTTTCAACTCTAAAGAGTCTTATCCACCTCAGCTGGTGGTCTCAAGCGAGCGTCTGAAAACGACCCTAAAGACTTCCCAGGCAGGCAAAAGTGGATATTTGTAAATTCAGGGGGAGGGATTGCTCCCTCCCCCTGAAGAAAAACCCATGCCGGTTTATTTGGCTGTGGTGACGTTCAAGACGGGCGACCATGGGGAGTCGCCTGCGGCATTGAAGGCGCGTACCCGGTAGAAGTATTTTGTGTTTCTCTTCAACCCGGTATCGTCGAAGGATGTCGCGTCAGGTCCTACGGTGATGGTCACCAGGTTCCTCGTAAAGTCGTTCCTGGTGGATCTCTCGATGATGAAGCCTGCCTCGTTGTTGGAGAGGTCCTGCCAGGCGAGTGTCAGCGACGTCTGAGTGATGTTGAGCGCGGACAGGTTTGCAGGCGCGGCTGGAATCGTCGCGTCAGCCGGCACGGTTACGCTGACTGTGTTCGAGTAGGTCGAAACGCCGCCATCGCTGAATGCCGCCACGCGGTAGTCGTAGGTATTGCCGCCGGACACAGCCGCATCCATATAACTGATGGTATCGGCTCCCACGCTGGTCAAAACGGAGAAGGTAACGCCGTCCGTTGCGCGTTCGATCACGAAGCCGGTCTCGTCGGCGGAGTTGTCCGCCCATGCCAGGTGGATTTGCGGACCGTCCTCCAGGTTAGCCTCCAGGTTGGAGGGCGCCTCGGGAGGCTGGGGACCGGGTATGGTTACGCTGGCTGTGTTCGAGTAGCCGGACGCGCCGCCATCGTTGAAAGCCGCCACGCGATAGTCGTAGGTATTTCCGCCCAACACGTCCAGATCTACGAAGGCGACGACGTCCGCTCCCATGGTGGCGAGGGGAGAGAAGGTAACGCCGTCTGTCGCGCGTTCGATCACGAAGCCGGTCTCGTCGGTCGCGTTGTCCGTCCACGCCAGGCTGACCTGCGGTCCGTTCTGCAACGCGGCTGACAGATCGGACGGAGCCGATGGGGGCGCGGGTGGAGGCGTTGTTTCGAGCGTCTCCGAGATTGCCTCGGTGGTGACCACCGGGAAGGCGAACGTGCCGGGCAATATTTCATTGAGGTTCGGGTCGGAGTAATCCCACGTATCGCCAACGGTATTCCGCGCGACGACGCGGAACTGGTCGCCCAGCGCCCATTCAGAAACGGCAAAGCTGAGCGTATCGCCGGTGGTGTTCAGCGCGGTCAGTTCCCTGTCAATTCGTCCCGCCTCGATCCAGGACATTCCTCCGTCCACTGATCTCTCGACGACGAAAGCCGTCTCGCTGAGCGAGTTGTCGGTCCACGTTAGTATTCCGTCCGCGAACGCCAGTCCGCTCGGCGCAACCGGAGGCATTGCCAGGATCACGGGCCGCATCATGTCCATCTCTTCGTGGCTGAGGATGTGGCAGTGATAAACGTATTCCGCGCCGAAGTTTACATAATGGTTCACCACGTCAATGGGGTCGCCGTTGGGAGCAAATCCCAATATCGGAAGACCGAGCTGCTCCGCGAGGGTCGTGTTGGCGATCCAGGCGCCCTCGGGCATCATCGGGCTGAGCAGGCGCACGCTGTTCGGGAAATCGAACGGGAGCGTGGGGATGACGGGCCGCAGGGCAATGATAGTGTCCTCGAGCGGACTGACCCGAACCGTCTCCTTCCAACCCAGTTCAGCCGGATCGGGCGGCTTGATGATATTGTCCCAGGTGACCCGGTTCAGCACCTGCACGTCGTAGGCATGCACGTGGATCGGGTGAGTGTCCACGCCGTTATGCGTGATCTTCCAGATCTGGGTCCCGTCATCGCCCGAGGCTATGGGGGTCACTTTCACGTCCGCTTTTGGCAGGTTCGACGTGTCTATGATCTCCGTGATGGAACTCATGTACGGATACAGGACGGTATTCGCATTGCCGGGCGTGGCTGGGACGATCTCCACGCCGAGGACCGCGCTCATCCTGCCGAACTCATCGAAGTTCGATTCGCTGGTCTCGTCCTGGATGGCTTTCGGTTCGATCCTGACCGAGACCTGATTCCCGAGCAACGTGTCGAATTTGAACATATCCCCGCCCTGCTCGTTGATGCGGGCAAAGCCGTCGCATTTGGCGCTGGGATTGCTCGGGGCGTTGCACCAGCCGCTACTGGCAAAACTGGTCCCGTAGGCGGAGTTGTAAGCCGCCTGACCGACGATGATCGGATGCTGGCCGGATTCGAACACGCCGGAGCCGTCCGACTTGTGCCGGAACGCCGCTTGAAGAGCGCCCAGGTTGAATGGATTGGCGGCGCCGCTCGAGATCTTGACCTGCATGATCGTGCGGGTATTGGGTCCATAACCGGGCAGGATTTGAGGAGCGCCTACCGGCATCAGATCGGGCGCGCCGGTGTAGTAATCGTAACTAGGGATGCGGGCTGGGAACGCGGCGGGCGCGTCGTTGTAGAGAATCAATGTCTTGCCCGCGAACTGCGAGAAGTCAACGATTACATCGGCTCTCTCGGCTGGGGCAAGGAGCAGGGAATGCTGGTCCACCAAGCCTGCATCGAAGCGGGTCGGGTCCTCGATCCATGTGGTCACCTGCTGCCCATCCACGACGACCGGGGCAGGCAGGAACCCGCCCTCGTTGCCGATCTGGATCCAGTCGGGTCCTGCGGGACTGAGATTCAGGTCCGGCGTCGGGAAAACGACCGGGTCCAATTGCGCCGCGGCGACTTCATCCGCCTTGAGCGCGACCTCGGTTCCGGTGGCGTCCGCCACATACCATTGCAGGTTCCAGAAACGGTCGTTTGCCGCGTTCAGGATTCGCAGACGATATGATTTTGGATCCAGGGTAACGGTCGGGTATGCCGTCCCATTCACAATCGGGGTGTCGTTGAATTGCTCCATTCCCGCCGAGATGAGGGGCGTTCCGGGGATGAGAGGCGGTTCACAGAACGGCTCTTCCTGATATTGCCATGTGGCGGGATTATCCAGGTCGCAACCCGCGTCATAGTAGGGATTGGCGATCGGACCATATTTCGCATCCTGGGGGGGCCAGAACCAGGGACTGTACATCCAGCGTCCGAACGAACTCATTCCGCCCGGAGCGCCGGGGTTCTGCGCCGGCATGTATACGTGGTGGTACCACAAGTTTCCATATTCGCCCCAGCGGGTCGTATCCCAGGTCGGGTCCTGCCAGGCGAGCTGTTCCGCCTGCGGCACGAACGTGCGATCCTGGATCACGAGCGGGATCTGTTCCGCGGGGATGATCCCCGTGTCAATCAGCGCCTGTTCGGTGGGATCGGCGATCAGGTAGCCAGCCGCCTCGCCCGCATACACGTTGAGGCGCGTGATGCCCCACGAATGGTCGTGGTAGAACATCAGGCGCGCGCTCTGTTGATTGGTATAGTAGAAAGTCTGACAGCCGTCGTTGGGCGCAGAACAATCGGGGATGCCCGGTTTGCCAGCCATATCCGGGACGTTCACCACACTTACGCCTTCGGGCCATGGCGTGCTCTCGCCGGCCGGCGTGATCCATTGATGCGGCGTGCCGTCGCTGATCCAGGGCGTGTTGCCGCCATGCAGGTGAAGGGTTGCGCGATTGTCCTTGAAACAATCATAGCCCTTTGGGGATTCGGTGCAAGCCTGGTTGCGGACCATATCCATGACAGTGCCTTCGTCCATCGGCTCCATGTGCATGTCCATTGGGCCCATCCCGGAACCCATGATGGTCGAATCAACCGGCATGAAAAAGTCGCCATCGCTCCCGGTCGGCAGCAGGTTGTAGAAAGTGATCCTGACCGCCCGATCCTTTTGCGCAATGATGACGGGACCGAGGAAGTGGGGGTCGTCAACGCCGTACGCCTGGGAACCATCGGGCATCAGTGTCGGGACCGACGTGCCGTCCAGCAGAGCCGTCTGCAAGGGGACCCGTTTGCCTGGAACCGCGTCCGTGGATAGTTGCACGTACTCGCGCAACAAGGTCGGAGGCAGGTCCGAGTGCATCTTCTCCCGATGTTGGACGACTGCAATCTCGTAGTAGTCGGCTTCCACCCCATTGATGACGACGGTCTGAGGCATTGCGATCGGCAGGTATTGTCCAAGGTTGTTCATCCCCGCCTCGGTGAGGCCCGGAAGCGTGTCCACGAACTTACGTATACCGCCCGGGGTGATGTAACCTGAGCCGGGTTTCTTCACCGTGATCGCCGAGATGATGCCGTTGTCGAGTTGCGCCGTGGCGGTTGCCCCCGATCCGGTTGGATCTGAAATGACGACGTCCGGCGCCTTGTTATAGTTGGAGCCAAAAGTTTCCAGGACGATGGATTCGACGAAGAGGGAAGTTGTGGCTGTGGCGGCTTGTCCCCCGTCATTGAACGGCTTGGGCTCGAAGAGAGTCCCGTTGCGAATGGTGATGCCCGGCGCGGTCGAGTAGCCGGAGCCGGGAGCATCCAGAATTATGGCTGTGATCGTGCCGTTGGCGTCCATTTCCGCATGGCCCTTTGCCTGGACGCCGTCCGGACCATCGGGCAGGTCGAAGTCAACCGTCGGATACGTGTAACCGCTCCCTCCGCTGGTCAAAGCGACCTGGTCCACGCCGCCGTATACGGTGGCTGACGCGCCGCCTCCGGAACCGCCGCCGCTGAACGTCACAGTGGGCGCCGTATAGCCTGCGCCCTGGGTGTTCACTGTGACGG
Source organism: Chloroflexi bacterium CFX6 (assembly GCA_030263595.1). Classification (GTDB taxonomy): domain Bacteria; phylum Chloroflexota; class Anaerolineae; order Anaerolineales; family Villigracilaceae; genus Defluviilinea. Next base: position 5,564 of record SZPG01000046.1, read on the forward strand.
AAATGACGGCGCCTTTCCTGATGATGGTCGCGTCGGCTGTCGCGCCGGAGCCTGTTCCAAGGATCGGGACGATATCAACTCTTGCGTTCGAATAGCCGTGTCCGGGGTTGGTCACGGTGATGGCGGTGATGGCGCCTCCGGCGCCGACCGTGGCAACCGCCTCCGCTCCCGTGCCGTTGCCGGTAATGATGACCTGGGCATCCGGCAGGGTGAAAGGACTGTTCGCCCAGTTCGGATAAGGACCAAAGTAATGCGGGACCTTGGACTCATCCGTGGGATCCATGGGCATGGCTGTAACGTTGACGCTCCTCCCCAGGAACAAACTGGCAAGCACCATCAACGAAACGGCAATGTTTAGAAATTTGCGGGTGTTCATTTTTTTGTCTCCTCTTTTTTTGATTCCTCCGATATACGTGAATGGAGGATAACCAGACCGACCGATTTTTTCTGACCTATCCTTCACCTCCTTCCAATTGGGATTTGGACGGCTCCTCTATGATTGATAAAAGATCCGCTATTTCCCTGATTCGGAACATGTGCTTGTCGTAAACGTCAACCAGGTTGTCCGCGGGGTTGATGGCGATGATCCGCAGTTCCGGGCAACCCCGGATCAATCGCAGGAGCGGCTGAATATCGCTGGCAGCATTCTCCTGATTTACGATCACAAGCGCCGGGTTGGACCGTTCCACTTCACGAGTCAGGGCTTCGATGCCCTGCTCGTCAAAGATGCGGATGACCCTCCAGTCCCCCAGGGAGGTCAGGAGCGTTTTCACCGCATCCCCGAACAGGTCCTCGCGCCCCCACAGGATGGCTGTTCGCGTTGACGAGACGCGATCGTCCTCATCAAGGTGTTTCTTCAAATCTGCGAATAACTTTGTCAGATCCATACGGGACAGAACCTTGGCGTGAAAGCGTTGAAGCCATAATAGGCGAAACGCGGTTCCATTTACATCCACCCTGACCGTCCAACAGGGATTAAAAAAAGACCATCCCAGGGATGGTCTTTTGGATTGGCTTCTTAATCCGTGGATTAACCCCCCTGTTTCAGGTAGCCATGCTCTCGCGCGTACGACGCCAGTTCCCTTCGGTTGTTAAGACCCAACTTGCCGAGCATCGAATGCACGTGATACTTGACGGTATTTTCGGAAATATAGAGGCGCTCCGCAATCTCCTGATTGGACAGACCGGAAGCCAGCGCGCGCAGCACGTCCGCTTCACGGTGGGTAAGCGTCGCGTCCTGGGGATATTCGGTTTTCTTCGTCCGGGAGAGTTCCTCCATCAGGCGCGTGGTCATGGACCGGGACAGGGCGCTTTCCCCTTTTTGAACGGATCGCAACGCGACGACCAGTTTGCGAGGCTGCATATTCTTGAGCAGATATCCCTTTGCGCCGCTGCGGATCGCCTCGAACAGGTCTTCATCCTCCTCCGACATGGTGAGAAACACGATCTTGCATTCGGGACATTCCCTCAGGATCATGCGGGTCGCCTCCGCCCCGTTGCCATCCGGCAGGCTGAAATCCATCAGGACGATATCAGGTTTTACTGTGCGAACCAGTTCGATCGCCTCCTGGACCGTTCCCGCCATCCCGACCACCTCGATATCCGGCTCGGGGTGAATGATCGCCATTAAGCCTTCACGGAACAGAATATGATCGTCCACAATTACGATTTTCATTGGACACCTCTACCGATCAAAGAATCCCGCGGTCACATGTACGGAATCCGCACTTCGATTTTCGTACCCGATCCGATCCCGGAATGGACGCCCAGCGAGCCGTTCAGAAGTTTGACCCTCTCCCGCATGAATCTGAGTCCGTAATGTCCCCCGAACTGCACTTGAGCCGTGTCAAATCCAATTCCATTATCGGATACAGTGAGGCTGAGATGATCCGTGTTCCAGAACATTTCCACGCATACCTGGCTCGCATTTGCGTGCCTTTCGATGTTGTTCAGGATCTCCCGAAAGATATAGAACAACTGGCGCATGCGCGGCGCCGATAAAGGTTTCGGATCGCCTCTACTGACAAGATGCGCCTTGAATGCGGCGCGCTCCTCGATTTGCTCCGCGTAACGGGTGAACAACCGGAAGAGATCGGTGGAATCCACCGATTGAAGGATCGCGAGCGTGCCGCGCATCAAATCATAAGACTCGTTCGCCGCCCTTGCCATTGCCCGGAGCTCGCCCTGCATTTCTGCCTGCTTTTTCGTCCGCTTTCCAACCAGGTAATCGAGTTTCATGCGCAGGAAACTGATGTTCTGTCCGATCGTATCGTGCAGGTCGCGGGCGATATCCAGTTGCATGTTGTGAATTGTTTGCGTCAGCAGTCTCTCCTTCTCGTTCCGTTCCCTGATCTCGATCTCCGCCTTTTTTCGTTCGGTGACGTCCACCAGACTGAGCACCACTCCCTCGACTTTGCCATCCTGATCCTTGACCGGTTGAAGGCTCCAATTCCAATACGTTACGCCGATCTCGGGCTGATCGGGATATTCGAAGGGTTTCTCGTAAATGGAATACGCCTCTCCGGTTTCGACCACCCGTCGAAAGATCTCCTCGTTCTCCTTGTGGGGATACAACGCAAAGTGATTCCTGCCGATGAAATACTCGGGCGGATGACCGCCCGCCGCGGCGTATGCATCGTTCACCCGGATGAAGTTGAATTCCCGGTCCATATAGGCAATCAGCGTGTCAATGCTGTCGAAGAACCTTTTTTGCAATTCCTCCTTCTGCTGGAGGGCGCTTTCCACCCGCTGAAGTTTTTCAATGTGCTGTATGAGGGGGCGAAACGAAAAGAGATAAAGGATCGGAAAGATCATGACCACCATGAACGTCGCGTCCATCAGGGTGATCTGATAATAGGGAAGCGGTTCGATGACGTACACCGCGATCATGGCGATGACCTCCGCGACGAAAATGCCCGCAATGGTGACGAAAAAAAGACGCAGGGGAGAAAAATGGCTTTTAGAATCGGGAGCAGATGAGGGGGAAGGGATTTTGTTCGAGCCTTCCTTTTGCATGGCGCGCCTCGCTTTGACTGACTTTTCACCCTCCGACGGAACACAAATCAGCCGACCCGATGACAATTATTGCAAATTACACCCGACATGTCAACTAACAAAAGTCACCTAAATTTTTTGACTGCGCGTGGGCTGCATTTTTCCGCGGGCGTTACGATCCGCCCCAAATTCGAAAGCGTGGGGGCGTTGGATTGGAAGTATAATTCCGACCTGACGGATATTACGATGCCCCCCGATTCATCCAATCCATGGTTGTGGGTTCGAATCCCGCCGAGGGCGCTCGTGGTCGTCAGGTTTTCCATATCGGTAAATAAGGTAAGTATCCATGCCCACCATTGTACGAAAATCACAACCTGTTGTCGTCGAGACCCGCCGCGAAGTCTATAACGCCGCCGCCTGGCACGCGCGTCCCAGCGTCTGGCGCCCGCCCACCGACGTGTACGAGACCCGGGAGAATATCATCGTCAGGATGGAAATTGCCGGGTTACGCGATGAAGACCTCGAAGTGACGGTGCAGAATAACCTGTTGATGGTCAACGGCAACCGTTCCGATACCCAGGAACGGAAAGCCTATCACCAGATGGAGATCCCGTTCGGCAGGTTTTCCGTCGGGATCGAATTGCCTGCCCGGGTAAATACCGAAGAGGCGGCTGCAGAATACAAGGATGGTTTGCTGACCATCCGCATCCCCAAGGAAACATAGACCAATATGCCTGCTTCAAGGTGGCAAACCAGCTTCACCGACCTGTTCCACTGGATGGAAGACACGGATACCGACCTGCTCTCAGCCCTGGCGTCCTCCATGCTCCCCGGTTCGCAGAAAAACAATTCCACGGACGATCCGCCCGAAGAAGGAAGCGGACCGAAATTTCCGGACGCGCTTCCCATCCTGCCTTTGCGCGGCGTGGTCGTATATCCGCAAACCGCCGTTCCATTGACGGTCGGTCAACCGCGCTCGATCCGTTTGGTGGACGACGTCGTCACCGGAGATAAACTGGTGGGATTGGTGACAGCCATCAATCCCGAACTCGAAACGCCGGGCCCTGCGGATCTGTATCGTACGGGGACGATTGCCACCGTCCATCGGCTTTTACGCGCCCCCGACGGCACCGTCCGATTGCTCGTGCAGGGAATCTCCCGTTTTCGCCTGGGTGAATTCATCCAGGAGGAACCTTACCTGAAGGCGAAGATCCTGCCCGCCCCCGAAATCGTCGAACAGGGTCTCGAAATCGACGCGCTGGCTCGCAACGCGCGCGACCAGTTCCGCCAGATCACGCAGATGATCCCCTCCTTCCCCGAGGAACTGGAAATGTCCATCACCTCGGTCGAAGACCCGCTGCAGACGGCGTACACCATCGCGAACTTCCAGCGCATGGATCTGAAAGACGCCCAGCAGATCCTCGAACTCGACTCGGTCTCCGAAAAACTCAAGAAACTGAACGGCTTGCTCGTGCGCGAAGCGGAAGTCCTGCAACTGGGGCAGAAGATCCAAAACGAAGCGCGCGGCGAGATCGAAAAGGTCCAGCGCGATTATTTCCTGCGTGAACAAATGAAAGCCATCCAAAAGGAACTGGGCGAAAAGGACGAGCAGGCTGTGGAGGTGGAGGAGTTCCGAAAAAAGATCGAAGACGCGAAAATGCCCGAAGAGGCGGAGAAACTCGCAAAGCGCGAACTGGATCGTCTGGCGCGCCTGCCGGTCGCTGCGGCGGAATACGGCGTCATCCGCACCTATCTCGATTGGTTGGTCTCCCTTCCCTGGTCGGTTTCCACCCCCGACAACCTGGACATCGAACACGCTCGCAAAGTGTTGGACAAGGATCATTACGGGCTGAAGGACGTCAAGGAACGCATCCTCGAATTCCTTGCCATCCGCAAACTGCGCCTCGAACGCCAGGGCGAGGAAAAAGCCCCCAGCGACGACCTGATCCGCCGCGAGCGCGAAGGCGTCATCCTTTGTTTCGTGGGTCCGCCCGGCGTCGGCAAGACCTCGCTTGGGCAGTCCATCGCGCGGGCGATGGGACGCAAATTCGTCCGCGCCTCCCTCGGCGGGGTCCGGGACGAAGCGGAAATACGCGGACACCGCCGCACGTACATCGGCGCGATGCCCGGGCGCATCCTCCAATCGCTCCGCCGCATCGAGTCGAAGAATCCCGTTTTCATGCTCGACGAGATTGACAAACTGACCTTCGACTTTCACGGCGATCCCGCCTCCGCCCTGCTCGAAGTGCTGGATCCGGAACAGAACGTCGAATTTCGCGACAACTATCTCGAAGTCGCCTTCGATCTTTCGCAGGTCTTCTTCATTACGACCGCCAACACTTTGGAGACCATCCCCGGTCCCCTGCGCGACCGCATGGAGATCATCTTCCTTTCGGGCTACACGGAAAACGAAAAGATCGCCATCGCGGAGGGTTATCTCATCCCGAGGCAGGTGCGCGAGAACAGCCTGCGCGCAAAGGAGGTCGCCTTCAAGAAGGACGCCCTGCGCAAACTCATCCGCGAGTACACGCGCGAGGCGGGCGTCCGCAACCTGGAACGAAAGATCGGCGCGATATGCCGCAAGGTCGGCACACGCATCGCGGAGGGCAGGTTGAAGCGGGCGATCATCACCCCGCCGCGCGTGGAGGAATACCTCGACCATCCCATCTACCTGCCGAGCGAGGAACTCAACCAGCGCGTCTCCATTCCCGGCGTGGTGCCGGGCTTGGCGTGGACCTCCTACGGCGGCGACATCCTCTTCGTGGAAGCCACCGCCATGCCCGGCTCGAAGGGATTTCAGATCACCGGCTCCATCGGCAACGTGATGAACGAATCGGCGCGCGCCGCGTTGTCCTACGTGCGTTCGCGCACCAAAAAACTCGGATTGGACGACGAGTTCTTCAACAAGTCCGACATCCACCTGCACATCCCCTCCGGCGCGCAGCCCAAGGACGGTCCCTCGGCCGGCGTGACCATGGCGACCGCCATCGTCTCGCTTGCCTCGGGGCGCAGGATCAAACCCAACCTGGGCATGACCGGCGAGATCACGCTGCGCGGGCAGGTGCTTCGCATCGGCGGCGTGAAGGAGAAAGTGCTTGCCGCCCATCGCGTCGGACTCCGCACGGTCATCCTGCCGCGCCGCAACGAACAGGACCTCGACGACGTGCCGGACGAGATCAAAAAATCCATGAAATTCATCCTTGTGGATATGGTTGACGAGGTGATCCAACACGCCCTGGAGCCGGATGCCAGACACAAGCGCGCGAAGACCGCAAGCGCAAAAACCAAAAACGGGAGCGCGCCCAAAGAGAACGGAAAAAATGCCAAAAATACTGCTCGCCGAAGATGATCGCACCATGATCTCCCTGCTCACCACCCTCCTCCAACTGGAGGGCTTCGAGGTCGTTGCCCTGGAAGCGCACGCGGATATTCCCGCCGCGGTCGCGCGTGAAAGACCGGACGCCATGTTGATGGACGTCCACCTCGGCGGCGAGAACGGCATGGAGATCGTCGAAACCCTCCGCAGGGATCCGGCGAACGCCGACATCAACATCGTGATGACCTCAGGTCTGAACACGAGGGAGGCATGTCTGCAATGCGGCGCGAACGACTTCATCCTGAAACCCTTCATGCCCGACGACCTGTTGAAACTGTTGAAGAAATAACGACGCCTTTACCGGTAATGACCTCCATTCGCGAATACCGCCACCCGCGCGATTACCCCGCCGTCAGAAAACTATGGGAGGAGATGGAAGTCGGCGTGCAGGTGAGCCGTTCCGACGCGACGGAAGAGATCGCAAAAAAGATCGCCCGCGATCCCGACCTGTTCCTGGTCGTCGAATCGGACGGGCGCATCGTTGGCTCGATCATTGGCGGATACGACGGCCGGCGCGGTCTCATCTATCACCTCGCGGTGGCGGGGGATTTCCGACAACGCGGCATAGGCTCCCAATTGCTCGACGAGATCGAAGCGAGACTGCGCGCAAAAGGCTGCCTGAAATGCTACCTCATGGTTACGCCCGATAACCCCGAGGCGGAACGCTTCTACCAAAAACGCGGCTGGCATTTCATGGATTACGTCCGCCCATACGGAAAGGAACTGGCATGACCCCCTCGACACCCTCGACAGGGCGGCGCATTCGATTTGGGATTCTGACTCTCTCCGACCGATCCGCGCGCGGCGAACGCGAAGATTCTTCCGGGCCCGCGCTGGCGCGTCTTGTCGCCGCCGAAAACTGGTCCGTCGTCAAGGAAGCGATCCTCCCCGACGACGAATCTGCCATCCGCCAAACCCTCAGCGAGTGGGCGGACGGCGGCGAGGTGGACGTCATCCTCACCACCGGCGGCACCGGCTTCGCCCCGCGCGACGTGACCCCCGAAGCGACGCGCGCCGTCATCGAGCGCGAAGCGCCCGGTCTCGCCGAAGCCATGCGCGCCGCCAGCCTCAAGATCACGCCTCATGCCATGCTGTCGCGGGTCGTTACGGGCATTCGCAACAGAACGCTCATCGTCAATCTGCCAGGCAGTCCCAAAGGGGCGGTGGAAAATTTGCAGGCGATCCTCCCGATCCTCCCTCATGCCGTTCAACTCCTGCGCGACGACCCCGCATCGGAATCGTCTCACTGAATTTCCTTCTCATAGTATAATCCCGCCGCTCTAAATAGACCGGCCATGGCGCAACGCGACTCTCAAGTCGCAACCCAATGGCGACGCTGCGCAGCGCGTCGCGCTTCAGACTCTTCGCGATCGGAAATTTTTTGCAAAAAAAACATGGAGCAGGAAGACATCCTGTTCCATCAAAACCCACTCAAGGAAAGTGCAGGCATGATTGACGTAAACGAACTTCGCAAAGGGGTGACCTTCGAACTGGACGGCAACCTCTACAAAGTGCTGGATTACAGCCACAACAAAACCGGGCGCGGCAACGCCAACATCCGCATCAAGGCGCGCAATTTGCAGACCGGCGCGAACATCGAGCGCACCTTCAACTCGGGGCAATCCGTTCAGGACGTGCGGCTGGATTTCCACAACGTATCCTACCTCTACACCGACGGTGAGTTCTATCACTTCATGGACAACGAGACCTTCGAACAGCCGGCCATCAAGGCGGAGATGCTCGGCGACAAGGCGCCCTACCTCAAGGAAGGCATGGAGGTCAAACTCACCTTCTACAACGGCTCGCCCCTCGACGTGGAAATCCCCTCCTCCGTGGACCTCAAGGTCGTGGAAGCCGAGACCGCCATCCGCGGCGACACCGCCACCGGCGTCACCAAAAAGGTCGTCACCGATACCGGGCTGGAAGTGCAATGCCCGCAGTTCGTCAAGGTCGGCGACGTCATCCGCGTCAACACCGAGACGGGCGAATACGTCACCCGCGTATAGCCTTTGGAGGCGGTTCATGGGGCGGGACGGCGTCCCGCCCCATACCATGTTTTTGAAGTCGAGCGGGCGGTTTGGGTAATTAATCCAGCCGCCCGCCCATCGTTTCTTTGAAAGGATATAATAATTCAAGATATGAAAACCCCGTCGGGCAGGGAATGCCCTCATTTTTACGGCGATTATTTCCGCGGGCGCAACGTGGAGGAATGCCGCCTTCTCAAAGCCGCAGGCGAGCCATGGACGCGCGATCTGTGCGCCTCCTGCCCGGTGCCCGAGATCAGCCTGGCGAACGCGTGCGAGTTCATGAAATTGAGACCCAAAGTGGGACGTCCGCTTTCCGCAGCCTTCATGCGGCGCGTGCAGGTGCAGGCGTTTTGCGAGAAATCCCAAAAGGCGGTCCGGGAGCCGCAGGTCGGATGCGGGGAATGTCACGTATTGCCGTTCAAGTTCGAGGTCAAATCCTGAGGCGTCCTTCGCCCGGCGGGATCGAAGCCAATAAAGGAAACAATCGAACCTCATGCCATTGACACTGTTATTCGACCTCGATGACACGCTGCTGGACACGAACATCGGGGCGTTCGTTCCCGCGTATTTCCAGGCGTTGTCCGGGCATCTTGCGCCGTACGTCTCCGTCGAAGTCCTGCTCCCCGCGCTGCTCGCCGCCACTCGATTGATGGTGGATAGCGAAGACCCGGCGCGCACGTTGCAGGAGGTGTTCGAGGAGGATTTCTACAGGAGGATCGGAATCCCAAAACGGGACCTTGCCGAGGCGCTCGACGATTTTTACGATAACGTCTTTCCCGACATCGAGGCGAAAACGAACCGCCGGCCCGACGCGGTCCCTTTGATCGAATGGGCGTTTTCGAAGGGTTATCGCGTCGCCATCGCCACCGACCCGCTCTTTCCGCGCAAGGCAACGCATCATCGTTTGCGCTGGGCGGGCTTGGACCCGGCGCGGTTCGAGATCGTCTCCACCTTCGAGGATTTCCACTTCAGCAAGACGCACATCGCGTATTACGCCGAGATGCTCGGTCAACTCGGCTGGCGTGATGGGCCCGTGTTGATGATCGGGAACGACGTGGAGCGGGACCTGCTCCCCGCGCACCGGCTTGGGCTGAGGACCTATTTCATAGACGGCGAATCCGCTTCCAGTCCAGGGGTTGAAGCGGGGCGCGGCAAACTGGCGGATCTGCGTCCCTGGCTCGAGTCCATTGACCTGTCCGCGCTGGAGCCGTCCTTCAAATCCCCCGCAGCGGTCCTGGCGATCATGCGATCCACTCCGGCGGTCTTGAAAAGGATTTCGTCCTCGCTTACGCAGGAGGAATGGCGGTGCGAACCGTCGCGCGACGATTGGGCGTTGAACGAGATCGTATGCCACCTGCGCGACACGGAACGCGAGATCCACGCCCTGCAATTGAAGTTGATGCTCGAACGGACGGACGCCTTCATCCCGCGCCCGGATACCGGCGTGTGGGCGAGCGAACGGGATTACCTGCACGAGGACGGCGCGGTCGCCCTGAACGAGTTCCTGGCGGCGCGCCTGGAGAACATCGCCCTGATCGAGAACGCGGACGAAGCCGTATGGTCGCGCAGGGCGCGGCACGCCATCTTCGGTCCCACGAATTTTCTCGAGGTGGCGGGGTTCATCGCCGAGCACGACCGCCTGCACATCCAGCAGGCTTGGGCGACCCTGAAAAGCATTCAGGCTGGGCGTGTCGAAAGCGGCGAGGGCGTGTTATAACACCTGATTTTGCAGGGAATCGCCTCCCTGGACAGCAAGGAGTTTTGGCTTTATGCGAAGAAGAGTCGTAGTGACAGGAATGGGATGTATCAGCCCGGTCGGTAACACGGTGAACGAGACGTGGGAGTCCCTGCTGGCTGGCAGGTCCGGCGCGGGTCCGATCACGTTGTTCGACGCCAGCCGTCACAAGACGCGTTTTGCCGCCGAGGTCAAGGGCTTCGACGCGGCGTCCATTTTCGGCAACCGCGAAGCCCGCAAGATGGACCGTTTCGCTCAGTTCGCCACCGCCGCGACCCTCGAGGCGCTGGAACAGGCCGGTTTGAAAATAGACGCATCGAACCGCGACCGCATCGGCATCCTGATCGGGACCGGCATCGGCGGCATCGGTACGTTGATCGAACAGCTCGAGGTCATGCGCGAACGCGGACCCGAACGCGTCAGCCCGTTCCTGGTGCCCATGATGATCTCGGACAGCGCGGCGGGGATGCTGGCGATCCGCCTCGGCGCGCGCGGGCCCAACATGGCGTTGGCGACCGCCTGCGCTTCGGGCAACAACGCCATCGGCGAGGCAATGGAAATGATCCGTCGGGGCGTTGCGGACGTGATGATCGCGGGCGCTTCGGAGGCTTCGCTCGTGCCGCTTGCCATGGCGGGGATGAACGTGATGGGCGCGCTTTCCACGCGCAACGACGACCCGCTCACCGCCTCGCGCCCGTTCGATAAGGATCGCGACGGCTTTTTGATGGGGGAGGGCGCGGGCATCCTGATCCTCGAAGAGCTCGATCACGCCCGGGCGCGCGGCGCGAACATCCTGTGCGAACTGGTCGGCTACGGCGCGACCGACGACGCGCATCACATCTCCGCCCCGGCCGAGAACGGCGCCGGCGCGGCGATGTCCATGAAACTGGCGCTCGAGGACGCCGACCTGCAGGTCACGGACATTGATTACATCAACGCGCACGGCACCTCCACGCCGTTGAACGACAAGAGCGAGACCGCCGCGATCAAAACCGTGTTCGGTGAACAGGCTTATAACATTCCCATCTCTTCGACGAAGTCCATGACCGGGCACCTGCTGGGCGCCTCCGGCGCGGTGGAGGCGGCGTTCACCATCCTCGCCATGCGCGCAGGGATCGTCCCCGCGACGATCAATTACCGGACCCCGGACCCGGAATGCGACTTGGATTACGTCCCCAACCGGCCGCGGGAGCTCGCGATCCGCCGCGCCATGTCGAACTCCTTCGGCTTTGGCGGGCATAACGCCACGTTGGTTTTCGGTCAATTCGAGGGATAAGGAATTCATCGCCGCGTCGGACTCCGCTTCGACGCGGTTGTATTTATCAGGAGCGAGAGAATGCCATACGCACACATCACAGGCTGGGGGATGGCGGCGCCTGACTCTGTTTTGACGAACGACGATCTTTCCAAAATGGTCGAAACGAACGACGCCTGGATCCGCGAACGCACCGGCATCCGCGAACGCCGCATCGCGCGGGACGGGCAGACCACCTCCTCGCTCGGCGTGGAAGCCGCGCTCAACGCCCTGCGCGTCGCCAACCTCCGCCCGACGGATCTGGACCTGATCATTTGCTCGACCTCCACGCCGGATCACATCTTCCCCGCGACGGCTTGCCTGATCCAGGACCAGATCGGCGCGACGAAAGCCGGCGCGTTCGACCTGCTGGCGGCGTGTTCAGGTTTCATTTATGCGACCAACATGGCGGCGCAGGCGATCCGCAGCGGCTCCATCAAAAACGCGCTGGTGATCGGCTCGGAAACCCTTTCGCGTTTCGTCAACTGGAAGGACCGGAACACCTGCATCCTGTTCGGGGACGGCGCGGGCGCGTTCGTCCTGCAGGCGAGCGAAAGACCCGGCGGGGTGTATTCCGCGGTCATGCACTCGGACGGTTCCGGCAGCGACCTGCTGGCTTTGCCGGGCGGCGGAAGCGCCCTGCCCGCCACCGAAGCCACCGTCCACGCCGGGCGGCATTACATCGAAATGGACGGCAAGGAGGTCTTCCGTTTCGCCACGCGGGTGATGGCGCAGGCGACCAACGAAGCCCTCGACGCCGCCGGGTTGAAACTCGAAGACGTGAACTGGATCGTGCCTCACCAGGCGAACATCCGCATCATCGAAGCCGCGGCGCGCGGACTCAAACTGCCGATGGACAGGTTCGTCGTCAACCTGGATCGCTACGGCAACACCTCCACCGCCTCCATCCCGATCGCGGCGGTGGAAGCCGTGGAAAAGGGACAGATCAAAACGGGCGATAAACTGGTGATGGTGGGATTCGGCGCGGGCTTGACGTGGGGCGCGCTCACCGCCGAATGGACGGGTCCGTTCCCGAGCAAAGTCCAGGTTCACCCCGAACAATACCGCGCGCTCGGCCGGGTGCGTTCGTTTGTCCGCCGCGCCATCCGCTTCATCGAGGGCATCATCTTCCGCCGCGAACTATAATGGTGAATTAACCCCGATTGTGGTACGATAAGCAGGACACTGAAAAAGGAGCGAAGAATGTTTCCACGTTTTGGACCCATGGAATTGATCATCCTGCTGGTGATCGTCGTCCTGCTCTTCGGGCCGGGCCGCATCGGCAAGATCGCCGGCGAGCTCGGGAAGGGCATCCGATCCTTTCGCGACGGGTTGAGCAGCGATAAAAAGGACGACCAGCCGACGGACGCGAACGGAAATATAGAACCGAAGTGAACAAAAAAGGCTCCACAGCGGAGCCTTTTTTGTTTTGCTGGCTTTAGCGCGCGCCGCCCCGAAAGCGACCCCCGACCCGCCGAAGGCGCCGCGAGGCGCGGGGCGGGTCAATAACTTATCTCCCGGATGCCTTCGTCCTTTAGCATGAATTCCATGAACCGTTCGTGATTTTTGAACGAGCCGATGGTTCGCCAAATGCCAATGATGACTTCGTCGGATTTTGCCTGGTGCTGTTCGATCACGCGCAGGGAGCAGTCTTTGAGAGCCTGGCGGATCGTCTCCATTTTTTGAACGCCGCCGGAGGCGATGACGACCTTGTAGGAGCGCGCCTCGCGCATTCGATCAATCCGCCTTTCCAACAGGGGGAACACCAAAAGCACGACGATCACCATCAACGTGGATGCGGAGACGAACGGCAATTCTCCCGCGCCGATTCCCATGCCCAGCGCCGCGGCAAGCCAGATCGTTGCGGCGGTGGTCAACCCTGCGATGCGCCTGCCCTCGCGGATGATCGCGCCCGCGCCCAGAAAGCCGATGCCCGTCACGATGTTGGCGGCGACGCGCGTCGGGGTGCCGTGCGGGTCCATACTCAGCGAAAAGATCGTGAACAGGGTGGAGCCGACGGTGATCAAAATGATCGTGCGGAGTCCCGCCGCTTTGTCCTGAAATTCGCGTTCCGCGCCGATGACGCCCCCGATCAGTACCGCCATGCCCAATTTGATGAGGTTTTCGATCGGAATGTTCATGGCTCGATTTTACAACAACTCCTCGAGTTCCTCGATTGATGTGACCGGGTTTCTGCAAACGAATCCCTCGCAGACGTAAACCGTGGCTTGCCCATTTTTAAGCGGGCGCTCCATCAACAAGGCGGGCGCGTCGTTCGATGGGGGATGGGGGGACGCCGCAAGGACGACGTTCGGTCTGTATTGGGATCGGATGACTCTGATCAACCCTGACGCGTCCTCGCCGCCCGCCTCATACACGACCGCAACCTGCTTCACGTTCCCCAGGGCAAAATCCGCCGCCGACAGCCACCTGCCGAACGCGGTGGGATAACGGGTCGCCATGCCCGCGACAAGCCTCAATGCCTTCTCTGCAAGAGCGCGATATTTCCCCTCCCCGGTGAATTCAGCCAGTTTCAGCAGCGCTTCACATGCCAGCGCATTGCCCGAGGGGGTGGCGCTATCCTGCAGGTCCTTCGGGCGGAGCAGCAGCGGTTCGCCGTCCTTTGGCGTGTCGAAGAAGCCGCCTTCGGGGTCGTTGAACAGTTCGATCATCTCATCCGCCAGTTCCTTTGCGGAGGCAAACCATCTGTCGTCGAAGTCGGTTTGATAGAGTTCGAGCAATCCCAATAGCGACGCGGCGTAATCCTCAAGGAAGACTTCGTTGATCGTTCTGCCGCCGCGCCAACTGTGTTTGAGTTTGCCATTGGGGCGAAGTTCTCTCAAAACAAATTCCGCGTTGCGGACAGCCAGTGCATAATATTCGTCGTTGCGAACGATGGTCTCGATACGCCGCTTCGCGACTACTCGACCATCGCTCCTCCTTGCAATGACGCGGCTTGCCTCTGCAAACGCCGCGAGCATGAGACCGTTCCATGAGGCGAGGATCTTGTCGTCTGTGCCGGGTCGGATGCGGGAGTTTCGGACGGATAAAAGCCGGGCACGGCAATCGGTCAATTTGGATGGAACAGTTTCGGGGTCGAGTCTGAAGCGGGCGGCGAGGGTGGCGTCATCCAGCGCGCGCTGCAAGATCGTTTTGCCCTCCCAGTTGCCTGGGCTGGCGATCCCGTAAGCCGCTTCGAAGAATTCCGAATCGTCCTTCAGGACTTCACGAATTTCGTCGAGCGTCCAAACGTAGAATTTGCCCTCCACGCCCTCCGAGTCGGCGTCGAGGCTGGAGTAAAATCCGCCGTCGGGATGCGTCATTTCGCGGGCGATGAAATCGAGCGTTTCGGCGACGATGCGTTCGAAGAACGGATCGCCGGTGATCTGCCATGCGTGCAGGTAGGTGCGCGCGAGCTGGGCGTTGTCGTAGAGCATTTTTTCGAAGTGCGGCGTTCTCCAGAAGTTGTCCACGCTGTAGCGCGAGAAACCGCCGCCGACCACGTCGTACATGCCGCCGCGCGCCATGGCGCGAAGCGCGTGAAGGGAGGGTTTGAGGGCTGGGGATTCTTCCGATCCTCCTTCCTGTCTCGTTGCCCGCCTCAAGAGAAATTCGATCGCCATCGGTTGCGGGAATTTGGGCGCGGTTCCCCAGCCGCCGTAGCCCCAATCGTAGGAAGCGATGAGGGTCTTTGCCGCCGCGTCGAGATGTTCCTGCGTGAATCCCGGATCGGATCCGGCGCCGGCGCGAAACGCTTTTTGCAGGTGATTCGAAACTTCACTGCCGACGCGGAATACTTCGGCGGGTTGTTCCTTCCACGCGCGGGCGACGCCGGTCAGCACGTCGCGAAAGGACGGCATGTTGTAACGCGGCGTGGGCGGAAAGTACGTGCCTGCGTAGAACGGTTCGAGGTCGGGCGTGAGGAACACGGACAGGGGCCAGCCTCCCGAACCGGTCATGGCGACGGCGGCTTGCATGTAGATCGCGTCGAGGTCGGGGCGTTCTTCGCGATCCACTTTGAGGTTGACGAAGTGTTCGTTCATGAGCGCGGCAGTTTCGGGGTCTTCGAACGATTCGTGCGCCATGACGTGACACCAGTGGCAGGCGGCGTATCCGATGCTGAGGAAGATGGGTTTGTTTTCGGCGCGGGCTTTTGCCAGCGCCTCTTCGCTCCAGGGATGCCAGTCCACGGGGTTGTGGGCGTGTTGAAGGAGGTAGGGGGAATTCTCGTTGATCAATTGGTTGGGCATGGTTTCCTCTAAAATGGGGGACGAACCGGTTTTCGAAGATTATAGCCCAGGGGACGGAGTTCTTCATCCTTTCCCCCGATCCCATCATGCGGGATTTATTGATTCAGATTCGCAAGGATGAAGGCTTGCATCGAGCGAAGTCGAGACGATGAATTTTGTGGCTCTTTGGGGTTTAGTGGGGTAAAAGCCCCGCTGGACACGGATGACGCGGATTTCACGGAAAAGCACGGATATTTCTTTGATCTTTCCGTGAAAATAGAACCAATTTTATTTGAAGGATGAAAACTCGGGCGGCGAATTCTTTCAATTCGCGAAACTTGTGCCGATCCGTGGCATGGTATTTGCGGCAGGGAATTCTCGATCTTGGCGCTCGATCCCGCTAAAAACGGAAAAGCCCTATTTTGTTTCGATCGTGCAGCGTCGAAAGACGACGCATGAACAGAAAGAACGCAGGGCGGAAGGGGAGAGGTTGTGTTGCGCAAACAGAACCCCCCAGGACGCTTCGTGCAATTCTCAGAATTCCAAAGTTACCTGCTCTTCGAGCGTGTTTCCAGCCACTTCTTGAACGACTTTTGACTCTCACCGGACGGCTTGCCCAAAATCAGGTTTTCCACACTGATGTCTTCGTCCAAAGCCTCCCAGTGAATTCCCTCGCCGTCGCCGATCAAACGCCAGCGGTTGCGTTCCTCGGAAGTTCCATGCAACAGGCGTGGAAACCACGTTAGCGGCACGGAGACCGTTCGCCCATCGCTCAGGTCAACGATGAGCGAGTCTTCGGTTACAGCGACATTTTGCGCCGAAGCCATTCGAAGTTCAATCGCTAAAGTAGTCATTGTTCCTCTCACGTTCCACATGCGCATGTGGAGGCTCGTCACGGTCGCCAGAGTAGAAGAAAAAACGGTAAGGTCCGTGTTCCCAGGTCGTTGGCATAGGTTATCGCATTATACACCTTGCCAACTCCCTGGGCAGGGCAGCCTCCTTCATCCTTTTGCCTTCATCCTTTCCCCCGATCCCGTCATGCGGGATTTATTGATTCATTCGATCAGGACGAGAGAGATCGGGCTTTCCCTCATTTGGTGCAAACAGTCCAGCGCCAGGGTGGCGAGCTGAGGTTTGCTTCCCAGTGTCGCAATGAGAACGCTTCGACCCATGAGCCTCTGTGACCCAATAAAGCGGAAAAAAAGGAATCGCGATGTTGCGCGAAATTATAAACAATAAGTAAACATTTGGGGGTGAAGATCGAGGTTGAATTTCCGAGGACCCATTCGATGATTTCCCACCTTGACAATGTTCATCCGAACAGGCTACAATAAAAAACGAACACTCGTTCATTTTTTTAATCGAGGCAAACGTGCCCAAAGACAAACTCAAAAAAGGCGAAACCACCCGCCTCGCCATCGAAGAGGCGGCAATGGGATTGTTCCTCGAACAGGGATATGCCGCCACGTCCATGCGCCAGATCGCGGACAAAGTGGGATTGGCGCTGGGAGGCATCTACAATCATTTTTCGAGCAAGGACGAGATCTTCGAAGCCATCATCATTGACCAGCATCCCTACAGGCAGATCCTTCCCGCCATCCTTGCCGCAGAGGGGGAAACGCTGGAGGAATTTTTCAGGAACGCGTTCCACATAATCGTTTCCGAATTTGGACAGCGCCCCGAATACATGAACCTGATGTTCATCGAGTTGGTCGAGTTCAAGGGAAGGCATGGCTCGCTGCTGTTGCGCGAAATCGCGCCGAAGGTCCTGCCCGTCTTCGAGCGTATTGTCAAGGGAAGGAAGGGCTTGCGCGTCACCAACCCCGCACTGCTGATGCGCGCCTTCATTGGCGCGATCCTCTCTTACCTGATCACCGGAATCGTGATCTCGAATTCCGCCATCAGTAAACTCATGCCTCACGACGTTTCCGATCAATACGTGGACATCTTTCTCCACGGCATTCTCAAGCCCTCCGATTCTTGAACCCACTTTCCACTTTCTACTTTCCACCTTCCACTTTCCACTTTCTACTTTCCACCTTCCACCTTCCACTTTCTACTTTCCACTTTCTACTATCCACTTTCCACCTCCCACTTTCCACCTTCCACCTTCCACTTTCTACTTTCCACCTTCCACCTTCCACCTCCCACCTTCCACTTTCTACTTTCCACCTTCCACTTTCCACTTTCCACTTTCCACTTCGCATCCACTGCCCACTGTTCCCCCCTTCCCCTCGGAGTTCCCATGAACAGCCGCCTCCTCTCCATCATCCGCAAGGAATTCATCCAGATCTTCCGCGACCCGCGCACGCTGGCGATGATCATCGTCATTCCCATCATGCAATTATTCCTGCTCGGGTACTCCGCCACCAACGACGTGCGCAACATCCCGCTCGCGGTGCTGGATCGAAGCCGAAGCGTGGAATCGCGCGCCCTGCTCGATTCGTATCGCGCCGCGGATTACTTCCGCATCGCCTATGTGGTGGATTCCGAGTCCGAGATCGAAGACCTCATTTTTGCCGGCCAGGCGCGCGCCGCCGTCATCATCCCGCCCGATTATGCCCAACGCCGCGCCGACGGGACCGCGCAGATCGCCTTCATCCTCGACGGCTCCGACCCGACCAGCGCCTCCACCGCGCTCGCCGCCTCGCAGTTGATCGGACAGGCGCATTCCATCGGCATCCTCCAGCAAAAGTTCGAGCGGAGCGGCATGACCCTGCGCGTGCAACCGCCCATCGAAGTCCGCACGACGGTCTGGTTCAACCCCGACCTCATCAGCGCGCACTTCATGATCCCAGGCGTGATCGGCATGATCCTGTTTGCCATCGCCGCCATCCTGACCGCCACCTCCGTAGTGCGCGAACGCGAACGCGGCACCATCGAACAACTCATCGTCACTCCCATCCGCCCGTGGGAGTTGATCGTCGGCAAACTCACGCCCTACGTCGCGCTTGGATTCTTCAACACCATCGAAGTCCTCGCGGTGGGACATTGGTGGTTCGGCGTTCCCATCCGCGGCGACCTCGGTCTCATCATTTTGCTATCGGGCGTGTTCATGGTCACGGGTCTGGGCATCGGTCTGTTCGCCTCCACCATTGCCAACACGCAACAGGAAGCCATGCTCACGGTTTGGATGACCCTCCTGCCGAGCATCTTCCTTTCGGGCTTTTTCTTTCCGCTCGAAGCCATGCCCAAGGTCTTGCAATGGCTCTCGTACCTGATGCCCCTGCGCTATTACCTCGTCATCATCCGTTCGTTGCTACTCAAAGGGGTCGGCATCGAAATGATCCAGACCGACGTCCTCGCCATGAGCCTCTTCGCGCTCGGCATCATGACCGCCGCCGCGTTGAGATTTAGAAAACGACTCGATTAGACCCTAAAGGTTTCCAAAACCTTTAGGGTCTCAAAGGAGACATGTATGAACCACAAATTCCCGCCCCTCCCTGTCCGCATTCTCGTCGTGTTGATCCTTCTCTCCACGATCGGATATTACGCCTTCCGCGCGTTGACGCCCGAAGAAAACGGCGCGCTCACAGCCTCGGGCGCGATCGAATCCATCGTTGTCAACGTCTCGCCGGAGATGGCTGGCAAAGTGAAGGACGTGCTTGTCGAGCAGGGTCAAGCCGTTCGGGAGGGAGACCCGCTTCTTTCCCTCGACGATAGCCTGCTGACTGCCCAACGCGCCGTCGCCTCCGCCCAGGCTGACTCTGCCAAATCCGCCCTCAACACTGCCTCCGCCGCCTACGCCACCGCCGCACAGCAATACGACGTGACCCTCACCAACGCCATCGCGCAGGAAGCCTCCACGCGCATAGCGATCTGGCGCACGACCAAACCGGGCGAATTCGAACAACCCGTCTGGTACTTCTCGAAAGAGGAGCGCCTCCAAGCCGCGCAAGCCGAAGCGGACGCCGCGCTCGCAAAACTGGAGGCTGCGAAACGGAAACTGGAAGAGGTTCGACGAAGCGAAGGCGGCGCGCAATTTATCGAAATCGAAGCGACCCTCGCGCAGGCGCGCCTCGCCTTCCAAAATGCGAAAGCCGTCTACGATCGCACCTCAGGCGCCACCGACAGCCAGGATTTGCGCGACGCCGCGCAGATCGTCCTCGACGACGCCGAACTCGCATTGGACGACGCGCAACAGGCTTACGACGATGCCCTCTCCTCCGACGCCGCAACGGACATCCTCGAAGCCCGCTCGAATGTGGTCGTCGCACAGGAGGTTTACGATACCGCCGCAGACAACCTGCGCGCGTTGCAAACCGGCGTGAACTCTCCCGCCGTCCTCACCGCAGAAAAAGCCCTCGAACAGGCGAAAGCCGCCATGGAACAGGCGCAAGCCGCGGTCAGAACCGCCGAAGCGAATCTCGCCTTACTCGATACGCAAATGACCAAACTCACCGTCTACGCGCCCGGGGATGGAATCATCCTCACGCGCAACGTCGAGCCCGGCGAGTTCGTCCAGCCCGGCGCGGTCGCGTTGACCATGGCAAACCTCAGCGAATTGACGATCACCGTCTATGTCCCCGAACCGCGCTTGAACGAAATCGAACTCGGTCAGGAAGCCTCCGTCACCATTGACGTTGCCACCGGCGAAAGTCCCATCTTCGACGCCGAGATCGTCCACATCGCGGA
>SZPG01000047.1 GCA_030263595.1 Chloroflexi bacterium CFX6
ATTTAGCGCCAATCTCGCGGAACAACTTCAAGGCTTGCTCGTAACTGGCGAGCGCGGCGTCCCGCTCGTCTCGGAACTGTTGCACATCGCCAATCGCCTGAAGCACGTTGGCTTTCAACCGATTATCTGATACGCCCAATTGTAGGCATGTTTCCAGCCATGCAAACCAGTAAATCCATGCTTCCCTGAAATTGTTGTAGAACCAGTTTCTAGGTGTGGTCGTCAGAAGAGCAAGAATATCCGCCTGTTTCTCTCCTTTCGCCCACTCAGATATGTAAAGCAAATTATCCAGTTCTGGCAGGATGAAAGGCATGTTTTCGACACTTGGTATATCGTTATCATCAAACAAATCAACCAGCCACTGCGCCAAAGACGCTTTGGTCTCGTTATACTTCCCGCTCCCTTTGAGTTTCAGCGTGGCATATTCATCCAGCAAATCATGGAGACGGTACCTCACAAGCCCCTCCCCCTCTATTTCAACATCAACGGTTTTGACCAATGACAGGTTGGTAAATCGTGAGAGAATTTGACGGGCGATTGAAGGCTCCGATTTCCACAGATAGGAGATCGCTTTCATCGAAAAACCAGTCGGATGGAAGGCGGAAAGCATTCGAAACTTTTCCTGGTCCTCTTCGCTCAAATCGTCGTAACTGATGTCGAAGATATACTCCATATCCCACCTTGCGTCACCCTCCATCTTCAATTCGGAAAATTTCGTCTGTGCGATCTCGAAATAACGCGCCACAGGTTTCTTGATGCCTTCGAATTGGCGAATGCGGCGCGCGGCGATCTCCATTGCCAGCGGGTTGAACCTGCAACGGTCAGCCAGTTTTTCGATGGATTCCAACTCTGCCTTTACAACCTCATTTCCTAAAATGGCTTCGAACAATTCACGCGCCTGTTCCCAGTTCATCGAGTCCAAAGGAAAAGTTTTGACTCCGCCGATCTGTTGTATGCGGCTGGTCACCAATGCCGCGCACGGGCTGGGCGGCAAAAGGTCTCCTAAATTTGCCAGAGATTCCTGCCTCACATCATCCAGTATGACAAGGAATTTGTGATTTCGATAGGCGTATTGCAATTCATTTTTTAGATGTTCGTAGGTGTCTGTCGGCAGGGATTGAATGCCGCATTTTGTCAGCATTTCGCCGATCACTTGCAGCGGCTTCTTCTCGCCCACGTCCATCCACAATACTTCAAATTCATCCTGCAACACTTCCGCGGTCCTTTTTGCAAGTTCGGTCTTTCCCAGACCGCCTGGAGCCTGCACGCCAATGATCGCTCCGCTGCCGCCATTCCGAATGAATGAGATGACGTCATCTTCGATCTTGCCGCGGTGGACGTAGGTTTCGACCCTTGCAGCCGGGATAAATCCAATAGTTGGGTGAACCTCGGGTTCGGGCAGTGGCGCTTCATGGTAATGCTCGACTTTCTCGAAATACTTGCTGCTATCTTTCATTTCGATCTTTCGAGCCGGTTGGTCTTTTGTTTTTTGCAAACCCAGCCATCCCCCAATCCCTGCACCCGCCCCGACCAAAAATTGTAATACATCGAAGATCCACTTTCCCAGCCCAACAGGCTCCGCGGTAGTCAAATTATCAAACCACGAGAAGAGCGCGCCTAGCACGAACGCGCCCCCCAGCAAAATGAGAGCAATTGGAAATATCTTTGACTTTGTCATCCGTCACCTCTCCCCTGCTCGCGCGGGGTTGCTCCTATTGTAGGGAAAAACGCCTCGAAACACAAGAGTTTTTCATTGCCAAACCATAATCTTCAATTCTCCAATCTCCAGCCTCTTCTCTCAACTACCACGAGTTCTCCAAATTCCGAGGAGATTGCTTCGCGAAGTGCGCTCGCAATGACATGGAATCACCACACCCCCGCCGCCGCCTTCACGCTCTCCCGCGGAGACAACGCGATCGCCTCCTTTTTGCAGACCGCGCGGCAGGCGCCGCATCCGTAACAGGCGGTCGGGTCAACGACCACCTTCCTGTTGTTCGAGGAATAACGGATCGCGCCGTACTGGCATTGTCTCATGCACAGGCGGCATCCGTTGCAAGAGTCCGGGGAGACCTCCGCCACCCACTCGGCGCGGAACATGACGGGGTAATCCCTGCGGGCGTGGGTGATGCGGTACGCCATGCAATCCTGGTCGCAGTTGCACAATCCGCCGATGAAAGGGGTCTTGAACGTCCACACCGAATGGACGAGTCCCTCCTTATCCAGTTTGCGGATGGACTCGAGCGCCTCCTCCTTCGTCAGCGTTTCGAGACTGAACGAATCGTCGAGCGCGTCCATCAACTCCCTGTCCATGGTCAAGCCGTAACAATAGCGGGCGTTCATGTTCCCCGTGGTGACGCGGCGGCACACGCAGGGAAGCCTCACCGCGCCCTGCACCAGTTCGAAGATCCTTTCCACGTCCTCGATGGGAACGACCTGCCCGTAATGATCCGCTTTCTGGCTGCGGATCAGGATGGGTCGTGCCAGACTCATCCACGGGGTATGACGAATGCGATCCAGTTGCGCGATGCTCTTCGGCGCGCGTTTGTGGAATCCGTTCAGGAATTGCGCGGTGTACGCGCGCCGATCGTTTTGGTCCAGTAATTCGAGCGAGTAATTTTCCATCGCCAGGTACCACTTCCTCCCCTCTCCGTGTTGCGTACAGAATTCACACATGCCAGCCTCCTCTTTCCTCATGTCATTGCGAGCCGCAGGCGAAGCAACCCCCTCACGAATGGACACATCCCGTACAATAAAGGAGACGGCTTCGCTTCTGGCCTCGATACCTTCGTACTCGACCAGCGCTCGCAACGACAGATAGAGTCAGTATATCCACACGGAGTTGACTTTCAAAGTGACATTCCTCCCCATTCTCCAATCCTCTAATTCTCCAATTCTCTTTTTTAACCGCTTGCAAAATTAGAACATCTGTCCTATAATCAGCCCATGAACCCGCTCGATACCCTGGTCGAACTCTCCAGCCAGATGGAGTTGGAACACGCGGAGGAGGCGCGTGGCGGTCTCGATCCGCGCCGAACGCTGCCCGACCGACATCGCCGTATCGAGACCAAGCCCGCTTGTTTCACCCCTAAAGCCCGCCCGGAGTTTACCGAACGGGAACAAAGAGCCGCGTTCATCCATCCCGCGCAACTGCCCAACGGAAAACAGATCAAACTGCTGAAGACCCTGCTCTCGTCCGCGTGCGAACGGGATTGTTACTACTGTCCATTCCGCGCGGGACGCGATTTCCGCCGCGCCACGTTCAAGCCGGACGAATTCGCCGGTCTGTTCATGAAACTGCATAAGGCGAACATCGCCGAGGGCATCTTCCTCAGTTCGGGCATCGCGGCGGGCGGAGCGAACACGCAAAACAGACTGCTCGACACGGCGGAGATCCTGCGCGGGAAACTTGGCTTTCGCGGCTACCTGCATCTCAAGATCATGCCCGGCGCGGAGAAGGGACAGGTCGAGCGCGCCATGCAACTCGCCGACCGCGTCTCGGTCAACCTCGAAGCGCCGAACACCGAACGACTGGCGAGGCTTGCGCCGCATAAAGTCTTTCTCGAAGAGCTGCTGCAACCGTTGAGATGGGTCGAGGAGATTCGCAGGTCGCAGCCCGCGCACAAATTCTGGAACGGACGGCATCCCTCCACGGTCACGCAATTCGTCGCCGGCGGCGCGGACGAAAGCGACCTCGAACTGTTGACCACGACCGACTGGCTGATGAAGAACGTACGACTCAAGCGCGCCTACTTCTCCGCCTTCCATCCCATCCACGATACGCCGCTCGAAAACAAGCCTGCGGTTGATCCCCTGCGTGAACATCGTTTATATCAGGCCTCGTTCCTGCTGCGGGATTACGGATTCGATCTCGAGGAAATGCCGTTCACGCGTGACGGGAATTTGCCCCTCCCGACAGACCCGAAACTCGCCTGGGCGCAGATGAACCTCATCGAGCGTCCGCTGGAGATCAATCGGGCGGAGAAACGCGAATTGCTGCGCGTGCCAGGCATCGGGTTGAAGGGAGCCGAGGCGATCCTCCAGGCGCGGCGCCGCGGCAGGCTGCGCGATCTGTCGTCCCTCCGCAAATTGGGAATCATCTCTGAACGCGCCGCCCCGTTCGTTCTGCTCGACGGCCGGCGTCCTGCAAGTCAACTGGCGATGTTCTGAATGTGATACGGATGGGCGCGTCGCGGTACGTTCGTTACAGCGCGATCCAGCCGCCGCGCAAGCCCTCGCGCACAGCCTCGGCGCGGTTGGTCACGCTCAACTTCGCGTAAATGGACGAGACGTGAAACTTCACCGTATGTTCGCTGATGCCCAGCGACGCGGCGATCTGTTTGTTCGCCAGTCCCCTCGCCAATAACCCCAACACCTCGACCT
This sequence comes from Chloroflexi bacterium CFX6, assembly GCA_030263595.1. Lineage (GTDB taxonomy): Bacteria > Chloroflexota > Anaerolineae > Anaerolineales > Villigracilaceae > Defluviilinea. Next base: position 4,381 of record SZPG01000047.1, read on the forward strand.
CCCGATCCGTGAGCGGACCCTGCGACGACGTTTCGCTTTCCGACGCAAACAACAACATTGGCGCGCCCACGATCAGTCCCTGCGACAGCGCGTGGATGGCGGCGATCAACTCCTCTGCGGACGCCTCCGTCGGCAGGATTCCCCACACACGATTCGAACGCTTCATTTCCCCGACGTTGACCTGCCCCTCGCTCAAAAGCAGAATCCCAGCCGAATCGTTTTCCACCAACTGAATCGTCGAAGCGGACGCGACGATCACGTCCGCTTCATTTTCTTCGTCCAGGGAATCATTCACGATCCGAATCTTGTCATCCGAGGCAAGTAGCGCGGACAATCCCGCGCGCAGGGCTGGCGACGAGACACGCAACAGGACTCGAATCACATTCTTTTCACTTTCTCTCGCCCACGATCACGTTGACCGTCTCCGGCCTGCCGCCGCGCAACACCTCCACCGTAATGGATTTGCCGATCGTCTCGCTGTGAAGCGCGGCGAACAGGTCGTCCGGGTCGCTGACGGATTGCCCGCCGATCGCCACGATCGTATCGCCCACGAACAGACCGCCCTTTTGCGCGGGTCCGTTCTCTTCGAGCCACAATAGCAGCAAGCCAGTGTTTTGTTCGCGCTCGAGCGATTTGCGCGCGGCTTCGGGAATCTCGACCGGCTGTGTGCGGACTCCGAGATAGCCGCGTTTGACCGATCCGTGTCTGGCGAGCGAATCCGCAATGCGCCACGCCACCTTGACGGGGATGGTGAGCAACGATCCGCGCGTCAAGCCCGAGGTGTTGATGCCCAGCGCTTCGCCCTCCGCATTGACGAGCGCTCCGCCGGAGAAGCCGGGATAATTGGTCGTTTCGGTCTGGATGTACTCATCGAGCAAGCCGCCCCGATGCGTGCGCGCCGGTCCTGCAATGGCAGTGACGATGCCCCACGAGGCTTGCATCCCCGCCCCGCTCGGGCGACCCAATGCCATCACGAGTTGACCGACCTTGACGGAATCGGAGGTCTGGGCGGGGGTCAATGCCTTTTGGTCGAGGCGAATCAGGGCGAGGTCCGAACCGGGGTCGCGTCCCGCGAGAGTCGCTTCGAGCATCCTGCCATCCGCCAAGCCGACACGGATGCCGTCTTCGCGCGTCACCGCGTGATCGGCAGTGAGGACGAGGTCTTCCGCGTAGGCGATGCCGCTGGCGGGAAACCGTTTGCGCGCGTCCACGAGGACGGTGTATGCGCCGCCCTTTTCGACGGCGGCGGTCAATGCGTTCGAAAAATCCGAAAGAGGGTTGGACATGTTGACTCCTTATATCACACTATGTTGATCGAACCAAGCACGGACAGTGTACCGCTGATGGAACTCGTACACATCGGGAGAACGGGCGGTCGAGGGACTGGTCTTTCGGGTGGGTCGTTTGCCATCCGAAGGCGATGTGAATATCGCGGCGCAACAACCTTAAAGTTTTCGATTCGCCGTTTTGTACTCTTGAAATAATGAACATAATCGTTATACTTTATAACTGATGTTACGCAGAAATTATATTGGTCATCGTAATGCGACATTCATGTCGCTCCTGCCCAGGAAACGCCTGAAAAGCGAGACGCTACGCAGTCTCGCGTTACGGGTATCATTGCGTACAGATGCAGTCGAGGAGAAAGGAATATCGTCATGGCGACCATGGATACGCTTACCATCAAAACAGAGAATAAATTTAGAAGTCTGGTGACGAAGCGTGCATATAATAAAGGCGAAGTAATCTGCGAGATCCCGACCGAGAAGATCGTGAGCAAGCCGAATCGCTTCACCGTTCAAATTGACCGCGACAAGCACACGGATGTGGGTAAACTGGCGGCGTTGAATCACTCGTGCGATCCCAACGTGATCCTGGACACCGAACACCTGTTGATGTACGCCTGCAGGGACATCGAAAAGGGCGACGAACTTTCCTTCTTCTATCCCTCCACCGAATGGGAGATGGACGCGCCCTTCATCTGCCTGTGCGGCGCGTCGAACTGCATCCACGTGGTGGCGGGCGCGCGCTTCCTGCCGCTTTCCACGCTGGAGCATCACTTCCTGAACAGGCACATCCGCGAATATATGATCGAATTGCTGAACGACACGGAACTGCACCTGAAGAAGTTGCAGGAGGCGTGAGGAGCAGAAAACCTTCCGGGATTTCGATCTTTCGGAAGGTTTTTTGTTTTCCCTGGTTCATAAAAGGGATCGGGTGATTTCTTGATAAAATTGGGCAGGGAAAATGAACGAAGCCGATACTTGCAGGACTTACGTATTACCAAAACTCAGGTCTGCGGGTTGGGAGGATGAACAGATCTCCGAGCAGATGGTCTTGACGCCTGGGCGGATCGTGCCGATCGGCGACAGGCACATCCGCAAGGAAGGCTTGCGCCCGGATAAAGCATTCAAAGGTGAACCATGAAGAGCGACCTATCCCCCGTCCCCTCCCCAAATGGGAAGGGGTGCCTGCTGGCGAAGGTCAACATGCAAATTGAGAAGTTGCCCGCGTTATAATTGCCGTGGAGGTTGCCATGACTCTTTTAGAACAAATCGAAAAGCAATTGAGTCTCCTGCCGCCTGACAAACAGGAAGAAGTGATGGATTTCATCGCCTTCCTGCAGCAGAAGTCGGGCGTCTTGCCGCCTGTTAAACGCGCTTCGCTCAAAAAACATGCCGCCTTCGGGTCGTGGAAACATCGCAAAATAGACGCTGTCAAGTATCAGCAATATCTGCGCGCCGAGTGGGGCAGTTAGATGATTGCGGTCTTCGACACGAACATCGTCATTGACGCGCTCAACGGTGTGGAGCAGGCCGACGAAGAATACAATCGTTATGAGCGCGTTTTGATCAGCCTGATTACGTGGATGGAAATATTGGTCGGCGCAGAAGGCGACGACGCCGAACTGCGCGATTTTCTGGAAACGCGCTTCGAAATCGTTCCGCTTGACATCGTAACTGCTGAAAACGCTGTGCAATTGCGCCGCGAACATCGAATGCGACTGCCCGACGCCATCATTTGGGGGACCGCGAAAACTCATAATGCCGTTTTGGTCACACGCAATACAAAGGACTTTAACCCTGATTGGGATGGCATTCGCTTGCCCTATACTTTGTAAGCTTCGCTCGACCCTTTGGCAGCGGCGCATTGTCGCTTATCTGGATGGGTTGTACCCTTCGCTGCGCTTCGGGGACCTGCGGCAGGCGAAAGTCAATGCGTTGCATGCCCATGCTCCTGGGCGGTTACAGGTTAAGAGCGGGGAGGAGTTGCGACGAAGGCGGACGTTGATGCCGAGTATTTTGGATAAAGCGTTCAAAGGTGAATTATGATTATTATGTCGTTGCGAGACGGTGATCGTCCGTCGAAGCAATCTCCTGTTTCAAGAGGGGATTGCTTCGCAACGTGCGCTCGCAATGACATGGTGGCGAAGGTCAATGCGCTGCGGGAGTTACAGTCCGTGGGCGTGACGCTGACGCGCGAGGAACTGCTGTCCCTGCGGGATTTATTGAACAGCCTCGATTTGTGAAAGGAATCGAGCGCTGGCTATTGCTTACCCTCACCGCTCGCTGTTCACTGATGACTGATTACTGGTCACTGATCACTGTTCACTGATAACCGCCCATACGCCCCCGCCCACGGCTTCCCCAGCCTGTGATGCTCCGAAATTTGCACCTTGCCGAACCTCCCCGCGATCTGCGGCAGAAGGGAGGCGATCATCGCCCAATCGTCGCTCGACACGGCGGCTCTCAACTTCGAGGCGACCTGTCCGGTCCACACCCACTCCATGCGGAAGCGGTCCGCTTTGACCCAGTAGCCGCGCTTCTCCCACGCCGCAACGGATTCGTCAATCCCGTCGGCAATGGCTTGCAGCGCCAGCGCGATGAACGCGGCGAGGTCCCTGGCTTCGTTCGTCACGTCCTTTTGTTTGGCAAGTTCGCGAATTGCCAGCACGATGGCTTTCGATAAGCGGGTTCGGTCCTTCCCTGCGGTGTCGGTTTTGATGAGTCGGCTCAAGAGATGGCTCCGTTTCGGGTGTCAAGATCAAGCGCGGGATTATACTCGCCAATTGCAAAACGTCAATCGCAAAATCGAAAAATCACGTTATAATTTCGCCGCTCACTGGTCACTGCCCACTGCTCACTGCTCACTGATCACCGCTTACTGATACACCCCGGGGACGTGCTGGAACTGGCAGACAGGTGGCGCTTAGGACGCCATGCCGCGAGGCGTGTGGGTTCGATTCCCACCGTCCCCATTGAACCAACCTTTGACTGAACCAACCCTGGACTCAGGCAGCTTGCTTCCGTAACGCGACAACAACACGACGGCAGGCTGCCCGATTCCAAAAAAATTACGAAGGGAACTCAAGACCTTGAAAATCGAAAAGACAATCGAAGAAAACCATGAAGCCAGATTAGTGGTTGAAATAGAAGCGGAAAAGATGGAGGGGTACAAACGCCGCGCGGCGCGCAAGATCAGCGAACACGGCAAGATCCCCGGCTTTCGACCGGGCAAGGCTCCCTATCACATGGTCGTCCTGAACTACGGCGAACAGGCTGTACTCGAACAGGCGATTGATTACCTGGTGGACGACGAGTATTCGAACATCCTCAAGGAGGCGGGTGTGGAGCCGGGCGCGATGGGCTCCCTCGAAGCGATTGACTCGTTCGATCCGCCCAAACTGATCTTCCGCGTGCCCCTCGCCCCCGAAGTGGACCTGGGCGACTATCACTCGGTTCGCATGCCGTACGAATGGTCTGCTCCGCCCCAGGAGGAGGTGGACGAAGCCCTGGGAGATCTCCGCCGGATGTATGCCACCACCGAAAACGTGGAGCGTGAAGCGCAGGAGGACGATTACGTTTTCGTTGACCTCGAATCCGAGACCACAGAAATGAATCGTACCGGCTTTCCTGCCTACATCCGCGAGGCGCGTGATCTCGAATGGCCCTGGAACGGTTTCGCAAAAGAACTGATCGGCATGAAGCCCGGCGACACAAAGACCATCCAGCACGCCTTCCCCGAAGATTGGGACGTGGAGGAATTACAGGGCAGGACGGTCGAGGTCGAGGTCGCCGTCAAGACCGTACGCGGCACGACCCTGCCCGAACTCGACGATGAATTCGCAAAATCCACCGGCATTGCCGGGACGCTCGAGGAACTAAAGGAAGTCGTCAGGACGGATCTGGAATCCCGCTCCAGGGCGGCTTATGACGACAAATACTTCGTCGAACTAATCGAGAAGGTCAAGGAGGGCGCCACCTTCAAATATCACCAAGCCTCCCTCGACCACGAGAGCGAACACGTGCTGGAAGAATTGAGCGACCGTCTCGCCCAACAGCGCATGGACCTGGAGACTTATTTCAAATCGCGAAACACAACGCGTGAGCAGTTTATCGAGGAGGAGGTCGCGCCCGTCGCGAAAAAACGCCTCGAGCGTTCGCTCATCCTCGACGAGATCGTCCGCAGGGAAAAACTCGAAGTGAGCGACGAATCCCTCGACGCCGAATTCAACCTGACGCTGAATTCGCTGGTCATGCAGGGATTGGACGTGAGCAAGGTCCGCGGCGGCAAAAAGGGGCGGGAACAACTCGCCCAGGCCGTCGCGATGGAATCAATGAACCGCGTGCTCACCCGCAACGCGCTCGAGTTGTTGAAGTCCATTGCGATCGGCGAATATAAAACGCCGGGGGAACGCGCGGCGGAGGCTGAAGCCGCAAAAGCCGCGGCGGAAGCGGCGTCGGCGGGGGAAAAGGCTGAAGAAACAGAGACAGCCGTCCCCGTTGTCCTGAGCGAGTCGAAGGACGCGGGCGAGCCGGGCGCCTCCGCCGAAGAGGAAACAAAGAGTTAACACGATTCCAACGCGGCGCGGCTATGATTGTCCGCATACAAGGAGACGACATGATCCCAAATTTCAAGAACGTTACCCCTTACGTGATCGAATCGACCAATTACGGCGAACGTTCCATTGACGTGTTCACGCGGCTGATCAAGGAACGCATCATCTTCCTCGGCACGCCCATTGACGACCAGATCGCCAACGTGATCGTGGCGCAGTTGCTGTATCTGAACCATGAAGATCCCGACAGGGAAATCCAGATGTACATCAATTCGCCCGGCGGGCAGATCTACGCGGGGCTTGCGATCTACGACACGATGCAGATGATCACGAACCCGATCAGCACGGTGGCGGTGGGCGTGACCGCTTCTTTCGGGACCGTTTTGCTGGCGGCCGGCACGAAGGGCAGACGCTACGCCCTGCCCAACGCGACCATCCACATGCACCAGCCGCTGGGCGGCGCGCAAGGTCAGGCGACCGACATCGAAATCCAGGCGAAACAGATCCTGAGATTGAAGAGTTTGCTGCTCGGCATCCTTGCGAAGCATACGGGTCAGCCCCTCGAAGTGGTCGAGCGCGACAGCGACCGCGATTATTATCTCGAAGCGAGGCAGGCTGTGGAATACGGTCTGGTGGATCAGGTGCTGGAGACGCCGGAGAAGGTGAATCAGTGAGCAGTGATCAGTAATCAGTGAACAGTGAAGAGTGAAGACCTCGAGGAGAAATTCTCGGGGTCTTGCGTTTATAATGCGTGCAGTCGCAAATTGCAAACTTGTGTCGAGCCTGCCGAAGAATCGAAAATCGTCAATCGTAAATGACCATGATCCCACCACACATCCAAGCCCTCATCCTCGACATGGACGGCGTATTATGGAAATCGGACGCGCCCATCGGCGACCTGCCGTCCATATTCAAGCGCATCCGCGAACGCGGACTGAAGTTTGTTTTTGCCACCAATAACGGGACGAAGACTCCCGAAGAATATCAAAGGAAGCTTGCAGACCTCGGCGTGGACGTTGATCCGAATCAGGTGATCACCTCCGCGCTGGGCATCGCATACCTGCTCGGACGCAAATATCCGCGCGGGACGAAGATATTTATGATCGGCGGCGAGGGAGTCCGCAAGGCGTTGAACGACAAGGGATTCGAGGTATTGCCTCTCGAACGTGTATCGGAGGCGCAAGTCTTTGTCATGGGCATCGACCGGAGCATCAACTTCGAGAAGGTCGCAGAGGCGACGCTCCTCGTGCGAAACGGAATCCCCTTCTACACCACCAACACCGATAAGACCTTCCCCACCCCGCGCGGGGAAATCCCCGGTTCGGGCGCGTGGCTTTCGATCATCACAACCGCAACCGGCGTGGAACCCATTTCGGCGGGCAAGCCTTACCCGTATTTGATGGAGCTCGCCCTGGAAAGACTCGGCGCCCGAAAAGTGGAAACGCTCGTCGTCGGCGACCGCCTCGAAACGGACATCGCCGCAGGTCAGGCGGTGGGGTGCCCGACCGCGCTCGTGTTGAGCGGCGTATCCACGCGCGAGGAAGCGGAGAAGTGGATCCCCGCGCCGGAGATCATTGTCGAAAGCTTGGACGAGTTGGTTGCGTAGGAAGATCGTCCACAGACTACTTTCCACTCTCCACTCTCCACTTTCTACTTTCTACTTTCCACTCCTCCTCCCCATGCTCCTCTACGACCTCGACCTCCCCTCCCTCACGTCCCTCCTCCAGGAATGGAACGAACCTCCCTACCGTGCGAGGCAAATCTGGCAGGGGTTATACAAGCACATCCACAACTCGCCCGAGCAATTCTCCAATCTCCCCAATTCTCTTCGAGAAAAACTTGCCGAGGAATTTACCTTCACCCCATTCACAGTTAAAACATTCCTCGACTCCTCCGATAAGTCCACGCGCAAGACGTTGTTCGAACTGCCGGATGGCAACTTGATCGAAGCGGTCTTGATGCGTTACGGCGACCCGGCGGACGATCGTTTTTATCGCCAGGAGCGCGAAGACCGCCAAGGAAAACTAATATCTTCGCGTCCTTTGCGGTTAAATAAGAAGCGCCGAGCCCTGTGCATCTCCACGCAGGCCGGTTGCGCGATGGGATGCGTCTTTTGCGCCACCGGGCAAATGGGATTCAAACGTCACCTCACGAGCGGCGAGATCGTCGCGCAGGTCATGTATTACGCGCGCATGTTGAGGGACGTGAACGAAGCCGTCACGAACATCGTCTTTATGGGGATGGGCGAACCGTTCCACAATTACGATAACACGATGGCGACAATTGACCGCCTCAATGACCCGCAGGGATTCAACTTCGGCGCGCGCCGCATGACGATCTCCACTGTTGGCTTGGTCCCTCAGATCAGACGATTCGCGGACGAAAAGCGTCAGGTCAACCTCGCCATCTCACTCCACGCCGCGGACGACGAGGAGCGTCTCGCCATCATGCCGGTCAACAAGCGCTACAGAATTGACGAGATCCTCGAAGCCTGCCGTTACTACATCGAGAAAACGCATCGCCGCGTGACCTTCGAATGGGCGCTCATCAACGGAGTCAACGATACGCCCGAAGTGGCGATGAAACTCGCCGCGCGGCTCAGGGGACTGCTGTGCCACGTCAACGCCATCCCCCTCAACCCCACCAAAGGTTACAGCGGCGAGGCGACCAGCCGTCAACGTGCGGAACGATTCAAAGAAACGCTGGAGCAGGCTGGGGTCCCATGCACGATCCGTATGCGGCGCGGGATTGACATCAACGCGGGGTGTGGTCAGTTGGCGGGGTCTGTTTTGTTTTAGTCTTGTGTTTGTGGGGATTGATTTGTGATTATTGGCTACGCGCAAATAAGGAAATAATATTCCGTGAAGATTCTCAGCCCGGCAGGCGTTAATCAATTAGAGCGCATGAATGATCCTGAACCGTCGCGGCTCATTTCTGAATGCATCGCCGGGAACGAAGCTGCGATCGAAATGCTTGTACGCCAGCATGAGGCTGACGTGTTCAGGCTTGCGCTTTCCATTACAGGAGACCCTGCTGAAGCGCGCGAGATCACGCAGGAGACTTTTATTACGGCGTTGAAATCCCTGCGATCGTACCGGGAAAAAGGATCGTTGAAAGCGTGGCTCTATACGATTACGCTAAACCTGAGCCGTAGCCGGTTGCGAAAGCGAAAGAGACTGGAACGGCTGCGAACAACTTTAGCCGCGATCCTTCGAATGGAAGCGCAGGAACAAATCCGCCCGGAAGATGCGGCGATCCAAAACGAGAAGGAAGCGGCTGTCTGGAGCGAATTGAACAAGTTGGATGAACGACACCGCATCGTTATCGTATTGCGATATTTCCATGACCTGTCAGTGACGGAGATCGCCGAAATCCTGTCCATCCGCGAGGGGACGATCCATTCACGACTGCACAACGCCCGCGAGCGGCTGAGGAACGCATTGACCGAACTGCATAAGGAATGATCCGGGATGTCCATTACACATGAAGAAGCGCACAGGATGATTCAGTTCGACGCCGACAAAGCGTTGGACGCCCGCGGACATAAAGCGCTCGACGCGCATCTCGACGACTGCGCGGAATGCCGCGTCTATGCCGGGGAAATTAGGGAGATGGAAGGAATCCTCCAACACGTGATGACGCAACAGTGGAGTTATCATCCCCTCCCCCTCTCGATGGATATGGTTAAGGGTGGGATGACAAAACATTCTTCGAGGGTGATACTGGCTACACGCCTCGTAATGATCGCCGCAATATTTGTCCTGTCGGTTTTTAGTTTATGGCAGGTTACGCGATCAAACGATCCGTCCTCGCCATCGCTTGCGGCATTGCCGGTGCCAACGCCCTCGGTCCAATTTACGCATACATCTACCTCGGTCGTGGATTGTGAGGAGACCCGCTACACAGTCCGGGAGGGAGAGACGCTCGAAAGCATTGCCGGGCGGTTTTCGGTTTCGAAAGAGGCGATCCTGTCCGCAAATTCGATGGACATCGAAGTCGTTCATGCCGGCATGGAGATCGTCATCCCCGTTTGCGGTCCCACACCGACCACGAATCCTCCAACGATCACGATCACGTATCCCCCGGCGACCCACTTCACAACCAATACGCCCGGCGGATGAACAATATTTATTAACGGAAAATTACGCGTAAACTTGTCAGAACCTTGAGTTTGAAGTATAAGTCACTCGCCTTGCGTACAGAACGTCCCGAAGGCATGTCCCGAGGCGCAACCAAAGGATCGAACCCTTCGGGACGGCGCATAATATGAACAAATCACAAACTTCGATCGAACAAAAGAATAATATGGAAAACGAAAAAACAGCCTGGCTTCAACGACCCGTCCACCCTGCCCTGCCGGCAATCACGAATGAGATCGCCTTGTTTGCGGGCATTATCCTGCTGGCAATCGTTACGCGCTTTTACGACCTCGGGGCGCGCGTCATGAGTCACGATGAATCCCTGCACACGTATTTCTCCTGGCTCTTGTATCGCGGACAAGGCTACCAGCACACGCCCATGATGCACGGGCCCTTTCAATTCCACGCCATCGCCCTGAGTTATTTCCTCTTCGGCGTTTCGGATTTCACGGCGCGCATACCGGCTGTACTGTTCAGCATCGCCACGGTTTGGATGATCTGGTATTGGCAGCGTTATCTCGGCAAATGGGGCGCGCTCGCTGCCGGCTTTCTCCTGGTCATTTCGCCTTACATGCTGTATTACGGACGCTACGTTCGCAATGAGGCGTTCGCGGGGTTTGCCGGCGTTCTTTTGCTCTACTCCATTTTGCGTTACCTCGAAGTTGGCGAAAAGAGATACCTGTATTTCGTCACCGCAGCGACCGTCCTGCACTTCACAGCCAAGGAAACCGCTTTCATCTACACCGCGCAGGCGCTGGTCTTTTTGGGCGGTTACTTCATCGTCCGTGTGACGGGTCGAAGGTGGGAACGCAATCCCAGCCTGTACAACGCCTTCATCATCCTGCTGGCGATCGTCGTCCTGCTGGCGGGAGTCAGCGCGGGATATGGATACATAAAACACCAGGAAGGACCGTTGAGCAGTACCGAGACCGCCGCCCCGGCCGATCCCACCACTGGAATTGCGCCTCCGACCGCCCCGGCGGCTGTCTCGCTTTCGACGATCCTTTTCGGCGCCGCTTTCGTTTTCCTCCTGGGCGCGGCGATCGTTCTGCTTGCGGGCTACGGGTGGGCAAACCTACTCAAGGAAAGATCGTTCGACATCATGATCCTGCTGATGACCTTCGTCCTGCCCATGCTCATCCCGTTCCTGTTGGAATGGCTGGAACCGCGCCTGCACGTCGTCATCCCAACCGACGCCGCCTCCGTTGCCGCGCTCGATACGAGAGCCATGACGATCATCGGCATATTCGTCGCGGTCTTCTTCGCCATTTCCATCGCAGTCGGGCTGTTGTGGAGGCGCGAATGGTGGAAGTACGCCGCGCTGTTCTGGGGAGTCTTCACCATTCTGTACACGACCGTCTTCACGAACGCGGCGGGATTCTTCACGGGATTGATCGGCTCGCTGGGCTATTGGCTCGTTCAACAGGGCGTGGAACGCGGAAGCCAGCCGGAGTATTACTACATTCTCGTGCAGATCCCCATGTATGAGTTTATAACCGCCATCGGGAGCCTCACGGCAATCGTCATCGGCGCGAAAAAACTTCTCGGACGGAAACCAGCCATCCCGGAGTCGGAAGCGAAGGTTGAGATCAGCGATGCGGATCGAGCGGAGCGTCCCCTCGAATCCGGCGAATCCAATTTCCCCGTGTTCTTCAGCTTGCTGGTTTATTGGGTGATCACGAGCATCCTGGCATTCACCATTGCGGGCGAGCGCATGCCGTGGCTGACGTATCACATGGCGTGGCCCATGGCGTTATTGACCGGCTGGGGCATCGGGCAGATCGTCGAAGCCGCGTCGGAAAAACTGAAAGAGGGAACGCCCTGGTATCGGACGGCGTTATCGCTGACCGCCCTGACTGTGTTCCTGCTCGCCGCGTTCAACGTGATCCGCTCGCTGTACGGCGCGACGCCGCCCTTCCAGGGATCCGAACTCGCGCAATTGCAAGCGACGTTGGCGTTCCTGCTTCCGCTGGCAGTCGCCATCGCGTCGGGCGTCCTGCTTGTGTATTTGATGAAGGACGACCTGCCCGGTCTGGGAATCGTCTCGTTGTTCATTCTTGCGTTGATCACGGCGATTGCGGGCGCGATCAACGGCGCCTCGCTCTTGAAATTCCTTTCGTTCCCGCAGGCGGACATGGGCGTGACGACCGAGGCGGCGCGTTTCGGCGCGGCGCTCCTCGCGTTGATCGCCGCCACCGTCGGGATCGGATATCTCTCCCGCCTGCCGCGCTCCGGCGCGTTCATCCACCTTGCGGCTCTGACAACCTTTGCCCTGCTTGCCATCCAAACCGGGCGGACCGCCTTCCGCGCCGCCTACATTTTCTACGACGACGCGACCGAGTACCTCGTGTACGCGCACGGCGCGACCGGCATCAAGGAGGTGATGGCGCAGGTGGAGGAAATTTCCGAACGGACTGCGGGCGGGTTGAACGCGGTCGTCGCGTACGACGCCAGCGCGCCGGATACCGGCGTCTCGTGGCCCTTCGTGTGGTACTTGCGCGATTTCACCGCGCTGCGCTCTTTCGACAGCCCGACACGTTCCCTGCGGGAAGCCGTTGCCGTGGTCGTTGACCAGAAGAACTTCGACAAGATCTATCCCGCGCTGGGCAACGAGTTCTACGAGTTTAACTACATTCGCATGTGGTGGCCCAACCAGGATTACTTCAACCTCAACAGGGAGCGCGTGCTGAACGCGCTCACAGACCCGAACATCCGCGCGGGCATCTTCGACATCTGGTTCGACCGCGACTACACCCGCTACGCGCAGGCGGTCGGCAGTTCGAGCATGACGCTGACCACCTGGCAGCCCTCCGACCAGATGAAACTCTTCGTGCGCAAGGACGTGGCGTCGAAGATCTGGAATTACGGCGTGGGACCCTCGGAAGCGACCCTTACGACGGACCCGTATGAGGGAAGCACGCTCTCCCTGTCCGCGGACCTGATCTTCGGCAGCGAGCGCTACCCGCGCGGGTTGAACGCGCCGCGTTCCATCGCGCGCGGCGTCAACGCGGATTTCTACATCGCCGACTCGCGCAATCACCGCATCCTTCACATCGCCTCCGATGGAAGCCTTTTGCATGAATGGGGCTCGTTCGCCGACGTGTTTACCAGCGACGCGCCCATCGGCGCGTTCAACGAACCCTGGGGCGTTGCCGTCGGACCCGACGGCTCCGTCTACGTGAGCGATACGTGGAATCATCGCATCCAGAAATTCACCGCTGACGGACAACCGATCATGATGTGGGGGCAATATGGACAACCGACTCCCGGCGTCCCCGAATCGCTCAGTTCGTTCTGGGGTCCGCGCGGCATCGCGGTGGACGCGCGCGGCAACGTATTGATCGCCGATACCGGCAACAAACGCATCGTGATCTTCGACAAGGACGGGAATTACATCACCGAGTTCGGCTCGGCGGGTTTCGACCCCGGTCAATTCGACGAGCCGGTCGGGGTCGCCGTCGCGCCGGATGGGACGGTTTACGTGACCGATACGTGGAACCAGCGCGTGCAAGCCTTCACCCCCTCCGATGACGGCAAGTTCTACTTCCCCGCCCTGCAATGGGACGTCAACGGCTGGTTCGGGCAGTCATTGGACAACAAGCCGTTCATCGCCGCCGGCGCGGACGGGCGCGTTTTCATCACCGACCCGGAAGGCTATCGCGTGATCGAGTTCACTGCGGAAGGTCAATTCGTGCGCACGTGGGGGGATTTCGGGAACGGGCCCGCCGAGATCGGACTTGCGGCAGGCATCACCGTTGACCAACTCGGCTTCGTCTGGGTGACGGACGCCGGTAACAACCGCATATTGAGATACAGGCTGCCGTAAATTGTATCAACCCATAACTCAATGCAATGACAGTCACTTTGTCGCCGAAAGTGACTGTCATTTATTTTGATGGCGCCCGGTGTTTGGTGGGCTACACGTCCACCGCGATGCAGGTCAGGGTTTGTTCGACGCCGGGAATGGGTTGAATGGAGGTGGCGATCATGGAACCCAACGCGCCTATGTCCTGTGCCGTTACGACCGCCACCGCGTCGTAGGGACCGAACGTCATGTGCGCCTCGATGGTGCTTTCGAGTTTCTTCAACTGGCGCACCACGTCCTTGACTTCGCCTGCCCGGATTTTGATCAATACGTATGCCTTCATAATCAGACTCCTTTTTGTTCGAAATCAATCCTTCCCGGGGCGCAGGAAGATCGCCCAATACACAGCCGCGACCAGCACCGCCCCGCCGATGATATTCCCGATCGTCACCGGGATCAAATTGTTGAGGACGAACGCCTCCCACGTCAATTTGTCGAGATGCGCCACCTTGTCCCCGACCGTCGCGGTGTAGGCTGGGTCGAAAAATCTTATGAACAGCGCATATGGAATGAAATACATGTTGGCGATGCTGTGTTCGAAACCCGCCGCGACGAACGCTGTGATCGGAAAGACGATCGCGGCGATCTTGTCAATCACGCTGCGGGCGCTGAACGTGAGCCACACCGCAAGACAGACCAGCGCATTGCACAGGATACCCAGCGCCACCGCCTGCAAAAAACCGAACTCGACCTTTGCCACGCCGATCTTCAACGCCGCGATCCCGATCGAATTCGACCCAAAGGTATATTGCTTCGTGAAGAACATCAGGATCACTGTGCCGATGGACCCGACGAAATTCCCCGCATAGACGATAGCCCAGTTCCGAAGGAGCGCGCGCCCCGTCACCTTGCCGTTTGCCCATGCCATCACGATCAGGTTGTTGCCCGTGAACAGTTCCGCACCGCCCACCACGACCAGGATCAGGCCGAGGGAAAACACCAGCCCGGTCAACAGCCTGTTGAACCCATAAGGAAAACCCGTCGTATATGCCGTCTCCCCTCCCGACGCCGTGACCGTCATGCTCCCGGCGCTTACGGTCGTGGCAAAGATCGCGCCCAATGCAATGAACGCGCCAGCCAGCACCGCCAGCATGAACATCTTCAGGAAGGGCATCTCCGCCTTGCGCACGCCCAGGTACTCGACCCGTGTCGCCATCTCCTGCGGCAGCAGCGCGTCAATACGAATTTCAGCCACATTCACCTCCACGGTTTGTGATATTTTTCACATCGAGAATATAACAGACGCACCGGGAAAATGCACGAAGGATTGTAACCAGTTCGTCGTGATGTTCATCCAGTTGTCGGGCGCGTGGTCCTTTCGAGCGCAAAGCGCGGCGCCCATCCAATATCATTCCCTCCGTGCGCTTCCCAGCCAGGCGATTACGCCGCCCCCAAGCAGGGCAAGGGCGATGATTCCCAGAGCCGCTCCCATGATCGTCGCGGAGGCGGGTTGGGCGGAAGTCGAACCAGGCGCGGGGGTGAAGGTCGCGAATGCGCGCGTCGCAGGCGGAGAAGGCGAAGCCGTCAGTGTCGAAGTCGAAGTCGGCGCGGCGGTTGATGTTTCCGCGGGGGTCGCGGTGATCGCCTCCGCCTCCCTTTCGATCAACAACTTCTCGCCCGGATAGATCAAGTCATTGGGCAGGCTGTTCAATTGCTTTACCTCTTCGATGGTCACATCATACGAAACCGCGATCTGCCACAGGGTTTGACCGGGGAGGACTTCATGGATCACCTCCCCGTTCGCGTTGGGCGTGCTGATGATGACGACGGGAACCAGCGCTTCTCCCGCAGGGACGGCTGATCCGCCTCCGAGGGACGGGGTCACAGCCTGAGGCGCGCCGCTGGCGGTGGGACGCGCGGCGTCAATGACGTAATACACCCTGCCATTCGCCACTGCAACGCCCGCGCCGATCTCGGTCAGGTTCGGGGACAGCATGGTGTTCAAGTGCGGCGCGTCGCCCGTCCATTGATTGATCGCGGCTTCCGCGGTCATGTTCTCGTCGCCGGAGGTGATGTTCTCCGCGCGAAAACCTCCAAGCGAAAGATCCCCGGCAAGCGGATAACCCGCCGCGAGCAAACGATCGGTAAGGCTGATCCCGCCCGGACCCGAATGGGAGACGAGACCGGTCGCCGCCATAAAATCCGCCTGGCTTTGCGCGGTGTACATCAGAATCGAACTGATGCCGTATGCGGGAAGCCCATTCGAGGCGCGCAAGGCGTTGACGGCGTTGACCAGGTCGTATGCGGAACTGGCGGGTTGAGGCGCGCGCAATAACCCTGTGCGCGGGACGAGAGGCAGGTAAAGCGCAGGCAAGAGCGCGAACATCGCTGAAAGGAGGGCGCGGAGGAATTTATGATTCATATCGAACGGGAGCAAGCTCCTTGAGTCCAAAAGTGTGATTGACCGATTATAAGGGCGTCAGCCTTTCAATAATCGAATCTCATCCTGCGTTACGTCCCGCCATTTGCCGGGTTGCAGGTCGCCGAGTTGAATGGGACCGATCGCCACACGGACGAGGCGCAGGGTGGGCAAACCGACGGCGGCGGTCATGTGGCGGATCTGGCGTTTCTTTCCTTCGCGCAGTTTGATCTCGATCCACGCGGTGGGCCCGTGCGGGGTGACGGGCTTGGGTCGAAGAGGCAGGCTTGGGTCGGGGATGAGGCGGGCTTTGGCGGGGAGGGTGCGATAGTCCTTGAGTTGAATCCCGCGTTCGAGTTGATTCAATTTGTCCTGAGTCGGATTCCCCTCCACCATCGCCCAATAGGTTTTCTCGATGTGATGCCTGGGATCGGTCAGGCGTTTGATGAGGGGGCCGTCGTCCGTGAGGAGGAGCAAGCCTTCGCTGTCGCGATCCAGCCGTCCCGCGGCGTAGATGCCCGGCGCGTCAATGAACTGCTTGAGGGTCGGATGCCCGGTGCCTTCGTCGGTAAATTGCGAAAGGATGCCAAAAGGTTTGTTGAAAAGGATGTATCGCATTTCGGTCGTATAATACCAAAATCAACGAGAGGAGAATGGCATGGCTGACCAAAAGAAGGCGGCGATCCCGGGCAAGGTTCAAAAGGATAAATCCAACAAAAGGAAATTCAAGGTCGAAAAAGGGGGGGACTCCGAGATTGACGTCGAGATCGAAGTCCTGGAGGATGGCGATTACGAGGTCGAAAAACTCTCCATGGACGGGCTTCCCACTCAGATGAAGGACGGAAATCCCATCCGCTGGTTCAACAATTTCGCGGTCAAGAAAAACGGGAAGTACATCAAGCAGAAATACAGGGTGACGATACCGGGCATCTCCAATTTGGGGAAATCGAGGCTGGTGATCTACGAGGGGAGCGGGGACCCATACTACTACACCGGCAAGATCGAAAACGATACGTTCGAATTATCCAACGGCGACCCGGCGTCAGGCGGAGCGCCTTAACCCAGGCGCGCCTGGACGACGTCGCGCAGGGCGCGGCGCCAGGGAATGTTCTCGATATAACGCCCGCGGTCGGCTTCGCTGCTGAAGCGCGAGGTTTGCGCGTCCAGCAACTCCTTTGCCTGGCGCAGGACCCAGTCGGTGCGCGGATCTTTCGTCCTTTCGAGGAATCGGTAGCAGGTGTAATAGACCCACAGGGGTTCATCCAAGCCGGTAAGGGGCGAGCCGCTCTCCAGGAAGCGCAGGATCTTTTCCGCCTCTTTCGCAGCGGCGTCGAGATCGTCCACCCGCAAATATAGTTCCACCAACCCGGCAAGCGGTTCCATGGACAGGGATGATTGATTCAATTTTTCCCGAATCTCGACCGACCGATGGTACGCGTCCCGCGCCGGATCGAATTCCTCGAGCAGGAGATGGGCGCGTCCCATATACAACGTCGCCCACGCTTCGCCGGACAAGTCGGAAATCTTCCTTGCCAGTCCTGCCGCCTGCTGCGCCTGTTTCAGGGCTGTCTCAGCCTGGTTTTGCATAACGGCGATGGAACTCAAATTGATCAAAGAGTAGGCTTCCTGGAACAGGTCGCCGGTTTCGCGGGAAATGGGCAGGGACTGTTCGTGATAGGCACGGGCGGCGCCGAAATCGCCCTGCATCCCAGCGGCGAAGCCCATGTTCGAGAGCGTGCCGGCTTCCATCTGGCGGTCGCCGATCTTGCGGGCAAGTTCGTAGGCTTTTCCGAAGTATTCGCGGGCGAACGAATAATTCCCGTTCACTTCCCCTTCCAGTTTGGCGAGATGATTCAAGGCGCGGCATTCCAGGGCCGGATCCGTGGTTTCGTGTGCGATGGCGAGAACCGCCAGAAAATGATCGCGGGCTTCTTCGGGCTCGTTTAGTTCCAACGCCACCCACCCCAATGTATTATGAATCCTGCCCTCCTGTTTTTTGTTCTTCGACGTGCGGCTGAGCGAAAGGGTCTTTTGCCCATGCGCCTTGGCTTCATCCAGTCGTCCCAGATGCAGAAGGGAGGTCATCTTCACCACTTGCGTAAAGAGATACAATTCCGTGCGATGCAGATCGTGGGAGGTCTTGTCCACGCGTTCCGCGTACTCGATCGCTTCGAGGTAATTGCCGGCGTAAAAAAGATATGCGGATCGCAACAACAGGAGTTTTGCAAAGCGATCGGGGTCGTTGAGTTTTTCAGCCCAGCGTTCGAGCAAATTCAGGTCCTGCAATTGCAGGTCGCGCCTGCCCATGCGCGAGTGGATTTCGACGCGCTCCGCGACGAGGTCGAATTGCGTACCGAGGTCGTCGGGATCGGCGCAGGCAAGCGCCCGCGTGTAGTAATCCACCGCCTGGTGATTTTGATACGCATCGGCGGAAACCCTGGCGGCAAGGGCATAGTAATTCTTCGCCTTTTCGCGGTGATCGCCCTGTTCGGCGTGATGGGCAAGTTCGGCGTAGCGGTTTTCAGCCTCATCCATGTAGAGTTCCTCCAGCGCGCTCAATGCGAGAAGGTGCAGTTCCCGCCTGCGCGAGCGCATCTGCATGGAATATGCCGCGTCCCGCAAAAGACCGTGATAAAAGATGTAACGCATCTCCTGAAGCGGCAACAAGATGGAGGCTTTCTCCGCTTCGGAGAGGCGCGCCGTGATATTGGCGGCGGGTCCCAGCATTTTCTCCAGCACGCGGACCTCGAACTCGCGCCCCAGAATGGAGGCGGTCTGCACGATCTTTTTGACCTCGTGCGATAATTGATCGAGACGCGCGACCAGCAGGGCGCGAATGTCGCCGGGCAGAAGCGTCGAGCGTCCGCGCTCCACCTGGCGCCAGCCTGTGGCGCTCATTTCCAGCAGGCTCTCTTCCTGCATGTAACGAATGATCTGTTCGGCAAAATAGGGATTGCCCTCCGAGCGTGACATGACCAGCCCGGTCAATTCCTCGGATATGGAACCGCCAAGTATGTTCCTGGCGAGACGGGAGAGGTCGTCGCGGGTGAGACCGGTCAATTCGATCTCCGCATCTATCAGTTCCTCGAGTGGGGCGCGATCCACGCCCTGCGTCCGATACGCAAAAATCATCGCCACAGGATGGGCATCGGGAGAGGCGGACAACGAACGCTTCAATTGCAGGAGGAACGTCAGCGTATCCTGATCCACGAAATGGAGGTCGTCCACAAAAAGGATGAGGGGCTGTCGCAGGCTTTCGGCTTTGATCAAAGCGATCAGCGCGAGGAGGGTGTTCTTGTAGCGTCCCTCCGCGTCCAGTTGATTGTAGAGGGACTCGTCCCAGTGGACGTCCACCAAAGCGCCGAGGATGGAACGCGTACGATCGAGTTCGCGCGCCAGTTCCAGGTCGGGGATGGAAGCGAGCAGGTCGTCCAGTTTCGAGTCGAAGGCGCGCCGGCGTTCCGCCTGGGACCGGGTCTGCGTGAGGCTGAAATACCGGAACAGCCACCCGCGCAGCGGATTGAAGGAACGGCGCAGGACCTGGTCCGCCTGGCAAACCGCCCACAATGCGTCACGTTCAGTGAACAGGCGGGAGGCGTTGAACGCCTGAACCAACCGACCCTTGCCTATGCCCGCGTCGCCCTGCACGCCGATCACACCCGCGAACCTGCCCTGCCACAACGGCTCGACGAAGCCGGTCAGGCGCCGCAATTCATCGACGCGCCCGACCATCTCCCCCTGGTAGACGACGTTCGAGACCGGTTTGCGCCCCCGCATCACGTACACTTTTTGTTCCGCCGCGAAGCCTTTGAAGATCTGCGCCCCGACGTAATCGAGATCGAACCGCTGCGAGACCCTGCGCGCGACCCGGTCGTCCACCCAAATGGCGCCTTCGGGCGCGGTCATCATAAAACGGGAGGCAAGATTCACGCCCCAACCGTAGCAGGTGTAATCCTCGCACATTTCACTGCCAAGATAGCCGGCGTGCGCGACGTAATAGGTCACCCCGGTTGTGATGGGAAAATTCACCCGCTTCTGCAAGTCAAGGATGAAATGCAGGGCGCGCGCGATGTCGTTCTCGTAGGCGACCGGCGCGCCCCACAACATGAGCAGGTTGCACCCCTTGTCCCCGAAATCGAGGCGGGTCAACAAACCGCCGTATTGACCGCGCAGTTCGAAGACCCCGGCGATGAAATCCTCCAGTTCTGTATCGGACAGTTCGGGAATCCGCATGAACAGGTTGACGATCTGGCGGAACTCGCCGCGCATGTCATACACGACGACCTCTTCGGGCATGAAGCAGCGCGAAATCTCCACGTCCACCGGAGGCAATTCGTACGGGATCGTCTCCGGCGCGCCGCCGAGGAAGCCGGTCAAACGGTGAAAGGCGCTGTGCGGTTTCGTCTTGATGGAATCCCTGAGAAGTTCGTACATCCCTTGCGTCAGCACGATCTCGCGCGCCCGCGCCTGATGTTCCGCCTCCGCCGACTCCACCACCGCCGAGCCGCGAAAATAATAGGTCGCCTGCGAGCCGTTCTGCGAACACAGAATGCGCCAATCAACCGAACCTATCGTGACGCCGATCTTGACCGAAAAAGGGAACGTGCCGTAAACCGTGCTTCGTTCGGGGTCGCGCAAAAGGTCCCGTTGGATCATCCACGAGGAAGCCAGGGCGCGCAGAGCCGTCGTCTTTTCGTCCTCCTGGATGGGAAAAAGCGCCATCACGCCGTCGCCCGCAAAACTGACGATCTTGCCGCCATAACTGAAGATGCTCTTCACCAACGGATCGAAAACGCTGTGCATCAAACCCGCCAGCACCTCCGCCCCGTGTTGTCCGTGTTGCATCAGCGCGTCGGTCATGCGGGAAAAGCCCGAAAGATCGAGAAACATGCCAACCGCCGGAAACTCCCCCCTCAGGACGCCCTTTCGATAATTCTCGACGATCAATTCAGGAACGACACGGTGCATGGGCAAATTGTAGCATGTATAATCACGCCATGCCAATCAGCGGTTACGAGATCAGGGTATGCGACTCGTGCGGACTCCGTTACCCCCTCGCAGAGGGACACCCGTACGGGACGCGTTGCCCCGCCTGCATGGGAGCGACACGCGTCGTTCTAACCCGGAAACTGATCGCTGAACCCGGGCACGGCCTCCCCGATAATTCTCACCGCGAAGGCGCAAAGACCGCAACGGAATCGAACGAAGCAGGGGAAAGGTTTTTGGCGGTATTGCTGGATAACATCCGTTCGGCGTGGAATGCGGGTTCGATCCTGCGCTCGGCGGAGGGATTCGGGTTCGCGCACGCCTTTTTCTGCGGGATCACGCCCACCCCCGAGAACGAAGCGGTGACGCGCGCCTCGCTCGGCGCGGAGGACTCGGTCCCCTGGTCGTACCACAAGGACGCGGTTAAACTGGTCAAAGGCTTGAAACAGGAGGGATGGAAGGTCTACGCGCTGGAGGAGGACGAGAGGGCGGTCACGCTTGGGAACGACGAAGGCGAAGATCGGAAGGCGGTATTGATCGTGGGCAACGAGGTGACGGGCGTGGACCCGGAACTGCTCGACCTGTGCGGGAAGATATTCTTCATTCCCATGCGCGGGGAGAAGAAATCGTTCAACGCGGCGGTGGCGTTTGGGATCGCGGCGCACGCCTTACAAAGCCCTCGAAGGAGGAACGTATCGCAATGACAGGCGCATGTGTTATCATGTCCACACCAACCATAACGAGAGGAGAGCAACCATGGCTATCAAACTGCTTGTCCCGGTGAACGGACCCATCACGCAACTGTTCGGCTTGAACCCGGAGCTCTACAAAAAGTGGGGTTTCCCCGGTCACAACGGAATTGACTACGGCATCCCGAACGGGACCCCGATCATGGCAGCGGCATCCGGCACCGTGGCGATGGTCGGGTTCGAAAACGGCGGTTATGGCAATTACGTCAAACTCACCCACACGGACGGGAGCAAGACCTATTACACGTACTACGCCCACCTGGCGAGCGCGGCGGTCGCAGCCGGTCAGAAGGTGAAGGCTGGCGCGGTGATCGGTTACAGCAACAACACCGGCGCAAGCACAGGTCCGCACCTGCATTTCGGTCTGAAGATTGACGGGGAAAACCCCTCCTACAAGGGATACGTGGACCCGATGCCCTACTTCTCCGCGACGGGCGCGGAGGAGGGCGCGGAGGGAATCGAGGCGGACCTGCCGGACGCGGTGAAACTTCCCTCCAGCCTGTCGTTCGAGGTCCTTCCCGAGGTGTTGAACGTCCGCAACGGACCGGGCGTCGAGTATGCGATTGTGGGTCAACTGCAAAAGGGAAAAGCGGTAAGCGGCAAACGCCTGCACTCCAAAAGCGTATGGATCGAATACGAAAAGGGCAAGTGGATCGCGCTGGCGTTCAACGGGATCGCCAACCTGAAGGTGAAGTAACAAAGCAAAACGTCCCGAAGGCTTTTTCAGGATTTGCTACCGTATAAACCTCTCGTAAAAACCCTAACTCGGACAAGCCGAAACTCCTGGGTTGAGCCTGCCGAAACCAAAAAGGGCTTGAAAACTACGGAGACACGAAGACACGGAGAAAAGACTTTGAAAAACTCCGTGTCTCCAAGTATTTCATTGATAAGT
Source organism: Chloroflexi bacterium CFX6 (assembly GCA_030263595.1). Classification (GTDB taxonomy): domain Bacteria; phylum Chloroflexota; class Anaerolineae; order Anaerolineales; family Villigracilaceae; genus Defluviilinea. Next base: position 27,210 of record SZPG01000047.1, read on the forward strand.
TCCCAAAGGTCTTTTCTGTAAATGAGGGTTTTGCGAAAGGTAAGGAGATCTTTAGGGTCAGTAAATTATTAACTTCCCTCATGTCGTTGCGAGTCTTCGAGAAGCAATCTCCTGTTGCCATAGATTTTCCTGCAAAGTGGGGATTGCTTTGGAAGGTGAGGGAGCTTATTTTTTTACGAACCATTAGGGTTTCCATGTACGGCAGAAAATTTCAGGATATGTCTTCGGGACGTTTTTTAGTTCAGGGATTCCAGCCGCCCGCGAATCTCATCGAGCAGTTTCTGTATCTCCTCCCGCTCGCGGATGGCGTTCTGGAGGGAGGTTTTGAACGATTGTCTCTGCGGTTCCTGGAGCGTCTCAAGCAGGTGCTGGTCCCGGCTGATCTGCGTGTTCTTGTGCCTGAGTTTGGACTCCAGCCGTTTTTTGTATCCCTCGTAAAACTGTTTTTCATCCAGGGGCCTGGCGTCCTGCGCGCCTTCCGCGAGCAGTCCGTCAATCATGGGGAAGAACGTCTCCATGTCCACCGGTTTTTCGACGAAGCGGGTCACGCCGATGGTGAGCGCGAACTCCTTGTCTTCCGGGGCGACGTAAGTAGCGGAAAGAAAGACGACCGGTATATTCCGCGTGGCGGAATCGAGACGAAGACGATGCACCAGGCTGAAACCGTCCATTTTGGGCATCAGGATATCGGTGATGATGAGCGCCGGGCGTTCCTTTTGGATGATCTCCATCGCCTCCTCCCCGTTGGTGGCGGTCACAACGCGATAACCCTTGAATTTGAGGGTTTCATTGAGCAGGACGAGGATGTCCGGGACATCCTCCACGACGAGCAGGAAGCCTTTTTGTTTGTCCATGCGCTTATTCTAACCTTTTCCTCCCGAACGGTAAATAAAGTGAAAAGTTACGGGGGATACACAAGTACGCAGGTAGACAGATACACAGGCGGATGGGTTGCTGCCATACCCGCAAGGCAGACCGATAACCGTGAACTGTGGCGAATCAATATGGCGGTTCGGCGGGGCCGTAATACCCGCACATGCCCAGGCGCGGCGAATTGACCAGCGGTACAGGCTCGCCATAATCCGTGTGGGGGTGATCCTCGGCATGGTCCTCGCAAAGGAACGGATTTGTGTCCATGTCTCCTTCGATAAGACATTCCATGCAGAGAGCTGCCGCAGGTTTGCCGCACTCCTGGCAGGTTCTTTCGGGCAGGTTGTTGCGCGCCATCAATGCGATGGGGTGTTTCGTCGTCGCCTTTCCCCTTCGATCGCCGACAATGCGAATCCTGGTTTCGGATGTGGTTCCAAAATCATAGAGATGAAGCAGTTCAGGTTCTCCTGGAAACACATCGTCCGCCATGCGCGCCTTGCCAACATCGTACCCGCCCCAGCCTCCAACCGTGAACTTGCTCAAGTGACCGCAGCATTCCAGCCAGATGGAGCGCAGGTAGACATCCAGTTTTTCGAGCGCCGCCGAGTCGCGCATTTCGAGATCGAGCCAGAAATCCCTGGCATAGGCATCCTCCACACGAATATGCCAAAGCCTTTCTTCGGGTTGTTTCCCCGCTTCGGCAGATCGAATTGTCTGCGCCCGCTTCCCGCATTTTTCAAGATGGCGGGACATGCCGCTTTTGGCTGTTTCTTCGCCGCAGTATTGACACCTTCCGCGTGATTGTGGTTTGCGTGACATGGAATCTCCTTTTATGCAGGACGCCGACACCTCGCTTTTATATCGTCGAGGCAGGTCGTCCGCTCGATGAATTAGGGGCTTTCCCAATAGACCTCCGCCCAATGGACGGGATGATCGGTCGCCGATGCGGGCGGCAGGACGTAGACCGGGTTACGCACGCCCAGCGAGGGGGAAACGAAAATGTGGTCAATGCGATTTTCGCCGGACATGTCCACGCCACCGCCGATCTCGGACGGGTAGACGCTGGCCCAGGCGTTGACGTACACACTGTCAATCAATTGATAGGCTTCCTCGTAATCCCGCAGGTTGTAATCGCCCAGCGCGATCACGTGGGGTTTATCCTTCGAGCGATCCAGGAGCGTGCGGGCAAATACCAACATGGCGGTATCCGAACCGTCGGGGTGGACGTTGTAAATGGTAAACACGCGCCCGCCTACCTCGATCTCCGCTTCGGCAGCGCCGATCTCGTCCCGGTCGCTGAACGTGAAGACGGAGCGCGGGTTCATCAATGGATATTTCGACAGGATGGCGGTGCCATACGTGCCGGTCACTGTGGTCGGACCGTAATAGGAATAATAACCCAGGTTTTCGGCGAAGTAGCGGATGTGATCGTTGTTGTTGAGGGAGATGCGCGTCGAATCGGATTCCTGCAATGCAAGGATGTCCGGCGAGACCCTACGGATGAGCGCCAGTTGCGCGCCGAAAGACCTCTCTCCAAAATCGTCGTTGGATTGCTGGGTGTTGTAGGTCATTACCACGAGGGAGGCGCGGTTTGCCGCTTCGACCTGCGCGCGTTTCGCCGGTAGAGAGAAAACGACAGTCGCTACAAAGATCGCAAAAAGCAGAATGCCCCATCCCCACCGGAATCCCTCGGCGGAATCTTTTTCATACACGTATTCCGTTCTCTTTGCGCGCCGGGCGAGGAGGGTAACGATCCCTGCAATCAGAAAATAGGAAAACCAAAATTTCCCTCGGAACCACAGGCTGACCGGTTCGACATAGCCCCACACGTTGGTAAAGATGTGGGCAAAGACGAGCAGGATCAGGACGAAACCACCCAGAAGGATTCCGGGGATAAGGCTGCGCGGCGTTAAGTCTGCGCGTTGGATGCGGTCGAGGAAGAGGCGCATATCGAGGAAGATCGCCGGGAAGAGCAGGAGCATGAGGATCAGCGGGATCTGTTGAATCCAGCCGGGGGGTGTGACAACTACGGGAGGTGAATCAGGCGTCGGCGGGAAGGGGACGCGCTGCGCCAACAGGGTGGCGGTCAGGGACAGGGTGAAGAGCAGGTTCCAAAGCAGGAGAAGGCGCGGGCTGAGCCATCCCACAACATCCGTTCGCGCGAGCGAAATCCAAACCCATCCAACGGAGAGCAGGCTGACCGCGATCACGATCAGGGTGTAGTTCCCTTCGGTCCAGCGGGCGATGACGGACGGGGCGGAGAAGGCGAACCAAACCATCGCGAGGACGAGAAAGAGACCGAGGAGGGGAGCCGCCGCGCCGCCCGATTTTTCCGCGCCCGCCGCTTCGTCCCTGACTTCGAGTTGACTCAACAGACCGCCGAGGATCAATCCCACCCCCCAGCCGACCCACCCACCGGCAGGGATGAGGGAATAATCGAGTCCGTGACCCGCCGTGCGCAACAATACGGACACGGCGACCGCCAGCGCAAGCCCGGCGGAACCCCACAAGCCGGTTTGCAAATCCGCGCCTTTGGGCTTTGCCTTTGCCAAGAGGAGGAACATGCCGAATGCGGCAAACACGCCGAAGCCGGAAGCCAACATGCGGTTCGCGGTGTTCAGGTAGGGGAGCAAGCCCCGTGCAAGGAATAACGCCGCAAACGTGACCCACAATACCTGGCGCGGATATTTTTTGTAAAAAGGAACCAACAGGATGGGCGAGAAGAAGAACAGCACGCCGAGCGCTTTTTCGTCCAGCCTCGTGTTCATCAAGTCCAGGATGTAGATGGACTCGACAAGCGTTCCGGCGGATTGAATGAAGAACAGGATGACGATCGCAAAGACGGGGATGATCGCAAGGGAATTTTTCACTTCCTTCCTCCTTCGATGGAACGATCAAAGAGCCTGTTTCGTTGTAATCGCTATCATACCATCAGTTCAGGACGCGCACCCGCAGCGACCATTGGCAGGGAGTCGAATCCTCTCATACGGAATTTACATGACATTCGTAAAATCGTCCGCCACGCTCGCAAGTCCAGACCTGACAGGTTTCACCGTGACGCTCGTCCATCGCAACCCATGCGCGGACATGAGACTCCGACCGTAAGACTTTCGTGGAAACCTGTCAGGTCTTATCCCATCACCAGACCTGACAGGTTTCATCGTGACGCTCGTCCATCGCAACCCATGCGCGGACATAGGACTCCGACCGCAAGACTTTCGCGGAAACCTGTCAGGTCTTTTCACGCGAACGCCTCCGCCAGCAGACTCTCAAACAACCCGCTGACCCTTCGACTGCGCTCAGGGCAAGCCTGCCTCCCCGCCTCGCGAGGCTCAAACGCCGAGTTCCTCCCTCGCACGAAGTCTCCGAGCGAAGCGAGTGGGAGCGACTCTTTAGCCGATAAGCAAGAATAGTCTCGTAGATGTAGCTGTAAAACCAATTACTTTGTATGTTTGCTCGAATTACCAATTGATAAGAGAGAAACAAGAACACACCAGATAAAACAAGAAACAACCAATTATTTGTATTAATGAATTGAATTACCTCATCAACCATCAATATGGCAAGTCCAAAACTTACGTTTCTCAGCATTATGCTCAAAGCATTAAATCTATCTGCTTCTTCGGCAACAGATGGGTTATGAATGTAAACATAAGCTCGCAGTATCGCCCAATCATCCTCTTCAAAATCAATTATCCATCGGTCAGTATGTTTTTGTTTGAAACTTTCCAGTACGCGAGCGCTTGTCCCGCGTTTTCTAAAAATATGGCGCCATGCGGCTCCTACTCGTTCCATTGCTGTACCTACTAAATATGCTATTAACAATAATAACAATGAAGGGAGAACTCCAATATCATTCAATGAACTTATATCTATTTTGATCCATCCCAAGACTCTGGCAAATTCGCCAAATGCAATGAGATAAACACCACCAGGCACAATACGTGAAAAGAGGTCGTAAACACCTAATCGAAAGTTCATTTCTATATTCCTCCAAAACTCTCCGCCAACAGACTCTCAAACAACCCGTTGACCCTTCGACTGCGCTCAGGGCAAGCCTGCCTCTCCGCCTCGCGAGGCTCAAACGCCGAGTTCCTCCCTCGCACGAAGTCTCCGAGCGAAGCGAGTGGGAGCGACTCGACCCGCGCCGCCACGCCCCCAAACTCTTCTTGCAGGCTCAGCGGCGGGACGCGTGTCATGGAATTCACGTCCATTTATTTGCTATAATATCATCAGTCAGCCACCTTTGGCTGGCAAGGAGAACGAAATGTTACAACAAGTGACCATTCAAACCAGCGACGCCAAGCGGCTCAAACCACTCATCAAGAGCGCCATCCAGATTCAACTGGATGACATCGAGCATGGCATCCAGTTGACCCGCGACCGCTTGGAAGCATTCGAGAAACAGTATGGTATGAGCACCAAAGAGTTCCTGCGCCGTTTCAAGCCTGGCGACTTGGAAGAAACGCTCGATTTCCTCGACTGGCAGGGCGAGACCAAAATGCTGGCGCTGCTCGAAGAGAAAAAAGCCGCTTATAAGGAAGCGCAGGTCAAATGAAAGTGCGCGGCGGGATCGCGGGATACTTTCGGCATATCGCTAATGTTCTCGCGCTTTCACGCGCCGTCAAATCACAGAACGTCCACGCCGAAAAACGCACACCAACCGAAGGCTTTCTGCGCGGGGACGTGGTTTTCAAAGACGGCTCACGCTTGCATTTCAGGGAACTGGTCTCCACACATCCGAGCGTGCAATTGGTCAGTTATACCTATCAATACATGCAGGCGGATGGAACAACGATCTTTCGTTACGATGACTCCGACCATTTCCTGAGATTGCCCACCGCGCCACATCACAAACACATTGGGGAAACTGAGGTCGTCGCGGCAGAGGCGCCCGATTTACAGTCTGTCCTGAAAGAAATCGAAGGGATGATTGGAATGTAATGTCATTGCGAGCGCACTTTGCGAAGCAATCCCCTGTTACTGGAGACTGCTTCGTTCCTCGCAGTG
>SZPG01000048.1 GCA_030263595.1 Chloroflexi bacterium CFX6
TTGAGGGAAGTCTGCGAAACGGTCGGCATCCCGCCCGTCCTCCACATGGGCTCGTGCGTGGACAATACGCGCATCCTGACCGTCCTGACGCAAATGGTCGAGGAGGGCGGCTTGGGCGACGACATTGACCAGATCCCAGCGGTGGGTCTCGCGCCGGAATGGATGAGCGAGAAGGCGCTGGCGATTGCAACATATTGTGTTGCGTCGGGAGCGTACGTCATCTTCGGCGGCGCGTCGCCGATTAGTGGGATGCCCGACAGAGTTAACGACAGCGACGCGGTGCTTCATTACATCAGCGAAGGCTGGGAGAAACTCTACGGCGGCAAACTGGAATTCATCCCCGACCCGCAAAAGATGATCGAAGCGACGCTCGCTCACATTGACAGGAAGCGCGCCGCGCTCGGTCTGCCTGCGTGGGAGAAGGATAAGTTCGGTCGCAGCGGCGATGCGAAGATGATGGAATTGGAGAATTTGCCGCTGGCGCAAAAGCGTGAAGCGATTTATGGATAAGTTGGAGAGTCGGAGAGTCTGATAGTCAGATAGTCGGAGAGTCTGATGGTCGGAGAGTCTGATGGTCGGAGAGTCTGATAGTCTGATAGTCGGAGAGTCTGATAGTCAAATAGTCTGACGGCATAATCAGCAAACGAACGACTATAAGACTAGCGACTATAAGACCAGCGACTATAAAACTAGCGGCTATAAGACCAGCGACTATAAAACTAGCGACTATGAGACTAGCGACTATGAGACCAGCGACTATCAGACCAGCAACTATAAGACCAGCGACTATGAGACCAGCGACTATAAGACCAGCGACTATAAAACCAGCGACTATAAGACCAGCGACTATAAAACTAGCGACTATAAAACTAGCGACTATGAGACCAGGAGACTGACCATGTCAAAATACATTGCCACTCGTGCGATGCGCGGCGCGAACGCGCTGGTCACCGAAGCCGAATTGATGCTCGATCGCGCGCTCAAAGACAAGGGCGCGGATACGCCCGTTTCGTTCCCGAACACGGCTTACTATCTTCCGACGATTCTCGGGATGACGGGCAAGGCAATCGAAAAACTCGGCGATTTGCAACCCATCATCAAATACGCGCGGGATTTGCTTCACCCGATCCCCGCGTTTGCAAAATGGACTCCCTACCTCGGCGAGACCTTAGACTCCGGAATGGCGACGCTTCTCGCGGCGGAGACGATTGAAGCGGTGCGCTTCGCTTATGGTCTTCAGCCTGAGCCCATGCCTGGATTCAAACTCGCGGGCGGCACTGCATTCACAAGCCCTGATAATGGAAGGGAAGAGTCAACAGACGGTCATCTCAACGGTCCGATTGACGACATCCAACTTCGTTCGTGGGGCATTCAATTGGTGGATGGTCGTATGCCGGGCTTTGCCGCGATCGTGGGATGCGCGAAATCGAACGAGGTCGCGGTCAAGATCGTGCGCGAACTGCAACGCCGCAACATATTGACCTTCCTCTCCGGCAACGTCAACGGACGAAGCATCATTCATCAGTTGCAGGAAGAGGGCGTCGAATTAGGCTACGACACGTACACCGTCCCGTTCGGCACGGACACCATTTCCGCCATCTACGCGTTGGGATTTGCCACCCGCTCCGCCCTGACCTTCGGCGGACTCAAACCCGGTCAATCGCGCGAGATCCTGCTCTACAACAAGGAACGTGTCTTTGCCTTCGTCCTCGCCCTCGGCGAAGTGGACGACTTGAAATACGCCGCTGCAGCAGGCGCGATCAACTTCGGCTTCCCCGTCATTGCGGATACGGTCATTCCTGAAATCCTGCCTACAGGCGTTACCACGTATGAGCATGTCGTCTCGATGCCGTTCAACCAGATCGAAGGCAAGGATGACCTCGAACGCGCTGAACAACTCGTTCAAAAGTGCATCGAAGTGCGCGGCGTCAAGGTCAAGGTCTCGAACGTGGACGTGCCTGTGCCTTACGGCTCCGCCTTTGAAGGCGAAGTCGTTCGCAAGGCGGATTTGCGCGTGGAATTCGGCGGCAAGCGTTCGCGCGCCTTCGAATATCTCTACATGGCGAAACTGGATGAAGTCACGGATGGCAAGATCGAAGTGATCGGTCCCGATTTCTCGCAAATCCCCGCGCAAGGCTCGATGGACCTGGGCATCATCATCAAGGTTGCGGGCAGGCAGATGCAGCAGGACTTCGAGCCGGTGCTGGAACGGCAGGTCCATTACTTCGTCAACGGCGCGAGCGGAATCCAGCACGTCGGTCAACGCGACATTGCGTGGATCCGCGTCTCGAACAACGCCGCGGACAAGGGCTTCAACCTCGAACACTTCGGCAAGATCTTGCACGCCCGCTTCCACGAGGACTTCGGCGCGATCGTGGACAAGGTGCAGGTGACCATCGTCACCGAGCCCGCGCTCCACACGGAATGGCTGGAGAAGGCGCGCGTCGCGTACGACTTCCGCAATAAACGTCTCGCCGACCTGACCGACAACAAAGTGGAAGAGTTCTACTCGTGTACGCTCTGTCAATCGTTTGCGCCGAACCACGTCTGCGTGGTCTCGCCCGAACGACTCGGTCTATGCGGCGCGTACAACTGGCTGGACTGCAAAGCCTCCTTCAGCATCAACCCGACGGGACCGAACCAGCCGATCAAGTTGGGCAAACTCGTGGACGACAAGAAAGGTTACTGGCAGGGGACGAACGACTACGCCAAGATCGGTTCGCATGGCGTGGTGCAGGAAGTCTCGATGTACTCCATCATGGAAAACCCGATGACCGCCTGCGGCTGTTTCGAATGCATCGTCATGCTCATCCCAGAAGCCAACGGCGTGATGGTGGTCTCACGCGAAGATACCTCCATGACCCCCGCTGGCATGACCTTCTCGACTCTGGCGGGCATCGCGGGCGGCGGATTGCAGACCCCAGGCGTGATGGGAGTCGGAAAGTTCTACCTCATCAGCCCGAAGTTCATCTCAGCGGATGGCGGATTCAAACGCGTGGTGTGGATGTCGTCCGTGTTGAAGGAGACGATGAAGGATGAGTTCAGAGCCGTCTGCGAGCGCGAAGGCGACCCCGATTTATTGGATCGCATTGCCGACGAACGCAATGTCACAACCGTTGACGACCTGCTCGCCTGGCTGGAGGCGCACAACCATCCCGCCATGGCGATGGAGCCGATGTTCTAGCAAAACATAGACCTGACATGTCTCCGCGAGAGGCTGATCGGCTATGATGCTCATCCACGCGATAAACAAGGATGACAAGAACGCGGGTGAGACATGTCAGGTCTTTTATATAAAGGAGAAAACATGAAAGGCAACGAAAAACTCATAAAGACCCTCAATGACCTTCTGGCGGATGAACTGACCGCCATCAGCCAGTACATGGTGCATTCCGAGATGTGCGATAACTGGGGATACGGCAAACTCCACAAAGCCATCGAAAAGCAGGCGATTGACGAGATGCACCACGCCGAGTGGCTCATCAGCCGCATCCTGTTTTTGGAGGGCATGCCCGTCGTCTCCAAACTCAACGAGATGAAGATCGGCAAGACGGTTTTGGAGATGCTCACCAACGACGAGAACGCCGAACTGGGAGCGATCCAAGCCTACAACGCGGGCATCGCGCTGGCAAGCGAGGTCGGCGACGAATCCACTGGCGATCTGTTGACCACCATCCTCAAGATGGAGGAGGGACATCACGACTGGGCGAAGAAACAGCGCACCCAGATCGAGCAGATGGGTTTGGAGAACTACCTGAGCAACCAGGCTGGCGAGGGAGAGTAACCGAATATAAACCTGACAGGTCTCCTGAGACCTGTCAGGTTTTTTCGCTGGAAATCATGACTGAACAAAAACTCGTCCGTGACCTGATGACCGTCGGTGTGCCGACCTGCAAATGGGACTCTCCCATCGTGGACATTGCGCGTTTCCTGCTGGAGAAGAACGTCGAGGCGATGTGTGTACTCGATGCGGAAGGTCACGGCATCGGCGTGGTCGGAGCCGATGAATTGGTCTGGGCGTATGCAAAGGAAGGATATGAAAAACTGACCGCCGAAGACATCATGAGCGAGGGTGTCCCCGAACTGCCGCCGGATATATCCCTTGCGGTCGCGGCGCAGATGATGAAGGACAGGGGCATCCGCGTGGCATACATGCTGCACAATTCGGCGGGCATCATCTATCCGGCGGCTTACATTTCGTATCGTCATATCCTGCGTCACATGGCGGCGAAGGATGAAAACGAGTTGAAGGATTTGGGTCTCGCGGCGGAACGCAAGACGCCGATCGAGCAGTTTATCGAGAGAAGGGATGAGGCGAGGCGGAAGGCAGGGCTGAAGTAAACACGTAAACAAGTAGACACGTACACACGTGACCTGTATACCTGTGTACCTGTATACCTGTATACCTGTGTACCTGTCTACCTGTCTACCTGTATACCTGCATACAACAACCAAGGAGGCACACATGCCTATTGAAATTCCAAAAGACAAATGGCCCGGAAGCATCAGAATAATCACCATCGGCGCGACGAGCGCGGAGGGAGGCACGCGCGCAAAGTCCATCACGCTGGGCGGACAAACGACTCTGCCCTATTTGCACTTCGAAGCGCCCACGCCGAATCCGCCCGTCATCGCGATCGAGATCAAATCGCGCAAGCCGGATGACTGGTCGCCCTTGCTGCTCGAGGCGTGGGGCGAGGCGATGGCGGATCCCGCTCAATGGGCGAAAAAGGCTGAAGAAGCAGGAGCAGACCTCCTCGTCCTGGCGCTGACCGTCGAAGATTCGGTCGAAGACGCGGTCAAGGCGGTCAAATCCGTTTTAGCCGCCAGCGGACTCCCGCTCATCGTCTGGGGTCCGGGGCAGGCGGAGAAGGATAACGAGTTACTCGTCCCGATTGCCGAAGCGACGAAGGGCGAAAAACTTGTTCTCGGAATCTGCGAAGATAAAAACTATCGCACCATCGTTGCGACCGCCATGGCGAACGGTCATCTCGTGCAGGCGCGCACGCCGATGGACGTGAACCTGTCGAAGCAGTTGAACATTTTGATCAGCGACATGGGCATGCCCAAAGACCGCATCCTGATGGACCCGACCACGGGCGCGCTCGGCTATGGAATCGAATACGGCTACTCGGTGATGGAGCGCTTGCGACTCGCCGCGCTGCAAGGTGACGCGATGACTCAATCGCCGATGATCGTCACGCCCGGCTTCGAAGCCTGGAAGACCAAAGAGGCGAAGGTCGGCGAGGGCGTGCCTGAGGCGTGGGGCGATTGGAAAGCCCGCTCCATCAACTGGGAAACGCTCACCGCGATGGCGTTGATCGAATCGGGAGCGGATGTGGTTGTGCTGAGGCATCCCGAATCGGTGAGACGCGTGAAGGATGCGATTGGAGAACTGGTGATGGCATAAATTCCCTTTGCGTAGAATGCGTTCTCTAACGCATTGCGACGTTAGAGAACGTCGCCTACTACGCAGATCATAGGAGACTCACATGGCACTAAGTGGCATTCAAATTTACAAACTCCTCCCTCAAACGAACTGTAAGGAATGCGGCTTCCCAACCTGTCTTGCGTTCGCGATGAAACTCGCCGCGAAGCAGGTGGAACTCGGCGCGTGTCCGTATGTCAGCGAAGAATCGAAGAAGCAACTGGCTGAATCTTCCGCGCCGCCGATTCGACTCATCGCGCTCCGAGCCGATGGAACCGAAATCAAAGCGGGCAACGAAGTCGTGATGTTTCGCCACGAAAAGACCTTTTACAACAAGCCCGGTCTCTTCGTCCGCGTCAAAGCCTCCGACCCCGATCTTGCAAAGAAAGTTGCGGAAGCCGACGCGTACAAGGTCAATTACGTCGGCATGGATTTTTCGATTGACGGCTTCGCGGTCCTTGCAGATGCGGATTTAGGTAATGCAATCAAAACGATTCGGACTGCGACGAAACGTCCGTTGATTTTGATGGGCGACTCCGCCTCGCTTCAATCTGGACTTGAGGCTTGCGGAGGCGAGACCCCATTACTCTACGCCGCCGACGCCTCCAACGCCGACGCGATGGCTGACCTTGCAAAGCAATTCAAAACCGCCCTCGTCGTCAAAGCGGACTCGCTCGACGCGCTTGCAGACTTGACTCAAAAGATTCAAGCCAAGGGAGTCGAAGACCTCGTTCTCGATCCGTCTCCAAAGACGTTGAGCGAAGAGGTAACGCGCAACACGCAACTCCGCCGACTCGCCCTCAAGAATATGCGCGCGCTTGGTTATCCCATCATCGCCTTCCCCTGCGATGCGAAAGATGAAGCCGTCGCCGCCGCGCAAGCGATCGCGAAATACGCAGGCTTTGTGGTGCTGAGCGAATTCAAACCCGAATTGCTCTATCCGTTGCTCGTCCTGCGCGAGAACATCTACACCGACCCGCAGAAACCGATCCAAGTCCAGCCCGGCGTGTACGAGATCAATTCGCCGAAGCCCGAAAGCCCGGTGCTGGTCACGACGAACTTCAGCATCACATACTTTGCGGTTGCGCAAGGTCAACAGGAAACGAATCGTTTTGCCCGGTCACGTCGCGGTGCTTTCAGGCGAAGTGGAAGAGGAACTCCCGGATTGGGAAATCCGCGTTGGACCAAGAGAAGCGGTTGATTTACCCGCGTTTATGAAGCAGGCATTGAACTAATGTCATTGCGAGCGGAGGTCGAGTAGGGCTGAGTGTTCTCCTCAGCCCGTATCGAGACCGAAGCGAAGCAATCTCCTCTTCAGCAAGATTCCTCCGCGTGACGGGAGATTGCTTCGTCGCATAGAGCAAGAGCGCTCCTCGCAACGACATATGAAAACAAATGCAACACTCTATCACCTTCACCGGCGAAAACATAAACGCCAAAGTTCAAGTCCCCACCAACACGTTGCTGGCGGATGCCGCGCATCTCGCGGGCATTGACATCGGTCAGCCGTGCGGCGGGCAGGGACGCTGCGGTCGCTGCGCGGTGCAGGTGACGGAGGGAACGGTCAGGCGAAGAAGCGCGCTGCGCCTTTCCCCTGCCGATATCGAGCAGGGTTACGCGCTCGCCTGTCAAACCGTCGTTGAAGGCGATGTGGCGATCTACGTCCCGCCGCAGGAGAAGATCGAACGAAGACTCACGACTGATAGAGTCGTTGCGGAAGTGACGGTCCCAGCGGACTACGAGTATCCGTTCTCGCAGACGGTTCGCCGTGTGCATCTCACTCTCACTCCGCCAAGCATGGACGACCAGACCGACGACTGGTCGCGTTTGCAGACGGCATTCCGATTGCAGCATCAGGTGGAGAGCCTTACGTGTTCCGTGAGTTTGTTGAGGAAGATGGGATATGTGCTGCGTGAGGGCGATTGGAATGTCACTGCTGTTATCGAGACGAGAAGACTGGAAGACCATCAGACGATCAGACTAATAGACTTGTGCCCCTACCACGAAGACGAATACGCTCCGCTCTGGGGCTGCGCCATTGACATCGGCACGACGACGGTCACGCTTTGGCTGGTGGATTTGGTAACGGGTCAAGTCAAAGCGCAGGTTGCGGAATACAACGGACAGATCGCGCGCGGCGAGGATGTCATTTCGAGAATCATCTACACCAACAAGAACGGCGGCGGGGATGAGTTGCGTCAGCGCGTGCTGGAGACGATCAACAGCCTGCTCGAACTGGCGTGCAAGCGCGTCAAGTCGCCTCAAGGCAAAGTGACTCCCGACCAGGTCGTCAAAGCGACCATCGCGGGCAACAGCACGATGATGCACCTATTGTTGGGGGTTCCCGCATCAAGCATTCGACTCTCACCGTTTATTACTGCGGTCAATCACCCTCCATTGATGACGGGACGCGAAGTCGGCTTGAATGTGAATCCCGAAGCGGTGGTGGATTGTCTGCCCGGCGTGGCAAGTTACGTCGGCGCGGATATTACAGCAGGCGTATTGTCCTCAGGACTCGACAGCGCGGAGAACGTGACTCTCTTCCTGGATGTCGGGACGAACGGCGAAACAGTGCTGGGCGACCGCGATTGGCTCGTCACGTGCGCGTGTTCGGCGGGACCGGCGTTCGAAGGCGCGGGTGTGGTCAATGGCATGAGGGCAACGCAGGGCGCCATCGAAGAAGTGTGGATCAACAGCGAAACGCTCGAGCCGACGTACCGCGTCATCGGCGGAGGCAAGCCGAAGGGAATTTGCGGAAGCGGGTTGATCTCCCTGCTCTCGGAGGCGTTCATCACGGGAGTCATTGACAAGGGAGGCAATGTCAATTTGGCGGCGCGCAGTCCGCGGGTCCGCGAAGGAGCGCATGGAGGGGAGTACGTCGTGGCTTGGGGCAGCGAATCCGAATCGGGCGAAGATATCGTCATCACCAGAGTTGACGTTGATAACCTGCTGCGCGCCAAAGCCGCCATCTACGCGGGCTTCACGGTGCTGGCGGAGAACGTCGGCATCCCGCTCGAAACGACGGACAAGGTTTTGATCGGCGGGTCGTTCGGAAAATATATCAATGTCGAGAAGGCGGTGCAGATCGGGTTACTGCCCGATATGGATTGGTCGCGCTTCGAGTTTCTCGGCAATACGTCGGTGAAAGGCGCGTATCTCGCGCTGCTCGATTGGAGGAAGCGCGAGCGCATTACCGAGATTGCGAAGCGCATGACATACATCGAGTTATCGGCGGATAACAGTTTTTATGAAGCGTTCACATCGGCTCTATTTCTGCCGCACACGGATTTGAGCAAGTTCCCGAGTGTGGCGGAGGCTCTGGAAAGTAAACAAGTAGACAAGGAGACAGGTACACACGTAGACAAGTAGGCAGGTAAACACGTGTTTACTTGTGTACTTGTTTACCTGTGTACCAGATAGGAGAAACCATGTACATCATCGGCGAGAACATTCACATCATCTCGGAAAAGGTGAAGGAAGCATTGAAGAACAGGGACCGCGAGTTCTTCATGGATCTGGCGGTCAAGCAGGTGGAGGCGGGCGCGAAAGCCGTTGACATCAATCTCGGTCCGCGCAAGAAGGATTGGGCGGAGGTCTTCCCGTGGATCGTCGAAACGGTCGAAACGGTCGTGGACGTGCCGCTTTCGATTGACACAACGAATGTTGACGGCATGGAGGCGGCTCTGCAGAAAATCACGAAGGCGCAGCCGATCTTGAATTCCACGTCTGCGGAGCCTGAACGATTGGAGAAAGTTCCGCTGCTGGCAAAGAAGTACAACGCCAAGGTCATCGCGCTGACGATGCGGAGCGAGGGCATCCCCGTCGAGGCGGACGCGCGCGTCACCATCGCGGTCGAGCAATTGATCCCGCGCATGATGGAGATTGACCTCCCGATGGAGAATCTCATCATTGACCCGCTCGTTCTCACTGTAAGCGGTTGCCAGCAATATTGCCCGCATCTCATCGAAACGGTGCGGACGCTGCAATATGCCTGGGACCCCGCGCCCATGATCTCGGTCGGGTTGTCGAACGTGTCGAACGCGGTGCCGAACGAGGGACGTCCCCTCATCAACCGCGTCTACCTCGCCATGCTGATGGGCGTCGGCTTGCAGATGATGATCGCCAACCCGTTCGACGAAAAGCAGAATGATGTCATTAGATGGATAGAGACAAAGGACACTAGCAATCCGCTTGCCGCTGTCTACAATAAGATTGCGGATCGCATCGCGGCGGGCGAAGAGCCCCAGATGGAAGATTTCGACCTATCCGACCCCGAACAGTCCGCAATCTGGAAGACCACGCAGATTTTGTTGAACAAAGTGATTTACGCGGATTCGTATTTGATGAACTAACATGTGTCATTGCGAGGGCGGTGTTCGTCCGCCGAAGCAATCCCCTCATTCTAGTTGGAGATTGCTTCGTCGCCTATCGGCTCCTCGCAATGACAAAGGAGCCCTCATGCCTGTATTCACCCCCGGTCGCCGCTGGCAGCCGCCCTATTTACCCTTCAAGCGTGAACCGTTGAACCGCCGCGCGCTTGCGACTCTCGAAAAACTGATCAAAGGTCCGTTGTTCGGATGCCGCATGTGCGGAAACTGCCTGCTTCAAGAAACCGCCTTCATCTGTCCGATGGAATGTCCCAAGGGCGAGCGCAACGGTCCGTGCGGCGGCTCGACCAAAGAACACTGCTACGTGGACGAGACGCGTCCCTGCATCTGGTACAGGATCTACGAGCGCTCGTTCAGGATGGGACGCGAAGAGAAACTGCTCGAAGTCCTGCCCCCGCTCGATTGGGACAAGGTCGGCACCGAAACGTGGGGCGACGTGTTCCACAGGGTGGGGGAGATTGGCGCGGGCAAGGTGGTCAGCGGATTGCTGTTCAAGCCTGCCGAAGTCCGCTACAAGACCTGGGACGATGTCTTCGAGCCGATCCGCGAACCCGACTGGTGGCAGGGCGATAACAAATATCACGCGCCGAACTACACCGAACCTGTCTCCGAACTCCAACGCAGACTTAAAGCGGGTGAATTCGTCGTCACCGCCGAAGTCGCGCCGCCGCTCACCGTGAAGACCGACAAGTTGTTCAAGAACATCGAAATGGTCAAGCCCTACGTGGCGGCAATCAACTTTACCGACAACCCCTCCGCCACGCCGCGCATGTCCTCCCAGGCTTGTTCCAAGATGGCAATCGAACACGGCGCAGAACCCGTCATGCAGATCGCGGCGCGCGACCGCACGCGCGTCGGCTTGCAGTCTGAGGTCATGGGCGCGAGCGCGATGGGAATCCGCAACATCCTGTGTCTCTCCGGCGACTCGATGAAGATGGCGCCCGAGCCGCGCGGACGAATGGACGTGATTGACATCGACTCCATCCAAATGCTGTGGATCCTGCGCCGTATGCGCGACGAGGGCAGGTACATGGACGGGCGCGAGATCAAGTTCCCGCCTCAATACTTCCTCGGAGCCGCCGCCTCCCCCTTTGCGTCCGAGCCGAAATTCCAGGCGTTGCGCGAGCACAAGAAGATCAACGCCGGCGCGCAATTCTTCCAGACCAACCTGGTCTATGACGTGGAACACATGGAAGTCTGGCTGAACGAACTCGCCAAACGGAACATCCTCGACAAGGTCTATATCCTCATCGGCATCACGCCGCTCAAAACCTTCAAGATGGCGAAGTACATGAACGACGAGGTGCCGGGCGTGTCCATTCCCTTCAACCTCATGGTGCGCATGGAACGCGCCGACAAGGCGGGCAACGCCCAGGAGGAAGGCGTGCAGATCGCGCTCGAACTCATCGAGAAGATCAAAAAGTTCGAAGGTCAGGGCGTGAACGGTCTGCACATCATGGCGGTCGGTTGGGAGGACATCGTCCCGCGCATCGTCACCGAAGGCGGGGTCCTGCCGAAGGACCTCCCCCAACCCGAACTCGAGAAAGTGCCCGCGTAAACCCCGCCAAGGGAAGCCCACCACACACAGCAGGTTAGGAGAGATCATGCTTCCTGAACAGATCAAAAACTTCCGTGAAATGGCGACGCTGAAAGACGGCGCCTATATTCTTCTGCGCCCGATGAACGGCGACGACGAACAGCGCCTGATGGAATTCTACGTCTCCGTCAACGACGACGACATGCGCTACTTCCGTCACTACGTGAAGGACCCAGCCGTGGTCCATGAGTGGTGTGAGAATCTCGATTACGGCAAGGTCCTGCCCATCCTGGCTTTGGCAAAAGATCGTGTGGTCGGCAGCGCCTCCCTGCATTTCGGCGAAGGACCCAAACGCCACATCGCCGAAGTGCGCCTCTTCCTCTCGAAGGACTATCGCAAACGCGGCTTGGGGATGAAGATGATCCGCGCCCTCGTCGAACTGGCGCGCAAACAGGGTTTGCACATCCTGACCGCCGAAGTCATGGCGGAACAGACGAAGGTCGTCAAAGCCTTCGAACAACTCGGCTTCAAATCGCAGGCGACCCTCGACGATTACTTCATCTTCCCCGACGGCGAAACCCGCGACGTCGTCCTGCTGACGATATGCCTGCGCTCGAAGACGGATGAATTCTAGGATGTCCCTGCGCCGCGTCGTCAAACTTGCGACGGGGCAGGACGTCAACATCTGTCACGCCTGCTTCGATTGCGACCTCCCGCTTGCGGACGAAATGGACGTCCCGCTGGGGAGTCTCGTCCAATTGATCCTGCAAAACGACGAAGAGGCGCTTCATTGCCGGACCCTGTGGTCTGATCCCGTTTTGGAAGCCTCCCGCGGCGCCTGCAAGCGCGGACTCGACCTGCGCGCCGTGCTGCTCGCCCTGCGCGAAGAATCGACGAGAAGGATCGGGATTATGTGAGTATCGCAAGACGCCATCTTGCGCCGCCAGATTCTGAAGGATTGGATCGTTCAAACCAACAAAGAAAGAAGGTCACCATGAACACTGAAGAACTTCTTGCCAAAGCCAAGAAGCCTTCTGCCGACGCCATGAAACTGCACCCGTTCTATCGGGGGAAGATCGAAACCACGCTCAAATGCACCGTCCACAGTTTCGATGATTTCGCGATATGGTACACGCCCGGCGTCGCCGCGCCGTGCAAAGCCATTCAAGCCGACCCCGAACTCGTCTACGAGTACACCAACAAATGGAACACCGTTGCCGTGGTCAGCGACGGGACGCGCGTGCTGGGCTTGGGCGACATCGGACCGAAGGCGGGCTTGCCCGTGATGGAAGGCAAGGCATTGCTCTACAAATACCTGGGCGGCGTGGACGGCGTTCCCATCATGCTCGACACGAAGGACCCCGACGCCATCATCAACACCGTGCTGATGCTCCAGCCCGGGTTTGGCGGCGTCAACCTGGAAGATATTTCCAACCCGAAGTGTTTCTACATCCTCGATACCCTGCGTGAAAAGGCAGAGATCCCCATCTGGCACGATGACCAGCAAGGCACAGCCACCGTCACACTGGCGGGACTTATCAACGCAGTCAAAGTCGTGGGTAAAAAGATGGAGGATGTGAAAATAGTGTTCATTGGCACCGGCGCGTCGAACGTCGCCTGTTCGCGCCTGATCTTCGGCTGGGGCGCGGACCCGGCCAAGTGCTTCATGGTGGACAGCAAGGGCATCCTCGGCAAACATCGCAAAGACCTCGAAATGCGAAAAGCCGAGTACAAGGACAAATGGAAACTGTGCAACGTCACCAACGCGCAGGGACGCGAAGGCGACATCCCCGAAGCCATGAAGGACGCGGACGTAGTCATCGCCCTTTCCAAATCGGGACCCGGCGTCATCCTCCCGGAATGGATCAAGGCGATGGCGAAGGATGCGATCGTCTTCGCGTGCGCGAACCCCGTCCCTGAGATCTGGCCCTGGGAGGCGAAGGAGGCAGGCGCGGCTGTGGTCGCGACCGGGCGTTCCGATTTCCCGAACCAGGTCAACAACTCGCTGGGCTTCCCCGGCATCTTCCGCGGCACATTGGATGTCCGCGCCCGCACCATCACCGACGAAATGTGTTTTGCCGCGGCGCAGGCATTGGCGAACCACGTCGGCGACCGCCTCGCGCCGGACTTCATTCTTCCGAACATGGACGATTGGGAGGTCTTCCCGCGCGAAGCCGCATCGGTCGCCATGAAAGCCATCGAGCAGGGACTGGCGCGCATCGAGACCACCTACGAGGAGGAATTCCAGCGCGCCTCGAAGATCATCAAACGTTCACGCGAAATGACGAAGTGTTTGATGGAGGAAGGCTTCATCCCCGAACCGCCGCATGGCGACGGTCCCGAAGTGGATTTGGAAACGGTCAAGTCCGCGTATTAGAAGCGGAAGGAGATAACCATGTACGATCTAATCATCATCGGGGGCGGGCCCGCAGGTCTGACCGCCGCGGTCTACGCCATCCGCAAACGCCTGAACGTCCTGCTCGTCTCGAAGGACCTCGGCGGCAAGACCAACTACCGCCTCGCCCTGCCCTGGGTCGAAGACTATCAGATCATCAAGGGACTCGAGGTCGTCAACAAGTTCCGCAACGAACTGGAATATCTCGATTTTGCGCGGCACATCGAATCCGTCGAAAAGGTCGAAAAGAGGGACGACCGCTTCATTGTCACGACGCGGAACGGCGCCGAACTGGAAGCCCGCGCGGTCATCCTTGCCACAGGCACACGCCAGACGCGCATGAACGTGCCGGGCGAGAAGGAATACACGATGAAGGGCTTGTGCTATTCCGCGCTCTCCTACGCGCCGCTGTTCATTGACAAATCCGTCCTGGTGATCGGCGACGAGGACCTGGCGCTGCGCTCGGCGGGCGAGCTTTCCACCGTCGCCAAAGAGGTGACCATGATCTGCTCCGGCGAAAGAGACCTCGACACCCCGCTCGGACACAAACTCCAGCAGGCGGGCAACGTCAAGATCATGAAGGACTGCGAGATCGTCGAGGTCAGGGGCGACGAATACGCCCGCAAACTGATCGTGAGGGAAAGATCCGGTCAGTTGAAGGAGATCGAAGCGGACGGCATGTTCGTGGAGAAGGCGCTCACCCCCAACACGGGTATGGTCAGAGGGCTGGTCGAACTCGACGCGCAGGGGCGCGTCATCGTGGATTGCGCCTGCCGC
This sequence comes from Chloroflexi bacterium CFX6, assembly GCA_030263595.1. Classification (GTDB taxonomy): domain Bacteria; phylum Chloroflexota; class Anaerolineae; order Anaerolineales; family Villigracilaceae; genus Defluviilinea. Next base: position 14,526 of record SZPG01000048.1, read on the forward strand.
ACGAGCGTCCCCGGACTCTTCGCCGCCGGCGACGTGACGAACAGTTACGCGGAGCAGGTGCTGGTGGCGGTCGGCGAGGGAGCGAAAGCCGCGCTGAGCGTGTACGAGTACCTGCTGCCGAAGTTGTAGAAGATCGGACGCGACCCTGAACCGGAGCGCATCCGGCCATGCTTGCGGATTTTGCGGGCGCGGAGCGGATCCAGCCCGCAAAATTCATATCGAATATTCCCTGCCCGGCAACAAAGGAGGCGCGCGATGTCGCACACAAATCAACCCGTAACGCCGAAGCCAGGCCGCCCCCGCTCTGCGCTTGCGAGGCTTTTCATAAGCAACCCCATCGGTCGCTGGTTCGTCGCGTTGACGGCGCTGGCGGCGCTGGCGCTCGCCTGCAACATCCCCGGACAAGAAGCCACGTCCCAGCCTCCCGCCTTCGACCCCACCAGGGCGGCGCTCGAATTGCAGGCGACCGAGATGTCGCTCCAATTGACCCGCCAGGCATTGGATAACGCGTCTCGAATCCAACCCACCGAGCCGCCGCCGCCCACGCAACCGCCGTCCGCCGAAAGCGTACCGACTCCAACGGAGGTCGTTCCGACCGCCACCCTCGACGTCAACGAACGCATTGTGTCAGCCAAAATCCTGGTGTACGAGGACACGCCGTATATCGGAATGTGGGTGAAGGACACGCTGGACGGGATGGATTTGAAATACACCCACGTCGGCGACGCGCTGGGCACCTTCATGGAAAACCTGAACTCCGGCGTTGAATGGGATTTGATCATCGTCGCGGCGGAGGCGCACGAGAGGGTCTCGGGCGAGTTCTTCGACGTGATCACCGAACGGGTCGTGCGGCAGGACGCGGCGTTGATCATCGAAATGTGGTATCTCGACGAGATCAGCGAGGGGCGCATCAAAACGCTCACGACGCAATGCGGCATCGAACTCCAAAAGAGTTACAACCTGGCGGATTCGATCTACTGGCTCGATTCGACCCACCCGGTCTTCAACGAACCGAACAACGCCGTCCCGTTGATCCACTACGGGCGTTACTGGCAATGGCAGGCTGGCGATTACCTCCGCCTCCTGCCCGGCAGCGACGCGACCCTGCTGGCTGGGATGTATCAGAATCGAAACAGCGATTACGGCGTGGTCGCCTCGTGCTTCGAGGGGCGCGTCATCTTTCAGACCTTCTGCAACCACGATTACGACCAGGCGGACATCCAGTTGCTTTGGGAGAACTACATCTACAACACGCTGAAAAGCCGCTTTGCGGTCGTTCCCTGATCCGATCCATGAACAGGAAAAACGAACAGCCCGGGCAACCGGGCTGTTCGTTCACAAGGAGAAGACCGCAGAACAAGTTTACGAGGTCAGGGCGCCGCTTCGAGGCAATCAATTTCCGCCCGATCGGTATATTGCACGAAACACGCCGGGCGCGTCGGGTTGGCGTCGGCGAGGTTTCGCGCCCACGGAAATGGCCTGGGGACATTCAATGCGGGATAGGTATCGCGAAGCGTTTTCTGATACCAGTCGAAATGCAGGAGTTCCTCGGCAACGACGATCACATCCGGGCGTTCGCCGAGGACGAAGTGGAAATACCAGAGGGTGAAGACCGCCCGGTCGCCTTTGACGAAGAGCAGCGCCTCGTTCGGGACCCCGGACATGATCTGCCTCCCAAACCTTTCTGCCCGAAGATCTTTGGACGCATCCACCTGTCCCGTATAACCTGCGGCGTGGAATATGAGATAACCGGCGATCAAAACGCCCGCGCCCAGGCGGCTTGCGTGCGATGAAAATCGTTCCAACGCGTACCCGCTTCCCAGCCCGACCCAGGTCGCGAAGGAAACGTAGAGGGGGATCAGGTATACGTAGGAATCAGCCGACGAATAGACGATTGCGAACAGGCTGTGGAGCGCGCCGCTCCACAACGTAAACAAATACAAACGCGACGGCTTGAATGGAAGGATCAATCCCGCGATCCCCAGCGTCGCTCCGAACCAGCCGAATTGCCGCAACAACAACGAAGCCCAGGCTTGCAAACGCCCCCAGATCTCGACGAACTCGAATTGCAGATAATAACTTCGATACGACCCGCCGGAGACCAGCCACCAGAAACGCTCGAGCGTGACCGGGTCCCCCCAGTTGACGGGCGGATCGCTCGAGGCGCGCAGCGGAAGGGTCAGGTAGAGGAGCAAGCCCATCGAAAGCCAGAGCAGTTTCCGGGTCGGGGAGGAAGCGTTCCTCCGGGATTCGGGTATGAATGTGAGGGGGACAAGAAAGAGGGCGGTCGCGTGATTGCAGAGAGCGAGTCCCATGACGAGTCCGCGCAGGCGATCGGCTCCTTTCCCGTTCCCGCTCTGAAATGAATACAGGTAAAGGATCAGGGCGGTCAGGAACGCCTGCAATGCGTTGACCTCCGTGATGACCGCCTGCGACCAGACGAGCGGAGCCAGCCCGAAGGCAAACCCGGCGATCAGCCCGGGAAGCCAGGTGCGGCGCGCGCCCGATTCGTCGAGCGCCCGCGTTACGATCCTGTAGATCAGCGCGGCGGTCAATGTCGTTGCGAGAGCCGATAGCAGGTTGGTGCGATACGCCAGCGAACCGAGGGGGACGAATTGAAAGAGGCGCGCCAGAAGCAGGTAGAGAGGGTAGCCGGTTGGGTGCGCGACCCCGCCCGTGTACGCGGCGGCAATGAGGTCGCCGCCGTCGCTCCCGTCGTTCGCCCACGTCAGCCCCGGCGCAAGCGTGGAGAGGTAAACGCCCATAAGCGACAGGGCAAGAAAGATGGCGGGCAGGTGTCGGCGAAGAAAAACGCGAACGGGCATGGATGAAAAAATAACGGGGAAGAGGCGCGCCTCTTCCCCGTTGTTGGATCAGGTTTTGGGTGGGGGGTTATTTGCCGACCAGCGCATACACCCCGGATACCTGGGTGAAGGCGCAGGCGGTCTTGTTGTCGGTGTCCACGCGGGTTTCGAGCGCCTCCCAGGTCTTTGGCGGGTGGGTCAGTTTTTTGAAGCGCACGCCGTAGAAATCGTAGAAGTAAAACTGCGCCTGTTTGTCCGGGGGGGCGGCGTAGCAGGCTTCGACGCTTCCGTCTTCGATGGGGAGTTCATACGTCAGGCGTCCCTGATAATAGACCCGCAGGAACAGCATGTGAGCCAGGACCTTGCCGGCCTCGTCCGGGATGCGTTTGAACTGAAACCTCGGGTTCCACAAGACCGCTTCGATGCAGTAACCGGGTTTCAAATTTCTGATCTCGATGGTGACCACCCCGCCGACGGAATAGAGACCGTCCTCACATGCTTTGAAATGTCGGGGCGGCGGTTTGACCGAGCCGGGACCGGGAGGACCGGCGAGGAGCGACGGCTCGCCCTGCTCCAATCCAACCGCTGCGTTCGCGGCGTTATCCTGACCCGCCCAAACCGATCCTTCCCCTGCCAGCAGGAGGATCCCAAGAAGCACGACGAGCGCGAGCGTCATCCGCAAGTATTTATTGGTCGTCACGATATGCCTTCCTTTCCTCTCATTATATCCCGGCGCATCCCCCGGGAAGACGGGATGCCCGGTTCACTCCCATTTACGGGACGTGGAAAACCACTTCGAGATACATGTCCGTCCGCAGGTCTGTCTGGATCAGGAGGTTGTTCCCCTGGACGAGCGCCTGCATGTTGATCGCCTCCGCCTGGGAACGATCCGGCAAATGAACGCGGATCGCCAGCGGATGGGCAAGCGTGCCGGGTTGTTTTTGTACTTTCAGGCGATAGGTATATTGATCCTGATCCTCCGCGCGGGAAACGACCGAGGATGGCAGGCTGAATTCAAAAAAAGTGTTGAGCGACTGCCCGCCAGGGACGACGATCAATGCGCCAAACCCTCGCGCTCCGTCCAATTGCTCGTCGAGTTCGTCCACGCGCGCCGGCACGCTCCTTTCGAGCAACATCCATTCAGCGGGTATTTCGTGCGAGGCGGCATCCGTCAGTTCGACGCCCGCCTGCTTGTAGGCGCGCAAGTATGCCCAATAACAGCGATCCATTGGATAGAGAAGATCTTCGGGCGCCGGGCGGGTGTCGAAATGAATACACTGCGCGTCGGCGCTCGAATTGTTTTTGTGGGTCACCATCAGGGCGGCGGTCGGCGCGGAGAGCTCGGTCAGGTCAACGTCGTAGGAAAGGCTGACCTCCATCAGGGCGTTGGTCTTGTTGAAGCCGATATTGGTATCGGTGGTCATCAGGAAATCGCCTCCGCCGGGGCGCACGGCGTTGTCCCAGCCGCGTTCGGCGAGCAGGGAGGCGAGCGCCGGGTCGTCGAATTGCAGCAGGAGGTGGCGTTCCTCCAGTGCGCGCGTGAGCGCGACCGCCAGCGCGCGCCAGTTGTTGTTCCTCCCGTCCATAAGTTTATCGAGGATCGCATCGGCGATGTCCCCGATGAATTCCTTGCGGTACCAGCCGGAGGGGACGGGTTGATCCGAGGGAGGTTCCTTGGCGGAACGCATGTATTCGACGGCGTTTGCGCTGGTGATCGGATATGGCGCGCCTTCCACCTCGAGCGGACCGAGGGCGCTCAACAGCATGACCAGGAATTGCTGATCGAAGGCTATGACCCCGTCCATCGGTTCGGGATGATCGTAGCCGTATAAATACTCAGCCCACATCGCGCTGGTCGGGAAATCCGCGAACCAGTTCGAATCGCGCAGGATCAGCACGTCGGCGTTCATGTATTCCTGCAATTGCCAGGGGGCGGCCGGGTAGGGCTTCGTCCAATCCTCGCGGCTGTCCACGCTTTCGAATTCCAGGCTGACAATCTCTCCCTCGTGGAGGACCAGCCTGCCGACGGTGGTGATGAATCCCCCGGTGGGGCGCAGTTCGTCCTCGTTTTGCGCCAGGAGCAAGTAGGTCTTTGGACCGTTCCCATCGGCTCCCAGGACAACGGGCAGAGTCGCGGATAATGACAACCCGTCGTCCATCAACGCAAGAAGCGGATCGAGTTCCTTTGTGAGAAGTCCCCGCAAGCGGGGGGACAACCTCCCGACCTCGATCCGGTTCCGGACCTCGAGAGCCTGATCGAACTCCCGCCGCGCTTCCAACAACCGGGGCTGGGCGTCCACCAACAAGGCTGTGATGCCGGCCGGGTCGAGCGCGGAGTCGGGGGAGTTGATCTCGCGCTGCAGAGGTTCCGCCGCCTCGAGCGCGGCGATGGAGGCATTCACCAATTGATCCGCCAATTCGATGAGGGTTGGAGCATTCGCCAGGTCCCCGCCGTAGGTTGGAACCCATCCCAATTTGGGCGCCAGCCATAACAAAGGTCGAGCCTCCTTTGTGAATTCGTCGAGGTCGCCCTGTAATTCCGCCATTGCGGAGGCGGTCTCCTTGAAATCCATGCCTTCGAGGGAACTTCGAAGCGATCCCCGCAGGGCGGTCGCGTCTTCGTACACGATCAAGCCTTTTTGATAGATCCGCCAGGCTTTGATGCCCGCCAACCCCAGTGCGGCGAGCAGCAACAAGACCGCCAGCCAGCGGAGGGATCGCCGCAAGCCCGGCGCGGTTTTCCTGTTTTTCAAATCAACGAATTCCCTTTCCATTTCATCCCGCCCGGTCGGGGTTGGAGTAGCCCCTCCGCGCCTCCCGCAATCGGATCGCCAGCGCGCATATATTCTCGAAGCCGCTGCGGATGAGGCGGTGAAGATTCCCGCCGACCTCCATCATGGATTCGGCGGAACGGATCAGATCCGGGACGCTGTACACGCGTCCCTCCGTAACCTGCGACAGAAGATGAATGCGGTCGCTGTGCGATGGAAATTCGTTCTGCAGCGCCTCCAGGTGGCCCGTTTCCATGACGAGGATCAGGTCGAAGTTGGAAAGGAGCGCCTCGGTCACCGGCTTGGAGCGATGACGGGCGAGGTCGAGACCGTATTTGCGGGCGATCATGGAGACTTCGGGCAGGACCGGCAGGCCGGGGACCGTCCAGGCGCCGGCGCTGTCAACCTCCCAGGTTTCGTCGGCGCGCAGCGACCGCAGCGCATCCCGAAAAAAGGCGGACGCCAATGGGGAACGAAAACGATTGGCTGTGCAAACGAACAACACGGAGGGCATGATCAGTCGCTGGATAAGTCAGCGGACGGGATCTCCTCCAATTCCGCGTTGATGCCGGAAAAATATCCCTTGCTCTCGCTGTAGGGGGAGTAATATTTGTAACCGCCGTAATAGTAACTGCGGTTGCGCGGGATGCGGTTGAGGACCACGCCGACCACCCTCACGCCCGCGCGCCGGTAGAGTTCCATGGAACTGAGGGCGGAAGCCGCGCTCGTCTTGCCCGGCTTGATCACGAGCAATACGGCGTCCACTTTTGCCGCCAGCACCTGTGCGTCGGCGACCAGCGAGGGCGGGGTGTCAATGATGACCATTTCCGCAATGGAGCGCAGTTCCTCCAGGATCCAGCCCATGCGGTCGGAGCCGAGCAGTTCCGCGGGGTTGGGCGGCAGGTTGCCGGTGGTGATGATGGACAGTTTGGGCAGGTCCACCTTGTTGCGGGCGATCTTCAGCACGTCCGTCTGGTCGCGGAACAGGTTGGTCAATCCGTCCTGGTTGGTCAGCCCCATGTAACGATGCACGTTGGGATGCCGCATGTCGGCGTCCAGCAATGCGACCTTCCGTTTTGCCTGGCTGTAGATCGCCGCCAGGTTGACGGCTATCGTCGTTTTGCCCTCGGAGGGTTCGGGGCTGGTCACGATCAGGGTGTGAATGGGCTTCTGGACGGAGGCATATTCGAGGTTGGTGCGAAGCGAGCGGAAGGCTTCCGAAACGGGGGAGCGCGGTTGGCGCGTGACGTACACCTCGAATCCCTTGCCCCTGTATTGCATGTCCGCAATGAAGCCCAGCACGGGAACGCCCAGGACGCGCTCGACTTCATCCGGCGTCTTGAGGGTATCGTCCAGGTGTTCGACGAGGAACACGATGCCGGCCGCCAGCATCAATCCCACCACGGCGGCGAGCGCAGTGTTCATCGCGGTGCGCGGACGGATGGGCATCTCCGGCGTGGAGGCGGGTTCGATCTGGACGATGTTGGGCGTGTTTTGCAGGCGCGCCAGGCGAATCGTTTCGAGGCTGTTCAACAGGTTGATGTAGATCTGCTGGTATAGACTCAGCGTGGACTGGAGTTGCGACAACTGCGGGTCGTTGTCGTTCCCGCTCCCGCTCTGGATGGGCTGCCCGAAGACGAGCAGGTTCGAATAGATCTCCTGGTAGACGTTCAGCAGGGGTTTGATCTGGTTGATGCGCGCCTGTTTCTCCGCAATGAGGACCTTGTTTTGCGTGATGTGGGTGGGCAGGGCGGCGATCTCCTGCTCCAGTTTGAGGACCTCCTCCTGCAGGGGCGTGATCTGCGCCTCCAACTGCTCGATCTGTTCCTTCAGGTTCTGGTTCGAGATCTGGCTGATGATGGTCTGCAAGCCGGAGATCTGGGTTTCCACCTGCTGGATCTGTTCGCGCAGGCTCGCTTCGGCGGAGTTGAAACGCCCAGCCTGGAAGGCGTCGTTCTGCTCGATCAGTTTATCCACCAGCACGTTGGCGATGGCGGCGGCGTGTTCGGGGTTCTCGTCCTCCACGGTCAACTGGATGACCTGCGTGTCGCGGATCTGCTGGACGCTGATCTGCTCCCGTTCGACCTCGTACCCCAGTTCCGCCGAAGCCGCGTCCAGGACGGGCTGCGTGGTGACCAGTTGAACGTAGGTCTGGGTCAATTGTTGCGCGCTCAGGTAGGTGTAATCGGAGGCGCTCTCCTGCGGCGGGCGCATGACCATCACGCGGGTGGACGCCTGGTAGACCGGGACCTGGTAACTGCTGGCAAGATAGCCGCCTCCCCCGCCCAGCACAAGACCCAGGATGAGCAGCCACGCCCAATGTTTTACAATACGGATATATTCCTTTAATTCCATCGAAAACTCCTGAATGGCGAATCTGCAAAAAAACGTGACCTGCGTTCTTTGGCGCAGGGGGGCGACGTATGAGAACGTCGCCTACGCGTTGGGAACTGCAAAAAAACGTGACCTGCGTTCTTTGGCGCAGGGGGGCGACGTTTGAGAACGTCGCCTACGCGTTGGGAACTGCAAAAAAACGTGACCTGCGTTCTTTGGCGCAGGGGGGCGACGTATGAGAACGTCGCCTACGCGTTGGAGGTGTTACCTGAGAACGTCGCCTACGCGTTGGGGATGTTACCTGAGAACGTCGCTTACGCGTAGGTTTTCAAGCCCGCGCCCTTATTGTACACAAACGGGGAGCGTTCCCGTGATATTGCATTGCTTACGTAACGACCCGGCCGGCGCGCGCGAGGGAGGCTTGCGCCGCCTCCGCCACCGATTCGATGGAATCGTCCGATAAGGCCGGGTACAGGGGCAGGGTCACTTCGCGCGCCGCAACGGATTCGGTGCGATCCAAGCCCGGCGTGGAACCCGCTTCACGATACGCGCTGAAGAGATGGACCGGCGGATAGTGGATGCTGGTCTGGATGCCCTGCGCCTTCATATTCTCCATGAACGCCTCGCGCGGCGTTCCATCGGGGAGCAGGATCGGGAGCAAATGACACGCCGAAACGCCGGGATGATTCTCGAACGGCACGACGATCTCGGGGCAGAGTTCATCGAACAATTGACGATAGAGCCGCGTCTTCTCCCGGCGCAGCCGGTTGTTGCGCGGGAGTTTCTTCAGTTGCTCGCGCCCCAGCGCCGAGCGGATCTCGTCCATGCGATAGTTGTATCCCAGGTCCACCACGTCGTAACTCCAGGCGTGACCCTTGTGCCGGTCCCAGGTCAGGCTGGTCATGCCGTGCGAACGCAGGAGGCGCAGCCGTTCAGCCAGTTCGTCGTCGTCCGTGACCAGCATCCCGCCCTCGCCGGTGGTCATGTTCTTGTTGGAAAAGAAACTGAAACAACCGACCCAGCCCCACGTCCCCAACATGCGGCCGTCGAGCGCCGAGCCAATGGCGTGCGCGGCGTCCTCGATGACGACCAGCCCGTGTCTTTCCGCAAGCGACAGGATGGCGGGCATGTCGCAGGCATAGCCGCCGTAATGCACGACCAGGATGGCGCGCGTCCGCGGGGTGATGCGCTCTTCGATGGAGCGCGCGGAAATGTTCAGGTTGGCTTCGCTCTCGATGTCCGCGAAGACGGGAATGGCTCCGGCGTAGCGAACGGCATTGGCGGTCGCGACAAACGTCAGGGAGGGGAGAATCGCTTCGTCCTCCGCGCCCAAGCCCGCCGCGACGCAGGCAAGGTGCAGCGCGGCTGTGGCGTTCGTCACCGCGATCGCGTGGCGCGCGCCGGTGTACGCCGCGAACTCGCGCTCGAACTCGCGGGTCACGGCGCCCATCGTCAGCCAGCGGCTTTCCAGCACTTGTTGAACCGCCTGCATTTCTTCGGCTCCGAAATCAATGTCGGACAGGGGGACGCGCCAATCCACTCGAATCACTCCTCGGGAAGAAATTGATCCCGCATGCTGGCAAAGTCCTCGGCGGCTTGGGCGTAATCGTCCGGGCGGCCCAAATCCATCCAATAACCGTCGTACGCGTAACCGACGACCTTCTCGCCGACGGAGATCATTTTCAAGACGAGTTCGGGGAAATCAAGATACACGTTATGGGGAATGTATTTCATCACCCGCGGCTCGAAGACATAGACGCCCATGCTGACCGTGTAATCGTAGACCGGCTTTTCGATGTACCCGCTGATGCGGTTGTTCCCGTTCCATTGCACCACGCCGAGGTCAATGCGTACCTGCCGCCGATGCACCGCAATGGTGGCGATGCCGCCCTGCGACTTGTGAAAAGCCGCGAGTTCTCCGAAATCCAGCGTGGTCAACACGTCGCCGTTGGTCACGAGGAAGGTCGAATCCAATGCCTCGATCAGCGAAAGCGGACCCGCCGTGCCGAGCGGCTTTTCCTCGTAACTGTACGAAATGTTCATGCCCCATTGCCGCCCGTCCATGAAGAACGTCCGCAGCAGGTTGGCGAGATGCCCGACGGTCAGGGTCACGTCCGTGATCCCGGCGCGCTTCATCTGCTTGAGCATCACCTCCAGGATCGGCATGTCGCCGATCGGCATGAGCGGCTTGGGCAAGATCTTCGTGTAGGGCGCCAGCCGCGTGCCTTTCCCTCCCGCCAATACGACCGCTTTCATTCCTTCCTCCTAGAACTCATATTCACCGACCCGATAACGATCCAGGTTTTGACGCACCCAGGCGATGGTCCGATCCAGGCCCTCGTCCAGCGCGACTTCCGGCTTCCATCCCAAACGCCGGATGGCGAGGGAATTATCGGACAGCAGCCGCATGACCTCGGACGCTTCGGGTCTTAACCGCGGGCTGTCCTCCACGACCGGCAGGCTTTTTCCCAGCCGATCCATGATCCGTTTTGCGAGGTCGCCGATGGTGATCTCCTCGCCGGTCCCCAGGTTGAACACGTCGCCCTCCACGCCCTGCGCTTCCGCGGCGCGCAGGAATCCGTTCACGGTGTCGCTCACGAACGTGAAATCGCGCGTGGCGGTTAGATTCCCAAGTTTGATCTCGTCCTTTACCAGCGCCTGCGTGACGATGGTGGGAATCACCGCCCGCGCAGACTGCCTCGGTCCGAACGTGTTGAACGGGCGCACCGTCACGGCAGGCAAACCGTACGAAGCGACGAAACTCTCGACCAGTTTATCCGCGCCGATCTTGCTGGCGGAATACGGGGATTGTCCCTGCAATGGGTGGGTCTCGTCAATCGGCGCCCGCCGCGCCGTGCCGTACACTTCGCTCGTGGAGGTGTGCGCCAGCCGTTCCACGCCATGTTCGCGGCAAGCCATCAACACATTGAGCGTCCCCATGAAATTGACGGACGCCGCTTCGGCGGGATGCACGTACGAATACGGGATGGAGATGAGCGCCCCCAGGTGGAAAACGAAGTCGCAGCCTTTGACCGCCTGGTATACGGCATGTTCGTCGCGCAGGTCCCCGGCGACGATCTCGATTTTGGAGAGGTCTTCGGGGCTGAGAAGTTCGAGCAAAGCCAGGTCGTTGCGCGAGGTGTAGCGTATGAACGCGCGCACCTTCGCCCCCCGGCGGAGTAGCGCTTCGACGAGATGACTCCCGATGAATCCGCCCGCGCCGGTGACCAGCGCCCGCCTGCCGTTCCAAAAGCCGTTCATGCGTTTGCGCTCCCGGCGTCGGCTTGAACCGGGGCGGATTCCCCCGGCTTCGTTTCCCGGCGCGGAGCGGGTTCCGTCAATTTACGGCGCAGTAACTCCAGCGCATCCGAAAGCATGACCACGCGCGCGCCGCTCCTGTTGCAGGCGTTCAGGATGCGCTGGCGATCCTCCGGCGAGATGCGGGCGATCGTATAAAGGATGACGCCGACGTCGTGCCGCTCGACCAGTTCGGGGAGTTCGGTGGTGGAGCCGATCACTTTTAGCCCGTCGAAACGCATCCCCTGTTTGGAGGGGTCGTCGTCCACGATGCCGACGATGGCGTAGACGCGTTTGAACTCGCGCCTTTGCAGCAGCCACGCGGCGAACTCGCTCCCTTCCCCCGCGCCGACGACGAGCACGCGTTCCGTCGCGCCGAAGGCGCTGTCCCGCAGGTTGATCCAGCGGCTGGCCAGGCCGGTGATCAGGCGCAGGCGGTACCGCGCGGCGACGAAGCCGAACAGGACGGATAACCCCGCGACCGACATGAAGCGGACAGGCGGGAAGGTTTCGGGATGATATGCCAGTTCCAGCGCGATCACCGCGACCGTGACCAGCGCGCAGGAAACGAACAAACGCAGGACGTCCTCCGCGGCGGGCCTCGACCACGAGACGGATTTCAACCCGAGCAGGGTGTTGAACATGCCGAAGAGGAATGCCAGGACGACCGCCATGGCGATGGCTCTCTCCAGGCCGATGTCCAGCGGACCGCTCATCCGCCAGAGCGCGCCCGTCAGGCTGATGCACAGGAGGGCGATAAAGAAATCCACGATGAACCAGTTCAGGTAGCGGCGCGTGACGCGTGTGATCGGTCCGCGGAAGAGCCATTTTTCGGAGATGCGTTTGTCGCCGAGACGCGGGATGAGGACGACCATCGTCCAGAACAGGGTGTCGAGGTCGGTGAAGAAGTTATGGTGGCGGACGTAGAGCTGGTCGAGGCGGAGTTTGTCGGGCAGGATGTTCTCCGCGTAATCGTCCATCAGGCGGGTCGGGTCGAGGCATTTTTCCTCGTCCCGATATACGATGCTGGCGGGACTGGTGATGCCCGGCCGCACGGAGAGGATCTCGCGCTGCGCGGCTCGCGACCAGGTCTTTGCGATCTCGGTCGCTTCGGGGCGCGGACCGACGAGGCTCATCTCGCCGAGCAGCACGTTCCACAACTGGGGCAGTTCGTTGAGTTTGGTGTCGCGCAGCCAGCCTCCCAGCGGCGTGATGCGGGGATCGTTCCGCCCGGTGATGCAGGGACCGGCGTAACTGGCTGGCTCTTCGCGCATGGTGCGAAACTTGATGATCTGGAAGACGCGCCCGCCCCTCCCCATGCGCGGACCGCGATAGAAAACGGGACCGGGCGATTCGCGCTTGATCAGGATCGCCAGCGCGAGGAACAGCGGGGCGAGAAGCGTCAAGCCCAAAAGCGAGAAGGCGATGTCCAGGAGGCGTTTGAGCAGGTCCGAAGCCCAGGCTCGAATCGAGGCGCCCAGCCCGGGAACGGGAAACGGAGAGCGCAGGGTGACGCGGTCGTTTTGCATGATGGATGAGTCCTTGTGGGATACGATCTTTCCAACGGTTGGCAAACTTAATCAATCCAGCCAAAAAACCAAGCCCGTAACTGAAATGGAGTATCGAAAAGACCAAAGGAAGTTTCGATAGATACTGCCATCCATGTCTTTGTGCGACCAGGATGGATGCGACCAGGTTTGCCAGAAGGTAGGAACCCGCCACAAAAACCAATAACCAAAGTCCCCACGAGAAAAAGAAAGCCAGGGACGGACCGGCAAGAAAGGCAGTCACCAGCAACAAGGGCGCAAACTGGCGCGGGCGCATTTGCAGGGGATGTTTTTGCAGAACGCGTACTTTGTAAAACCCGTATTGGTAGTATTGGCGACAGACAGAGGATGGAGCGCTCCGGACAGCGTACTGTGAACGGATTGCCGGGGAGAGCAGGATGCGCCCCCCATGTTTTCGTAAACGGTAATTGATTTCATCATCCTGGTCGCGGACCAATTCCTCGTCGAACAACCCGATCCTTTCAAACACCCTGCGGGACCATGCTCCCATGTAGACGGTATCCACCCATTCCTCCCTGTCGGAATAATGGAAACGTCCGCCGCCTATTCCAAAGGGTGCACTGGTTCCCAATGCAATCGCCTTGCCGAATGGAGTATTCCCGATGGCGTTCATCCTCCCGCCGACATTATCCGCATTCGTGCGCCGAAGGGTTTCCACGCATTGACGCACATAATCGGGCGCTATGATGGTATGCCCATCCACACGAATGATGATCCCGCCGCGCGCGTGCCGCAGGGCAATATTCAACCCTGTCGAAACAATTTTGCCGGGATTATCCAGAATTTTCAATGATACATTTGGATACTTTTTTGCCAACTGTTCCACAATCGCACGCGTGCCGTCCGTGGACATGCCGTCTGCCACGAGAATTTCCATACATTCAGCAGGATAATTCTGCGCCAGCACCGCTCCCAAACTGCGCTGGATGAAACCGGCTTCGTTGCGGACAGGCATGAGAATGGAAACATTTAGGGGGGGCAAATCAAACTTCTCCAAGAGCTTTTTTGTACACTGAGATCAACTTTTGCGTCAGTGCAATTTCATCGAGCTCAATCACTGTTTTTCTGCCGTCCACTCTTTTTTTGTGACTTAACACAAACAGAATACCAGCCGCCAGGGTTTCAGGCTTATCGTCATCACAAATGACACATCCTTCAATGGAATCGATTCGTTCACGTACATCGCCAACATCCGTCGAAACCACAGGCAGGTTGCATGCCAGCGCTTCCTTGACCACGTTTGGAGAGCCTTCATGGACCGAAGCAAGAAGCAGCACATCACAGGCGCTCATGTACAGGGGAATTATCTCGTGGGGAACCTGGTCGGCTGCTACTAGATCCAGGTTGGGAATCTCGTTCTTCGCCAAATTCACAGCCTGCTCGATCAGTGAAAATCGCTTTCTAGGATTGGATTTATCACCGGCAAACAGCACTAATTCTCCCTCAGGCAGACTCAAGATATGTCTGGCTTGCCTTTTTTCAACAGGATGAAACTTCTCCAGATCAATCCCGGAGGGAATAACGTGATAATCATTTATGCCCAATTTGAAGGCTAAATCTCTGGCGACCACAATGCGCTCGTCGGCAATATGAGCCATATACCGGCTAATCATCGTCAAAACAAGACCTGTAAGTGTCTGGTGGTTCTTTTTGCCAACAATGCCATGTACATCGTCGCCGCGAAAGGTGACAACCAGCGGCTTGGTTTTTGGCAGCGCCAACAATGCGCTTTGGCCCCACTGTGCATGGATCACATCAAAATCGCGCTGGTGGATTAATCTTCTAACTTCATTTCGCGCTTGAAGATAATTGAATATCTGCTTATTCCCTCTAAAAGGAAAAACATCAACTTCGACGTCTGCTGCCCTCAGATTCTCAACCTGGCGGACGATGAACGGAACGGCATGCGGGCGCTCCGACGTGGGCCATTCGCTGGTGATCATCAGGACACGCATTTCAATCGTCCCGCATTTCCAGGAGTTCATCGTATGCTGTTTCTGTTTCACGAACCATTCGTTCCATAGTGAACCACTCCTCCACGCGGCGGCGACCAGCCTCACCGAAGCGGCGTGCCATGGCAGGATCCGCTAGAATTGACGACATGGCGTCGGCAAATGTGCGAGAGTCGCCGAACGGGACCAAAAGGCCGGTTTCCCCGGGCAGGATGACTTCTCGATTGCCGCCGACATCCGTTGCCACCACCGGCAAACCCGCCGCCATGTATTCGAGCAGGGCATTGGAGGTCCCCTCGTGTTCGGAGGAAAGCACGCCCAGCGTCGCCCTGCCTAGGATGGCAGGCACATCATCATGTCTTCCCCAAAATGTGACCGAACCGCCCAGTCCAAGATCCAATGCCAGTCTCTCCAGATTCATCCTTTCATCCCCATCCCCGACAATCCACAAACAGGCGTCCGGGTGCCGCCCCTTAATCCAGGCAAAAGCCCGCAACAGGAGCGACAGGTGCTTTACAGGGCGCAATGAGGAAACCGCACAGATCACCTTGTTCGTGTTTTTCTGCCTGCCAGACCCTGGAAATGGAATTTCTTTTTGCATCTTTTGATCAAGATCCATAACATCCAAGCCGTTATGAACCAACCGAATCGGGGGAACCTGGCTTTTTCCGTTCAGGCTTCGATATGCCTGCGCGGCTGTGTGTGAATTTTCTAGGATCAGGTCGGCGGAATTGATGAGGAGCCGGTCAAACCATGTCACCCAGCGCGCGGGGTCGGTTCTGAATGAAACGACCACTTTTGACCTTCCCAGGAGCCTGGCGGCTGGGATGGCTGCCCGGCTGGCAAAGGAAAAGGAATGGATCACGTCAGGTGAGATCTTCCGCAATAACGAATATACATTCCACAAGGTATACATGCGCCCCCTTCCCTCCCGTTCAAGGATGTGGAGCGGTACATCGAGGCGGTGGAATTGACCCTGCAATTCCACCCGGTGACCGGACAGACAGATCACGAAGGGGTTGAATCGCCGCAGGTTCATGTGTTGCAAAAGCGCAAGCAACTGTGTCTCGGTGCCGCCGACTGCCAGCTGCCCGATCACGTAGGCGATCTTTATACGACTACTGCCCTTCATCCGGCCTGGCCAGTCTCCCAAAGCGACCTACGCTCAATCCGACGGCGATCCATATCAACTTGTCGTAATGGTCATGCTTGGTCAAACCACCCAACAACATGAGGATGAGCACCGCCAGCCAGGTCTGCGCCAGCGAGGCGGTTGCAACCTGACCGGAGCGCCCCAGCCGCCATAGTTCACGCAGGGAGGCAAGGAACATGGCGACAAACAGGATGATCCCCACCAGCCCGGTCTCGGACAGCACCTGGATGTACATGTTGTGGGCGCCCAGGCGGAGGCGGTGCACAGGCAACAGGTCGCTCCCGTAGGAGGCCAGCCGCTCCACGTATTGACCGATCCCCACCCCCTGCAGGGGATGATCGAGCCACATGCGCCAGCCCGCCGTCCACAGGTTGTAGCGCAAACCGACCGTATCACTGCCTTCGCGCACCGACGTGAAGACCGTGCCCATGATGAGCAGGATGTTATCGGCGAAGAACCAGACCAGCATGAAAGCCGCGAGCAGCAGGAGGAACGCCTGGATCTGCCTGCGCCCGCCCTGGCGTTGGACCAGGAACAGCCCAAAGGCGGCAATCAGCAGGAGCAAGCCGGTACGGGAGACGGTATATAACGTGGCGAACAAGAGTATTCCGAAGCCCAACAGGAGCGATAGACGCAGAAAGGGCTTTGGGGTTGTTATACGAAGATAATTGAGGAAGACCATGCCCACCACGAAATAGCGCGCCGCCGTGTTCGACCCGCCCGCCAGCCCGGCCGCGCGTTCCGATTCGCGCAGGCTTTCGCCGATCTGCCCCTGCGTGAGGGCATACACGGCAGAGACCAGCACCGCGATGGAAAAGACCCAGATCAGATGACGGTGCTTGTCCGGCGTATCGAGGAGCTGGGCAGCCAGCCAGGCAAGCAGCCAGAGTTGAACGAAGGTAAAAGCCCAAGTGCGATCATCACTGCCCGGCAGCAACGCCGCGGAGGGGTGGCTGGCGATGATCCAAAAGATGAACAAGGCTCCCCACACCAGGCCTACCCCCCAACGGATATCCCCGCCCCGGCGCAACAGGCGCGGCACGAAAAACGCCCCGAGGGTCACGCCGCCCAGCAGAGACACCACCGAGGAGCCGAAGGGGATGGACGGCAGGATATCCAGCATTGGCAGGCTGGCAATGATCATGACGATGCCCCAATAGGGATGCCGCAGGATCAACAACGCCAGCAGGACGAACCCGGCCAGTTGAAGGACGCGGACCGCATCCTCTGTTTCGATACTGACAATGTAATAGCCCCCTGCAAAAAAGAGCAAGAGCGCCAGCAGGACCCAGCCAACCCGGATCATATTATGGGAAAAGACCTGTGCAAGTTTTCTCATGAAGATCTTGCCGAGGGCGGGATTGCCTTCCACTTCCAGATCGCCAGGAGGAAGCCGTACAAGCCGCCTGCCAGACGGGACCAGCTCCCCCCTGAGAACGGCTTTCTCAGGATTCCCCACCAGACAGCTCTCAGGATCTCCAACGTGGAAACACGAAGCCATTGACGCCGATATGCCTTCGCATCACTGGACATCCAGCGCATGGTATGAGCACGGCCCCAAGTCTCTGTCATCCCCTTATACCAACCGTTCCCTGCATCCACAGTATGAACAGCATTATCACCGCTCGGGTGAATCGCAAGTGAATGTGTGACCATGAATAACTTTCCCTCTTGTCTGGCATAATGACTTAACACCGCATCCTCGCTCGGACCAATTCGACGGACAAATAAGTCAACCAAACCGTCCAACAACCCAATTTTCTCGAGAACTTCGCGCCGGTAAGACATACATCCTCCGGAAAGGCGCCCCACCTCGACCAAGATGCCACTAGGCATGCTTTTCGCAGGCACTCCCAATCCGCCACTTGTGATCGAGGCGGAAGGCAGGGTGGCGATCCCCAGCCATCTTTCTTCAAAGGAAGTGCGGCTTCGCAGTTTCTCACTACCATCATCCAAAATTAAATAAAAACCAACACCACCAATTGCTTGTCTGTCCTGTTGGGTAAACAGGTTTTGATAAGCACGTTCCAGCATCTGCAAGGCCTCCGGCATGAGGATTATGTCATCGTCCATAAAAAACACGATTTGCCCGGTGCTGTGTTGAAAACCGTTCCAACGATGCCAGGGCAATGCCCTGCATTCGGACGGCACATATTTCAACTGCAAGTATGGATTCATTTCCTGAAAGGCAATCACAACCTGTCGTGTCTGGTCGGTCTGAGACGAGTCACTTACAACAATTTCATCCGGCAGTCGCACCTGTTTGGCAATGGCATCCAACGTCGAGACAAGCAGGCGGCTCCGCTCATGGGTGGCAATGCAAATGCTTATCGAAAGGCTGTCAGGCATCATCTTCTTTCAGTATGAAAGCGATTGATACAATCCATAAAAAACTTTTCGTTCTGGGACATTATGATCTCCTGTGAAAATTTCCCATTGATCTTCTCCCAGCCAGCCCGGCCGAGTTGCGCTGCCAATCGTTCATCTTTCAATACTCGTATGACCGCGTCGGCTATTGACTCGATATTTTCCGGGTCTATCAGGATGCCATCCTTGCCATGTTCGATCAATTCAGGTCCGCTGGCACGTTCGGTAAAGATCACCGGACAGCCGACCGACATGGCATCCATTGGTGCCAAGGCAAATCCTTCCACCAACGACGGGAAAACAGCAACATTGGCTGTTATGAGAGCATTAAGAACAGTCTCTCGCGTGACGAAACCATGAAAGGTCACTCCCTGCTTAATCACATGTTGAAATTCTGAGTTCAAATATTCCTGCATGAAACGCCCTTCTTCCATACGCCAATCCTTGCCAAAGATATGAAGTTCAGCATTTGTACAGGCTTCTTTTACCTTGGGCCAGACAGAGATCAACTGAATGACACCCTTATTGCGGTTCAAGGTGCCGGCAAACACCACTTTACCCAGCACCCGCTTTGATGAAGGCGAATATGAACGAACTTCAACTGGATTATAGATGACCTGTATATCCTTATCCATCAGGGAAAACAATTCTGCTGTTTTTCTAGCAAGGCACAAACTTACAGAGCGGTAAAAATCGGCTCGACGCATGGACCAGTTTTCGATCCAGAAAGAGAGGCGTTGCAAGGGTCGTTCCTGCTCCCTGGCATTGTGAGAAGCCGATCCATGTAAATGAACAATTACGGGCACGGGCAGTGAAGCCCAACCTGCCGCCCAACCCTGATAATCTGGCACATCCACCAGTTCAATCTCTCCATCTCTTGCCAATTGCGAGATCACACGAAACAACCGCCAGCGTCCCAGTATCCAACCGAAATAACGTAAACGCGGCTCACGCATACGCCAAACCCTTACACCCATGTCCACTTCGAAATCCGGCGCAGGGTAATCGTGGGCATAGATACCGATCACGTTCACCTCGTGGCCCCTATGAACCAGAGAACGCGCCAGCGTCTGGACCAATATGCCGATGCCGCCATATTTTCCGGGAGGATACTCAGAGCAAATAAAGCAGATCTTCAAGTTTGTCTTTTCCGTAATTGTGCCTCCCAGCCAGCATGGAAAGGGAATAATCCCAGCCTGCCGCGGTGTTTTGCCAGGACCTGCCAGATAAACTCCGGGCCATTTCTCTCAGCACAGAAAGGGGTTGTGACCTCAGGTTCGAGTGCAGGAATCTCCATTTATGATAATGGAACAGGAACCAGAGTTCATCCTTCTCGCGCCTGTTTAGGTCTTCCCGGTCTTTCCATAGTGCCCCCCAGCGTTCCATAAAAAGCACTCCTTCATGAACGGGCATCTGCCGTGCTTGTCCCGCCATCCAAAGGGCATTGATCTCCTCTTTTTGCCAAACCTGCCCGGTAAGTTCCTCCAAATGCTCAACAAGAACATCAATGCCCAATTGTTCCTGAATATTGCCAAATGTACGAGAAATGCGGCTTTCATGCCTTCTGACAAAAGATAATACATCAGGTATCACTCCCAACCAGCCAAGGCGCGAGAGTCGGCATATCATTCTATAATCCTGTGCCGCGGGCAATTCACGGTATCCACCCACATCCAATAACGCGTCCCGTTCTACGGTAAAGGAACTATGCGAAGCGAAACTGCGCAGGACGAGATACCACTTGAGTCCATCGGAGGTCAGGGGCAATTTTTGCTGACCCCCGCGAAGCACGCCTCGCTCATCGAAAGATCGCCAGGGTGTGATACAGGATCGAAACTGGGGATGGGATCTCAAAAATCCAAGTTGGCGCTCGATACGACGGACAGGCGACAGGTCATCTGCGTCTATACGGACGATATACCTGCCCCGCGCTTCGTGCAAGCCGGTATTCGCCGCGGCAAACGGACCTCCGGGCTGGCTCCGCCGCAACAAGCGGATTCGCCCATCCTGCTTGATAAACCTTTCAACAACCTCTGTCGTATCATCCTCCGAGGCGTCGTCCACGATGATATATTCCCAATCACGAAAGGTCTGGGCTTGCATGTTCGCGATCGTTTCCCCGACGAACTGTCCTGCGTTACGAGCCGCGGTCAATATCGTCACTTCGGGAGAGGTCATGGACAAAACTCCCACTCGACAGACCATGTAAACGGCAGTTTCACTTTTCCAAAAAGCAGTAAAGTGCGCCCGTCTTTTTCGACCCCATATTCCGGCGCATATTTCGAGGGCATCACTTCAATTTTGATATTTTGGGGAAGGAAGAGTTTCATCGAAACCTGCGAGTCTCCGACCGGACAAATGAAGGTGGATGCGTCTTCCTGCCTCCAGGGAGCATCCCCCAGGTGCAGGTTGGAAGTGAAGCGGTACTTGCCGTTCCCGGTGATGCTTTCCTCCATCACCAGTCTTGTCTCAGCCCGCCAAAACCAGGTACGAGTCAAGACGATTGATGAATCCAAACGGCTCAATCCACGAGAGCTGTACTTCACGCCCCGCCCGCCCAGTTGTTTCCATTCCCCATTCTGGCGCGCAAAATACCATAATGGCAGGTAAGGCTGGTATTCAGAACTGATCCCGGGCGGTATGTCATTAAGGGATGAAACGTTCTGCCCGGCGCCATTGAGGTACCAATGCCGGGCTTTCAAGGTATAAGTGGGATTACCCGGTTCTCTTATGAGAACCACATTTTTCCACCATAATTCGAAAGTACCGCGGCCGGCATCCCCTGAATGATGCGTTTCCCTTCTTGGATCGCCATGTACTGCCAAATCCATGTCCAGATTTGTGTCGGTAACAAACGCCCAACCACCCTGAGGATATAAAACGATATCTTTACCCCTTTTTTCAATTTGCGGACCTTCGACCGCCTTTGAATAATACAACGTCAATAAAGTAATGGCATTGTGACGAGGCGGGCGCGGCAGAAGGCCGTGGGCATAACAAGCCGGGAGCAGACCCCAAAAATCTTCCACAAGATGATCCGGGGAGGTGTTCCCGGAGCGGATCAACGAACCATCGGAGCGTATCAGGTCATCGGCTTGCAAGAACATCTTGCAGATGCGTTGAAAGAGTTCCGGCGCGATCTCCTGTCCGCTTTGCCGTGCAGCTAGCACATACTCCAAAGCCGTGCGGCACATTTGCACGTGATAAAAACTGGTCTGTTCAGCGAAACTTCCATCTTCGAGAATCAGCAGAGGAAAATATTTCTCCCATAATTCAAAAGCCTGCCTTTCCCAATCTCCTGCCTGCGGCGCATCACCTAACATTCGGCTCGCAATATACAAGGCGCGGGCATTGTTCAGAATGTGATTATTGAAATCCTCACGGATCTCGAGATTCTCATGCAAATGGAGCACGTCCAGATATATGCGTTGTTTGACAGATATAACCATATCATCAAACTCAGGCAAGCCTGCCTGCTTAAGCCAGAGCAAAACCTCACACAACGATGCAATACGCTCCGATGTAGTGTACGGGGCTGCCACCGCAACATCGCCTTCCCATGCCTGCGACATCCAGGCGGACAGGTCTCTCTTCAAAGCATCAAGAGATCCTGCATGTCCACGGAAAACCGCACGGGCATAGCGAACTGCCCAATATAGGCGGTGATATGCATGTAGGTGCTCAATATCTTGTACATCGCTTAAGGACTTTCTCATATCGAAATAAGCGCCGCCTGCCAACCGGAATACCCCCACCATCTGTTGTTCGACTTCGGCAAATAATCCTGTTTCTTCAACCAACCTGGGTGGATAGCTACCATGACCTGCAAACAAGTTGTGAATCTCACTTGCAAGCGATACCCCATTAGGCATGTTCAGGGGAAGCTTATATCTTACCCGTTTTGGCGACACAATATCCCGGTACCAGCGATATGCCAGATAGCGGAAAGGATATACGGAAGCCTGAAACCATTCTGACAAACGACCTGCTCTCCGACATTGCGTTAAGTAGTTTAGACGCTCACTGCGTGACATGCGCCAAATATCAATTGTCTGTTCCAGGCTAACCCGGAATCTATTTTTTTTACCAATACTTATCATTTAAACTCTACTGAAATCTACGATATACTTTTTCTCGTCCATTATCGTCCCATCAAATATTCCAAGTTCCAACAACAGAGAAAAGGCGGTGCCAAGTATGAAAAAGGCCCTGGGTTACCTGAAAAATATTATCTCAAGCCGGTGTAACATCATACCAACGGTCATTTTGGGGCTTCGCGAGAGAAGCACCTGCCTGGCTGTATTCCCCAATGTGCATGTGAGCATGGATCGATCCTCGTCTGTAACAGGCAACGGCTTCTTGAGGCTGGGACGAAAATGGAACGGGCTTAGATACTTGCCTTCAGAGATTAAACTTTCAAATGGCGCACAATTGATCGTGAATGGTGAATTCAGTTTATACACCGGGTTTCACGTGACAATTAACGAAAATGCCACCCTCGTACTTGGAACTGGCTACATCAACAATCACGTAACAATCGATTGTTTTAATAGAATTTTCTTTGGAAATAACGTTGCAATTTCCAAGGGAGTAACGTTTCGTGACAGCGACAATCACTCAATTGACCGAAAGACACCCATTAGTGCGCCTATAGTTGTTGAAGACAATGTATGGATTGGTCTAAATGCAACCATACTGAAAGGAGTACATATTGGACATGGATCAGTGATTGCTGCAGGAGCAGTTGTTACCAGAGATGTACCGGAAAATTCATTAGTCGGCGGTGTTCCTGCCAAAGTAATTAAAAAGGATATTACATGGGCCTAAAAACTTAGCTTACCATTACAAAAAATTGGGACTTACCAAGCCGACTCTTCAATACATTTACACCGCGCTCCGTAGATTTTCCATCGTCGAATGTGCAGATCTCTTCTACGAGTTTTTGCCTGCCCACAGCCAGCCGTCCCGGCTCCCGCAATGCTGAACACACCGCCTCAATGAATTCGCCGGTGTTGCCCGCCAACGCCAGCCCGCCCGAATTCGTGATCGGCAGGTAATGTTCGCGCAGGTACAGTTCCTTCAGGACCTGGTCGTACTGCGGTCGCCCTTCCGGGTCGTAGGCAGGACCAACCTGCGGCTTATCGAAAATAGCGCCGTCCACGGTCAATGTGGAGGAGACATTGACATGCACATGGCTGTGATGCAGCGTCGAGACCAGTCTCTCGATGTCCCGGCGGGAGATGTCCGTTTTGCCATCGGTCTCGCGCGCCTGCCACGGCCTGTCCACGACCACATGTTTGCATTGCTTTAGGACGGGGGTCCACCGGCTCTCGATGTCCACCGGATGCCTGCGAAACAGGATCACAGGCTTATCGGGAATCTGACCGTTTTCGATTGCCTGATCCAGGTCCAATAATAGGGACGTCTCATTAGGCACGATCTTCACATACCCCGATCCCCAAAAAATGACCGGGGCATCCGTCGGCAGGCCCAGTTCTCTGCGCCAGGCGCCTTCGTCCCAGATATAACTTTCATCCCAATAAAAATCGAACTGCGGCGGGCCCGTCACGGAAACATCCTCCGCTTTGACGGCTGGATAAGAACGCAGAAGTTCCTGTGCATTGTATCGATTCCAAACCATGTAGTGCTGGAACGTGACCGGAAGCCATGTGCGGGCGGTGATGTTATCAAAGGATAGAATGGCAGTGAACAATGGAATACACGCTTTTCTGCCCAACCGCAACAAAGGTTCATCCTGGTAAATGAACGGCGTAACGGAAAAAACAGCATCCGGCCGGGCGTTCTCGAACAGGCATTTAAATTCGTCAACGTTCGTATCGCGCCAGAAAAGTTCCTCGTCCTTTGCAAGCAGGCGTTCCACACCTTGAGGCAGGGCGCTCTCGAGGGTCATCAGGGCTTCCCGAAACCTGTTCACCAGCAGTGAACGCCGGCTCATGAACAGGGCGTTCCGCCGGCGGTCAATGCGAGTCGTGACGGTCTTTCGGTAACGGCGATGCCAGTGGTTGATGCGCGCCCGGACGTGTTCGAAGTCGTTCCCAAACTTGAACTGCGGAACGGTGTGCACCTCCGCCCCCAGCAGTTCGATCTCCCGGCGCAGTGCGGGGTCCTCCCACGTCAGCGCGACGACCGGCTGGGAGAAATTAGCCAGCATTTTCAGCATACCCGTCCGCACAAGATAACGGACCGTGAAATGCTGGGAGACCGGTATTAACAAACGGATGCGTGTGCCTGTCATCAAGTTCTCAAGCCAGGTGTTCGAGCACTTTCCCAAACCTGGGTAATTGAGCCTCCAGGGTAAATTCGTTCTCGAAGGTTTTTTTTGCCGCACAGCCAACACGCTCGCGCAATTCCCGGTCCTGGACCAACGCGGGCAGGGTCTTCGCAAAGGCCTCCAGTTCAGGCAGGACGATGCAATTCCCGCCCGGCACCAGCTCCGGCGAGCCGGCCACCGCCGGCCGCGCGGCGACCACCACCTGGGCATGGTTGAAAAGCAGGGACAGTTTGGTGCGCGTGCCGGTATCGTGCTCGTAGGGGATGATGGCAATATCAAAGGGGCGCAGGATGGAACTCAAATCGTCTACATGCCCATGAAGGACTGCCTTGCAGGCGAATAAACGTTCCATTAGTTCAGGCTTGGCGCCGGTCGTATCACCGATGACGTGAAGTTGAAAACATGATTCGCCAGCCTCGAAATGAGATTGCACTTTATCCAGATAAGCCATCAAACCAAGGTAATTGGAGGTGGTGCGCAAACCTCCCAGGTGCAGGATGCGGGCAGGCGACCCGTCCTGCGGCTTCAAACGGTCCAGTTCGACCTCTTCATACGTGGTGGGGATTACAAGGACGTACCTGCCCCCCGCCCTTCGCAACTCATCCGCCTCGGTCTGCGACCCCGTGGTGATGACGGTTGCCTTGCGGATGATCCGCATCTCGCCCCTGCGCACCGCCCACTCATGAATTTGTTCACTCAACAGCGGTCTGCGCGACCTTGCCTGACGGCGGAGCTGGAAGATCCGGTGATGAAAATCCGTCTGGGCATACACATAGGGCAGTGGGAAGGGCTGTGAGGCCGCCAGGGCGCCCGCCGCCCCCGACTCCGCCCAGAGGAAATCCGGTTTCAATCCCTGCAGGGCATTCACAAACCCCGCAAGCAAGGTCCCCGTCTCGGGGAAAGCCAGCCTCACCGGTTGGAACGTCGCCCGTTGCAACAGTTCGAGGCGTGTGCGATACGGCGGCGTTGATGGGTACACGACATCCGTCCATGAATCCGCCTGCCTGCGGAACTGCCTGCCGTGTGCAGACTCCCCGGTCTCATGTGCCAGCACCTTCTCGCGCGTATTCTCCGAGAGAAAGCGCCAGACGTGGACTTCGACTCCCAGCCGTTTCAACGCCAGGAATGACCCCAAATGACGGCTGGCGGCGCCTGAAAAATTCGCTGAGAGCGGGGCATCGCCGAACAAAAAGATGCACTTCATGCAGGTTTCAAAACGGGCAGTTGGATCAAGTCTGCCTCCCGTGACTTCGCAAGCCAGCCGCACAACAGGTTCAAAGAAGGCGAGGCGCGCAGGTCGTCCAGCGAACGGGCTGTAATGCCGATGTTGTCATGCACGTCGCTTTGCGCCTCGTGAAGCCTTTTTAATTCCATGGGCGCAACATCCTCGAAGGAGATCTGCTTCCCGATCACGAGCGCATAAAAGTGCCGGCGCGCCAATTGTTGGATGTCGGCATTCAAGCGTTCCACTTTGTGCAGGTTGCGCAGGGTTTCGAAATATTCCGCCTGCGTCTTCGGCTCGATGGTAAAGCCATAGCCGTTATAGCGACCCGTGCCAGCCAGCACCGCCGGGATCCCAAAGCAGGGGAACTCCATCCCCACCGTCCCGTTGACCGTCAGCACGCAGTCCACCAGCGGGAACAGGGAACGGGTGTTGATCCCGGTCTCGGCGGGCATGAAGCGCACGTGCTCCGGCAGGGGCATGAGCGGTTCGAGCAGGCGCCGCTCGGAGGAGGTCTTGATCGTTTCACGCTGCAGTTTGAAGACGTTGAAGGGATGCTCCTTGACGATCCAGTTCATCAGGCGGCACCCGGGCTCGGATGAAACGAATTGCACGGTCTGGTAGAGCCAGTCCTCGAAGTCCTCGAACAGACCCGAGCCGAAGAAGAAAGCCGCGTCCCAGGCGACCTGCGAAAAGATGACGGCAGTCTTTTTCTGCGGGTCCAGTCCCAGCTGCCTGTACACCTCATCCGGCGGCAGGAGCTGTTTGCCCGATTGCAGGCGCCGCGTGTCATCCAGGGAGTCCGGACGGTAACGCGCCGCGAATTCCTGCTCCAAAGCCTCGTCCTGTTCGTCCCCCCAGGGTTCGCCCTTCACCTTTTCCCACGTATCGGGGGAGAGCGAAAAATAATGCCGCCCGCGCGTTTCGGGGGTGTAGCGCTTGAAGATCCAGGTACTGCGGCGCTGACCGAACTCCAGGACGGCGCAGTCCACCCCGCGATTCAGGGCAGTTTCAAAGATGGGCCCGCTGGGGATGTACCCGGCGTCGCGCACCAGCATCTTTTCCAGGGGGTTCTGGTCCAGGTATTTTTCGGCTGTGACCACGCTTTGCACAGCCGACCTCAACTGCGAACGGAACAGGGCGAAGGTTTCGGCATCCTGCAAATTCAAACGTCCTTCGATACGCTTGCGGCAGGTCATCGAAAGCGCGTGTTCGCCAACGTGCACGCCGTGGAAGACCACGCTCTTCGCCGAAGCGACCGTGACCGCCCGCGGCAGTAACGCCTCCACCTCCGCCTCCAGTTGCTCCTCAGCCAGCCCGAACCTTTTCTCCCACTCGTCCCACATCTCGAGGTGCGCAAGCCCGAACAAGCCGTAATACGAATGGGCAAAACGATTGCCCGAACGGGTGAAGATGACAGGAGTGAAGCCCTGCAATTGCATGCCCTTGGCAACCAGGCAATGGAACTTGGCATGCATGGGCAGGTTGGTGAAACTCAGGATGGCAAAACGCCGGTCCGGATCGGAGAATTCGCTGCCCTGCCATGCCCAATCCGCCACCTGGCGGCGGGTGATCTGCAGGTCGCGTTTCAATTCGTACTGCTGGCTGCGATACACTGGGTCTGTTATCAATCGCAGACTATTCGTTAATGCCTTATATGGTGAAAATTCCATGGAAAATGCAGACTCGCGCTTATGAGATTCGACACCGACAGGGACACGGGGATAAACTGTCAATCCATCCTTCTTAATTTTGATGGCATCCAGGAATGGGCGACCAGCTTTCCCTTACTCAAGCCAAGGATTTGTTTTATGGTATTACGCATCAAATATCTTTGATATTCCCAATACGATACAGCAGGGCGATTTGAAAGATATCGTCTCATTCTTTCACGAAAAGGCGATGAATGGCGCATGGATTGACTCTTAAGCGGAATGTGTTTCTGCGCGACAACAACAAGGTACAAATTGTCCTTTTCCGGTGCTCTTGGATAACCATGAGTCCTCATGCCAAGAATCTGAAATCCCGCACTTCTCAACAGCCTCTCAAGGGATGTTTCGTTGAACCCCCAAAGATGGGTGATCTCGAAACAGGCTCCGCCGCTGGTATGTGGAACCTCAATGCACAAATAACCATCCTGCCGCAACAGAGCATGAACATCCTGTAATAGTTTCCGGAAATCGGACACATGCTCCAATACATGAGACATGGTAATCACATCAAATGATGGTTTTCCCGCTTTGTATAGGTTAAATAGATTTTCAAATACAGTAAAACCCATATCCTGGGAAAACTGTTTGTAATCGTGATCCAATTCAATCCCAACCGCGGATGATGCGCCCATTTCCTTGACAGCCGCTTGCAACAGTCCACCCGCTGAAGAGCCAAAATCCAACAAGTTTCCCAATGACTTTTCGCCTGATAGTTCAAGGAAGATGGACAGTAGATTCCTGCCCCGTTTTATTTGAAACTCGAACTCCGCCTCGGTCGTTTGACTTTCTCCTTCATAGAGAAATCGATAGAACCGGGCATAAAATTGCGATAGGTATTCCTCTTCCAACCTGGGCGATTGTGCGACCAGAGCGCAATTTTTGCAGATCCAGTATTCCACCCGTATATCAAAGTGAAGCCTGCCGCCAAAATACTCCCATATTCCCCCTCCACAGACCGGACAATTCCCCAGTGCTACGGTTTGTGATTTTCGCAAATCAGCGAGGATGGTGTTTCGTTCCAGTGCGGTCATACGCTCAATTCAGTATTTTCGACTCTTCGGTACGAATTTCGCTCCAGTTGTAATCGAAGCGAAAGCGTCCAAAAATCCACGAGCGGGAATACGCATTCGAGTCGTCCGCCGACAGGCGCTTGATGACCGAAAATTGGATGGTATCCGCAATGGTATCCTGCCTGATGCCATCGGCAAACAACTTAAGGGTGACTCTGTATGTTCCATCCCGCAGGTAATTCGGATCGATCCGAACCTTCGTTGAGTAAACGCCCGGCTCAAATTGCTCCTGATATTCAGGAGAGGGTATGGTGAATAATTCCCCATAGACATCCGGAGTGGCAATCCCACAGCCCAATTGAAGATGAGAGACCGGTCTTTCAAGGGAGAAACCAACCTCAATTGTAATAGGCTCGCCTTCAAGGAATGTACTCAGCTGATGGTCCTGGATATTTGTAAGCCTTACAAACGTGAACTGAGCGTGCCTATCTTTGAGCGCTGATGGGCGTTGTTTTTCCTGCAAGTCCGAATAGCCATCATCCGGCACATTGGCACTCGACCGCGCAACATAAGCTGCAATGACCGATTCAGTATCCCCAAGATCCACAATCCGCCCGCCATCCAGACACATACTGGAATGACACAGATTGCTGATAGCGCCCATATTATGGCTGACAAACAATACTGTTCTGCCCTCCCTGGCAACATCACCCATCTTTCCCAGACATTTTTTTTGGAATACAACATCCCCCACCGCCAGCACCTCGTCCACCACGAGAATTTCCGGCTCAAGGTGCGCCGCCACGGCGAATGCCAGGCGCACGTACATGCCGCTGGAATAACGTTTGACGGGCGTATCTATGAACTTCTCCACACCGGCAAAGTCCACGATCTCACCGAACTTGCGGGTGATCTCCTCGCGTTTCATGCCTAAAATGGCGCCGTTCAGGTAGGTGTTCTCGCGCCCGGTCAATTCAGGATGAAAGCCGGTTCCCACCTCCAGCAGGCTGGCGATGCGTCCCTTCACCCTGACCTGTCCGCTGGTGGGGGCGGTTATGCGCGAGAGGACCTTGAGCAGGGTGCTCTTGCCGGCGCCGTTGCGCCCGATGATCCCCAGCACCTCGCCTTGTTGAACCTGAAAACTGACATCCTTCAGCGCCCAGACCTCCCCGCCTTCGCGATTGCCGTGGTCCGCCTCACCGATCTTGAGCAGGGGGTTGGACTCCCCGCGTATCCTCGCCCACCAGACTTTCAGGTCGTTCGCGAATGTTCCAGTACCGATCTGCCCCAGGCGGTAGACCTTGGAAAGGTTTTCACCGGAAATCACTATTGTCATACTGTGTCCATGAAGGTCTGTTCAACGCGATTAAAGATCAACATCCCGAGGAAAACCGCCACGAGCATAAAGCCCAAACTATAAAGCAAATGTCCCGCGTCCACTGTGCCTGCGCCCAGAAACGCAAACCGGAACGCCTCAACTATGGGCGTCATCGGGTTTGCCAGAATGATCCACCTGAAACGTTCCGGTATGGATGACACCGGGTAGATCACAGGCGTGGCATACATCATCAATTGAACGCCAAAGGTCACCAGAAAACGCAGGTCGCGGTACTTGGTGGTCAGCGAGGAAACAATAATGCCGAAGCCGAGTCCCAGCCCCGCCATCATCAACACTAGCAAAGGCACCAGGAACAGCCACAGATTGGGTTGAACGCTCGATCCGGTTAGCATAAAGAATATGACGAACGCCGCGAACAATCCCAGTTGAATGGCAAACGTGATCAGGTTCGAAATCAGGATCGAAACCGGCATTGCCAGGCGGGGAAAATACACCTTGCCGAACAGGCTGGCGTTCTGCACGAACGTATTTGACGTCTTGTTCAGGCAATCGGCAAAATACGCCCATACCACCGTCCCAGACATGTAGAACAGAAACTGTGGCAAACCGTCCGTGGGCAGGCTGGCAATATTGCCAAAGATCACCGTGAACGTGATCGTTGTCAACAGCGGCTGGATCAAATACCACACTGGCCCCAGAATGGTCTGCTTATAGACAGATATAAAATCGCGCTGCACGAACAGCATTACCAGGTCACGATAGCGCCACAGTTCCCCCAGGCGTAGATCAAACCAATTGCGCTGGGGTCCGATAATCATTGACCAATTTTCTTCATCCAATGGGATTCCTGTCTCCTTGATCATATTCTTTTATGAACCTTATGCAAACAATATAAGCAGTGCCTTGGATTCGAGTGACACCATCGAGTCTGTCGCCATGGATGGATCCGGCCGGAGCAAAGCTCCGCCCACCCGACACGATCGTGCTCATGCACCGGAAAACAAATTAATGTATCCAGGGAGAAGGTGTCCGAATCTTCTATTGCCAGGTATTATGCTGTAATTACAAAATCCCCTTACAACTTTTCAAGATTCGATGCCCTCATCTCTGTGAAATTGTCGCTTTTACATATAATTCGGTCAAACAAATTCAGAATAGCCCTGCAAGTGTGTCCATGAATTTGAATGAACAACTTATCTTGCGCTGTACCGGGATTCCATCCTGTTTTTACAGGGCAACACTGTGAAGCGCATTGCGGTACTGACAAAATGCGTAACATCAGTTATGGCGGTATCTCTAAAACAACCGTTCCTGCAGGCGATACCGATCAATATCGCCTGCAGAAATCACCATTAAATCAGATGAATTTAAGGAACTTTGTTTGCCTGGTCTTATGGGAGATTCAAAGAAAAATACATGAATGGTGAATAGGGACCATAGCCATAGGGACCATGGTCACGCACCCACCATCTGTAATCTCCCGTTCCCAAACCTGCCAAAGCCGAAGGTATGACCTCACAACTTGTATCCACGTTGCAGCCCGCTTCAATCGCAGTGTACCATCTGCTGAACAGTATGGTCCCGCCTGCCGTCTGCACTTGCAAAAAATAGTGGGTTGCAGCGCTGTGGCCGGTCCAACTGAAAGTGTTATTCCAACTGGTCAACGAGCCATTGGGCGCGATCAGTATCTCACCGCGGAAGGTGGCAGTTACATTCTTGTTACCGTTCATCGAGTTGGATTACCGTACCAGCTGTATAGCCGCCGCTACAGGTCTGGGCAGGTACCAGAACAGAGCCGCTTCCGACCACACTCGTTGCCAGCGTGTAACAGGCGATGCTAAGGTCAAAGGTCATGTAGGGAGAGTAGGGACCATAGCCATAAGCGCCATAATCGCGCACATGCCACTTGTAATTCCCAGCGCCCAAGCTTGCCAATTCAGATGGTATGACATCACAACTGGTATCTGTATCACAGCCTGCCTGTGCCGCTGTATACCATTTGTTCAACAGGACCGTGTTATCCGCTTTCTGCACTTGCAAAAAATAGTGGGTTGCAGCGCTAGCGCTGTGGCCAGTCCAACTGAAAGTGTTATTCCAACTGGTCAACGAGCCATTGGGTGCGATCAGTATCTCACCGCGGAAAGTGGCAGTTACATTCTTGTTACCGTTCATCGTGATGCTGACGGGGTTGGTCGTTCCACTCGCATCCCCACTCCAGCCTCCAAAGGCGAAGCCTGTGCTTGGTAGAGCTGTGAGTTGGATTACCGTACCAGCTGTATAGCCGCCGCTACAGGTCTGGGCAGGCGGCGGAACTGAACCGCTGCCAACCACATTCATTGTTAATATGTAACAATCTCCACTCAGAGCAAAACTTGTGAAGGTAGTGTAGGGACCAAACCCGTAGGTGCCACTACCATAGTCTTCAACCCACCACTTGTAGTTCCCTTGGGCAAGGCTTCCTAACGCGGTAGGTGACACTTGACAACTCAAGTCCATATCACAACCTGCCTGTGCTGTGGTAAACCACTGTTTATGAACCAGAACATCGGCGTCCGTGTACACTTCCAATAAATATGCTGTCGCGCCACTTACTCCCGTCCAACTGAAAATGTTAGCCCAGTTCGTCAGTGAACCACTCGGCGCGAGCAACACTGATACTTCCGGAGTTGCGTAGAACAGATTCACATTCTCGATCACAGGTGTAATTCCGAGCGTCGGACTGGACAGGCTGGCGCGATATTGGATATAACGCCCATAGGGGAACGTTGTTGCGCTGCCGACTGCCCCCCAACCAGACCAGTAGTCATTCGGAGTGGGGGTGTTGCCGGTATGAACTTCCACATTCACGGTTGTTCCGTCTGGGGTTTGCAATGTGGCTGTCTGATTGTTCCAGTTCACCACTTCTCCCGCATCGAACACCCGCGACTCGAACACACACGAAGTCGAGGATGGAATATTCAACCTCACCGCCCCATCCCCGATCGTATTATCCACCACGCAATCCCCCACGGTCCCCGCGTTGAAATCCGCTGCGGTGGTATCGGTAAAGCCTCCGCCGCTGGTAGTGAAACTCCAGGTATCGTTGCTTCCCAACGTGTTCCCGGTCAGGTCCGCGACGGAACCGGAGACGGTCACGTTATACAGCGTGCCGGAAGCCAGGTCGGAGGTTGGATCCAGCGTGGCGACCTGGTTGGCGTAACTGACCGTCGCAGGCACGTCGCTGCCGGCGCCGTCCGCGCGCAGGGTGAAGGTCGAGTTCGTGATGCTGGCGGGATTCATCGGCTCGCTGAATGTGACGGTCACGTTCGTGCCAACGGCGACATCGGTTGCCGATGGAGCAGGCGAACGATCGGTGATGGTTGGAGGAACATCCACCTCATACGCCCCCATATCGCACGCTGTCCCTTGCGGGCGGGTCACGCCGCGCTGGTCGGTGGAGGCGCAGGTGGAGTTGTTTCCCGCGTCAATTGCGGCGCTCCCGGTACCCAGCGCCATCGTCTGAGTAAAGCCGCCGTTGTTCGCGAGCGCGCCCAATAGCGGATCGGAATTCAGGACGTTCGTACAGGTCGCGCCTGCGGGACAACCTCCCTGCACGATGCTGTCATTGACGGTAATGCTGCCGGTCCCGTCGCTCGTGATCTCGGTTGCGGTGTCTCCCCAGAAAACGGAGTTGTGGATCACCGGGTTGCTGACTTGCAGGGTTACAGGCTCCTGGGCGTTCCGCATGGCGCTTCCGTCCACGTTGTCTGCGGTGCTGGTATTCCCGCTGAAGGTGACGTTGTTCAACGTGGGACTGCTGGCAACGTTCATCAGCCCGCCGCCGCCGCGGGGATCAGCCCCGCCATTATTCGACGTATTATTGTAAAAGGTCACGTTCGTCAGGACGGCAGTGCTGAACTCCAGCAAAAGGCCCCCGCCGCGCCGGTTGGCGACATTGCCGCTGAAAGTGACGTTCGTCAAATGACCGGTGCTGTTGCCGATGAACAGGCCGCCGCCTCCGGTCGCCGTGTTATTGATAAAAGACACGTTCGTGAGGATCGGGTTGATGGGCGGGTCGAACGCCCCGTTGGTCTGGGAATTCATCCCGCCGCCGCCCGTCGCCAGGGCGATATTATCAATGAAGACCACGTTTTCCAATATCGGGTCGCTGTTATGGCTGAACAACCCGCCGCCGCGCCCGGAGCGGTTGTTGGAAAACGTCACGTTGGAAATGACCGGCGTGATGATGGGACTGCCTGCCTGGTCGTTCATATACACTCCGCCCCCGCCGCTGCCTACGGTATTGCCCGCCCGGTTATCCGTGATGATAAGGTTGTTCAGGGTGGGACTGCTGTTGACGATGTAAATGCCGGCGCCGAAAGCGTTGCCATCGGCGTCCGTCACGTGACCTAGGGTTACTGTGAAGCCGTCCAGGGTGGGGGCGGTCGTTGTATTGGCAATCGTGACAATGTGGAATGAATTGTCGGTTCTATCGCCCACCGTGCCGATATCGCCGCTCAGGATCGTGTTCGCCGGGTCTGGGTTGCGTTGGCTGCGCGCAGTTTCCGTGCCGACGAAACCGCCATAGACAGCCACGCCGCCTGGGATCGTGAACGTATCCGCGCGGGCTGCGCCTGGCGTGTACGTCCCCTGCTGGACCCAAATCTCGTCGCCGTCAACGGCGGCAGTCAACGCGCGTTGTAACGTGCATGCGGCTCCCCAACTATCGCACGGACCGCTGGACAGTCCGCCTGAAGCCACCACGTAGCGATTCGTCGCGGCGGACGCCGATTGCGGGTATGCAAACTGGCTGATGACAAGCATAATAAGGATGGAAAAGGACGCAAGTTGTCGCCGGGTGGTCTTCATTCTCGTTTCTCCTCGAACGCTATTCACAAATGGAAAATCAACCCCTCTTTGCATTATTGCAAGCATGACGTACATTATATCTGACAGGTTACAGAAGACCGATCGGCAATTCCGCGCGGGAGGACTCCCCGAAGCGGGCGGTTGTGTGCGGTAAAATTCGCTTCACACCCTGACGAGGAAACTGCCATGTCCCAATCCAACTTGTTCGACGCCGATTCCGCCTCCCACTCCTCCCTCGACGAACTGTTCGACCGCATGAGGCGCATGACGGACGACCCGCTGGCTTCGGCGGGGACGAACGTCGTCATCAGCCGGGGGAATCCGCAAGCCCGGTTGCTCATCATCGGTGAAGCGCCGGGTCCCGAGGAGAACGTCCGCGGCAAACCCTTCGTCGGGCGCGCGGGACAAATGCTCGACAAGATCCTGCAATCCGTGGACTTCGACCCCGAAAAGGACGTGTTCATCACCAACTCGGTCTTTCGCATGCCGCCCGGCGACGGGGAAAAGGCTTTCCGCAAACCCACCGACGAAGAGATCAAATACTACCGCCCGTACGTGCAGGAGATCATCCGCATGGTGGACCCGCTCGTCATCCTGTTGACCGGCAACGTCGCCTGCCAATCCGTTCTCGGAAAGACGGGCATCACCAGCCTGCGCGGTCAATGGACTCACGCGCAGGGACGCTGGATCATGCCGATCTACCATCCCTCGTACCTGCTGCGGAATCCTTCGAAAGAGCCGGGCTCCCCGAAGGCGCAAATGTGGGACGACATCCGCGAAGCGCGCCGGAAATTCGACGAACTGGTTTCATCTTAGGGTCGGTAAATTATTAACTTCCCTCATGTCGTTGCGAGTCTTCGAGAAGCAATCTCGTGTTGCCATGGATTTTCCTGCAAAGTGGGGATTGCTTCGGGACGAACACCCTCGCAATGACATTCATTTCGTGGAAGGTGAGGGAGCATATTTTTTTACGAACCCTTAGCGGCAGCGGTGAATTTTCGAGGGGCGTACCCGAAAAGCGGGGAATGTCGTTTCGCGCTGCAACCCTTCAGGCGCCCATTGTGACGAATGAGACAAAAGTCACAGCGTTTCCCCGCCCCCCTGTTTATACTGGCAACAACGGTAATACCTTTTAAAGGAGAAGTCATGAAACTTGTCAAGTTGGGGTCGCTTTTTCTGCTTTTCGCCGCGATCCTCGCGGCGTGCGGAGGCGGCGAAGGACTGGTCAGCGCAAGGGAATACGTGTTGACCACCGGCATCGAGGACGGGACTCCCGTCTTCCTGGGCGTGGGCGACGAGATCAACGGCGCGGTCAACCCGGAATTGCGGGCGGAACCGGGCGAGACGATCACGGTCACGCTCATCAACGGCGGCGAGGGCAGGCACCAGATCGTTTTTCCGTCGCTCAAAGTGAAAACGGACGAAGTGCATGAAAAGGGAGAGAGCGCTTCGGTAACGTTCAAGGCGCCCAATGAGGCGGGGGAACTGGAATACATGGACGGCAATTCCGCTTTCGAGGCGCTGGGCATGAAGGGCGTGCTGGTCGTCGCTCCCGACGGGGCGCCGTCCGCTGAAAGACCCGCCGGGCTTTACGTCAATGAACTCGCCGTGCAAGCCATTCAAAAGGGCGGATGCGTGGCGTGTCACATCATACCCGGCGTTCCGGGCGCGGTTGGCGTCATCGGTCCCGACCTGAGCGAGATCGGCGAAAAGGTCGCGGCGCGCATCGAGGCGGGCGAATATACCGGCATGGCAAAGACCATCGAGGAATACCTCCATGAATCCATCCAGTCGCCGGATGCGTTCATCGCGCCCGATTGCCCGACCGGTCCGTGCGGCGCGGGGGTGATGCCCGCGTCGCTGGCGCAGACTCTCAGCGCGGACGAATTGAACGGCGTCGTAAATTACCTGGCGTCGCTTCCAGAGGGGGCGACCGCCGCGGGACCAGAATCAGGCTTGGGTGAGTCCGAAGCGCCCGCGTTCATCGGAGATGTCCCCTCCCTGACCGACGAGGAATTTTCCTGGGCAAAGCAGACCTTCTTCGAGCGGTGCGCGGGCTGTCACGGCACGTTGAGAAAAGGCGCGACGGGTCCCGCCCTCACGCCCGACGTTACCCTCCCCAAAGGGACGGTGGGTCTGGCGGCGATCATCTTCAACGGCACGACGGGCGGCATGCCCGATTGGGGCAAACAAGGCGTGTTGACCCAGGCAGAGACCGAAGTCATGGCGAAGTTCCTGCAAAACGAACCGCCCGCCCCGCC
Source organism: Chloroflexi bacterium CFX6 (assembly GCA_030263595.1). Classification (GTDB taxonomy): domain Bacteria; phylum Chloroflexota; class Anaerolineae; order Anaerolineales; family Villigracilaceae; genus Defluviilinea. The sequence goes on from SZPG01000048.1 coordinate 51,456, forward strand.
GGAAATGTCGCTGGAACAGATGAAGGCTTCGTGGCAGTTGATTACGCCGGTGACGGAGCGCCCAACCGAGCCGCAGACCGCGCGCGACTGGCAAAACTATTTCATCGTGACCCTGCGCGACGCCGGGCAGGTGGCGATCATTGACGGCGACACTTACGAGATCGTCAGCACGGTGGACAGCGGTTACGCCGTGCATATCACGCGCATGTCCGCTTCGGGACGGTACGCCTACGTGATCGGGCGCGACGGACGGCTGGCGTTGATTGACCTGTGGATGGAGAAGCCCGAAGTGGTGGCGCGCGTGCAGACCTGTTACGACGCGCGTTCGGTGGAGGTGAGCAAATACGACGGACCCGAAGGCGACTTCCGCGACAAATACGCCGTCACGGGTTGTTACTGGCCCCCCCACTTCGCCATCCTCGACGGGCAGACGCTCGAACCGATGAAGGTGGTTTCCACCCGCAGTTACACCTTCGATACCGGCGCTTATCACCCCGAGCCGCGCGTGGCGAGCATTCTGGCTTCGCACTATAAACCGGAATGGGTCGTGAACGTCAAGGAGACCGGGCAGATCTGGCTGGTGAATTACACCGATCCGCTCAATCCGTCCATCAAGATGATCAATGCCGCCCTGTTCCTGCACGACGGCGGGGTGGATTCGACCAAACGTTACTTCCTGGTGGCGGCGAACCAATCCAACAAGGTCGCGGTGGTGGATCTGAAGACCAGCAGCCTGGCGGGGATCGCGGACGTGGGCGCGGTGCCGCATCCCGGACGCGGGGCGAACTGGATTGACCCTGAATTCGGTCCGGTATGGAGCACGCCGCATTTGGGCGAGGCTTCGGTGATGTCGCTGGGGACCGATCCCGAATCCCATGCCGAGAACGCGTGGAAGGCGGTTCGCACCACGCCTTTGCCTGGTTCCGGGAGTCTGTTCATCAAGACTCACCCGAACAGTCAATGGGTCTGGGTGGACATGACGCTCAACTCCGACCCGGTCCTGGCGCGCACCATCTGCGTGATCGCCAAATCCGATCCGTCCCAGGCCTACAAGTGCTGGGAGATCGGGACGTACGGCCGGGCTGTCCACTTCGAATACAACCGCGACGGCACCGAAGTGTGGGTCAGCCTGTGGGGCGACGCTGCGAAACCCGGCGAGACCGGCGCGATCGTCATCTACGACGACGCCACACTGGAGGAGAAGGCGCGCATTGACAACCTGATCACGCCGACGGGCAAGTTCAATGTGTACAACACGGTGAGCGACATTTACTAAACCGCACGCGGCGCCGCGGGATTTGTCCCGCCCTTGGGACGATTTATCGGGGACCGCTGTATTCTCCAGGATACAGCGGTCCCTTTTGTGTTTTGGAGAATGTCGGCGCTCGTCCGTTCTCTGTTAGAGAGTGTTTCTTAAGTCCAAGTTATCATCTTTTCTGTACACGGATACTTCGACAGGGTCTCGGCAGGCTCGACCACCTGCTCAGTACAAGTTTCACGGACAACACGGAAAAGAGCGCTTTTTTTAATGGTCTTTCCGTGAAAATCAGTGAAATCCGTGGTGTCCGTGTCCAAAAGAGTCGTTAAGAAACACTCTCTAAGGCGAGGGTCGCTTTTCGTGAAAGTGTTGATATTGACAATCCGTTCGGGAGACATCGAGCGTACAATTAAAATATGAACCGTCCCTTCGTTTTCATCAACGTGGCAATGACCGCCGACGGCAAGCTAGATACCTTCGCGCGCAAGGGCGCGGCGATCTCGTCGCAACACGACAAGGAACGCGTGGACAAATTGCGCGCCGAATCCGATGCGGTGATGGTGGGCGGACGAACGCTTCTCGACGAAGACCCGAAGTTGACCGTCAAATCGGAAGCATTGCGCGCGGAAAGGATCGCGCGCGGACTTCCGCCGAACCCCATCAAAGTGGGGGTCGTCACGAACGCGGAGATCGAATCTCATTCGAAATTCTTACGCGAGGGCGGCGGGCGCGTCGTAATATTCACAACACATCGGACATCTAATGAACGACTCACGTCCCTTCGTTCGCAAAACAACGTGACAGTCTTCGTCCACGAAGGTGAACGCGTGGATTTGGGAAAAACGATGCAAACCCTGCGTGAACTTGGAATCGAACGTCTCATGGTCGAAGGCGGAGCGACGCTCAACTTCGAACTGATCCGCCTCGGGCTTGTGGACGAAGTCTCAGCCTACCTCGCGCCGATGATCTTCGGGGGAGAAAATGCCCCGACGATGGCGGCGGGTTCCGGGTTGGAAAGAGACGAAGCGGTTCCGTTGAAATTGATCCGCGCAGAGACCTGGGACGACGGCGGCGTGTTATTACATTACAAAGTGGAGAGAGTATTATGACGACAACCATGCACGAAAACTTCGACCTGCTTCTCGAGCAGGATCCAGAGCACGAATGTCCGGGGCTGGGCAGGGATAAGGTCTGCGTCCGCATCGTGGCGATGGCGGAACTGCCCACGCGCTTCGGCGATTTTCACATTGTCGCGTTCGAGAACAACCGCGACGGAAAGGAACACGTCGCCATTACAAAAGGGGACGTGATCGGCGCGAGCGACGTGCCGGTGCGTTTACATTCGGAGTGCCTGACCGGCGACGCGCTCGGCTCGTTGCGCTGCGATTGTCGCGATCAACTCGAAGCCGCGCTCACGACCATTGGAAAGATGGAAAGGGGAATGGTGTTATATTTGCGCCAGGAGGGGCGCGGCATCGGTCTCACCAACAAGGTCCGCGCCTACAGTTTACAGGATCAGGGACTCGACACGGTCGAGGCGAACCACGCGCTCGGCTTCCGCGACGACGAACGCGATTACGCCGTCGCCGCGCACATGCTCATGTCGCTCAAGATCGCGTCCATCCAGTTGATGACCAACAACCCGAAGAAGATCGCGCAACTCACGCAATACGGCATCAACGTCGCGCGGCGCATCCCGCACATCATGGAAGCCAACGAGTACAACAGGTTCTACCTGCAAACCAAAGCCGCCAAATCGGGCCACCTGATTGACTTCCGCGGCAGGGAACACCTGCTCGAACAATCCGACCGTCCCTTCATCGAGGGCATGACGGAGGAACAGGCAATCGCCATACAGGAGTGACCATGCAAAAAGTAGCAGTCATCACCGGCGCGACCGGCGCGTTGGGAAGTCTCACCGCCAAAACGTTCGCCGAAATGGGCGTTTCGCTGGCATTGCTGGATAAAGATCGAGACAAATTGGATTCCCTGGTCAGGGAGTTGAATCTCCCCGAGGACAGACTCCTCGCCTCGGTCGTTGACCTGCGCGACGGAGGGGCGGTTCAGGACTCAGCCGAGGCTGTCGCGAACAAATTCGGCGATATCCACGCCCTGATCCACCTCGTCGGCGGATGGGTCGGCGGCAGGACCATTCCCGAATCGTCCGATGAGGACATGACCTTCATGCTCGACCAGCACGTGTGGACGACGTTCCATTTGTTCCGCGCCTTCGCGCCCAAACTCGCCGCCAGCGGATGGGGACGCGTGATCGCGGTCTCCGCCTCGACGGTGGGAAACCCGCCCGGCAAGTCCGGTCCTTATACCGCCGCGAAAGCCGCGCAGGAAAACCTCGTCCTTTCGCTCGCCGCAGAATTGAAGGAGAGCGGCGTCACCGCAAATATCATTCAGGTCAGGGCGATTGACGTGGACGGTTCCCGCAAAGGCACCGGCACGACCCCGGCGGTGATCGTCGCCGCGATGCAATATTTATTTTCCGACCAGGCGGGCAAGGTCAACGGCGCGAGGATACCGTTGTATTAAGACTTTGGCTCATCTATGAAAAGTGTGCGAAAACATTACCGTGTAGCGGACGTTCTCTAACGTCTGCACACGAATCACACATGAGCCAAAACTTTTACCGTCCTTGCGAGCCCATCGCGTTGATCGGAACGTAGTGAAGTCGAAGCGTAGGGCGAAGCAATCTCCACCACGAGAAGGGGATTGCTTCGCCGGGATTTCGACGCTGACGCGTCTCGACCCTCTTCGCAATGACGAAAACTCACAACCCCAGCATTTCCCCGATCGTTCTTGCAATCGTTCTTGCGGCTTCGGGTCTGCCGGCGCGGCGGCAGTTTTCGATGACCTTCTTCCGCTCCTCGGGACGCGAGACCCAACGCGTGAGCGCGCGGACGACCTCCTGCGGCGTCGGCGCCCAGACGCCCGCGCCCTCCTCCTGCACGAAGGTCACGTTCCCATCCTCCTGACCGGGTAACTTGGAATACAGGATGATCGGCAATTCGGCGTTGAGCGCCTCGGCGATCGTGCCGGGACCGGCTTTGGTCACGATGAAATCGGCAGCGCGCATGAAGTCCGGCATGTCGCGCGTGAAGCCGTAGATGTAGGCGGGGTTCTCCCACTTGCGCGCCTCGAGAGTCGCCTTCAGTTTTTGATTCCGCCCGCAAACGATGACCAGGCTCAGGTCGAGACCCGAAGCGTCTATTTCGTACGCCGTCTTTGCCAGCGGACCCATCCCCTCGCCGCCTCCCACCAGCAGGACAGTGGGTTTATCCAAAGTCCAGCCGAGTTTTTTCCGCAGGATGCTTTTTCGTCCCCTGGGTTTGCAATATTGATCCGCGACGGGAAGCCCGACGACCTTTACTTTTTCGGGAGGCATTTTGTATTTGAGGGCGCGCCTGCGGGCGTTCTCGGTGGGGACGAGGATGAGGTCGGCGCGGTTGTCGTACCAGAGCGCGTGGGTGGTGACCATGTCCGTGACGACGTTGATGAAGGGAGGGCGGTTGGAGCCGAGGGCTTTCAACGCGAACGTATTCGCGAAGGGATGAACCGTGACGATGAGGTCGGCGGGATGACTCTGCACGAGCGTTTTCGCCGCGTGCCGCGCGATGGGCCACATGGTGGCGGTGATGGCGCGCGCCTGCGGACGCCCGTCGGTGGCGTGGAAACTGGCGCTCCACAACTGCGGCGCCTTGACCATGTGCGGATACCAGTCCGGCATCTTGTTGAAGGGACGCGGCGCGTAATCCTTGAAGAAGTCCACCATTTCGGTGGTGACCCTGTTTTTGTATTCGAGGTGGATGGCTTCGATGATGGCTTCCGCCGCGGAGCGATGCCCGCCGCCGGTATCGGAAAAGTAGAAGACGACGTGCGGTTTTTTAGGGGTCGTTTTTCGGGTCGCTTTGTTGTTCATTCTCGCTCTTGGTGAGGTTGACTTTGAGGCGTTTGGCAAGTTCCCGCCGCGTGAGCATCACGCGCCGCCCGCATCCCAGACATTCCAGCCCGATGTCCGCGCCGAGGCGGGTGACGATCCATTCGTAGGAGCCGCACGGGTGTTGTTTGCGCAGGCGCAGGCGGTCGTTGAGGCGCAGGTCGGGGAGCATATTCGCAAGTGATGAAGACTGAAGGATGAAGGATGAATGCCGGTGAGCATTATAAAATGAATCGTGATAAACTACGGGGCGAAATCAACAAGACCATGTCGCTCTGAGCGCGGCAAGGAGTCCCGCTTCCGGGCAACGGGACGCTTCGCTTCGTTCAGCATGACAGCGGGAAGGGAACATGTCCAAACGCCAAACCTATTCTGTGGAGATCGCCGGTCTGAAACGCGACCTGCGCCTGTTCGAGATCAAGCCGGGCTTGAAGATCGCCATTCTGAACATCCTGGGCGATACGGAACTGGTGCAAGCCTGCGCGAAGGAACTGGCTCTGAAACTCAAGGAGGTCGAGTACGACGTGCTGGTCACCGCAGAGGCGAAATCCATTCCGCTGGCGCACGCGTTGTCCGTGGAGACGAGGAAGCCGTATGTGGTTCTTCGCAAAGTGTACAAGCCGTACATGGGCGACGCGCTCAAAGCCGAGACCCTTTCCATCACCACCGGTCAGCAGCAGACGTTGCTGTTGGATGAAAAGGACGTCGAGATGATGAAGGGGAAACGGGTCGTCATCCTGGACGATGTGATCAGCACCGGCTCCACCCTGCAGGGGATGAGGATGATCCTCGATAAAGCGGGGTCGAAGGTCGTGGCGGAGGCGGCGATCTTCACCGAAGGCGACCGCGCCCAATGGATGCACATCATTTCACTGGGGCATTTGCCGCTGTTTACGGAGTGAGGGATGGGTACATGGGACAGGGTATACAGGTAGACAGGGTATACAGGGTATACAGGTACACAGGGTACACAGGTATACAGGTATACAGGTGAAACGGCTGGAGGTGTCATGCAACCTTCAGCCGTTTTTCATATCTACATCTACTTGTCTACTTGTTTACTTGCCTACTTGTGTACTTGCCCACTTGCCCGCTTCCCACCCTCGCCAATTTCATCTTCCCCTCGCGCCCCAATCTCTTGATCGCCATCTCCCTCTTCATCGCGGTCTTGCGATCCGGTTGTTCCTCCACGTACACCAGTTTGACCGGCAGGCGCGTGCGCGTGTACCTTGCGCCGCGTCCCTTGTTGTGGACCTCGACGCGTTTTGCGGGGTCAATCGCCCAGCCGGTGTAATACGTCCCATCGGCGCATTCGACGATGTAGCAGTAGCATTTGGTCACTTGCGTTTTTTTGCGCCCTCCCCAAAGGCTGTGCCGAAGAACATGCGGTTCATACGTTCGCTGAAGGAGGGCGTGTCAATTTTCTGCGCCTCCCTGTTCAACCATTCGGCTCCGTGACGTTCCTCGAACCAGCGGACGCGTCCGCCCCAGGCGTTCTCGAGACGCGAGCCGAGCGCGTCGCGGTCGCCGTCTTCGATCGCGTCGCGGAGTTGGACGAGCGAAGCGATGTAGGAATTGAGCAGGCGCACCGTGTTCTCGCGGGTTTCCAGCGAGACATCACGCAGGGACATCGCGTCATCGTGATAGGCAAACCCCGACGTGACAGCCGCATAGGGGCGGGCGGCAAATTTTTTGGCTTCCAGCCAGCCGGGCTGATCGAGCGTGGCGTCCAACAGCGCGGCGGCAATGAGTTGCGGAAGGACGTGCACCTTTCCCAGCAGACCGTCCGCTTCCGTGGTATCCATCAGCAGGGGGAGCGAGCCAAGCAATGCGACGAAGTCCATTGCAAGTTTGAAGACGTTCTCCGGTATCCCGTGCGGCGCAGTGACGACCGTCACGCCTCTTTCGAACAAATCGGCGCGCGCCGCCTTGACGCCGTACTCGATGCCGTGCAGGAGATCGGGATGAATGGACGGGAAGAGACCCACGTAGAACCGTCCCTGGGGGATCAGTTCGTTCGCCCACGCGGCAACCGTCCCTTTGGCGGGAGCCGTATCGAGGACCAGGGTCCCCTCCTGAAGGTCGGGCGCGATCACTTCCAGCGTCTCGCGCACCTCTGCAAGCGGCAGGGCGAGGATCACGATGCGAGCCTCGCGCACGGAATCGGGCAGGTTGTATTTGAAGGCATCCACCGCGCCGGCCTCCTGGGCGGCTTTGGCTGAACGCGCGTCCTTATCGTGTCCGACGAGATGAACGTCCGCGTTGCGCGCTTTCAGGGCAAGCCCGATCGAAGCGCCGATCTGTCCGAGACCGATGATCGTAATTTGTACTGGCATGGCATCCTCGCAAAATGGTTTGACGCGGTTATTATAGCGAATGTCCCCGTTAAATGCGAGAACCGCGGACGCCGACCGCGGTTCTCTTACAAAAGGAGGAGAAGAGAAATCACCTTACTGCATCTAATTTATCACAACGGCTTGGAAAGCGCTTGACGTAAAACCTACGATTACCCTACGACAAACCGACAGTTTCTTCCGGGCTTCGGATGTCTTCGGGCTTCCGAAATTCGCGGGAGGAAGAGTATAATAGAACAAATTTTCCAGAACGTAACGCTTAAGGAGAGAGATGTCCAACCACGCGATCGAAACAAAAGATCTGGGGCGCATCTACAAGATCCGCGGCAACAAAAAGGAGAAGCGCATCCGCAAGGAACTGGTCGCCCTCCAGGATGTGAACCTGACAGTGGAACGCGGCGAACTGTTCGGACTCCTCGGGCCGAACGGCGCGGGCAAAACGACCCTGATCAAGATCCTCACCACGCTTCTCGCGCCGACCTCGGGCTGGGCGCGCGTTGCCTCCCACGACGTGATCCAACACCCGAGCCTGGTCCGACCGCTCATCAACATGGTCTCCGGCGGAGAGTCGTCGGGCTACGGCTTGCTGACCGTGCGCGAGAACCTGTGGATGTTCTCGCAGTTCTACGGCATGCCCTCGAAGGAAGCCAACCAGCGCATCGTGGAACTGCTCAAGATGGTCGGGCTGGAGGATCGCCTGCACACGAAATCCTCCGACCTCTCGACCGGTCTGCGGCAGAAGATGAACATCGTGCGCGGTTTCCTGACCGACCCTGAAGTGCTATTCCTCGACGAGCCGACCCTGGGATTGGACGTGGGCGCGGCGCGCGACGTCCGCAGGCTGATACGCGGCTGGGTGGACGCGGACAAGTCCCGCACGCTGTTGCTGACCACCCATTACATGGTCGAAGCCGAGGAATTGTGCGACCGCGTAGCGATCATCAACAAGGGACAGGTGCTCGCCTGCGATACGCCCGCCAACCTGAAACGCAATTTGCAGCGCGACGCCATCTTCGAGATCGAGACCAGTCCGCTCAACGGGTTGACTCCGCAAATGCTGCAGGACCAGCCCGAAGTCAGGAAAGCCGCGCTGACCGACATCGAAGGCGGCGCGAAACTGGAATTGATCCTCGAGGAGGAATCCGCGCTGGCGAGCGTCATCAACATCCTCACGCAAAAGGAGGTCAAGGTCATGCGCCTGAGCAAACGCGAGCCGACGCTCGAGGACGTGTTCATGGACCTGGTCGGTCAGAAGATGGAGGACGTGGAGAAGGAGGAGGCGCCGAATGCGGTCTGATTCTTCGCTGGCGTTTCACGCTTCCGAAAAAGCGACGGGTTGGAGGTTGTTCCTGAAAACGATCCTAGCCCGCGCCTATCCGCGCGTCATCGGTCAGCAACGCGAAAAGTCGTGGATATTCTTCGATATCTTTTTGCCGATGCTGGCGGTTTCCGCGTACGTGTTCGTGTACCGCGCCATCGGCGCGCCGGAGGAGTACGTGGGCTTTGTGGTGGTCGGCGGCGCGATGACCTCCTTCTGGATGAACGTGCTGTGGAGCATGTCCAGCCAGTTGTATTGGGAGAAGGAACAGGGCAACCTGGCGCTGTACATTATCGCGCCGAATTCGATGATGGCGATCCTGCTCGGCATGGCGGTCGGCGGGTTGTTCGCGACGGCGCTGCGCGCGGTGGCGATCATCCTCGTCGGTTCGTTGATGTTCGATGTGACCTATTCGGTGGCAAGTTTCACCCAGTTACTTCTGGTGTTCCTGCTTGCGATGACCGCGCTGTACGGCATGGGGATGATGAGCGCGTCGTTGTTTCTTTTGCTCAGCCGCGAGGCGTGGCACATCTCGAACCTGGCGCAGGAGCCGGTCTACCTCGTTTCGGGTTTTTACTTCCCGATCAAGTCGTTCAATTTCTGGGTCGCCGCGGCGGCTTCGATTATTCCGCTCACGCTCGGGCTGGACGCGATGCGTCAACTGGTATTCCCTTCCGGCGCGCTGCTCGGCTTCCTGAGCGTGAAAATCGAGATTACCGTCTTGATCGTTCTGTGCGTCCTCTTCCTCATGGGCGCCAGGTTCCTGCTCGATTACATGGAAAAGTTGGCAATACGCGAGGGCAGGTTGACGGAAAGCCGCAGATAATGTCATTGCGAGGGCTGGTGGTTGAGTAGGGCGGGCGCTTTTCTTGCCCGTATCGAAACCACAGCCCGAAGCAATCTCATGATTAATGTTTAGTCGAGATTGCTTCGCTACGCTCGCAATGACAAAGGATAATTTATGAACCGTTCCGAAACATCCCGTTCCTTCAGCATGGCAACCTGGCTGGGATGGCAGGTCGAGTCGAACTGGACCGATCCCTTCCTGTTTGCCATCTACGTCATCATCAAGCCGCTGGCGGGCGCCGCCATTCTCGTCGTCATGTACAGCATCATCACCGGCGGAGATTACAAATCACCGCTCTTCCCCTACATCTACCTCGGCAACGCGTTCTACATCTACGTCGGCGCGGTGATGGCGGGAGTCTCGTGGGCGGTGATTGACGACCGCGAACATTACAAGACCCTCAAATACATGTACATCGCGCCGATCCGGATTCCCTTTTACTGGCTGGGGCGCGGCGTCTCGCGTTTTCTCATCGGGACGGTGGCGGTCATCATCACGCTGGGAGCGGGCGCGCTGTTCCTCCATCTTCCTCTCGACCTGACGCGGGTGGACTGGGGATTGTTCCTCGTTTCGCTCGTCATCGGCGTGACCATGCTCGCCATGATGGGATTGATCCTCGCCAGCATCACGCTCATGGTCGCGCATCACTTTTTTCTCATCGGCGAGGCGGTGGCGGGCGCGCTCTACCTCTTCAGCGGCGCGATCTTTCCGCTCGAGGTTTTGCCCGCCTGGCTGCGTCCCATCGGGTACGCCATGCCCATCACCTACTGGCTCGAACTGATGCGCCGCTCGCTCATCGGCGAGGTCGCGCAAGCCTTCCCCACGCTGGCGCGATTCAACAACCTCGAACTGATTGGCATCCTGCTCGGGCTGACGGTCGTGTTCGCCATCCTGTCCGTGTTCACCTTCCGCTGGTGCGATCACCGCGCCCGCGAACTCGGTCTCATTGACATGGTGTCGAATTATTGACCCATGAGGGCGCCTCGCGCCGGACAGGAGCGACTCAACAGAGTCGCTCCTGTCTTCTTTTTTTTCGATTGCCGTTACAATTACCCTCATCCCATGGACCAACTTCTTCAACTCTTCTGGATCTTCATCAAGGTCAACCTGCTCAGCACGTCGGGACCGGCGTCGGTCGGTCTGCTCTATCACGAGACGGTGGGCAAACTGGTGACGGACGGTCAGTTCGTGCAGGCGGTCGGGTTGTCGTCCGTGCTGCCGGGCAGCGACGCGTTGCAACTCGCCATGTACATCGGCTACGCCGTCGCGGGGATACCGGGCGGGTTCGTCGCGTTGAGCGGCTCCATCCTGCCGCCCACGATCATCATCCTCGGCGTGACGATGGTCCTTCACCGTTTGCGGCGCGAGGCGTGGCTGGGCAGCTTCATCGAAGGACTCACCCCCGCCATCTCGGTCCTGATGCTTTTCGTCGCGTGGAAGATCTTTCAGAAGGGAGGCTCAACGGGTTGGGAGGGCTGGGCGATCGGCGTCGCCAGCCTGGCTGCCATGTCCCTCAAGGCGCCGGCGCGGATCGTCGTATTGATCGCGGGGCTGGTGGGAATCATATTTCTGACATGAACCGTTCGCAGTTCGCCGTCTGGCTCCGGCTGTTGTGGATGTTCCTCAAGGTGAACATCCTTTCGCCCTCCGGTCCCGCCTCCATAGGGTTCCTGTACGATGAAGCGGTTGGCAAGATCATGACGGAGGAGCGCTTCGTCGAAGCCGTCGGCTTTTCCAACGTCCTGCCGGGGAGCGAGGCGTTGAAACTTGCCATGTTCGTCGGCTACGCGGCAGGCGGTTTTACGGGGGTGCTCGCCGCGTTGCTCGGCGCGATCCTTCCGCCCACTGTGTTGATGCTCGTGGTCTCCGCGCTTCTTCAGCAGTTCCAGCATGAAGCCTGGCTGGGCGGTTTCGTGGCGGGCATGAGTCCGGCGGTGGCGGCGTTGATCGTGATCGTCGCCTGGGAATTGTTCCGCGCCGGCACGCGCAAGAGGCTGGATCGCCGCGTCCTGTTGATCGGCGCGTTGAGCGCGGTCGCGTTCTGGTTTGAAGCGCCTTCGCCCTTCGTCCTGCTCGGCGCGGGGCTGCTGGGCGTCATTCTGTTCGGCAAACGGAGTTAGGATGAAATCGCATCTATTGATCGCAACGAACGGATTCAAGGAGACCTGGCCCGCCGTCGAATACGGCGCGTGGTTCGCCGAAACCATGCGGATGAAGATCACGTTTCTGGGCGTGACCGAGAGCCTGAGTCCTGCGGCGATAGACGAACGCCACCCTTTGGAGGATATCTTCGAACGCGCTCTCGGCTTGTTCGAGGCTCGAGGCGTGGAATACAGCCTCGAGGTCCGCAAAGGGGACGCGGAGCAGGTCATCCCCGATAAGGCGCACGAAGGCGATTACATCACGGTCGTCGGCCCGCTGGGACGTCATCCCTTCAAACGCTGGCTGACGGGGCGTTCCATTCGGACGTTAATGGAGAGGATTGCAACGCCGATCCTGTACGCGCCAAAGACGCGCCTGCCCTTGAAAAAGATGCTGGTCAGCATCGGCGGGTTGGGATACGAAGCCGCGGCGGAGAACCTCGCCTTTCAGGTGGCGACCGCCGCCCGCGCGGATGTGACCATCCTGCACGTGGCGTCCCCATCCGAATTGGAGTATCCGGGCGGGCGCGACGTGTTGAAGCGCCTGGACGATCTCGCGGAGACGGATACCCTGCCGGGGCGCGGGTTGAAGAAGGGGTTGGAGATCGCGAAGCGATCAGGCTTGAACGCGCGTGTGGCGACGCGTCAGGGGAACGTGGTGGAGGAGATCCTGGCTGAGATCAGGGAGGGGGATTACGACCTGGTTTGCATGGGTTCGGCGTACAGCGCCAGCGCGATCCGTCAACTCTATACGCCCAACGTCACTGCGGAGGTGGCGGAGGTGGCGCATTGCCCGGTGTTGACGGCGCGCTACAAACCTGTGTAGGACAGGATTAGTCCTGTCTTACAAACCCGGCGTGTATTTTCTTTCCCACTCGTCAATGGCGGCGCGGATGGCTTTTTTGACCTCTTCGTCAGGGACGGAGTCCAGTCCTTCATATTTCTCCACCCCTACGTAAATGTTGACGCCGCCTGCCGCGGATTCTATGAGTGTCACACCTCTCGAAGCGAGGGGCGTGTTTACGATGCGCGCTTGCAGGATCACGTTGATCTGTTCCACGATGCTGGTGGGCGCGGCTTCGGGTTTGTCATCCTTCTTTTTTGGCGACGGCTCCGGTCTCGTTGCGGAGGGACGCGCAGTCGGTTGAGGCGGGGGAGAGGCAATGGGAGGGGTGGCAGGCGCGGGCGCGGGAGGAGGCGGAGGGATCGCTGCGGGCGCGGGTTTCCCTTCCAGCCACGGGCGTATGGCGTTCAGCATTTCGATCAATCGTTTGCGCTGGTTTGCCGTCAGGTTGGAGGTGTCCACGCGCGCGCCGTCGAGATCGAGGGTCAGGCGTCCGTTTTCGTTTTTGATTCGCAGGAGGTCCGGATCGTCGCGCGTCGCGGATGTCTCCGACAGTTTTGCCTGCGCCTCGGCGACCTTGTTCTCCGCCGCTTCGATGGCGATTTTCGCGGACTCCTCCGCCCGTTTGATCTTTTTGGACGTGCGGAGGTTGGAATCGAAAAATCCGATTGCCCAGCCGACGAGGAGGGCGGCGAGCGGGATCAAAATGGGGGATAAATTCAATCCTTCGACCATGTTATTTCAATGCCTGGCAGTTCGGGCAGAAGTATGTGCCGCGTTGACCGACCGTGATGCGTTCGATCTTCGTTCCGCAGGACTTACAGGGTTTTCCCTTGCGGTCGTACACGCGGAAGTAATTTTGGAATTCGCCGCCGCGATACACCCAGTCAATGGATGCGCCGTTCCGGCGGATGCCCTCGCGCAGGATCTTGCGGATCGCTTCATGCAGCGCCTTAGCCTGCTCCTGCGTGACCGAATCGGACCTCCTCAGCGGATGCAGTTTGGCGAGGTGCAGCGCCTCATCCGTGTAGATGTTGCCAAGCCCGGCGAGGAAAGCCTGGTCGAGGAGCAGGGGTTTGAGTTGGCGGCGCTTCTTTTGCAATGAAGCGAATAACCATTGCGGGGTGAAAGCCCTGCCGAGCGGTTCGGGTCCCAGGCTGCCGAGGACTTCTTCAGGATTCGATGTCAACCAAACGCGCCCGAATTTGCGAGTGTCGTTGAAGACTAGGGATTTATTGCCCGATAATTTTAGTACAAGCCTGTCGTGTTTGTCTGGCTTGATTGTACTATTTCGAATGTAGAGGTCGCCGCTCATGCGGAGGTGGATGAGCAGGTCGAAATCTGAAAGACGAAGGATGAAGAACTTGGCGCGGCGCGTCACTTCTTTTATCCGTTGTCCTTTGATCTGCTCTTTGAATTTTCTAGGCGAAGGCGCGGCAAGCGTGCGCGACCAGCGCAGGTCGGATTCCTGGATCGTCCTGCCGAGCAGTTCCGGTTCCAGTTTACGGGCAATGGTTTCGACTTCGGGGAGTTCGGGCATGTTAGTC
>SZPG01000049.1 GCA_030263595.1 Chloroflexi bacterium CFX6
TTTCAACCCCTGCCGCGCGTACCGTTGATGACCACCTACTGGCTGGGCGATGAGGACTTCCCCTCCTCGTGCAAAATCCTGTTCGATGAATCTGCAACTCATTATCTGCCCATTGACGCCTGCGCCATTCTGGGAAGCATGTTGACGCGCAAAATCATCGCTGCGTAATCGCCCCGCGTAATTGGCGTTCTCCAACGCCAATGCAACCACCGCGTAATCGGCGTTCTCTTACGCCAATGCAACCACCGCGTAATCGGCGTTCTCTTACGCCGACGGAAGAGACCCTAAAGGTTTCCTTTGCAGCCAATAGCCAACTTCAAACAGGATTGCCCTGCAAAGTTGGCGTTCGATTCGAAGCAAAAACCTTTAGGGTCTGGTTTTCGAGTGATTCTATAGGATAGCAAATTTCGTCAAAAAAGAGGAATTCTGTCACTATTCCGCGCGGCGGGTGGAATGTAGAATATTTATGGAGCGTTTTGAAACAACCAGTAGATCGCGCCTGCTTCTGCGCATCCAGCGACGTTAGAGAACGTCTTCTACGCATCGTGAATAAGGAACGAACCATGAAACTTGCAATCACAGGCAAAGGCGGCGTGGGCAAGACCACGCTTACGGCATTGCTCGCCCAATCCTACGCGGACGCGGGAAGGCAGGTCTTGGCGGTGGATGCCGACCCATCTCCGTGCCTCTCGGGCGCGTTGGGATTTCCGCCCGAACTACGTGAAGGACTCCATCCCATCGCCGAAATGGACGCGCTCATCGAAGAACGCACCGGCGCGAAGCCCGGCACCGTGGGCGGATTCTTCACCCTCAACCCCCGCGTGGACGACATCCCCGAACGCTTCAGCGTCCTGCATCGCGGCGTGCGCCTGCTCGAAATGGGTTCAGTGGATTTGGGCGGCTCTGGCTGTATTTGTCCTGAATCAGCAATGCTGAAAACTTTGTTTACCCACCTGCTCTTCCGCCAGGATGACATCCTCCTGCTGGACATGTACGCGGGCGTCGAACACCTGGGCCGCGCCACTGTTGATTTTGTGGATGCCATGCTCGTCGTCGTCGAGCCGACGCGTAGAAGTCTCGGCACTGCCGCGCAGATCAAAAAACTGGCGAACGATATTGGCTTGCAGCGTTTGTATCTCGTCGGCAACAAAGTGCGAAATGACGAAGAAGCCAAATTCCTCGAAGCCGAAACCCCCGATTTACCCCTGCTCGGCTGCCTCCCCGCCGATTTGAAAGTGCAGGAAGCGGACAGGCTGGGCATTCCCGTCTACGACCACGTGGAAAGTTTGAAGGCTGCAACTCACCAAATTACCGCGATGCTAAATGAGTTGACAAGCGATGAAGTAATGGAATAACCACAATCAGAACTGAATACGGGTAAAATAGTGGCGCGAGGTGTACTATGACTGAACTGGTATCACAAATGACTAAAGAGGAACTTCGCAAGATGATTGACGAAGTCCTTGAACAAAAACTCATCGAACTCTTTGGAGACCCCGACGAAGGGCTGGAACTGAGCGACGATATTCGTGAAACCTTGATTCGCCAGCGCGAAGCGGTTGCGCGTGGAGAGTTGGGGCGTCCGCTCGAAGATGTTGCCAAAGAACTTGGAATTGATTGATGTATCGTCTGCAAATTCAAGATAGGGCGACACAAGATTTAGGGAGCCTCGACAAAGAGGTCGCCCGGCGCATCTTTACTCGTTTGAAATGGCTGGCGGAAAATGTTGGTTCTATCAGGCGCGAGTCTCTTACAGGCGAATTTTCCGACTATTACAAATTTCGAGTTGGTGATTATCGAATTCTGTACCAAGTGCTTGACGATAAGCAAGTCATTGTCATCCACCGTATTGGGCACCGCCGCGAAATTTATCGGGGACGTTGAATTATGACCATAACAATCGCACTCGCAGGTAAAGGCGGTGTTGGCAAGACCACCGTCGCAGGCATGATCATCAAACACCTCGCCCAGAACCAGAAGGGCAGCATCCTCGCCATTGACGCCGACCCCTCCTCCAACCTCAACATGGTCCTCGGACTCGACCTCGAATGGACCGTCGGCGACATCCGCGAAGACATGCTGGAACAGGTGAAATCGTCGCTTACCAACGGCGGCGCGGCGATGGGGACGATGCCGGGCGGCACGAGCAAACGAGATTACCTCGAATATCACGTCCGTTCGTCGCTGGCGGAAGGTTCGCGCTTCGATTTGATCGCCATGGGAAGGGGGGAAGGTCAGGGATGCTACTGCGCGGTCAACCACAACCTGCGCGAAGTCATTGACGGCATGAGCCGTCACTACGCGTATGTGGTCATTGACAACGAAGCGGGCATGGAGCACCTCTCGCGCCGCACCACACGCGATGTACAACATTTGTTCATCGTCAGCGACCCGACCCAGCGCGGACTGGTCGCCGCGCAGCGCATCGCCGACATGCGCAGGGAACTCGATATCAACATCGAGAACGCGTATCTCATCATCAATCGTCTGCGCGGCGAAATGCCCGCCGAACTCAGAGCCTTTACAGATAAGATGGATGTGCCTCTGCTTGGCACGATCCCTGCGGATGACGCGCTCTCCGAATTCGAGTTTTCGGGTAAACCGCTGGTCGAGTTGGGGGATGAGTCGCCGGTGTACCGAGCAGTGGAGGGAATGATGAGGCAGGTGTTGAAATAATACTGGACGGTAGGCGATAGACCGCAGACCGTATGACTGTCCACCGTCTACGGTCCACTCACCGTCTCGAACCCTGCGGTTTTCCATTGATTGATGCCGCCTGCCATACTGGTCACCTGCTCGAACCCAGCCGAGAGCAGGATGTCGCGTCCCTGCGCGCTGCGATTGCCGGAACGACAGACCACCACGATTTCCCGATCCTGTGGGAGTTCATTCACGCGTGATGCCAGTTCACCGAGCGGGATCAAGGTCGCTCCGGGGATGTGGCTCTCGTTCCATTCATCGGGTTCGCGCACGTCGAGGATGAACGCGCCCGCCTCGCGCATCGCGGACGCCTCAGTGACGGAAACTTCGCGCGGCAGGCCTTCAGCGGTGGCGGCGCCTTTCGGGTTGAAAAAGAAAACGCCAGCCAGCGCAACCAGGACGACGCCCAATCCCGCCCAAAGCAAGGTTGGATTGAAAGTTCGTTTCGGAGTTTTCCGGGATGGGTTTTTGCGGGATGTCTTTTTGCGACTCATATCGAATGCTCCATCAATTGCTTTGCAAAGATCGAACCACACGTTCCAAACGCTCGCGCGCCTCCCGCGCCACCGGCTCGACGGCGGGATTTGTCACGATCCCCAACATGCCCAAGGGATCCACAAGCGAAATTTCGACCATACCTTCCTCCTCCTGCGATACCACCACATTGCACGGCAGTAACAGCCCCACCTGGGCGTCGGCGGTCAAGGCGCGGTGCGCGAGAGGCGGATTGCACGCGCCGAGGATCTTGTACGGGCGGAAGTCCACGTTGAGTTTCTTCTTCAACGTTTCCTGCACGTCAATTTCGGTCAACACGCCGAAGCCCTCCGCTTTGAGCGCCTCCGTCACGCGCTGAACGGCGGACTCGAAATCCGTTTTCAAGCGCGCGGTAAAACCGATTTGGGTTGTTTCTTTCATTCGATGATAATCCTTTATTTTGAAAATCGCCGGTCACGCCGGGGGAATCGGCTATCAGGTGAACCCTCCGCCCGAAGCCACGTGTCTGCAAACGGGACAACTCAATTGGAGGAGCCCGTCGTACTCCAACTTGCCTTTTCCGCACGCCGAGCATTTCTGTCCGGGACGTGGGGCGCGGCACGGCGCGGACCTTCGGCTTGTCCGCGGCGGAACCGGCTTTCTTTTCGCCTGGGGGCGTTTCGCTGTTCGAGAGATCGGATTCGTCATGACCTTCCAATGGTTGGATGCGGAAAAAGCCAAAAAGTGACAACTGCTCCTCGAAAGCCGCGCAGTTTCCGGGGAGTCCGATGCGGTTGTCGGAGGGATGCCTGTTTCCGAAATTTATGATAAGTTAAGCGCATCCCATCCCGCAGGAGATCGAAATGTCCCATTCCTACATCATACACCTCGAATGTTCCGGCTGCGGCAGGACGTATTCCCACGAGGAACTTCACACGTTTTGCCGCGCGTGCGCGTCCCCGCTTCTTCCCAGATACGACCTGGAGTCGGCGCGTCGACGCGTGGATCGCGACCGGGTCTCGCGTCGGGATAGGGGGATGTGGCGATGGCACGAACTCCTGCCCGTGCTGGCTCCCGAGAACCAGGTCTTTCTCGGCGAAGGCGATATGCCCCTGCTCTCCCTGCCCCGCCTCGGAAGCGAACTGGGACTCGCCCATCTCTTCGTGAAGGACGAAAGCATGAACCCGACCGGCTCGTTCA
The DNA here is from genome assembly GCA_030263595.1 of Chloroflexi bacterium CFX6. Taxonomy (GTDB): domain Bacteria; phylum Chloroflexota; class Anaerolineae; order Anaerolineales; family Villigracilaceae; genus Defluviilinea. Next base: position 4,375 of record SZPG01000049.1, read on the forward strand.
AGGCGCGCGGGCTGGCTTCCGCGATCTCGAAGGCAAAGGAACTGGGGATCGAAAAGGTCATCATCCCGACCGCCGGGAACGCCGGCGGCGCGATGGCGGCGTACGCGGCGCGCGCCGGGATGAAGGCGCACATCTTCATGCCGAAGGATACGCCTCACGCCAACATGGAGGAAAGTCGCATGGTGGGCGCGGAGGTCGCGCTCGTGGACGGTTTGATCAGCGACGCCGCAAAACTCGCCGGTGAAAAGGCGGCGGCGGAAGGATGGTTCGACGTTTCCACGTTCAAGGAGCCGTACCGCGTGGAGGGCAAAAAGGTGATGGGATACGAACTGGCGGAGCAATTCGGCTGGCAGTTGCCGGACGTGATCCTCTATCCCACAGGCGGCGGCACCGGGTTGGTGGGAATGTGGAAAGCCTTCGACGAACTCGAACAACTGGGCTGGCTCGAAAAGACGAAACGCCCGCGCATGGTCGCAGTGCAGGCGGAGGGATGCGCGCCGGTGGTGAAGGCTGTCAAAGAGAACGCCTCAGCCTGCGAGTTCTGGCAGGGAGCGCAGACCATCGCCTCCGGTTTACGCGTGCCGAAGAGTTTCGCCGACCGCGTCATCCTCAGCGATATTTACGAGAGCAACGGCGCGGCGGTGGCGGTCAGCGACGAGGCGATCCTCGAATCGCAAATTCACCTTGCCCGCATGGAGGGCATCTTCGCCGCGCCGGAGGGCGCCGCGACCCTTGCCGCGCTCAAACAACTCATCCAGCAAGGCTGGCTCGATCCGGGCGAAAGGATCGTGCTGTTCAACACCGGGTCCGGGTTGAAATATTTGAAGCCCGCGTGATGGGTGCAATTCACGATAAAAGTTCACCCGTATTTTCAGCGGTGAAATTGAATCCCGGAACGTTTTCCCATACCAAAACCGCCCGGCTATTACCCACGTCCCTCGCGTAGGGCGCGCAGCGTCTAATGCGCCCCGCCGGCGTTGAAGACGTTTCCCACGCGTTGTGGGTGATCGCCAAAAACTGCAACTTGTCCCGCCCGCGAACCAAGTCTATAATAACCTTGTGAGGTAACAAAGACGGCATCGGAGGCGCGCAATGAAATTTTCCCATTATGAACTCTACGACCTGCTCAACCGGCCCGGTCCGTTGTGGCTGGCGAACGCCGACCTGAGCGAAGCCAGCCTGCGCGGCGCGAACCTGCGCCGCTTTATCCTGATCGGAGCCAACCTGAGCAAAGCCAATCTGAACAACGCCGACCTGAGCGAGACCGACCTGAGCGACGCCAATTTGAGCGAGTGCAACCTGACGGAAGCCAACCTGAACAAGAGCATCCTCGTCAAAGCCGACCTGGGCGGGGCGAATCTGGGAGGCGCGGACCTGAGCGAAGCCAACCTCGGAAGCGCCAAACTCAGCCATGCAAGCATCATCGAAGCCAACCTGCGCGAGACGAATCTGCGCGGCGCCAAACTCATCCGCGTGAATTTGAGCGGGGCAAACCTTCACGGAGCCAACCTGGGAGGCGCCGACCTCAGCGAAGCCCGGTTGATGGATGCAAACCTGGAGGACGCCCGGTGCGTCAAAGCCAACCTGAGCGGCGCCAGCCTTGCGGACGGCAACCTGCTCAAGGCTGACTTGAGCCGCGCGAGCCTGACCGGGGCGAACCTCAGCAAAGGACGTTTGAAAAGCGCGGACCTGAGCGAGGCGAACCTGTCCAACGCCACCTTGAACGAAGCGGACCTAAGCGAAGCCAACCTGGGCAAGGCGGACCTGCGCGGGGCATCCTTTTTTTCCGCCAACCTGTGCGGCGCAAACCTGGCGGACGCGAACCTTTCCTCCGAAACGAATTTCAGCAAGGCAAGGTACAACGCCTCCACGATCTGGCCCCAGGGTTTCGACCCGCAAGCCGCCGACGCAACGCTGGTTCAATAGAACGACGCGTCGTAGCCGCGCATCGCGTCCCCCTCGTACTCGAATTTTGCCGAGAAGAGTTTTCCCTGTTCGAGCCACGGCAGGAAGATGTGATCGCTTTCCCACAAGTTGAGGCTCGTCAATTTTTCATCGTCCACCCATTCCAATTTACCCTCCGGCGACTCGATCAACTCGCCCTCGAACTCCGTCGCCGTAAAAACGAAGACGTACCAATCCTCCCCCTTGAACTTTGGGAACATCAACAATCCGTGCAGGCGCGGATTCCGGATGAAAAGCCCCGCCTCCTCGCGTACCTCGCGCCGGATACACTCCTCCGGCGTTTCCCCCGCCTCGAACTTCCCGCCCAAGCCGTTCCACTTTCCTTCGTGAATGTCATTGGGCTTTTTGTTGCGGTGAACCATCAGGGTCTTGCCGTTATGTTTGACGTAGCAGAGGGTGGCGAGGATCATCTTGAAAACATCGCCTCCAATCCTCTCCACACGTCATCCCTCCACGCAGTGTAGTTGTGACCCGCCGAAAATTCGCGGTAGGTCACGTTGTATCCCTTTTCCTGCAACAGAGCGTGCATCCTGCGGTTATCCTCCAGCAGGAAGTCCAGTTTGCCGACGTCCATCCAAATCCCCACCTCGCGCGCCTGCCCGTGACGCGCCAGGTCAACCACCGCGAAGTCGCGGCTGGCGATGCTGAACGCGCCCGCCTGACTGAGCGCCTTGCCGAACACATCCGGCATCCGCAAGCCGGTGTACATCGCCATCGTCCCGCCCAGCGACGCGCCCAGCACGCCGTACGCGCCGGGATGTTTTTTGAGGTCGAACAGGTTCAGCCTTTCCTTCGCCAGCGGCAGGACGTTTTCCTCCAGCCACAGGATCGTGCCGTCGGAGCAGGAGTATTCCACCTCGCGCCAGCGTCCGCCGCCGGGGAGGAATGCCATCGCGATCGGCTGGATGCGTCCCTCCGCGATCAGGTTGTCCGCGATGACCGCCAGTTTGCCGCGGTTCAGGTAATCCTGCCCATCGTAGACGACCAGCAGCGGAACGGGTCCCTTCACGGGTGGACGATACAAGAAGATCTCGCGTTCGTAATCCTCTCTCAGCCATTTCGTATCCACGCGGTGACTCGTCAACGCGCCGGGCGTCACATCCGCCCGGCGGAGGGAGAACGGGGAGGGCATGGTCTCCGGCATGTAGAAGAAGTTGTTGCGTCCGCCCATGCCGTTGTTCACGCTCTTTTTATTCAACGGGTCGGGAAAGTTCTTTTGCGTGAGCGGGTCGTGGAAGGCGTATTCGACGTAGGCGTCGCGGGGAAATGCCAGGGCGGCGTACCAGATTGATTTCGCCGAATCAGGCGTCAGTTTGGGAGAGACGCGTTTGAATCGTTTGGGAGTCCCCTCCCAGTGGTTGAAGTCCCCAACAAGGCGCGGCGCGGACTCGCCCTCCCAGATGAAAAAGGCGCGGTCGCCCTGAATGACGGGGTTGCCGGATTTGAGCGCGCGGCGGATGATCGAATCCGAAACGGTCATCGGCTGAAGGTGCCCATCAACTCGCCCTGCGCGAGGATGTGACCGACCATTGCCTTTTCGAGTTCGCCTTTGGTTGCGCCCGCGGAGAGGGCGAGCGTTTCGTCGAGCGCGTAGAGTTTGAAGAAGTAACGATGCACGCCGCTCGGGGGACACGGACCGCCGTAGCCTGTGTTGCCCCAACTGTTTTCGCCGCTCAGGCTTCCATCGGGGAGGGTCGCGTCCGAGGGGAACGCTTCCGGCAAGCCGCGCGCCGAGGCGGGGATGTTGAACAACACCCAATGCACCCACGTGCCGCCGGGCGCGTCGGGGTCGTCCATGATGAGCGCGAAGGATTGCGCGCCGGCGGGCGGTTCGCCCCACGCGAGCGCGGGCGATACGTCCTCGCCCCGGCACGAATATTTTTGCGGGATGGGCTGCCCCTGCGCGAAGGCGGGGCTTGTCAATTCGATGGACATGGCTGCCTCCATTGCAAGCGGGTCGGATATGGTTTGTTCCGTCGCAGTCGCGGACGGCGCGCACGCCGAGGACAAAACGACTGCAAGCGAAAAATACAACAGGGATCGTTTCATAACAGGTCCTCTCTTTCCACCCCGTCGAATCCCAGGATGAAGTCTGCGCCGTAGACAAGCGACGGGGTTTGGAAACCGGGTTTATATTCGCCGTTCGAAATGCGCTTCATGATCTCGACTGCGGTCAGCGCGGTGCAGCGATACCCTTCGGGACTCCGCAACTTTGCGCGCGCGATTTGACCTTCGCTCCGCATCTCTCCGACCATCAGGCTGAATCCTGCTTCGTTTTGCCTGCGCGTCGGCCCGGGCGGGATCGCGAAACCGACGAGCCACTTTAGCAGGTTCCGCACAGGACGGGAATAGACCAACGGCCCGATAACGCGTGAGAGTTTCAAAAATCGAATCGTCACGCGCGGGAAGGCGAAATACGTTTCGATATTGGGAACCCCCGTGCTGTAATACGCCGTGGATACGTCGCCCCATCCCACCGAAACGACCTCGACCGGTCCGCGCCCGAAGTCCTGTTCGAGGGTTTGCCACGCCGGAGGGACCTGCGCGATCACCCCGTCCCTGCGGATGCGTCCCTGGCGGCGCATGTTCTCGATGGCAGAACGCGCCGTGCCGCGCGAGACTCCGCCTCCGACGCCGCGCAGGAACAAACGGAAATGAGTCGCGGTTGGCAGTCGTTGATGAAGATACGCGGCGAGGCAATCGGACGGAACCACGTCGAACCCGCCGCCGGGCAGGAGCATGATGCCCGCCTGTTTTGCTTCCTCGCTCATTTCCGCCAATGCCTCGAAGCCCTCGATCTCGCCGCTGATGTCCACGTAATGGCGTTTTGTCCGCAGGCACGCCTCCGCCATCCGGCGGAACGTATGCACGAACGGACCGGCGCAATGCAAGACCGCATCCGCCTCGTTCAAAGCGGAATCCAATTTCGCGGTCTCATCCAGAGAAAAAGCGCGGTAATCGAGATGATACTTGTCCGCCTGCGCGCGTAATTTCCCCTCGTCTCGTCCTGCCAGAAGCGGACGCAGTCCCTCTTTCACTGCGTGTTCGACGATGAGTCGACCGGTGTATCCATACGAGCCGTAGAGGAGGAAATTTTTCATGATCCATTCATTATAGTCTCTTCACAAAATGAACCAGCCGCTCGACCTCCTCGTATCCCATCTTCAAATGCGCGGCGATGCTCACCTCGTTTTCCAGCCACGTATCCGACGCCATTTCGGTCATCCCTTTTTCGCGCGCCCATTGTTCGGCAGCGCGAACCATCTCCCGCCCGAGTTTTCGACCGCGCACGTGCGGGTCCACGTACCAGGCTTCGATGTATCCGACCGGGCTGGTCTCGCAGGCTTCGGCATATTCGCGCAGACGCGCCTCGATGAACGCGACCAGTTTCCCGTCCGCGCGCGAAGCGACAAAGACCGCAGAGTCGAGGTCCGCGAGGATCTCATCCAGGTCGTAATCCAGATATTCGACCGGCGCGTCGGGCCACAGTCCCTGCCTCATGCGCAGCCATTCGGGTTTGTCTTCCGGTGTTGCGCGTCGAATCGTATAACTCATGGACCTCCAAACAACAAGACCCTGAAGGTTTCCGGAACCTTTAGGGTCCGATTGCAAAACTACCCGCCCTTGCGCTTGCCGAGCCGGTGATCGAGCATCAACACAGCCGTGCCGCGTTCCTCGATCAGTTTGAGGTCCGCGACGATCTCCGCCGCGCTCTTCTCCTCCTCGACCTGTTCGGCGATGAACCACTGCAGCATCACCTGCGCGGGGTAATCCTTTTCCTTGAGCGCCAGTTCATACAGCGCATTGATGGAGGCGGTCACCTTTGCCTCGTGCGCGGCGACCTCCTGCGCGACCTCGAGGTTCGAGTTCCAATCCGTCTTCGGCGCCTCGATGGCTTTGAGTTCCACCCTGCCGCCGCAATCCAGGATGAAATCGTAGAACTTCATGGCGTGTTCGCGTTCCTCGTCCGCCTGCATGCGCATCCAATGCGCAAAGCCGGGCAGGTTCTTTGCTTCGAAATACGCCGCCATCGAAAGGTAAAGATACGAAGAGAACAGTTCCTTGTTGATCTGTTCGTTCATTGCGTCTTGCATTGTTTTTCCGATCATGGGAGCCTCCTTGCCCCAATTATAAGATAAACGACGCCGCCCAGGACGACGAGCCACAGCAGGACAACGATCGCCGCGCCGACCGTTCCCCAGCCCACGCTTCCCGCGGCGCCGCGGCTTGCCACTGTTTTCCGAGCCTCCGCCAACGCCTCGGGCGGGATCAACCGAATCGCCAGCCACAATCCGCCCGGCGTAATGAGGAGATCGTCGAGATAACCCAACACTGGAATGAAATCGGGGATCAGGTCAATGGGACTGAACGTGTGCGCGACGACGAAAAAGATCAACGCTTTCGCGTACCACGGCGTGCGCGGGTCTTGAGCCGCGAGGTACACGGCAAAGACTTCGTTCTTCAATGTGCGGGCGCGGGATTTGAGTTTTTCGAGCATGTTGTACCGCGAGATTCATCTCGCTCCCCTGAGCGACATGAATGCCGCCCCACCGCGTCACCCCTCCCCAAACACGAACAGTTCGTTGATGGATTCGTGATGCAGGTTGCTATAGATCGCGCTGGCAAACACCGGCGCGACGGATAGGATCGTCAATTTCGGGTGTCGCTTTTCGGGCGGCATGTAAACCGTATCGGTGGTGATGATCTCCCTGATCTCGCGGATGTCAGCCAGCCGCTCCAAGCCGCCGCGCGTAAAAACGCCGTGCGTGCAGACGACGGTGATCTCCTCCACGCCTTCGTTGATCAGCACGCGGCTCAACTCCGCGATGGAACCGCCCGTGGCGATCTCGTCGTCGTAGACCAGCGCGCGCTTGTGCCCGCGCACCTGACTGCCGACCAGTCCGCTGATCTTTACCTCCGTGTCCGAGATGCGCTCCTTGTTCCCGGCGGCAATGGGCAGGTTCAGGCTTTTGGCGAAGCGGGCGGCGGATTTCGCCGATCCCATATCCGGCGCGACGACGATGTGATCGGTCAGGTCGCGCTCCGCAAGATATTTCTTGAAGACGGGGCGCGCGCTGAGCGGGTCGGTCGGCACGGCGAAGAATCCATGCACCTGCGGCGAGTGGAACATCATGCTCATCACGTGCGTCGCCCCGGCAGTCTGGATCAGGTCCGCGACGAGGCGGGCGGTGATCGAGATGCGCGCCGCGTCCTTTTTATCCGAACGCCCGAACGAGTAATACGGGATGATGGCGTGGATCTCCGACGCCGCCGCGCCGCGCGCGATGTCGAGCATCATCAACAGTTCCACCAAATGGTCGTTGACCGGCTGCGACAGCGACTGCACGATGTACACGCGGCGGTAGCGTACCGTCGCGCCGAGTTGGATGTAGAGGTTGTCGTTGCTGAAACGGGAGATGAGCGTATCGTCCAGCGGGACGCCGAGGTTGCGGGCAATGCTTTCGGCGAGCGTCTTGTTCGAACTGCCGCTGAAAAAACGGACTTCCTCTGCGGGAATTGAAGTATGGGTCATACCGGCTGCCTCACAAAAAATGGATTGGATGCCTGCATCTTACCCCGGCCTGCAGGGAATGAAAAGAAGAAGGAAAAACTCCGTGTCCAGAAACACGGGAACTCCCAGAGAGCCAAGAGGCTCAACGATTCCTCAATTTTGGGATCCAGCGAGGCGCCCGCTCGACGTATTCATCGTAAGCCGCGCCGAACTTTTTCTTCAAGGTTGGCTCTTCATAGAATTTCACGAACAAATGCGCCGCGAGGAAGAACACGAATGGCGCGACGATCAGCGGAAGCGACGGCGACCAGAGAATCCAGCCGAACAGGGCAATGATACCCGCCGCATACATCGGGTTGCGGACGAAGCGATACGGTCCTCTGACGACAAGTTCGCTGGGAGGATCAACCGGCGCGGGCGTGCCTCTTCCGTTGGCGGTGAAGATCCAGAAGCACCAGATCATAACCGTCCAGCCGACGAACCATAAGGGAAAGGCAAGCCAACCGAGAACGCCCGGAACGAACAATTCGGTATCCGTTGTCGAAATCAGGTAGGGGAAATAGCCCATCAACAACCCGGGCACGAGGATAAAGAAGAACAGGGATTTGAGGGCGGTCATTTTTCACCTCTAGAAAAAACAACGATCTGTTGACAATGGACTCGCTCGCTTTCGAGTCCCTGTCAAATATACAACCTCTCCGGGTCAATCTCCTCGCGCAACAAACGCAACTCTTCCGCGCTGGGCGGCGCGTTCCGACCGACCTCCTGCGGAACGATCAATTCGAAGCCGGTATTCGCGACCACCTCCTCGACCGTCACGCCGGGATGGGTCGCCTTGAGGCGCATGAGGCAGGTATCGGGATCGTAATCCATCAATGCCAAAGTCGAAACGACATACGCGGGCCCCGTGCCGCGCGGCAATCCAGCGGACTCGCGTGCGCCGCGCCCGCTGAGATAGCCGGGGGTGGTGATGCAGTCCACCTGGGGGACGAAGCGGCGCGTGTCGTGCTGCATGATCGCTACAGTCTTCCAGCAGTGCGAGCCAACGTCGTTGCCTCCGCCGGAGCCCGGCAGGCGCGCCTTCGGGTGATCGTGATCGCCGATGACGATGCTGTTCAGGTTGCCGTAGGGGTCAATCTGCGCGCCGCCGAGGAAGCCGTAATCAATGAAGCCGCGCTGGGCGGTCTCCATCGTGTCGCAGATGCCGGAGGCGGCGAGTCCCTTGTGGAAGGTGCGCGCTTCGCCCACCGCGCGCGGCAGGTCTTCGAGGATCGCGCCCATCCCGCCGAACTCGAAGACCGGGACGAGGTTGGGCGCGGTGGTCTTGGAGGCGAGCATCGCGGCGAGCATGGGAATGCCGGTTCCGATGAAGCAGGTCGAGGCGTCCTCGAAAAGACGCGCCGCCACGCAGATCATCAATTCGGTTTTGGAATAGGTCCCTTCGGTCATGCCTGCCTCCTTTCGCGCAAATCCACGCATTGATCAAGGCGTTCCTCGCCGATGAGTTTCAGATACTCGTGGTGATCCTTCACGCCATGGACGTATTGATCGAGATACGCCTCCGCGCCTTCGGATGTCTTGCTCGCTTCGACCCAGGTTTTGATCTCCGCTTCGTCCCGGGCGTAGACGTAAGCCATTTCGCCGGGATGCGAGCCGAACGGCGCGTGAACGACCGCGTCCGCCAGATAATAGGGGATGATGGTGCGGTCGGGATATTTGCGGATCTCCTCCGTCGGGACGATCTCCTCGGCGCTGATGATCAGGCGCTTCGCGGCGCGTGCCATTTCTGCCGCGAACCCACTGATGCCTTCGATCTGCGCGTTGCCGTGCCTGTCCGCGCGGTGGACGTGGATCAAGGCGACGTCCAGGATGAGCGCGGGAAGCAGCGCGACCTTCACGCCCGTGAACGGATCCTCGACCACTTTCGCGGCGCTGTATTTGAGCGTATCGGTGCCGAGCATGGAACGGGTCGGCAGGAACGGGACGCCCATCGCCGCGGCTTTCATCCGCCACGAGATGGCGCCGTTCGACCACTCGACGCATTTTTCGACCTGTCCCGATTCGACCGCCCGCCGCAGCGCGGACGAGGTGCCGTAGACCTCCAGCCCGATGTAGGTGATGTCCAATTTCCTGACCAGCCCGGCGGACAGCCACAAATCCAATTCAAGCACGCCCTGTCCGCAGACGCGCAAATCCTTTTTGTTCTGTCTCACGACCTCGCGCGCCAGCGACATCGGACAGCGCACCGTGCCGTACAGTTCCGTGCCGATGTAACAGCCGTCGTACACGAAGCGACTGACGGCTTCCTGCTCGGACATGAGCTTGTCTTCCAATTTGCGGGATTTCTTCGCCCGGTTCCACTCTCGGAACTCATCCAGGTCGAACGGCTGGATCAGTTCGCCCACCCCCGATTCAAGCGCTTCGAAATTCGAGACCTCCATACTGCCCTCCGTTGCATGTGATGGCTGGTTGCGTCGTCTTCATTATAGCGACGACCCGCGTCCGATGCCAGTGACGTAACTCATAAGATTTCCATCGTTCCCTCCTCCCGCATTTCATCGTTCACGGCCCTTCAACCCTCGATTCTCCTGAAAGGCTGATTTCGTCAATTGATATGCGAGGATCGCGATCGCCGAAAGGGTTTTTCATCTTGCCTCGCTTTCGTGTCCAAATATCAATGATGATTTCTCTACCGTACATTTTGAAACCAGGACGTAGACAAGCGCAGAAAACGCGGATCATTCTTCAATCTATCAGCGTCCATCCGCGTGAATCCGCGTCCCATCATGGTTTGGTATGGTGACAAAACAATGATTATTTTGCCTTTCCGAAAAAGTCAACGATCTGCCGATGGTGAATCCGCACGTCCTTGACATCGGCTTCGAGCAATCGTTGAACGGTCACTCTATAACCGCGGAAACGGACGCCGAAATCCCTGTTGAAATCTTCAGGCGGGAGGGTTTGCAGGTACTCGATCAACTTCTGCTGGGATGCCTTCAACGTTGCACGGATTTCTCGAAAGGTGTTCCTCCTGTATTTCTTTACAAGCATCGCGTTGTACGTCTGCCAGTCGCGGTCGTGATACTCATAGAACGATGGCAGCCTGCCTTTTATGATCCTTTTTGCTGCGTCGAGGTTTGCATAATCCCAGCCCGCCAGATGCGCCAGTAATTCCCTGACCGACCAGATGCCCAGGAAGACCGTATCGCGTTCCTTGCGGGACAGCGCGGCAACTTCGGTCAAAAGTTCGGAGCGGACCCTCTGCATCTCGTTGATGATCCATTCCTTTTTGGCTTGCGCTTTTGTGTTCATTGTCCGCGTTTCTTCAACCACTTCAACAACTTGTCCGTTGACCAGGCATTGATCACGTCATTCTTCGTCAGCCAGGCGCGGCGGGCAATGGCGACGCCGTAGAAGCGCATGTCGAAATCCTCGGCGGAGTGCGCGTCTGTGTTGATGCTGATGGGGATGCCCAGTTCCTTGGCGCGGCGGGCGTACATGTCATCCAAATCGAGCCGCGAGGGATGCGCGTTGATCTCCAGCGCGATGCCGGTTTCGGCGGCGGCATTCAGCACGGCGTCCATATCCAGGTCTGCGGGTTCGCGGTCGGGGATCAGACGTCCCGTGGGATGACCGATGATATCCACGTGCGGGTTGCGGATGGCGTTGAGCATGCGCTCGGTCACTTTTTCGCGCGGCTGTCTCAGGGACGTGTGCATCGAAGCCAGAACCAGATCGAGACTCGCCAGAAATTCATCAGGGTAATCGAGCGACCCATCGGCTTTGATCTCGACTTCCGAGGCGTGCAAGACCAAAATTTCATCGCCCAATTGCTTTTGGATCTTCTTTATTTCAGCGGCTTGCTTTTTGTGTTTTTCGATGCTCAACCCGCCCGTGACGCCGAGACTTACAGAATGATCCGTAAACGCAATGACCTTGATGCCCTGCTTTGCCGCGGCGCGCGCCATTTCCAGCATGGATAACTTCCCGTCGCTCCACGTGGAATGCACCTGCAAATCCGCTTTGATGTCTTTCAACTCGATCAGCTTCGGGAGTTTGTTTTGCTTCGCGGCTTGCACCTCGCCGCGATCTTCGCGCAATTCGGGCGGGATCCATGGCAAGCCCAATGTTTTGTAAACTTCTTCTTCAGTTGCACAGAATATTTCACCCTTTCCCTTAACTTTCGCAAATGAATGTTCGGATAAAGATAAACCTTTATCGAGCGCGAGTTGACGCAACTGTACGTTGTGATCTTTCGAGCCGGTCGCGTATTGCAGCGCGGTGCCGAACTTCTCCGGCGGATGCACCCACACCTGCGCGCGCACGCCGTCCGTGAATTCGATGGACGATTTCGTCTCGCCTTTGCCCAGCACGCGTGATACACCGGGCAGGTTGACAACGGCATCCATCACCGGAGCCGACTCTTTTGCCGCGACGAGGATGTCCAAATCACCGACCGTCGAACGCATCCTTCTTAAACTTCCGGCTGGCGCCGCGTCCACGACTCCCTTCACCTTTTTGAGGGTCGCGATGATCTCCTGCGCAAGCGGATAGGCGCGACCAAGCGGAATCCTGCCCGAACGTCGCGATAGGGACGCGATCCCTTCGAGGATCGCGCTCTCGGACTTGGCGCCCATGCCGGGGAGGTCGCGCAAATTCCCTTCCTTCGCGGCAGTTTCCAGTTGCGCGAGAGTCGTGATTCCCAATGTCTTCCAGATCATGGCGATCTTCTTCGGTCCCAGCGAAGGGACCGCCAGCCACGCGGCTAAATCCTCCGGCACTTCCTTTTTGAGTTTTTCCAGAAATTCGAGTTTGCCCGTGCGGAGCAATTCGTCAATCTTTTCCGCGATGGCTTTGCCCACGCCGGGAATTTCCTCGAGTTTGCCCTCTTTCCAATATTCCGAAGCCTGGCGTCCCAAACCCATAAGACTCTCGGATGCTTTGCGATAGGCGAGCGTCTTGTAAATGATCTCGCCTTTGATCTCGAGCAGGTTGGCGATGAGCGTGAACGTATCGGCAAGTTGACGGTTGTTCATCATGAGACACCTCCAAAACGATTATACTCTCGGCAGATGAACCACGAGGATCACGTTAATTTATTGCGCCCTGCAAATTTACCTCAAGGCGGAATCTACGCGGACTTCGGCGCGGGGAGCGGCGCGTTCACACTGGCGTTGCGCGAAATGGTGGGATTCGACGCGACGATCTATGCTGTGGATAAAGACAAATCGTCATTAAGAGAATTGGAGAATTCGCACCGCGCCCGCTTCAGTTCCACCCGCAACCTGATCCTGCTTCCGAGTGATTTTTTTCGTCCCCTCAGCCTTCCCCCACTCGACGGGATCGTGATGGCGAACTCCCTGCACTTCTTCAGGGACAGGGAAAGGATCCTGCGCCGCGTGCGAGAATTTCTCAAACCGAACGGCGCGCTGCTCATCGTCGAATACAACGCGGATTCGGGCAACCTGTGGGTTCCATATCCGCTGTCGTTCGAGACCTTCCGCGCGCTGGCTGCACGCGCGGGCTTCAGCGAACCGCGCTTGCTTGCGAAAGTCCCATCGCGATTCTTGAGGGAATTCTATTCGGCTGTGGGGTATCGGGATTGATCTTTACACTATTAGCGTTCACATAAGTTGATTATGTCATGCTGAGCGCAGCGAAGCATCTCTGATTTTTCACGTTAACAACGATCTTCCCCAAGATAGATAAAAGGATGGGTTAGCCATGCAATAACTCTGGATGCTTTTCGAGCAGCCACTTTACCAGAAAATCAAGACCCCGCAGGCGGCTGGAAGAACGTATGCCCGAACGCGAGCGGCTTCGCGAATGTCTCATAGGTAGGCTTTGGTTCGTTCGTCAGGCTGCATAGATTACCTGCGCCGTGCGTAAAATCTCGCGCCTGCGATAGGGATTGCGTAATCCCTCCTTCTCCACAAGGTCCACAGGACGTTTGAACATCTCTTCCAGTTCAAGTTTCATGTCTATGATTTCGAACAGCCCGATATGCGCCTCGGGGTCAATGCTCACCAGCACGTCCACGTCGCTATCGGGACGGAAATCGTCACGCAGAGCCGATCCGAACAGGGAGAATTCGTTGATATTCCAACGCTTGCAAAATTCGACGATCTCCTTGCGGGGAATCCTGAATTTGGTTTTCGTCTTCGTTGGCATGCTTGAAATTATAGCACGGGCAGGGGATGGGATTTTCCGCCCGAATGGATGCGCCGGGGAAGAAGAATTATTGCCTCCCTCCAAAATGAGGTAAGATTCGGGCGAGGAATGCCATGGCAAAACCCACCGCCCCTCCCAAATTCGACCCGAACAACTACACAAAGATCACCCTGAACGACCTGGTAGTGTACTCCGTCTACTACCTCCACAAGCAGGGATCGGAGATCACCTCCGAGGACGTCGTCTCCGCCTGCTTTGTGCTGTTCCCCAAACGCTTCTCCATGCGGAAATATCCGCAGTATCCCGATTCGGGCATCGTCAGCCGGAGATGGGGTGACTGCAAAAGCAAGGGTTACTTGAAGGGCAGCGCCGCCAGGGGATTCCAGATCACGGCGCGCGGCATCAAGCGGGCGGAGAAGGTGGAGAAGTGGCTGGGCAAGCCGTTGAAACCCGTCCGCGTGCGAAAGCCCGAAGCGGAGAAGCCAGCCGTCCCTGAGAAGGAAGCGGTTCATCCCGAACTCAAGAGGCACGCGAAGAAATACGTCCGCTCGATAGAAATGTCCGATGCGTACAGGCACTTCAAAAAGGGACTTCCACTCAACGAATTCGACTTTAGAAGCCTGCTGCTCACCACCATGGAATCCCCGCCGACGACGCTTGCGCGGAATTTGAAACAATTCAAGGCATACGTGAACATCCACAACCGAAAGGACCTATTGTCCTTTTTGGAATTTTGTGAAGGGAAGTTTTCGTCGTTGCTTGGCGTAGAAACAAAGCCAACCGAGAAGAAAACAACAAAGAAGAAGTAATTTGGAAATGTCACCCTGAGCAGACCGAAGGGTCTCTACCAAGACGAACCGAGACTCTTCGGTCGCGACAACCGCTCCCTCAGAGTGACAATAACAAAAGGAACCAATGCCGATCAGCCGCAAACTCCAATATGCTGACAGGGTCGCCCTGCAACAGGCGGATCAAGCCATCCGCAAGGACGTTTTGCGCGCCCTGGTCGAGATCATCACCAACAGCAACGACAGTTACTCCCGACTGGAGGATAAAGGCGTCCAGGTCAGCGGCGAGATCATCATTGACGTTTGGAGGAAACACAAGAACTCGGTCATCCGCGTACGCGACTTTGCCGAGGGCATGGACGACGCCCGCATGGATGTGGTCGTCGGCACCTACGGCGAAGCCACCAGCGGCTTGAAGGAAGACCTGCACGTGCGCGGCATGTGGGGACGCGGACTCAAGGACGCCATCTTCGGTTTGGGATACGGATACGTCAACTCGATCCGCGATGACACGCTCTATCGCAGTTCGCTCCTCCTCAAAGAGGGCGTCCCAACCTTCGAACTCGATGAACCCCTCCCGGCCGACGAGGAGATCAGGGCGACCTACGGCATTCCAGAAGGCAATGGCACCGTGATCGAGATTGTCCTCTCGCGCGAGGATGTCAAGATGCCGCGCTTCGAGAACCTGCGTAATTATTTGCAACGGCATTTCGAACTGCGCACCATCATGGCAGACCAATCGCGTCTCATCATCCTCCGCAATCTCACGGGGGCGGACCGGGTCAGGGACGAGTACATCCTCTCCTATAAACCGCCCAAAGGCGAAAAAATCCTCGATGAGCATTTCGAGGTCGAAGGCTATCCTGCGTCAGCGCATCTTCAACTCCTGCGCTCCAACATCCAACTCTCCACGCGCGGCGAAGAGGGCGATTACGCCGATGCGGGTCTGCTCGTCATCAGCGGCGGCACGGTCATTGCGCTGACCATGCTCAAGTTCGAGAACGATCCGTACGCGTCCTACTTCTACGGCTCGCTCGAATGTGACTATCTCCACGACCTTCTGAAGAACGACGAGCCTGTCCTCACCGCCACGCGCGACGGCATCAACTGGTCGCTGCCGTTTGCAAAGGCGTTGAAGCAGGCTGTGGAGGAACGCATCGAGCCGCTCGTCCAGGTCGAACGCGTGCGCGCCATCCAGGACGAACAACTCAAACTCGACAAGCAACTCCGCAAAAAATTGGATAAGACGCTTCGTGAGTTGAACGTGATCGCCTCTTCGGAATTGAGCGACAGGCGCGCGGCATCGGATGGAAAACCGGAGCCGCCTCCTTCTGGACTGGAATTTGCTCCTGCCCGAATTTACGTTCAAACGGGACAGCAAGTCCCCCTGACTTTAAGAGCGCATCTCTCCGAAAAGATTCACAATGGCGCAACGGTTTTTGTCGTCTCCGATAACCCCGAAGTGGACGTGTTGACTCCCAAGGTCAGGATCGAAGCGTCGAAGGATCATCCGCAAATCGGAACTGCAAAGATCGAAGTAGAAGGGAAACAGGTCGGCAGCGAAGCGACGGTGACCGCCTATTCGGGGAACCAAAAGGCGCAGGCGATGGTGCAGGTCCGCTCGAGGAAAGAGACGCCCGAAGATGCCCAACCCAGAAAACATCACGGACTCTTCAACGACATCCGCTTCGACGACCGCATGGACCCGCGTCAACGCGTCTATTTGGATCGGGTCAACTCGACGATTGTGATTGCAACAGCCGCACCGTCAGTAAAACGTTATCTCGACGGTCAGCACCGTTTGGATACCACCGTACAGGGACAAGTCCTGCTTGCCGAGCTCATCACCGAAGCCGTCTGCCGCGAGATCGCGCGCCAGGGCGTGGAAAGCGGCAGGTTCCTCGCCCCCGAAGGCTCCGAAGCGGACGCCATCCAAAGTCACTTTATTCGGTTGCAGAACCGTTATGCACATTTGGAATAAATGAAAGTAATTGACACGTTATTGCTTCTTTTTTTAGGAAGCACTTGAGATTAGTTGTAAGTCTTAGTGTATACTTCACAAAACTTGAGTGATCCTGATTGAACTAGGGCAAATTTTGTGGCACTAACACTAGGATTTGTAAGTGACGTCGAATTACGACGGCATCATCAAAAACATATGTCTGAGTTTGGCCCAATTACACCGGATGAATACTTAGCCCGTGCTGACAGCTTTTTGGGTAGCCCTTTAGCAGCAGGTGTTCATGAGTGTACAAGGTCAAACGGTCAGGTATTGCGATATAATCCTGTTACCAATGAGTTCGGTATTCTCACTCCTGAACGAAGAATCCTAACCTATTACAAACCTAACCCGTGGAATAGAACAAAATACCCGACAAATTTGGATTATTTTATGGAGCAGTGTAAGAAATGAAATATACATGTCCTGTTTGCGGATACGATAGCCTTGAAACTCCTCCTCTTGATTTTTCCATTTGTCCTTCTTGTGGAACAGAATTTGGAAATGACGATTTCGAATTCTCACATGAAGAATTGAGACAAAGATGGATAAATGATGGTTTGCAATGGTGGAGTGCAATTGACCCGATACCTCAAAACTGGAATCCGTTTGCTCAACTTAGACATGTTATGTCAGATAAAGTTTCTACAGGAACTACAAATTCGAAGAATTTAGTTGCTGACAGACATAGATTTTGGAACATAGATGAGAGAAGTTGGTCTGTCCCTGTACAATTAGTAGGGTCAGCACAGGTGTCGTATTCTTATGCAACTCTACAAGGCTAAATAAAATGCCCAAACTTATATATTTTGTAGCATGTGAGAAAGTTCTTGTTGGAGAGGAAGCTAAGGTCGCCTCTCTAATTGATTTACTTGATACTATAAAGGTTCAAACACCTCCCGTTGAAAAAGATATACAAGCAGGAATGAGTTGGGCAATGGTGTCGTTTTGGCTTAAGCAACCTGAAGACGAAGAAAAAGTATATCAGCAACGTACGAGGATAGTTTCACCAGATGGTCAAAGTGGAGCCGAAGCTGTGGTTGATTTCGAGATGAAAGCGCGATCTCATCGGAATACTGTAAAGGTATTTGGTTTTCCCATAGCTCAACCTGGAGAGTATTTTGCTACACTCTCAATTCGTGAGACTGGGGAAACTGAATGGAATGATGTAGCAACCTATCCAATAAGGGTGGAACACATTGCTCCTCAGTAAATTTGATTGGAATGAAAAGCGGCGTTGATTACGCCGCTTTTTGATTAATAGTTTTGTGTTCAAAGGAGACTTCTCACTTCACCGTCAACCAAACCCCGAACAACACAACCGCCAGACCGATCGCGCGCGTCAGATCCATCGGTCGGAGATGGGCTTCCAGCAAACCGAAGTGATCAATTACCGCGCCTGCCAATACCTGACCTGCCACAACCGTGGTAATCGCTGCGGCAACACCCACACGCGGAATTGTGAAACTGATCGCCGCGATGACGACCAGTCCGAAGACCCCTGCGCCCAGCACATACCACGGCACACTGCGCCACTGGCTCAACTTCCCGCCGCCATAAACCAGCAACGGGATCAATGCAATGATCGCCCCGCCAATATGAACGATGAATACACTTTCGAAGAGGCCCAGCCGTTGGGTGAGCAGGCTTGCCATCGGGCTTTGCAGTCCCACCGCCACGCCGCCCGCCAGTCCGATGAGGATGATGAGGAGGATCGTTTCCATGTCGTGTCCTTTTGTTTTTGGCTGATGATACCCGATGACGCGGCTGATCTGGTCAAACAAACGATCCGGCGCCGCGCGGCGCCGGATCGTTTGTGCATAGATTACAACTGAACGGATCGGTATGAGGCGTTATTTTCCGCTGGAACGCGTCGTCACGTCGAAGATCACCGCGGCGACGAGCACGGCGGCGCGGACGATGTACTGGAGGGAGATGTCAATACCCATCAGGTTCATGCCGCTCGTCAGGGAGGTCATCACCAGCGCGCCGACGAGCGATCCCATCACCTTGCCCACGCCGCCCGCCGGCGATACGCCGCCGATGAAAGCCGCGGCGATGGCGTCCAGTTCGAAGAGGGTGCCGGCCGTCGTTGTGGCGGATTGGAGGCGGGAGGCGAACAGGATGCCGGATAAAGCCGAAAGCATTCCCATCGAGCCGAAGACCACGTAGGTGATCTTCTTGACGCTGATGCCGCTCAATTCAGCCGCTTCCGGGTTTCCTCCGATGGCGTAGATGTGCCGCCCAAGCACAGTTTGATTGGTCATGAAATCATAGACCAGCGTCACGACCAGTACGATCACTGCGGTCCACGAAAGTCCCCGGTAGCCTGCCAGCACCCAGGTGATCGAACCGATGATCGCCGAGACGAACAACAACTGGAGGATGAACAAGTTCATCGGCAAAACTTCGAAATTGTACGCCTGCTTTTTCCTGCGGCTGTTGACGGCGTTGAAGATGAAGATCGCAATGGTCAACAAGCCCAACAGCAGGGTGAGTTTGTGGATTTCGGGCAGGATGCTGATGCCGGGAATATCGCGGATGAAACCGTTGCCGATGGCGTTGAAGGTCGCATCCGGGATGATGATCGTGCCAGTGCTGACCGTCGCCAGGAGCAGCGCGCCGCGATAACCCAGCCAGCCCGCAAGCGTGGCAACGAAGGCGGGGATCTTCATCTGCGCGACCAGGAAGGCGGTCAACAACCCCGAAAGGATGCCGAAGACAAGCACCAGACCGATCGCGGCGAACACCGGCAGTTTCCAGAAGACCATGGCGATCGCGGCGACCGCGCCCATGAAACCGGCGAGGAAGCCCACGGAAAGGTCAATGTGCCGGATGACGATCACGAGCGTCATGCCGACCGCCAGCACGGCGATGTAGCCGGTTTGGTTGATCAGGTTGCTGATGTTGCGCGACGAAATGAAAAGCCCGTCCGTCGTGACCGTGAAGTAAGCCATGATGACAAACAGGGCGATGAACATTCCGTATTCGCGAATGTTCTGTCGTAATACTCTTTGTAGATCCGTAACGAACGACATGTTTCGTCTCCTCAATTCGTGGCAAGGTGCATGATCTTTTCCTGCGTCGCTTCCTCGATGGGCAATTCGCCGGTTATCCGGCCGGAGGATAGAATGTACACCCTATCGCTCATGCCGAGGATCTCGGGCAATTCGGAGGAAATCATGATGATGCTCATGCCCTGTTCCACGAGCCGGTTCATGATGGTGTAAATTTCGAACTTCGCCCCCACGTCTATGCCGCGCGTCGGCTCATCCAGGATCAAAACGTTGGGTTTGACGAACAACGATTTCGCCACCGACACCTTTTGCTGGTTTCCGCCGCTTAGGTTGACCACCTTTTGCTCGACGCTGGGCGTTTTGATGTTGAGCGACGTTTTGTACTCGTTGGCGACCGTGACCTCCGCGTTGCCGTTGACCACAAATCTTTTCGATATTTCCCGCAAATTCGCAAGGGTGATGTTTTGTTTCACGTCCTGGATGAGGATCAGCCCGTCGCCCTTTCTGTCCTCGGTGACATAAGCAATGCCGTTCCGGATCGCATTCTGCGGATGATTGAACTGTTTCCTCTCGCTCCTGACGAACAACTCGCCGTTGAGTTTATAGCCGTCCGGGTTCCCGAAAATACTCAAGGCAAGTTCCGTGCGCCCCGAACCCATCAGCCCCGCGAACCCCACGATCTCGCCCTTCTTCACGTGGAAATTCACACTCTGAAGGACGGTCCTTCCCAGGGCTGGAGAGTAACCGGTCCAATTCCTGACCTCAAGCACGACCTCGTCGGATTTCCTTCGCTCCCTCTTCGGATAAATGTTTTCGATCTCGCGCCCCACCATGTTCCTGATCAACGCCGTTTCGGTGACCTCGCCCGTTTTCGCGTCCAGCGTACAGATGGTCTGACCGTCCCGCAGGACCGTGACGGAATCGGCGATGGCGATCACCTCCTTCAATTTGTGCGAGATCAGAACGCAGGTCACACCCTGATTCTTCAGATCGCGCAATAGTTCAAAGAGGTTGTCGCAATCATCCTCATTAAGCGCGGAAGTGGGTTCGTCGAGGATCAGCAATTTGACGTCCCTGCTCAACGCCTTCGCGATCTCCACCAGTTGCTGTTTTCCCACCCCCAGTTCCTTGACCTTCGTCTCGGGATTGACGTTGAGCCTGACCTTCCTCAACATTTCGCCCGCGCGTTTGATGGTTTCGTTCCAATCAATGATGAGACCGTTGCTTATTTCGTGTCCAAGAAAGATGTTTTCGAAGACGGTCATCTCTGGAACGAGCGCCAGTTCCTGGTAGATGATGGCGATGCCCGCCTTTTCGCTGTCGCGGATCCCCGAAAATCTCAGCGCCTCTCCGCCAAAAATGATGTCGCCTTCATATTCCCCATAAGGATACACCCCGCTCAGGACCTTCATAAGAGTGGACTTACCCGCCCCATTTTCCCCGACCAGGCAGTGGATCTCCCCTTCCGCCACCTGAAAACTCACATTGTTCAGCGCCTTCACGCCGGGAAATTCCTTGGTGATATTCCTCATTTCCAAAATAGGGGCTGTCATGGATCGCTCCGAAAACTCAGGTTTGGAAACAATTATACAGGAATAGTGATGGACGAGTCCATCACTATTCCTTTTCCTGTCATGTTATTTTCTACGGCAGACCTGTGAAGTTGCTGGCATCCCAGTATCCGGAGTCAACGATGGCTTCCTTGACGTTGCTCTTGTCCACCGAGATGACCTCGGAGGGCTTGGCGGGGACGTCAATGGAGCCGTTATTGTAGGTGTGGGTCTGCGGAGGCGTGTTGCCTTCGAGGAAGGCGATGGCGGCGCTGATCGCGTCCCCAACCAGCGTGCGCACGTCCTTCAACACGGTCATGGACTGCTTGCCGTCAATGATGTACTGGACGGAGGCGATCTCGGCATCCTGTCCGGTCACCACGTAACTGGCGACGTCGCTGTCAGCCGCAAACGCGTCCGCGATGGCGCGGGCGGTGCCGTCGTTCGGGGCAAGGATGAAAACGTTGCCC
>SZPG01000127.1 GCA_030263595.1 Chloroflexi bacterium CFX6
TTGATAGATGGCGAAGCAGGGCGTGTGCTGGATGATCTCATCGTGTTGCGGCACGACGAACATGCGGAAGATGTTGTCGTACACTTCGCTCGAGCCGTTGCCGATCATCACGTTCTCGGGTCCATCCACGTTGTTCATCTCGGCGATCTTGGTGCGGACGACCAGTCCCTGATCGGGATAGCGGTTCGCCATCTTCGCGTACTTGTACATCGCGTCCAGCACCTTGTCGGAAGGCGGAAGCGGGTTCTCGTTGGACATCATACGGTGCAGGGACGGGTCGCGCCACGCCTTCTCGATGTGATCCGAAACGTACATCGGGATGCCCTTGACCCAGGGTACGTAGTATTCTTCGATTTGTTTCATTTTCCAATTCTCCAGTCTCTAATCCTCTAGTCTCTTTTATGCCTTCCCCACGCTCTTCAACTTCTGCATCCAGCCGATGACCGCTTTGCGCGTCGCATCGCGGACAGCCACGTCCA
The DNA here is from genome assembly GCA_030263595.1 of Chloroflexi bacterium CFX6. Classification (GTDB taxonomy): domain Bacteria; phylum Chloroflexota; class Anaerolineae; order Anaerolineales; family Villigracilaceae; genus Defluviilinea. The sequence continues at coordinate 480 of SZPG01000127.1, forward strand.
GTTTGCCGGGATCGTACTCGTCGCGGTGGGCGTTGATGTATTCCCATTTCGCGTCAATGAGCGTGTGCTTCAACTCGGTGGACACGTTAAACTTCGCCCCGCCCGCCGCCAGCAACTTCTCGATGTAATCGTCGGGCAAGCCCGTCCCGCCGTGGACGACCAGTGGGGTCTTGATGCCGTCGCCGTTCAGCATCTTGTGGATGGTGGCGAGCCGCTCGAAATCCACTTTGGGATTCTTGGTCTTGTAGACTCCATGCGCCGTGCCGATGGCGGGGGCGAAGATGTCCAAGCCCGTGCGTTCGACGAACTCGACAGCCTGTTTTGGATTCGCCAACTGCGCCTCGTCCTCCGCGACCTTGACTTGATCCTCCACCCCGCTCACGGTTCCCAACTCCCCTTCGACGGAGATGTTTCCAACGCTGTGGCAGTAATCCACCACTTCCTTCGTCTGGCGGATGTTCTCCTCGTACGGCTGTTTGGACGCATCAATCATGATGTTGGTGTAACCGGCATCCGCACACTTCTTGCAGTAGTCAATTTCGGTGCAGTGATCGAGGTGCAGGCAGACCGGCACCGGCGCGGACTCTGCCAGCGTGCGATAGATTGCCACCATCATGTTCGTCCCGAGAAACTTGGACGGTTTGACCGAGGTCTGCACGATGACGGGCGATTTGGTCTCGATGGCGGCGTCAATCACGGCTTCGAACTGAAGCAGGTCCGTGATGTTGAACGCGCCGACGGCGTATCCGTTCTTTGCCGCCTCGACCATGATCTCTTTTGCATTTACGATGGACATTGGTTCTCCTTTTGGGTGGGTGGTTGGGGGGATGTATACACGTAGGCAGGTAGACAAGTACACAAGTAGACAAGTAGACAGGTACACAAGTAGACAAGTACACAGGTTGATTCATTCGTGTGTCCTATGTACCTGTTTACCTGTGTACTCGTTTATGTATCCACTTCCTCATCTAAATTGACGTAGTACTCCGCTTGCTCCTCATGGATTTTCCTGTCGCCGTACTCCTGCGCGCCCTGGCGCTGGCGGCGGACATAACTCATAAAGCCGTTAAGGGCTTGTTCGGTCTGTCGGATCAGTTTGTACAGAGATTCGAATTCGGGTTGCTCGATGTATTCCAATACGCGGGCGTCAATCAACCTCGCAAGCGTTTCCAGGAGTTCGCCTCGGGCGATGGAGTAGTAATGCAGGCTGTCGAGGTAATGGTAACGCCCATACGCTTCTCCGATATTTCCAGTTACATTCTTCGATGCGCGGCGGATTTGAGAATAAAGATCGAATTTTTCATCCGCTGGCAGTGTCTTCGAAAAAGCGTGTATCTTCGCCATCACCTCCACCGCGAGTTGATAACATTCCAGGTCTTCAAATCCGCGTTTCCCTTTTTCACCGGGCGATTCATACAGTGGCCTTCTCTCGCTCATGGTTTCTCCTTGGGGAACGTACACACGTAGACACGTAGACAAATAGACTGGTACACGGGTCAACACGTGATACATGATACACCTGTATACCTGTGTACCTGTATACCTGTGTACCTGTGTACCTGTATACCTGTGTACTTATGCACCTGCCTACTCCTTCCGCGCCACATCTTCCAGCCACTGCTCCCAGCGGAAATCGGTCACGTGCTGGCGGAAGCGCGCGAACCACAAATCGGCGTATCCCTGGAAGTCCTCCTCCAGTTTGGAAATGCCGGTCTGGGTAGTGCCCCACATCGCCTCGTGCAGTTCGGACATGGGCCACATCAGCCTCAGGCGGGCATAATGCTTCGGGGTCGCCTCGCCAAAATATTCGGTGAGGAAGAAGCGCACCTGGTCGTCGTTGAGGCGGTGATGATGGGAGAAGTTCGCCAGGTCGAAGAAGACGTCGCCCATGCCCGCGTATTCCCAATCCATCAAACGGATCTCGCCGATGTCGCCCGGCACGTCCTCTTCGAGCCAGTTCAGGTTCAGCAGATCGTCGTGGCAGGGAGTGGGCGTGTACGGATCTTTCTCCAGCGCCGTCCCTGCCTCATTCATCTTCTGCATGATCCAGTCCCAATCGTGCGGGAATTTGGAGCCGTTGCGTTTCGAGACTTCGGTGAGCATCTTCACGCGGCGGAAGACGTTGAACTCGCCTTTCAATTCGGGACCGCGCCGATGAAAGAGACGGATCTTTTTTATCACACGCGCAAGATAATCGGGCTGTTTGATCGTCTCGGGCGGGATGGGTTTGCCGTTCACAAACCGCGTGATGATGTAGCCTTCGGGTTCGACGAAATATACGACTTCAGGCGCGATCCCCAACAATGATGCCCAGCAGGTCGGTGTTATCCCCGGCGAGGCGGATGACGTAGGCTTTGCCGTCGGCTTCGATCTTGAAGTTCAGGTTGGTGATGCCGCCGCTCAAAGGGATCTTCTTGATGTTCTTCGATTCGGCAAGGAACGGGATCTTCGCAATCGCCTTGTCAATCGCCAGTGTGGACATCATCTCCGTTTGCTCCTTTGGTGGATTTTTTTCGAGACGCTTCGCCTCAACCCAGGCTCGAGCCTGATCCTGACCTCATGCCTTGATCCGTTCCCCTTTCGGATCCCACAACACGGACTGCGTCACCTCCGCCCCGACCTGCTCGCCGAAACATTCGATCTCCAGTTTTGTTCCAACCTTTGCATAATCCATCGGCAGGTATGCGTACGCAATGGACTTGTTGACCGAATACCCGCGCGGATGGGTTCTTTTCCGAGCGCGATGGTGCGGTCGTCGGATAACGTTATGCAGCACAGTTTTTGTTTTATTCCATCGGCTTTCTGCTTTACAAGGGCGTCCTTGCCGATAAAGTTTTCTTTGTCGAGTTTCACCGCGAATCCAAGTCCGGCTTCATAGGGAGTGTAGTCCGGCGTGATCTCGCCGCTCCAATACCGATAGCCCTTTTCGAGGCGCAGGGTGTCTATGGCTTTATATCCCGCCGCGACCATGTCCACGGGTTTGCCCGCCTCCCAGAGCGTATCCCAGAGTCGCAGACCGTATTCCATCGGGGGGTAAAACTCCCAGCCGAGCTCGCCGACGTACGTCACGCGCGAAGCGAGGACAGGGACGTCGCCAACCGTGATGCGTTTCGATGTCATGTATGGGAATCCCGCGTTCGAGACATCGTCGGCTGTCACTTTCTCAAGGATTTTCCGCGCCTTCGGTCCCCATAGACCGATACAAGCGTAATTCGAGCCGACATCTTCGATGGTTACGCTTCCATCTTCGGGCATTTGAAGCGAGAGCCAGGACATGTCATGTTGACCGAACGCCGTGCCTGCCACGATGAAGAAGCGATCCTCCGAGAGACGTGTGACGGTGAAATCACATTCGATGCCGCCGCGTTTGTTCAGGCATTGGGTGTACACGATCGTGCCGATCGGTTGGTCAATCTCGTTGGCGCAGACGTAGTTGAGGAACTTCAATGCGCCCGGTCCGCGCACCTCGAATTTGTTGAACGATGTTTCATCGAAGAGGCCTGCATTCTCGCGCGTCATCAGGTGTTCGTGTCCGATGGCGCGCGACCAGTTGTGACGCGCCCAGCCCTTCGGTTCGTGACCGTGAGTCGCAAGTTCCTCATACGGCTTGAACCAGTTCGGGCGTTCCCACCCCATCTTTTCACCGAAGTGACATCCCAGGTCGCGCAGCCTGAAATAGGTGGGAGAGACGCGCACGTTGCGTTTCGACATGCGTTCTTCGCCGGGGAAGTGGATGTCGTAGTATTGAGTGTA
>SZPG01000128.1 GCA_030263595.1 Chloroflexi bacterium CFX6
GACCATTTGCGTCAGGACGGTCAGGATGCGCGTATTGTCCACGCACGAGCCCATGTGGAGGACGGGCGGGATGCCGACCGTTTCGCAGACTTCCCTCAACCCGCTTCCGACTTCGCTCAAGCCTGCTTCGCCCAACATCAGCCCCAACTTGCCCGCGGCGATCGCGCCGCAGCCCGTCTGCACGACGAGCACGTCCTGTTTGAGCAATTCCTTTACGACCAGGTTGTGGAGGTAATCCTGCGACGAGCGCGGATTGTTGCAGCCGACGATCGCCGCCACGCCGCGGATGCGTCCCGACATGATCGCGTCATTGAGCGGACGGAACGAGGCGCGGTACGAACCGCCGAGCATGTAGTTGATGTATTCATGCGAGAAACCGGGGATCAAGTCTTCCTTGATCTGCGGAATTCTCACCTTGGTTGATTCGCGGTTCTTGAAGTTATCAATTGCCGCTTTCAGGATCTGCTTGGCGATGGTCAACGCCTTGTGTTCATCGAATTCGATGTGCGTCGCCCCCGTGATCCTGACCTTCGGCGAAGTTGTGATGATCTTCGTATGGAAGTTCTGCGCCAGTCCCACCAGCGCCTGCATGATGCACTGCACATCCACGACCATCGCTTCGACCGCGCCGGTCATAATGGCGAGTTCCTGGTGCAGGAAGTTTCCCGCCGCAGGGATACCCTGCCGCATCAGGATTTCATTGGCGGTGCAGCAAATCCCCGAAAGGTTGACTCCCCGCGCGCCCGCCGCCTTCGCATACGCGATGATCTCCGGGTCCTGCGACGCGGCGACGATCATCTCGCTCAGGCTGGGTTCGTGTCCATGCACCACCACGTTCACCATATCCTCTTTAATTACACCGAGATTCGCCTGTCCCAAAATCGGCGCAGGCGTGCCGAACAGAATGTCCGAAATATCAGTGGCGATCATCGAGCCAGCCCAGCCGTCCGCCAACGCGGTTCTGATCGCGTGATTCAAAATGTGTTCCGGGTCCTGGTCGTCGCCGATGTGCGTGCGATGCAGCGCCTCGACCACTTCCCGATCCACGCCGCGCGGAGTGACGCCCTGCTCGCGCCAGATTTGCTGCCGCTTCTTCGGCGCGCGCTTCGCAGGGACGACCTCCCCGCGCTGCTGACCGAACTGAGAAATGTAAAGGTCAGCCAGATCGTTGGCGATCTCTTCGGGCGAGCGTCCCTCGATTTTGATGTCGTAATACGAAGCGACCATTCGCAACTTGGCGACATCTCGAATGGAATATCCCTCCGCTTCGCCGTTGGCGGTTGCCTTGAGCAGGAACGCCATGTCGCGCCCGTGGTCCGAGTGCGCCGCGCCGCCCGCCGCGATGGCGCGCGTCAGGTTGCGCGCCTGGATGGTGTCCAGCGTCGCGCCGCATACGCCCACTTCGCCGTTCTTCGTCAATCGGCAGGGACCCATTCCGCATTGTTTACAGCACATCCCCGCGCCGCCGATGTTGCACGGCACCATCGCGTCCGCGCGCGTGAAGGCTGTCCCGATGCCCAACTCCTCCGCGCGGATCAACATCTCCTGCGCGGCGGGGTCGGTCGAATACTCGTTGATCGTGCGTTTCTTAGGCATGATAAGTTCTCCTTTATGTCATTGCGAGCGGAGCGAAGCAATCTCCTCGCGCCGCCAAACAATTGTTTGCAGGTTACATGAGATCGCTTCGGGCTGCTGCCCTCGCAATGACATCACTCCTCAACCTTCAACGTCCCGATCCCTGGACAATGCCAAAGCGGGCGTCCCTGATAACTCACCCTCTGCGCAAACGTGACGGTATGCTTGATGGTCTCGTATGTGGCGGTGTGACGGAAGAATGGCTTTTGCCCGTCGCCCTGTTCGGGCGCCGTCCCCATCTCGATCGGCACCGTCCACTCGCCGAGATAACCCGCCTCATCCAGTTTCATGGCGATTTGCAGGTCATTGATCCTGGATTCGTCGTAGGTCACTTCGATGGTTTGAAAAGCGCTGCTGGCGTACACGTCAACCACCCCCTCCAATTCCAGTAATATCCGCCGCACTTCCGTTACGTGATGGTCTGCATAGAGCGCAGGCGTTTCGAACGTTTTGGTCTCCATAGAGACACCTCCTTATTGAATAGAAGATGGACGATGACTCCAGCGGGAACCTATAAAGATATGGATTCTTCCTTATGAGTATTCTAGCATTTCGACCCTTTGTGAAGTTGTGAATTATGTCATTAGAAAATCTGATAAATGTACCTAACACAGTTGGATTATGACAAATCATCGGATTGGAACGATATAATGATTTCATGTCCGATTTGGGAAGGAATTGGAGACCTTCGCGCGCAGGGAGGGGCTCCACACAATTGGCGGATCGCGCGGACGAACTGAGGTCAACGCTTCGGGTCCGGGACCCAAGCCTGGTCGCCGTCCGAAGCGCCTCCTCCTGGCTGACGTTGGGTCCCGGCCGCGGCGAATTGCACATCCCGTTTTTCGGGAACGTTTGCATCCTTTCCTTTCCAGAGTTGAAGGGCTGCGACAATCGCGACGACCCGCTCCCCGATTTTCAACAGGCGTTGCTGCTGTATTATCTCGTCACCGCCGACGGCGCGCCGTTGACGGGACGCTGGGTCTCGTTCGCCGACCTGCCCGATGGGCGCATGTACAACGCCGCGTTCCAGGGTTACAGCGGCGATGAGATTGCGAAAAAGTTTGGCGTGGATTTGGATGCGTTCAAAGCGGCTTGTTCAAAGATCGGCGG
>SZPG01000050.1 GCA_030263595.1 Chloroflexi bacterium CFX6
GAGACCGCTGCCATTTGTGGTCGTGGTCGCCATGGCTGGGCCGGTGCAAGCGCCGCCCTGATACAAGGCTACACTGACGCCACCGGGATAGCCCGGCTCATTCGCATCCTGGATTCCGTTCTGGTTCTGGTCGTACCACACCCGATCGCCCAGTGTGTAGCGTTGCGCTGGCGGGTTGCAATAGCTGGACGGGTCGCTGGCTTGCGCGCCCGGAACGCTGACCGTACCGATATTGGTGTAAGCCGTGCTTCCCGGAGCATTGACATTGCCCTGGCGACAGACATTCGGAACCAGAGTCGGCAGGCTGGAAGTCGCCAGGTTAAGAGCAGTACCGGTCGCTTTATAAGTCCAGACCTCGCCGGGTTCCAGAAGATCGTCGCTATCGCCGCTCTTCACCGAGTCGAACATTGGATTAACGCCTGGAACGTTGTCGGTGACGTTGATGTATATCTTCGCGATGGCTACTGTCCCAATATTTTTGACGTCGTAGGTCCAGACGACCGGCTGACCCGGCGCAATCTGCGGCACCCCGGAAGCATCGGGATCATTGGCATCCAAGCCGTTGGTATATTTGACGATGGTGATGTTGGGTCTGGATGGCGGATTACCGTTGCAGTAGACGTTCCAATCCTGCCCTCCGGGTCCTAACGTGCCGGGAACGCTCGGATCGCCACCAACCCAGGTTACCACCTGCCCTTCCGCGTTCCTTACCACGAACCCCAAATCAATGTGAAGTTCGCGCAGGTCCCAGCCGGGGGAGGGATCCACATCGGGCCAAGCCCAGGCTGGCGGGTAGAAAATGGTCAGATCCAGGTTACCGGTCTGGTCCACCGCGTAAGAACCGTTCGGGACCAGTTCCCAACCGCCTCCTGGAAGAGCCCAATAAATGTTGACAAAACCCCTCAAGGACCAATCGTTCGGCACACCCTGGGTGTAGATCCGGTCGGATCCAGGGTTGCACGAGAAATACGTTTCAGGGGTGGAGAAAGTGATCTGCAAGCCGCTTCCTCCCGGATCGGTCCAGGTACGCGTATCACGGTTGGGGGCTTCCGCGTCGGGGGCAGCCTTTACAGACCCCGCTCCCGTGACCACCGCGCCCACCTGCGCCAGGACCAAAAACAGGACCTGCGCGATCCGGAATACATTGGTGAATGTGAATTTGCCTGATCTTGTGTTCATGGCATCGCTTCCTTTACTAATCAAAGAATTTTTCCGTGTTTACTCGCGATCATCGGTTATCCTGTGGATCGTGCTTTTATGATATTTCACCTCCAATCTTCTGAACGAAACGATCGAGTCCCGTCAGATGTCGGGAAAATGGATTCAACTGTCCATCATTAGAATTGTAGATTTTTAGCGCGCCAAAAACGCGCCAGAAGCGCGCCAGACAAACGAAAAAGCGCACTAAAAGGTTACATTTGCCCTTCCTATAGTAAAATAATGGATGTCGGCAGGACTTTTTCGCATTTATGGGATAAAAAGAACGCAAAGATCTTTCGAAGTCAACCGTCTCGCATTCCTGTCGCATATTAGCCATTCTGAACGATCACCTTCCAAACAAAACCCGGCTGAATTTTCCGCTCTGACCGCCAAATTGCAAAGTCCGTGGATCTTTTCAAATTGCTCCGCGACTCTGCGATGGATTGGGATGGGGAGGCAACTTTAAGTTGGGATGATGGTTACAGAGCAGAAATCAAGGATGGACGGTAGCGGCGTGAAAGACATAAGATTGTCTCTTCTGGGTTCTCCGCAGTTGGAGCGGGAGGGGGAGGTTTTGACGCTGGGCCGTCAGAAGGCTTTTGGGTTGTTAGCCTATCTTGCAGTCACAAAGCAGGTCCAGCGACGCGAAACGTTGGTCGCTTTTCTCTGGCCCGATGTCGAGGCTTCGCTGGCTCATTCGTATCTTCGACGCGACCTGTCGGTTTTGAACAAGGTACTTGGCGACGGGTGGCTTGAAATTGACCGATATAACGTGGGCATTGTAGACAGGAAGGATCTTTGGCTGGACACCGCCCAATTTCGAAGCAAACTGGAGGATTGCAACAGCCATGGACACCAGCCAGATGAAATTTGCCTCGACTGCATGACCCAACTGAGCGAGGCAGTTACCCTTTATCGGGGGGATTTCATGGCGGGATTCAACCTGCCCGACAGCCTCGAGTTCGATGATTGGAAAAACTTCGAAACCCAGGGATTCCGCGCAGATTATACGTGGGCGCTCAACCGCTTGATTTTCGGATTGAGTTCGCAAGGAAAGCATGACGACGCAATCGCGTATACCCGTCGCTGGCTGCGACTTGATCCCTTTCACGAGCCGGCGCACCGCCAATTAATGCAGTTATATGCCTGGAAGGGAAACTGGTCCGCCGCCCAACAGCATTATGAAGAGTATAAGAAGACGCTGAACAAGGAGCTTCAGCTTCTGCCGGAGGAGGCGACTCAACAACTCTACAGACTCATCCTGGGGAAAAAGGTCAAGGAGCCGCCTTCGTGGGCTAATGATAAAGCCACGCGTTACGCCAAACCGCGGCATAATCTACCGCCGCAACTCACCCCCTTCATCGGTCGCAAAAAGGAACTTGCGGAGATCAGTCGCCTCCTGCGGGACGAACCTGACTGTCGAATGTTGACCCTGGTGGGACCCGGCGGCATTGGTAAAACCCGATTAGCCATACAGGCGTCAACCCAGTTGCTCGAAGAATTTCAAAACGGCGTTTTCATGGCATCTCTCGCGTCGGTGGTTTCCGTGGAACACATCATACCCGCCATCGCCGACGTCCTGTCGCTTCCTTTTCAGGGTCGGGTGGCTCTCAAAACCCAACTCATAAACTACCTTCGCGAGAAGCGGTTGCTTCTTTTATTGGACAATTTTGAGCATCTCGCCCACGGCGCCGACCTTCTGATCGAGATTCTGAACGGCGCGCCCGGGGTCAAACTATTGATCACCTCACGTGAACGATTGAAACTTTCCCCTGAATGGGTCTATGACGTTCACGGGATGAAATATCCCGGCGAGGGTACGAGACCGGCCGATTTGCGGGTTGGTTTTGACGACAATTACGTGAACACCTATACCGCCGTGAAGCTGTTTCTGGAGAGGGCAAACAGGGTTAACCCCGGCTTATCCCTGACCCCAAAGGACAAAGAAGGGATAGTGCGCATCTGCCAACTGGTATATGGCGTGCCTCTGGGGATCGAACTGGCTTCCTCCTGGGTGAGACTCATGACCATTGAGGAAATCGCCCGGGAGATCGGCAGCAACCTGGATTTTCTTATCGCATCCGAGCAGGACACGCCCGAACGTCACCACAGCCTGAGAGCGGTATTCGAACATTCCTGGAAACTTCTCTCGGATGAGGAAAAGGAAGCGTACAAAAAACTATCGCTGTTCCGAGGCGGTTTCCATCGCAAAACCGCCGAGCAAATATTCGGCGTATCCCTGCCTGTGCTGGCGGACCTAGCCGATCAATCATTGATCTATCGCAACCCCTCCGGACGCTATAAAATGCACGAACTCTCGAGACAGTACGCGGAGGAGAAGTTGAATGAGAGGGTAGAGATGTCCCAAGATTCACGAAACCGACACAGCGCCTACTACGCAAACTACATCGAAAAAAGGGAACAAGAGCTGAGAACCGGCGGGCAGTCGCAAGCCGTGTCTGAAATCCTGGCTGAAATTGACAATGTTCGGGCGTTTTGGCGCTGGGCGATAGACCAGAACAAGATAGCCGACATCGGAAAAAGCCTCGAGGGCTTGCACCTTTTTTACTTTAATTTGGACTGGGTTCAGGAAGGCAGGGAAATCTTCCATGAAGCCTCGACGCGTCTTAGGGCAATCCTGGATGCAAACCCTGGAACAGATCTCTTCGTTTCGTTCGTTTATGCGCGGGTGTTGATCCGCCAGGCGCGTTTTACCTACCGCCTCGGCGACCATCGGGAGGCAAGGGAATTGCTGCACAGGGGGCTATCCATTCTCGAACAAATCGCGGATCAGGGAACCCTCGATACCCAGGGCGAAAAAGCCGCCGCCCTCTTTTATCTCAGCGTAATCATGCGGGGCGATGGCGAGTATGAAGAGGCGGAACGCCTTTGTCGGGAAAGCCTGGAGTATTATGAGAAACGTCAAGATCCTTCATGGATCGCAACCAACCGAAATCATCTGGGTATCATCGCCGGTTCCCAGGGAGAATACGAAACTGCGCGAAAATGGCTCCAGTCCGCGTTGGAACTGTACCGCGCAAGCGGCGATACGTACGGGGTTGCCGACACATTGAATGATCTGGGCAATGTGGCGATCGGGCTTGGCGATCTAACCGAGGCAAAGCGTCTGAATCAAGAGTGCCTGTCAATCCGTCAGAAGACCAACCACTTGTGGGGAATTGGAACTTCCTTGAACAATCTGGGCTATATTGCCCTGCTCCAAAATGAATACGAGGAAGCCAGGCAGTTCATCGAGAGAAGCCTCGTGATACAACGGGACATCGGCGATCTATATCAGATTGCAAACAGCCTGAGCAATCTGGGGCAGATTGTGTTCGCCCTGCATGACCATCAGGCGGCGCGAAAGCATTTTTATGAGGCTCTGGGATATGCCACGAAGGTCGGCGCGCATCCCCTCCTCCTGGAAATTGTGGCAGGTATCGCGATGCTGTACGCGGTCGAAGAGCCAACGGATTTCAACAAAGCCGCGACGCTTCTTGAGTTTGTCCGGCAGCATCCAGCCTGCGACCAGATGACCAGGGATCGGGCAAGTCTCGAGCTCGACAATCTGGCAAGGAAACTGTCAGCCGGTGAGATGCGTACAGCAGAGGAATTGGGAAGAGCGTTGGATCTGGAGTCCCTTGTTCGAGAAATGTCAGCGTGATGAAGACATGCCGGGCGTCGGCAACGAAACATCGCCCGGCGACTATTCATCCATCACCCAACTTACCAATGAGGCTGTTGCATCGCTCCAGGAGACATTCTTGCTCCAGGCTACGCCGCCTCCCCAGGTATACGCTTTGCTCCACGCTACGCCTCCCCCCCAGGCATAGGATTTGCTCCAGGCTACGCCGCCTCCCAGGGTGTATGCTTTACTCCATGCCACGCCGCCTCCCCAGGTGTAAGATTTGCTCCATGCCACGCCGCCCCCCCAGATGTAGCCACCCCCAACAGGCTGGCCGTTTTCATCCACCAGATAGTATTGATTCGTCTCCGGATCCCAGTATGTGAAACCGCCAAAATGCTGAATTCCGGCAAGGTCGGCATTAATATCCAGACCGTAATTTGCTTCGCCGTCGAAGTTACCATAAGCGGCTTCATAGGCATTGACGCGACCCGCGCCTTGCTGCCAGATGCTGTAGGCGGGTTTACCATCGGAGGCGACGGCTGGCACGGCGGAAGCCAGCAGGCGGTATTTCACCTCATCCGGGGTCAAGGTGGGGTTTGCAACCAGAATGAGAGCGACCACACCGGAAACCTGGGCGGCGCTCATCGAAGTCCCGGTCAATCTGTAGTAATCCTTGCCAATTTTGTAATCGGGATGTTCCCTGGCAAGTTCGCATTTATCGGACATGAGGCCCACGATATGTCCACCGGGCGCGATCAGGTCGGGTTTGACAAAGCCTTCGTAGGTTGGACCCGTCGCAGAGAAGGAAGGAATGTAGTCGTCGGACAGATTCGCGGGAGTGTAGGCGTCAGTCAAAGCGCCCACTGTGATCACATAGGGATTGTTTCCAGGCACTCCGATGGTCATCGGGTCGGGACCGCTGTTTCCGGCGGCTACCACGACCACAATCCCAGCCTGCCAGGCTTTCATCACAGCCTGATTAAGCGGATCCTCCCAATAATAGGACTGCACTGGCGCGCTCAGGGATAGATTCATCACCCTGATGTTGTATTTGTCCTTGTTCCTGATCGCCCATTGAATACCGTCTATCACTTGCGAGTAGCGGCCCCTGCCGAATCTATCCAAAACCTGGATCGGGACAATCACAGAATCCGGGGCAACTCCATAGTACCTGCCCAGTGAATTGCTCCTCTGGTTGCTGATGATCGAAGCCACCAATGTGCCATGGCCGTTGTGATCCCTCCAGCCATCGCCTTTCCGTGTGATCGCATTCCAACCATTCCCCAGACCGATCTTCTGCCCCGATGTATTGGTCTCGATCTCCCGGTATTTTTTTACGCCGCTATCCAGGACGGCGATCCCGATTCCCTTCCCCGTGTTACCCGCCGCCCAGACAGGCAGGGCGTTTACCGCCTCGAACTCAGCGGATACATCAATCACCTCGCTTTCCCCCATCAGTTCAGCCAGCCGCAGGCTGACCAGGTCCACTTCCGCTTTTTCTCCACCGGCGCTCTTGGAAACGAGGAAACGCACTTCGATCCGGTCAAAATCCTCGGGCGCTATTAACACATCAGAAAGGTCCAGGAGGGTATTGATGACTTTGTCGTCCGTGCTTAGAGTATCAATATCAAAGGTAAACCAGGTACGTGTGGAGGTCTGATAAACCTGGATCTGGGCGTTATTCAGGCTTTTTTCTTTGAAAATGAAATTAAGATCAATCAGACCCGGCAGGTTTTCGGGATCCACAGTCGGCGTAAACGTATAGGATTGATAGACATGCGGGTTGAGGTCACGGACCGGGAAGTAATCCAGGGAGTCGTTGTCCTTGTCAACGGACAAAACTTTTCTGAGCTCGAAAGCGGCTGGTTTATATTCGCCCCCCATTGCAAGGGTTTGGGGTTTTCCATCCAGGTTCAAGACAACGCAATCCACTTCGGCTTTTTCTCCGCCTTCGTTGTGGGAAGCCAGGAAACGGATCTCGATATTTGCGAAATCCTCCGGCGAAGTCAACACGCCCGACAAGTCGAACGTTGTATCAATGATGGCGTCGTTCGATTTCAGCGTATCAATCTCGAATGGATGCCAGGCGCTGGTTGAGGACTGATAGACCTGGACTTGAGCCTGATTCAGGCTCTTTTCCTTGAAGGCGAAACGCAGGTTGACCGCGCCCGGCAGGTTGGAAGGGTCAACATCTGGATCGAAGGAAAAAGTCTGGTATGCGTGTGGATTTAGGTCGAACTTCGGGATGGTATCCAGGTTATCCCGACTGCCATCACAGAGTGCAACCCTGCGGACATCGAAACCGGCCGGCATGGTTTCAGATCCGGATTTTGGGGAATGGATGATCCCCGGATCGGCGGAATCCGCGCTTTGTACGCCAGCATCCAGCCAGACGCTGGTCACGCCCGCCGTTGATTGGAGCGAGTCAAGTTGATATGCAGGCACGCTGGCGGCAACTGCATTGATGATGTCAAGTTCACGCGTGACGACGCCTCCCGCATCCTCAACAGCCAGGGATGCAGCGTTGACATCCACAGCCTGCACAATGACCGGAAGATTCGAAAGCTCCTGTTCCTGCGGTTTGCCTTCGAATGGAAGTAACAACATGCTGAAAACAATCAGCGACGCAATGATCCGTTGTTGTAAAACGCGTGGGAAGGAATTTCGTGCATTCATGTCATAGCCTCCAGTCTTGATCCAGAGCAGGGTCGAATCGTACGCTAAAATTCAGGGACAAATCAACCTGTGTCAAACCCCAGAACAGAATGCGTTGTTTGACACGCTTGGCGACCCACGGCGGAAGACGCCAAACAACCTTTCAATAATGAAAGGCGAAGACATGACGATAAGAAGTACCCAGAGTTACAACTTTGTCTTACGCTGTTTTCTCGTGCCGCAGAGGCGAGACGCTTCGCGGTTCCGCGGCGCTGCGTAAGGTCAGTTACAATCTCGCCCCTTGCCCCCTGATTTGGAGGCTTCCATTCCCTGCCTGCGCCTACAACGAATAACTCTCCCCCGGCTTCAAGATTACCGGCTTTGCTTTGGTCTCACTTTCCACGCGCGCCGCCCAGGCATGTTCATCCTGTTTGAGCAGGTCGAACGTATTGTAGTGGATGGGGATCACGACCTTCGGTTCCAGCAATTTGACGGCGCGCAGGGCGTCGTCGGGTCCCATTGTGTAATTGTCGCCGATGGGGATGACAGCCAGGTCCAGACCCTCTTCGCCGATCAACTTCATGTCGCCGAAGAGACCGGTATCCTGCGCCATGTAGACCTTTTTCCCATCGTTGGCGGTGAGCAGAAAACTGCAGGGATTTCCGCCGTTCGAGCCGTCGGGCAATGCCGAGCCGTGGATGGCAAAGGTCAGTTTGAGATAACCGAAGGGATGCTTGTACCCGCCGCCGAGATGTTGACCGTGTGTCTTTTCCACGCCCTGGGCGGCAAACCAATTGGCGATTTCGTCGTTGCTGACGACCATGGCGCCGGTGCGTTTTGCGATGGCAACGCTATCGCCCACGTGGTCGCCGTGTCCGTGGCTGATGAGGATGAAGTCCGCCGCGACAGCCTCGGGTGAGATGGAAGCGGCGGGATTCCCGGTCAGGAAGGGATCAACGACGATCCTGTATCCGCCCGTTTCGAGCCCGAGGGCGGCATGTCCGTACCAGGTGAGTATGGTTGTCATGGGCATCTCCTTTCCTTGCGATTGAAATTCAACGGGTCACGAAAGCCAGCTCCGCGTCCTCGCAAAACGCCTAAATCAAGTATAGGCGGATTTATTTGAAAGTCAATCGCAATTGGCAAATCCCGCAAATAACCCTATAATGCCGTCATCTTTCGATTTCGGGAGGTATGATGAAACCCACTCTCCGCCAGCGTTTTCGTTATCGTTTCGACAATCTGATGTCACGCGGCACGCCAGCCATGATCGGGATGTTGTTCGTGTTGTCGGTCGCGATCATATCCATCGCGGGGATCTTTATTTCGATCTTCGAGTTCAGACAGGCGCACGACCCCACGCCCCTGCCGTTCAGCGAAGCCGCATGGGAAAGCCTGATGCGCGCGCTCGACCCCGGCACGATGGGACAGGACACCGGCGCCGGATTCCGCATTGTGATGCTGTTCGTCACGCTTGGAGGCATCTTCATCGTCAGCGCGTTGATCGGCGTGTTGAACAACGCCATCCAGGGGCAGATGGAACGCCTGCGTAAGGGACGTTCGCTGGTCATCGAGGAGGGGCATACGATCGTGCTGGGATGGTCGGCGCAGATATTCACCATCCTCGACGAGTTGATGATCGCGAACGAGAACCAGCCTCAGGCGCGCATCGTGGTTCTGGCGGAAGTGGACAAGGTGGATATGGAGGATGAAATACGGGAGCGGGTTGAGGTCCGCGGCAGGACGCGCATCATCTGCCGGAACGGTAATCCCATTGACCCGAACGACCTTGAGATCGTCAGCCCGCACACCGCCAAATCCATCATCGTACTACCGCCCGAGGACGGCGACCCCGATACCGAGGTGATCAAGACCGTCATGGCGATCACGAACAACCCGGGCCGTCGCGATAAGCCCTATCACATCGTCACGCAGATACGCAAGGCGGAGAACCTCGCCATTCTCGAGATGGTCGGCGAGAGGGATCACGTTCAGGCGGTGTTCACCGAGGACATCATCGCGCGCGTGGTGGCGCAGACCTCGCGACAATCGGGGCTTTCGGTGGTGTACACGGAATTGATGAATTTCGGCGGCGACGAGATCTACTTCAAACACGAGCCAGCCCTCACGGGCAGGACGTTCGGCGAGTCCCTGCTGATGTACGACGACTCCTGCGTGCTGGGACTCCGCAGGGAGGGCGGCGAGGTCGTCATCAACCCGCCGATGGAGACGCGCATCGAAAAGGGCGATCAGATCATCGCCCTTTCCGCGGACGACGACACGATCCGCCTCTCCCCGGTGGCGGATACGAAGCGGAGCGACGAATCAGCCATTCGGTCGGGCGGCGAACCGCTCAAATCCAAACCCGAAAAATGCCTCATCCTCGGCTGGAACCGGAGCGGCGCGATCATCGTGCATGAACTCGATCATTACGTCGCCGAAGGCTCGCAGGTCACCGTGGTCGCCGACACGTACGGCATCGAAAAACAGATCCTCGCGCGCGGCGGCGAACTCAGGAACCAGAAACTAACCGTGCTGGAGGAGGAAACCACCGACCGCAGCCTGCTCGACCGGCTCGACGTGCAGGACTACGACCACGTCATTGTGCTGGCTTATGGCACACTCAAGCCGCAGGAGGCGGACGCGAAGACGCTGGTCACGTTGCTGCACCTGCGCGACATCGCCCGAAAGGACGAAACCCCGTTCTCCATCGTCAGCGAAATGCTCGACCTGCGGAACCGCGAACTTGCCGAAGCCACACAGGTGGACGACTTCATCGTCAGCGATCACCTGATCAGCCTGATGTTGTCGCAACTTTCAGAGAACGCGGAACTGTTCGACATCTTCATGGATCTCTTCGACCCCGCAGGCGCGGAGATCTACCTCAAACCCGCCGGGCAGTACGTGGCGCTGGGCGAACCGGTCAACTTCTTCACAATCGTCGAGGCGGCGCGCCGCCGCGGCGAGACTGCCATCGGTTACCGACTCGTCGCCGAGGCGAAGGACGCGGGCAAATCCTACGGCGTGCATACCAACCCGAAGAAGACCCATCGCGTCGCCTTCTCGCCCGAAGACAAGGTGATCGTGATCGCCGAGGATTGATCACAACGCCGCAATTTCGATCCCGTGTTTTTCCAGCGCCTCGCGGACGCGCCTCGCATTCTCCGCCGCGCGCGGATGATCGCCGTGCAGACATAACGTCTCCACGTCCACGCGCCTGCCTTTGAAATCAATCCCGTTTTCCGCAAGTCGAACCGCATGTGAAGCGACCTCATCCGGCGACTCGATGAGCGCATGAGTTTCCCTGCGCGAGACCAGCGTCCCATCGGGATTGTAGTTGCGGTCGGGGAATCCCTCGCTCGCGACCCCCAACCCAGCCTCGATCCCCGCTTCGATCAACCCCGAGCCTGCCAGCCCAACCAGGACCAGATCCACGCTGAAACTTTTCACCGCGCGCGCAACAGCGTTTGCCAGCCCCCCATCCTTCGCGGACTGGTTGTACAGCGCGCCGTGCGGCTTGACGTGACGCAACTCCACGCCCTCCGCTTTGGCGATGGCATACAACGCGCCGACCTGGTACAGGATCAACGCCTCCGCGTCCTCCGGCGGCAGCGTCATTTCGCGCCGACCGAACCCCTCCGCGTCCCTCCAGCCCGGATGCGCCCCCACCGCCGCGCCATACCGCTTCGCCAAACGGACGGTCTCGCGCATACTCCTTTCATCCCCCGCATGGAACCCGCACGCAATATTCGCGGACGTGATGTACGGCATGATGAGTTCGTCGTTGCCGACGTTTTCCCCCATATCGCAATTGAGGTCAATTTTCATATCGCTCCTCGCTTATTGCCAACGCTTCCAGCCGAAGAGGGATTGTAACAGAGGAGGGGAGTGGGGGTTAAGGACGTTTTAATAAAACCCTTGACAAATATAGAACATGTGTTCTAATTTATTCGATTTTCGCCACTGTAGAAAGGATTTGTTGAGGATGGAGACGTTAGTCTATCGCGGAAACGCACGCATTTATCTTCAAGGAAAAGGAGCATTGCAACCTGTAGATATCAGCGATATTAATTGTTATACCTACTTTGTTGGCTCAGTGGAAAGTTCAATCAAACTGTTGGATTTTCGGTATGATCCCAATAAAGCAGCAGAAGCAAGGCTAAACAACAGGCTTGACAGAGAATTTGCAGATATATTCAATCAGCCTGCGGAAGTCGATATATCTGAAAAAAACGGCAATGTAGAAATAGAGTTGAAACTTGGGAGGCAGGATAATGAATCGCCTATTCTTTGGATAGGCGTTATTGATGATGGGAAAATGCCAGTTCACAAAATTGCATGGGAGACACTTAAGCCAATTCAAGGGGGAGCGATAGCATTTGCGGCTCTTGTAAGTGGTTAATTTTTCCTCTTTTTTAGAGGAGAGCGTAAGGGTTTTGTGTCAGGCAGATATTTACTTTGGAGACCATATTCAAAGTCTAAAGGTTGTCTTCCTAATTTTCCAGCGGTAACGATAAAGTCGCTTATTTTCACCCACAGCCTCTGTTCTTGGCTGAGTGATGTGGGGATTGGATAATTCAGTTGCTTTAGCAAATCAAACCGGTACAAATCAAAACTTGAACGGATAAGCAACCCCATTGTTTTGGCAACTGGGATGGTAAGGATGTATAAAAAATAACCTACAATAAAGAAAAGAATAGCCAGTACCAAGTGCTTCGAGAATGCATTCCCGGTTTTTTCATTTACATGTAAAACGCTAATTGTGATCGCAATAAAGAAATGAAAATAGGCCAATAAGGATGAGTTTAATAGAAACAAGATATTGTTATTCTTTTCCTCCAATTGATTTGACATTTCTGGGGGCAATAACACAGCCAGGCGAGTCCATAAATTGATCCCTGCAGTAATACCGTACTTTTCAGGGTATTGTTCACTGGCACGGAGAACATTCCCAAGTTTCGATGGTAGCAGATCTTCTTCGTGCAATGGCATTGTTAGTTCTACATCGCTAAAATCTGCCCATGCTTGGTTGTAGTATTTGCGTACTGTCTCTTGCCCAACAGAAGATGTATCCTTTTTTGCTTGCAATACTTTTTGGATATTCTTTACTTTTCTTCTGTGTGCTCTTTTGTAAAACAATAAGACTAATAATTTCTGAAAGACAGGGTGGATGTAATACCCTTCGTACAACCTGACTGTCCAGTTAACTATGCTGAACAATGCGAATCCGATCCACATAATTAATGCAGACCCGATAAATACAACTAGACCAGTTGAAAATTTATCGTTTTTTGTACCAGCGATGGAAAAAATAAAATCCTGATAGAAAAATACCCCCACAGCAACAAATATCGCGGCTGGCAACATTGATGAGACAATATACGACCGACCAATGTCCCTTATTAAACTGTTTTCGTTCACGATTTGTCGGCTTGAGATTTATTGTTCTTTCGAACTTTGTTTTTTATTGGATAATCGCAATAGGGGCATTCTTTGACAACCTGCCTGCCCTGGCTGACTATCTGATAAACTGGAAAATTTCGCCCGCAATTTGGACATGTTTCTGTTTCGTCGGATGGTAATGGAATATGTTTGCCATTTAGTCTAGGTGGAAATCCCATATGTGAACCCTTCCTTCCGGGGAACATGTGTGGTTAGTATCAGTTGATTACGAAGACCTCGCGTAGTCTGCGCTCTCTAGCGCAAAACTGGCGTTAGAGAACGCCAATTACGCGCTTTCATGATTTGTTAAGTATAGCAAATTTTTATCTGTTTGCAAACTGATCAATGGCCTAAACTGGACTACTTTCATCCGATATGTACGGTGTACAAGGCTAATACCCTCCCTTAAAATACGCCCTCACCAGATCCGAAATATCCGCCGTAGTGTTCTGCCTCGCCACCGCGAAGAAATCATACGCGGTGGCGCGCCCGCGCCCGTAGCGCGAGGCGTAATCCTGCAAAAAGCGGAAGAAGGCATCGTCGCCCATGCGGTAATGCAAAGCCTCCATGAAGTTCGCCCCGTTGAGATACACCGCATTGACGTAGGCGCGGAACGTCGGCGCTTCGTACACGGTCGTATCCACGTAACCCGACGGACCGAAATAGTTCACGCGGAAATTCCACCACCAATCGTACGAGTTGGGATAGATGTCCCTGTAGAACAACGCCTCGCTGTACACGCACAACGCCTCGTCCAGCCACGGCTCCAGCGCCTGGTCGCTCCCCACCAGCCCGAACCACCATTGATGCGCCACCTCGTGCACGCCGATCGCCACGAGATTACTGCGCGCCGAACCGTTGTACTCGTTGTAGAACTTCGTCGCCAAAAAAATGAGACCATCATATTCCTGACCGTCGTTCAGGTTCGCCTGGACGATGCTCAGGCTGGAATATGGATACGGCGCAAACTGACCCTCCCACAACCCCACCGCGCGGACCGCCGCGTTCAGGATGGCGAGTCCCTGCGTTTCGTAACCGGGATAGTAATACGAACGGATCTGCGCGCCGCCCGAGGCTGCCTCCACCACCTTGAACTGATCGCTGGCTGACAGAGCGAACGTCCGCGCGCCGTTCAGGCGGTAGCGCGTCCATTCACCGTTCGGCTCGGGGACTCCGCTCGCCGCAATGACGATGTTCCCTTCCGTCGTTTTGACGTTCACGTCGAAATCCGCCGCATCGTAGACAAGATGCTCGCCCAGGTACGATTCCTCGTGCAGGACCCAGCCGTTGCTGTACGGCGCGACGAACGGATACCAATCCGTCAGGTTGACCTGGTCCACGTCGTAGCCGTAGGGATGCTCCTTGACCTTCGCGGGGATGGAGATGCGAAAGCGCATCGCCAGCGTGACCTGTGAATTGGGCATGAGCGGCTGGGGCAGGTACACCGACAACCGATTTCCGTTCAGATCGTAGTCGAGCGGGTTGGAATTGGACAGGACGTGCTCGAGGGCAAATCCGCCGCGCAGGTTCGGCTCCACGACGAGGAGGATATCGCTCAACGCAAGACCGGTCCGGTTGGTGTAGGCGACCGTCTCGTCCACGGCAAGTTGATGTCCGTAGTAATCGAGCAGGGCGTAGAGTGTGTACCGCGTTCGCGCGGAGGAGGGAACGGTCGTGGGCGAGGGAAGCGCCGTCGCGGTGAATTCGAGGGTCGGCAGCGGCGTGTTCGTCGGCGGGAGGGGAGTGAAGGTCGAGGCGAGGGTCGGCGCGTTGACGGGAATGTAGTTCGAGTCGGCAGGCTGGAAAGGCGTCGGCGTGGGCGAGGCATTGGGATCCGCAGTGACAAGCACGAGCGCGGGAGGAGCCGCCTGTTTCGGCGCGGATAAGTTACAGGATGCGAGAATCAGAAAAAGGATGAGGAAGGTGAGTCGAAGAGGGAGTCGCATAATGTATCGGCATGTCATTGCGAGGGCGACAGCCCGAAGCAATCTCCAACTTGCAATCAGGAGATTGCTTCGCTTCGCTCGCAATGACGTTAATAACTATTCTGAAAATACTCCGCCATCAGATCCGAAATATCTGTATTGGAGTTTTCGCGGAAGACGTGGAAGAAATCAACGGCAGTGGCGCGCTTTCCAATGAATTGAGTGTAGTAATCCTTGAGGAAGGCGAAGAAGATCTCATCGCCGACCTTTTCGCGCAACGCCTCCATGAAGCGCGCGCCCGTGAGATAGGTCTTGTCCCAATACGGGCGTTGCCCGCCGCCGTCGTAGATCTGCGTATCCACGTAACCCGCTTTTTGAAACTCGAAATAACGATAGTCCCACCACCAATCCACGAGGTCGGGGTGGATCGTTTCGTAGTAGATGCGTTCGCTGTAGGTCGCGAGCGTTTCGTCGAGCCAGGGTTCGAGCGCCTGGTCGTCGCCGACCGCGTCGAACCACCACTGATGCGCGGTCTCGTGCGCGGAGATGATGACGAGATAATTCTTCGGCGTGTTGTCGTATAAATTGAAGTAATCGCGGCTGACGAAATAAAAAGCCGAATATTCCATGCCGTCGTTGAAATCGCCCTGCACGGCGGTCATCGTCTTGTGGCGGTAGGGACCGAATTTTTCGATGAAGACCTGCATCGCCTCGACCGTCGTTTGCAACATGGCTTCGCCGGGCGCGTCGTAGAACCCGAAGAAATACGCGTACACGGTCACGCCGCCGACCTGGCGCTGGGCGACCTTGTACAGCGTGCTGATGGAGAGCGCGAACGTGCGCCCCGCCTCCAGCGTAAACCGACGGCTGTCCGCTGACCCCGATTCCGCCTCCGCCCCCGACGACGCGATCTGCGGACTCGACCCGTCCGTGAATGTGACCGTCACGTCGAAATCGGCTGTATCGTAAACGAGATGTTCGCCGTAATACCAGGGGTTGTGCAGGATCCAGCCTTCGCCCGGCTGGTATGGCACGACGAACGGATACCAATCCACGAGGTTGAGTTGCCGTTCTGAATATCCGTAGATCTGCGGACGGACTTCATTCGGGTTGCTGTATGCCTGCATCTGCGGCAGGATGAGTCCATAACTCATGGTGATCGTGATCGTTCCGCCGGGAGGGAGAGGCTGCGGGAGCGGGATTTCGAGTCGCTGGCTCAGCGTTTCGAGGGTGTAATTGGTAATCGGGTTTTCGTCTATTGCAAGCGACTTGAGACTGAACCCGCCGCTCCACAAATTGGGTTGCACCGCAAGGACGAGTTCCTCCAGCGTTTCGCCGCTCCAGTTGGGATAGCCGATGGTCTGGTTCACGCTTGCGGCTTTGGTGGAGTAATTCAACTGCAAATCAATGACATACTGCGGACGTTCCAGCGCGGGCGCGGATGTTGGGACCGGGGTCACGGTCTCGGTTGGGAGGGAGGTTTCCAAAACAGGCGCGGTCGCGGAAGGAGGGACGGGCGTCTCGGTTGAGGGAATCGCCTGGGGCGTGGGGGAGGAACAGGAGATGAGGAGAAAAATACAGAAAGCGGAAAGCAGGACGTTCGTCGCGGTGTGTTTTCGCATGGGGGAATTTTAACCGAAATAATCAAGACCCTGCGTCGAGCAGGGTCCTGTTCCGAGGAATGACGCAAATTCGTCTCTATTCGTTGCCCATTCGCGGATGGTTTACATCGAGAACAAGGCGCCCCCTGCGCCTTGCTCGACTCATATCCTTGCGCGCCGCCCGGCATTTAACTTGCAACCGGCTCCTCCATCGCCGCGCCGCCGTTGGGCAGCGCCTTGATCTCCCGGTAGGTCAACGTCCAGACCGTTGACGTGAAGACCGTCTGCCAACTTCCCAGCAGCAACCAGGGCGAGAAGGCGATGGTGAAGAACAACGGCAGGACAAAGACGATGCCCAGCACCCACGCCAGCACGTTGTTGAGGAACAGGCTGAACAGACCGACCAGCAAAAGAGCGGGAAGCACGGAGACGAGGAACGCGGCGGCGGCGGTGACGATCACAACCGGGATGGTGAGAATCACGAGGATGATCGAACCGACCACCCACACGATCCCCAGACCGATCATCACCAGCCACATCAAGCCGACGTTCTTCCAATTCGCGACCGCCAGCGCCCACCCGCGACGGAGCGATTCCATCACCCCCGCGTCCTCGAGGGCGCAGACACGCCAGAAGAAATGGCGGAGCAGGCGCAGGAAGACGCTCAGGATGACCACCGCGAAGATCAGCAGAAACGCCACGCCGATCATGGCGACCGCGCTGAACGACGTGAAACTCAGGCTTCCATTCTTCGCCGCAAAGAAGACGCCCACGCCCGCCGAGAGCAATATCAACGCCAGCAAAATGGCGGGCAGGTTTACGACCAGGTTGATCAGGAACAGCCTCCACGACGTGCGCGACCAGCCGATGCGAAACCCCTCACGGACGGATAATTTGGTCTCCGAGTTTTCGTACTCGTCCACCATGCGGATGACGGCGGTCTCCGAAACGTAATACGCGATGGTCACGAGGATGCCCAAAACGAACATAATCACAACGAAGGCGACCACGATCCAGATCAACGCGGCCAGTTCCTCGCGCGGGATGTCCACGTTCCGCGGACCCTCCTGGAAGAGCCGCTCCATCTCGCGGGTGAATTCCTCCATGCCCCGCTCGAAGTCCCTTGGAAGCGGCATCTGCCGGCTTTCACTGTCGAATTGATATTGCACTCCGTTGTTGCCGCCGCTGCCGCCGGAAGAGCCGGCGGTCGCAAGCGCCAGTATCAAACCGAACACCCACAGCGCGCGATAACTCCACAGGACGTGCCACGCGCGTTTCAAAATTTTGACGGGATCCATTGTATTCTCCTTCTTGATTGACTTCCGTTACTTACCGTTCCGAAGGTATGGGTGAAAGACCAGATCGAATTGCGAGAACCTTCGGGACGTTCCGTATAGCGACTTACTTTTTCGCTTCTTTCCTTGACGTGGACCTGCCTCAGCCTTCGAGGAGCGGCGCCTGCTCCCGACGCTTCCGGCGCGTCCACCAGATCGCAATCCATGTCAGGTACAACATCGCAATCGAAACCTGCCAGGCGAATTGCGGTAATACGTTCCTTGCAAAACTTTCCGCGGACTCAGCCCATCCCAGGCTCTCGCCTTCGAGCAAACCGATCCGACCCAACGTTGACGCCCAAGCCGCATTCGCAGACGGATCGGACGACAGCAAGGTGCCCGCGTTGTCCAGCGCTCCCAGATTGCCCGCCGCCGCGACCAGGTCGCTGATGAGCGCGGTGGTGCTGAAAAAGACCCACGCCATCAGCAAACCGACCGGGATCATCCACCAGCCAACGTCGGCAACCTTGTTTTTCATGGGCGTAGACCGCCGCTGGGTTAAACGCAGGTTCACCTGCGAGACAAACCTTTCCTGCGAAACGAACTCCGCCGCCGGCGCCTCGTGCAGCCACACCGACAGTTCCCGCAGCGACTCCAACTCTGCGCGGCAGGCTTCGCACGCGGCGAGGTGATCCTCCACCTGGCGAAGCCTTCCGCCCTTCAACTCACCGTCGTAATAGGCGTTCAACCATTCGGTAACGTGGTCAGACATGTTCAGCCTCCAGTAAGGACAATTGCGGCTGCAATTTTTTCTTCAACAAATTCCTCGCATAATTCAATCTCGACATCACCGTTCCAACCGGTATATCCAGCGTCGAGGAGATCTCCTGATAGGACAGTCCTTCGTATTCCCTCAGCAAAAGAACCGCCCGGCTCGCTTCCGGCAAAGAGAGGATCGCCCTTTGCACCAGCATCGCCCTTTCCTTTTGCGAAACCAGGGATTCGGGAGCCGCTCCTCCATCGGTCAGGCGCAGGTCTTCGATGTCGTCGGGCAGGATGCGTTTTTCCCTGCGGAGCAAATCCATCCCGGCGTTGAGGGCGATGCGATACAGCCAATTGCGAAGGGAAGTTCCCACGCGGTAGGCGGGAAGGTTCTGCCAGGCTCGGATGAAGGCCTCCTGTGCGGCGTCCTCCGCCAGTTGCGCGTCGCCGCACATGCGATGGACGACGTTCAACACGCCCCGCGCGTGGATGCGGACCAGTTCGCCGAATGCGTTCCGGTCCCCGTTCTGCGCGTTGCGGATCAACTCCGTCTCATTTACTTCCTGAACCGTTGCCACCGTCGGGTTTTCCTTTTCTCCTGCCATTATCTTAACGTAAACCGCCCCGTTTTTATTCGGACGAATTTATGTCACTCTTAGTGAGCGGTCGTTGCAATCAAAAGGTCTCGCACTTTCACGACAGAGACCAGACCCTTCGTCATCGCTTAGAGAGCCTGAAGACTCTTGAAAATGTCGTTTCGAGCGCCAGCGATCTATTGGCAGTGGACTCATACGTAAAACAAGCAGGTTTCTCCATTAGAATATCGGAGATGCCATTCAAGCCAAAGATCCTCCCGCTCGGAGATTCGTCCGTCCTCGTCCAATTTGGGGAGGAGATGGACATTGCCATCAACCGGCGCGTCCACGCGCTCGCGAGGCTGGTGGAGGCTTCGCCGCCCACAGGGATCGTCGAAACCGTCCCTGCGTACGCGACCCTGCTCGTGCATTACGATCCGTTCGCCATTTCATTTACGCAGGTCAGAAACTTTCTGCGCGGGAAATTATCCCAGGCGGAGGAAACCGCCGCTCGAAAGCCGCGGCAATTACAGGTCCCGGTGCGATACGGGGGCGAATACGGCGTTGATCTCGAATCCGTCGCGCGTCATCTTCGTTTGAGAATCGAAGACGTCATCCGCCTCCACAGCGAAAGAACCTACACGGTTTACATGATGGGCTTCACGCCGGGCTTCCCCTACCTGGGAAAATTGAACGACGCGCTCGTCATGCCGCGCCTCGAAACGCCGCGCACGCGCGTCCCCGCCGGCACGGTCGCCATGGCCGGTTTGCAGACGGGCATCTATTCGGTCGCTTCGCCCGGCGGCTGGCGTCTCATCGGCTGGACGCCGTTGAAAATTTTCGATCCCAATTCCGAAACCCCGTTTTCCTTTTCGCCGGGCGATGAAGTGAAGTTTGTCGCAGAGAAATAACGTAACACGAGATTTTGTACTTTTCCAAATTAATCGAGCAATAAACTTAGCATGGAAAAGCCCAGAGAAAACCACCGAGACACGGAGACACAGAGATAAAGAATTTAAAACTCCGTGACTCGGTGTCTCCGTGGTTCAAAGGGGATTGCTCGATTTAATTGTTAATCTGCAAATGAATAAAGCGACATCAATGTCGCGTTACTGGTTCTTATCATGTCGCTCGAAATCCTCGAAGTCAACGGGCTTGCCACGCTTCAAGACGCCGGTCGAACGGGCTGGAGAAAATTCGGCGTGCCGGCCTCCGGCGCGATGGATCCGTTTGCATTTCGCGCCGCGAACCTGCTGGCTGGCAACGATCCGCATTGCGCCGCGGTCGAGATCGGTTTGGGCGGCATCGCCTTGCGCGCTCTGCACGATTGCGTCGTCTCGGTCGCGGGCGTCGGGTTCGCCCTCTCGATCTACATTTGGGATTTCCCGCTCTGGAGTTCGTATTACGCGCGCAGCGGCTGGACGATCCGACTCAATAAACTGGACTCCGGCGTCTGGGCGTATCTCGCCATCTCGGGCGGCGTTCAGACTCCGCTCGTGCT
The DNA here is from genome assembly GCA_030263595.1 of Chloroflexi bacterium CFX6. Classification (GTDB taxonomy): domain Bacteria; phylum Chloroflexota; class Anaerolineae; order Anaerolineales; family Villigracilaceae; genus Defluviilinea. The sequence goes on from SZPG01000050.1 coordinate 20,564, forward strand.
TGGTTCGTCCTCAACCTATCTGCGCGGCGCCTTTGGCGGACTCGACGGCCGGCGGCTGCAAGCCGGTGACGTGTTGAGATCCGGAATCCCTTCGCGCCCGTTGAACGAACTCGCCGCGCGGACGTTACCCGAATCGGCGCGCCCCGCTTATTCCGATCACCCGACGATGGATGTCGTCATGGGTCCGCAGGAAAAATATTTCACGGATGACAGTACAGCGACATTCATGTCGCAAGCCTATGAGGTCAGCCCAACCTCCGACCGCATGGGATACCGGCTCGAAGGTCCGGCGTTGGTTCATCGCGATAAAGTCGAATTGGTTTCGGAGGGGATGACGATGGGGACGATCCAGGTCCCCGCGAATGGGCAGCCCATCGTGATGATGGCGGATTCCCCGACGACGGGCGGTTATCCAAAGATCGGGACGGTCGTCCGCGCGGACCTGCCCCTGCTCGCGCAATGCGCGCCGGGAAAAGGCAGAATCCGTTTTCGGAGAACGACGGTCGCGCAGGCGCAGGAAAAGGCTCGCGGATTGATGGGCAGGCTGGGGGGAAGTATCGAAGCGGAATGAAGGCTTATTCGTTCCGCGCGGCAAGGTTGTTCAGATTCCCCAAAACGCCGATCGGCAGGGAGACGATGAGCGCGGTCAACGATACCTGCGTCATGGACCAGGCGTAATCGTATCGAAAGAGCGGGGTCAAATCCAGCGTGGACGCCGCAAAGTTGACGTGAAGCCACCACGTCCCGATGATCGCCGCGAACACTGCGGCGCTCGAAACGAACATTTTGACCAGCCGCGAACGCGACAAGCCGCCAAGCGCGAACGCCAGCGCGATCAACGCGCAACCGGCTGTGATCGAATATCCCCTCGGAGGGGTATTGAGGAAGAGGATGTGAAAGACGAGCAGGGCGATGTTCATCGTGACGAGTCCGGCGAGCGAGGCGGGGACGAGGCGGATGAGGACGCCCGCCGTGGAGAAACGCTCGACGATCACTCGTATCAAAAAGATGCCCAACCCGAAGATCGCCCCAATGATCAATCCCTGTTCGAGGGAGGTCGTGAGGCGGGCGATGTCGAGAAAGTCCGGCAGGTTGTAGGTCAGGTAAACCTGCGCGCCAACGCCGATCGCCGCGCCGAGAAGCGCCATCACGTAAGCGGAAACCAGGCTGACGGGACGTTGAAGCAGGCGCTGTATGATCCATTCCACCAATAATCGAAAGCGGACTCCTCCCGGCACAAGGGCGGGAAGACTCCCGGCCGCCCTTTGAATCAGCAGCAAGGCGGCGATCTTTCTGTCCTCGGCGTGATGATTCGTGACGACCTGGACGGCGGGCGCAAGGCGCAAATGCCCGATCAGTTCCGCCGCCGCGTCGCCGGCGTCCGAATCTTCGAGCGCCAATTCCCCAAGTCGTTGAACCAGGTGCGGTGCGGGAAATGTATCGTCCCAGTTGCGCCCGGACCGCGAAAGAACGCGGAGGCCGTCGAAGATCCGCTTGCGGAGGGTTTCGTCGTTTGCGCCGGTGCCGATCTCCAGCAGGGATGTGGCGATGCCTTTGGGCAGTCCTTTCGAGGACGAACGGATCTGCGCGTCGCGAACCAGGCGTTCCACGACGCGCGCCGCGACGGTTTCATTTCCGCTGCCGAGCAGGATGGAGGCGACCAGGAGCCTTTCGCGCGCGTTGCCCACCGCAGACCACCAGTGATCGTCGTTGTGTCCATAGATCAGCGCCTGAGACAAGAGGAAGCGGTGGAAAACGTTCGAGTTGATCCTGTCCCGTTCCAGGTCAACCAGGGCAAAGCGGGTCAGACCCAGGCCGTACATGCCCTTCGTGGATTCCCATTGAGCCAGTCCCTGCCTGAGCAATTCATCAACGTCCATGCGGCGCGCAGCCAGTTCGTCGCGTTCCTTTTGGTCGCGCACGGGGACGTACGGAATCTTGAAGATGTAGTGAAGCGCCTTCATGATTTCCCCCGCCGAGGGCGGTCGCCGTTCCGGGTCTGCGGAGGTGACGCGGCGCAGAACCTCCGTCAATAATGGGGGAAGTTCGGGCTTGATCTCGCGCGGGTCGGGAAGTTCCTCGTCGGAATGCAGTTGCTCCATCCCCAGTTGTTTCTTTCCGTTCCAGGGCAGTTGCCCGGTGAACATCTCATACAACAGGATGCCGAAACTGAATATGTCCGACCTCGACGTGATCGCCTTCATCCGGTTTTGTTCCGGCGGGGCGTAGGGGGGTGTGCCGTGACCGGTATGGAAAGCCAGCGTGGAGGTGGAAAGGATGCGCGCCAGTCCGAAATCGGCGAGGTAGGTGTGGCTGGCGAGATCCAGCAGGATGTTCGACGATTTGAGGTCGCGGTGGATCACCCCCTGACCGTGAAGATAATCCAGGGCGGATGCGACCTCCGCGCCATAGCGCAACACCTCCTCGACGGACAGGGACGCCATCTTGATCTTTTGGGTCAACGTTCCGCCGGGGACATAAGGGCTGACCGTGAAGCGCATCGTCCCCTCGAAGCCGTATTCGTAAAGCGGAAGGATGTGGGCGTGATGAAGTTGGACCAGTTTTTTCAACTGGTTCTCGTCCCGGATATCCTCCGCCCGCGCCGCTTCGGTATCCTCGATCTCATTGAACTTGATCGCGCAAACGCGGTTCTGCGCCTGGTCGAGCGCCGACCATACCACTCCCTGCCCGCCGACGCCGATCTGTTCGAGCAACGCGTATTTGCGGAAGGAGGAGCCGGGCGCAAGCGTGGTCAGGGGCGGACGCGCGGGGGTTGTCATAAAAAACAGTTAGAGGATGGTCACTTTGTCCCGACCACCTGACAGCCGATATCAAAAACGATGTGCACCTCGTAACCTGTCGCCTGCAAATCGTCCTGGAAACGAAGTATAAAATTATGCGTCTCGGTATTCGGGATCGTACGGTTGGCGCCGCCGATCCAGTTGCCTTCACTGGGAATGTCACTCGGGGAATTGACATCCGAAGTGTTCCATATCTGGAAACCGTCAAACAAAATCCTGTCGAGTTTTTGAGAGGACGATTGTTTCACCCAGTAGGCAAAGAGCCTGCTAATGATGATGGCGCCTCCGCTGTTGTTTGTGATGTCCATGCCGAGTTCGTTGGTGCTCGGGTTCGTAATGGGACTGAGCGTTACATTCGTACAGATCGGGTCGCCAGGTCCCGTCGGGGTGTTTGTTGGGGTCGGGGTATCGGTGAATGTAGCCGTGGGCGTGAAGGTCGCCGTGGGCGTGAAGGTTGCGGTCGGCGTGAAGGTCGCGGTCGGCGTGAAAGTTGCGGTCGCGGTGGGTGTATTGCTCGGTGTGGGAGTATGGGTCGCAGTAGGTGTATTCGTCCGCGTGGGTGTGATCGTCCGGGATGGAGTATTGGTGATCGTAGGTGTGCGGGTGATCGTAGGCGTGAGGGTGATCGTGGGCGTACGAGTGATCGTG
>SZPG01000129.1 GCA_030263595.1 Chloroflexi bacterium CFX6
TATCGAGACCGAGGCGACGAAGCAATCCCCTGTTTTATAGTGGCTTTCCTGCCAGCAGGAGATTGCTTCGTCGTCGCTCCGCTCCTCCTCGCAATGACATCACCTTCCCAACACCTCTCTCACCGCCGCGTACACATCCACGATCCCATACCCATACGCCGCGTTCGGGACGCCGCCCTCGAAACACCCAAGCGACGTGCTTCCCGTATACGGCTTTGCCGTCTCGATCAGGATCTGCTCCGTGCGGTCAATGTCACCGATGAGTGACGGATCTGCCGACCACAACAACGCCACCGCGCCTGCCACGTGCGGTCCTGCCATCGAGGTGCCTTCCAGCGCGCCGTACGTTCCACCCGGCAGCGCGGAGAGAATGTCCCTGCCCGGCGCGACGATATCCGGCTTCATGCGGTTCGAGCCGTCGGCGATCACCGGACCGCGGCTGCTGAACTCGGTCACGTTCCCGTTACGGTCAATTGCCCGCGCAAGTGGTTCGCGGCGGCGATCAACGCCTGCGGGTCACAGCCCTCGATCTCAGGGCAGCCCCACGAGTTGTTCAACACGTCGGCAGCGCGCGTCGGGTCGCCATCCGCGAAGGGATCGCCTCCCAGCGGGAACGGCGCCAGCATGAACTGCATGCAATCGAGGTACAACGCCGGGTTGCCAAGATTGCGGCTCAAATTCGCGCAGGCAAACCAGGTTGCGCCCGGCGCAACGCCGATGCCGTTCTTTCCCAAAATCGTTCCGAGCGTGTGAGTTCCATGTCCTCCATCGTCGTAAGGCGATGGTCTCTCGTTCCACGGATCGAACCAGTTGTAATCGTCGCCTTCATCCTTGCCGCGATAACTGTCCTTCAATTCGGGATGGTTCACGTCCACGCCGCTGTCGGATTGCCCGATCACGATCCCTTCGCCGCGCACGCCGAACTCCTCCCACACCTTGTCCGCGCCGATCATGCTCACGTTCCATTGAACCCCGCTCGGCGGAGGCGATGAGAAGAGATTGCTCAAAGCCAAAGCGTCGGCCGGTTGGGCAGGTCTCAGCCTCGGGCTGGGAATGACGCGGTCCACTTCGGGGCGCGTCAGCAAATAGAGTCGCGTCAAAGTCCCGCCGCGCACCTCCATCGCATTGACCAGATAATACGGCGTGTACTCCACACCCAGCGAATCGAAAGTGTTTCGCAATTCAGATTGCGACTCGTTTGCAAATCGGGTCAACTCCTTGTAAGCCGCCGCCCGCCGTTCGTCAATGTTCGAAATCTGACGCACGTCCGAAAGATCCGCCTGCGCCTTCAGGATGACGAAGAGACGGTCGCCGTAAAAACCGTGATTGCCGCTCGTAATGAACAGGACGATGACGACGAGCCACACCGCGCCCGCGCCGACCCAACCAAACAGACGCTTCGCACCCGACCCTTCGCCTGATCCCGTCCCGAGTTGAATCGCCAACCCGATTACTCCCACCGCCAGCCCCAAACCGACAGCATAGCTGCCAGCCCTCAACGCCAGCGCGCCGACATCGCCCAATACGATCGTGAGTTCGGTGGGATCGAAAAAGACGAAGCCCGCCGAAGCCAATATACCCGTGAGGATGAATCCTGAAACCCGCGCAGGCATGACCGCCGAAACCGCGAACGCGAACGATGGAAGCAGCGCGATCAATATCAACTGTGCGCCGTCGTAGCCGATGGCGGAACCAAGCAGCGCGAGAACCGCGCCGATGCCGAACGCATTCAGAAATTTATTCCCCGTCGTGGACTCCATCAACACCACCGCAAGCAGACCAAACGACAGTCCCGCGAACAAACCGAGCAACGCATCGGTCGGCGAGCCGAACGCACCGAAGACCGCAAACGGAGCCACCCCGAACGCGGCAAGGAGAAATGCAAGCGATACACCGTTTGCCTTCCAATCAATATTTGTTTTGCGTACTCTCGAAACAATGAAGTATGCAACCAGACAAATCACGATCTGAAGGATCGAGCCGAGCTGATCGTTGTTCGGACCGAGGAATCGCAGGACCAGCGCAGGGAACGCCATCAGCGCCGCGCCGAGCCAGCCCGCGTAGACCGGCTTGAAACGGTCATCCTTTGTGAAATACCGCAGCGCGGCGATACCCCCGGAAAGGACCGCGCCCTGCAACGCCAGCCCGATCGGTTCGCCCCACGCAAGACCCGCCAGGCTCCCCGATGCGATCGCGAGTTGACCCATGTACCATAGAACGTAATGATAGAAGAACATGCACAACGGCATGGACAGCGCCAGGAGCAAAAACAGGATCAACGCGCCTGTCGAACGATTCCTGGGTTCTTCCCTTGGTTGAATTGGCTGGCTCAAATCATTCTGCATTTCCATGATTCCGAATTTCTCCTTCCGATCTCAATTTACACAACGCCATCCACTGATCACTGCTCACTGCTCACTGACCACTGCTCACTTCCCTAATCCTCCACCGCCATCGCAGGGATGACCACATCCTCCGGTTTGTGCGGACGCACCTTGAACAACTTGAACGCCCATTGCACTGACGGACCGATCAGCAGCGCGAACGCCAGCGTCCCCCAGCCCGCCGGTCCGCCCAACAGCCAGCCGATGGTCACGACGATCACTTCAATCGAACCTCTTGCAACGCGTACGCTGAACCCGGTCACGCGATGCACTGCCAGCATCAAACTATCGCGCGGACCCGCGCCCGCGTCCACGCCGATGTAGACCGCGGTCGCAATGCCCTGCACCAGCACGCCCAGCAGGAACATGCCGATCTGTAAAACGAGATTGTTCTCCGGCGTCGAAATCCAATCCAGCCACAGGTTCAACCACGGCCCGATGCTCAAGATGTTCGCCAGCGTTCCCCATCCCACCTTTTCACGGGAGAGCAACGCGATGCCCAAAACGAAAAATCCCATGAACACGGTCATTGTGCCGATCTTGAT
>SZPG01000051.1 GCA_030263595.1 Chloroflexi bacterium CFX6
CACCAGCACGTGACGAAAACGCTGTGCATATTTGTCGCGCACCGATGGGTTATCCTCCAGAAGTTTCGCGGTGTACACGAGCATATCGTCGAAGTCCACGGCGTTGCTGGCGACGAGTCGCTTTTGGTATTCGGCATACACGCGCTTCACCACTTCATCGCGGTAGGTGGTGGTTGGGTAATGCTCCGCATCGATCAGTTCGTTCTTGGCGCGCGAGATTGCCGCATGCACGCTCGGGGGGCGATACAATTTCTCGTTGATATTCAACTCGCGGATCACACTCTTGACAACCCGTTCCTGGTCATCGGAATCAAAGATCACGAAATTCGATGCAACAGGCAGAAGTTCAGCTTCCCGCCGCAGGATGCGTCCGCAGATCGAATGGAACGTGCCGAGCATGATCCCCTCGATTGCCTGGTCGGGGAGCAGGCGTTTGACGCGTTCCCCCATTTCCGTTTGACGCGTTCCCCCATTTCCTTTGCGGCTTTATTGGTGAACGTGACGGCGAGAATCTGCCACGGGCGGACTCCCTCCTCCGCGATGAGATAGGCGATGCGCTGGGTCAGCACCCGCGTCTTGCCGGACCCCGGTCCTGCCACAACCAAAATGGGCCCATTCCCCGCTGTGACCGCGTTCTTCTGTTGAAAGTTGAGTTTATCCAGAAAGTCCATGGTGAAAGTGGAAAGTAGAAAGTGGAAAGTGGAAAATTAATCGTCCCGCAGGGTTTGATTTCCAACATCCTGCGGGACGTGTGTACCTATCTACCTGTGTACCTGTCTACAATTGAGAAGTGCAATTCGGGCAACGTGTGGCTTGGATGGCGACCATGGTGAAACAATACGGGCATGTCTTGGTGGTGGGCTCCGCCGCCGGTTCCGGCTTCTTCATACGGTTCATCGTCCGCACGAGCAGGAAGATGACAAAGGCAACGATGATAAAGTCCACCACGGATTGGATGAACAACCCATAGTTGATGGACGCGTCGCGCACCGTGATCGCCAGCCCGCTGAAATCGAGACCGCCGAGCAAAAGCCCGATGAGCGGCATCAACACGTCGTTGACGAGCGAAGCGATGATCTTCCCGAACGCGCCGCCGATGATGACGGCAATCGCCAGGTCCATGACGTTGCCGCGCATGGCGAAATCCTTGAATTCCTTTAGCATGTCAGCCTCCGTGTGGAATGAGTACGAACGGAGGTATTCTACTGCTTGGGGAGGGCGATGTCAACGAAAAGGGGGAATTCATGAATTCCAAGCCGCCCGGCGGGTCATACAATTCCAAAGTATGGTCTTATACAGTTCCAGGGAACTGTTTTTGTCCAAAACAATAGTACCTGCCCGAACCGCCTTATTGTGCGAGGCAGCTCAAGCCGTTGACGCTCCTGTGGAATTGGTTATAATACCATTCCATGTGACGGATGACACCCTGATCAAGTGATGAAATTCAGCGGCAAAGGCATTCACCTGATGCCCTGAAACAGAAAGGAGGTCCGGAAGGGAAAAAGATATTCCACAGCGAATGCAAAAGACCAACCTTACGTTTCAAATTTAAAACTCTCTAAGGAGGAGGATTCTCATGAAGAATCGAATAATGATGGTTCTCGGTTTGTTGGTCACGGTGAGCATGGCTCTGGCTGCCTGCGGACCCGCGCCCACCGCCCCGCCCGCCGAGCAGGTAGTGGTCACTCAGGAAGTGATCGTGACCCAGGAAGTCGAAGTGGAGGTCGAGCGCGAAGCCTTCACCACGCCGCATCCGATCCTGGGAGACCTGCGCGTCCGCCAGGCTATTGCGCACTGCACGAACAAACCCGACCTGGTCAAGTCGGTATACCCGCTTCTCGATGAAGAGGAGCAGGCCAGCCTGGTCATGAACACATTCATCCCGACCGCTCACTGGGCTTACGCGGGCGATGAGAACGTCACCATCTACGACTTTGATCCCGCGCAGGGCGGCGCCCTGCTCGACGAAGCCGGATGGACGCTTGCCGAAGGCGCTTCCTTCCGCACGAACGCCAACGGCGACGAACTCTCGCTGAAGTTCACCACCACCAGCGCTGCATTCCGCCAGACCTGGGGCGCCATCTTTACACAGCAGATGGCTGCATGTGGCATCCGCATCGTTCCTTTGTACGCCCCCGCCTCCTGGTGGTTCGGCGATACCACGGGTCTTGCGCGCCGCGACTTCGAACTGGGCGCCTTCGCCTGGGTCGGTCAGGCTGACCCCGGTGGACAGACCCTGTGGGCTTGCGACCAGATCCCCACTCCCGCCAACGGTTGGGAGGGACAGAACTACATGGGCTGGTGCAATGAGGATGCCAGCAGAAACATCAAGGTCGCCAACAATACGCTGATCCAGGATGAGCGCATTGCCGCGTACCAGGTGGTCCAGCAGGCTTACACTGCCGATGTTCCCGCCATCCCACTCTTCAACCGCACTGAAACCTTCGCGGCTGCCGCGGACATCACCGGCTTCCAACCCGTACCCGGACAGGAATACTACAACTACAACGTTCAAGAATGGGAAAAAGCCGGCTCTGACACGGTCGTCCTCGGCTTTACGCAGGAACCCGCTTCCCTGTTCACGCTGGTGGAAGACGCCTTCGTAGCCAACATTGCCTACCAGATCGCCCGCCCGGCGCAGGAATGGCACCTGAACTACGAGTTTACGAATTCGCCGATCACGAAGGAACTGCCCACGCTTGAGAACGGCGGCACCACCAACAACGACGTCGAGGTCAAGGAAGGCGACAAGGTTGTGGACGCCAACGGCGACGTGGTTGATCTCGCCGCCGGCGTGAGCGTCATCAACGCGGCTGGCGAAACCGTCGAATTCAGCGGCGGGACCGTCACGATGAAGCAGTTGGTTTCCAGGTTCGAGCTCGCTGACGGCCTCACCTGGGAGGATGGCACGCCCGTCTCCAGCGCGGACCTCGAACTCGGTCACAAGATTTCCTGCGATCCCGAATCCGGCGCGACGTCCTTCATCACCTGCGACAAGACCGCCAACGTCGAGTTCCTCACCGATGCGGTCGGCTACGTCCAGACCTGGCTGCCCGGCGTTCAGGACCCGCTCTACTTCGTCCCGGTGTGGCCCATCTACCCGGCGCACCAACTGGGCGACGTGCCTGCCGCGCAATGGGCGACCGATCCGCGTGTGGCTGAAATGCCCCTGGCTTATGGTCCCTATAAACTGGTCGAGTGGGAAAAGGGTCAGTTTATGCGATTTGAAGCCAACGAGTACTGGCTAGGCGAGGCTCCCAAAGCCCCGGTCTTCGTCATCCAATTTGTTACTGCCGAGAGCGCAGAGAGCCTGCTGTTGAGCGGCGAGGTTGACATTCTTGCCTCCGAAACACTGGCTGGTCTTTCCCAGGCTCTGGCGGATGCCGAAGCCGCGGGTACGATCAAGACCTTCGTGGAAGCCGGCGCCACCTGGGAGCACATTGACTTCTCGCTCTTCATCCGGTAACCGTGATCCATCCACGAAATTGAGCATCGAGTAAGCAAAGGGTAGGTGTAACCTTCGGGTTGCACCTACCCTTGTAACTGGGCTTGTTTTTATTATTTCGGCTTCGGAGAGAATGACATGACCGCATATCTGGTAAGACGCGTGTTTCAGATGATCATAGTGGTATTGGTTTCAGCGGTTGCCACTTATGCGCTCTTGAACCTTGCGCCCGGGGGACCGCTCGCTGGGCTGCGCCAGATCCAACAGAGCAGCCGCTTTCAGATCACGGAGGATGACATCGCCCGCATCCGCGCCTATTTCGAACTGGACTTATACCTTCCTTATCGTTTTTCGCGCTGGTTGATCGGCGAGCCGCGCGGTCCGGTCGTGATCGGCGGCAGGGAATTTCTGTCGGACATGGTGGTGGGATGCAGGAAACCTGTCGAAACCGAAGTGTTGAACAACCGCGGCGAATATGAGTTCAAGGTGACCGGATGCAACGAATACGTTTACCTGAAGGATCTGGTGGGACGCCGCGCGAGCCGCGGCATCCTGCTTGGCGATTTCGGATTGTCCTGGCGGTTGCTGCGCGACCGTCCCGTTTCGGAACTCCTCCTCAGCCGCCTGCCCAAGACCGTCCAATTGATCGGGCTTTCGACGCTCTTCTCGATCCTGATCGGCATTCCGCTTGGCGTGTATTCGGCGGTCAAGCAATATTCGAGGTTCGATTACTTCTTCACCTCGCTGGCGTTCATGGGGTCAGCCATGCCCACCTTCTTCTTCGGCATCCTGATGATCCTGGCATTTTCGCTTATACCCAAAAACGCGGGGTTGCCTTACGTTCCGGCCGGTTTGTCCGAATCTGTGCGCGACTATACCATACCGTTGATCGGGGAGGTGGCGGCCGGCTCGCTGAAGGACAGGATCCTTCACCTCATCCTGCCGGTTGCGGTCCTGACGCTTGTCAACATCTCGTTCTGGACGCGCTTCATTCGTTCCAGCATGTTGGAGGTGCTGCGGCAGGATTACGTCCGTACAGCCCGCGCGAAGGGACTGGGGGAGAGGATCGTCATCATGAAACACGCCCTGCGCAACGCGTTGATCCCCTTTGTGACGATCGTGGTGTTCACCCTGCCCGGCTTGTTCAGCGGGGCGATCATCACCGAAAGTATTTTTGCCTGGCCCGGCATGGGGCGACTATATCTGCTGGCGCTGGGCGATTACGATTACCCGGTCGCGATGTCCATCTTTTTCATCATTGCCATTCTCACGGTGATCGCCACGCTGCTCAGGGATATCCTCTATACGATCGTGGATCCCCGCATTCGTTTGTCATAGAGAGGAAACAGGATCATGTCTGTCGCCCAAATCGCCGAACTCCCGGCTGAAACCGTCTCCACGATCGAGGAACGCACGCCGTTCCAGATCGTAATGATGCGCTTCCGGCGCCATCGTCTCGCCATGATTTCCCTGGTTTTGATGACGGTGATCTTTATCGTTACGATCTTTGCCCCTGTGATCGCCCCCTTCGAAGTCCAGGAACTTTCCGTCAACAAGTATTTCGTCCCCTTTGGAACTGTGGATGAAGCCACGGGACGCGTCCATTATCTCGGTACCGATCACATTGGGCGGGATTATTTCTCGCGCCTGATCTACGCCGGGCGCATCTCGTTGACTGTCGCCATGCTCGCCATCTTTTTCGCCGAGACGATCGGCATCGTCGTTGGTTCCATTTCCGGGTTTTTCGGCGGCTGGCTGGATGCCGTGCTGATGCGCTTCGTCGAATTCATGCTGACCATCCCGACCCTGCCGTTACTGTTGATCCTCTCCTCCATGCTTTTGCGGAACGAGGAATTGATCCCCATACCGGATGTCGTGTTGAAATTTTTGGGGAACATCATGCTTCTCAGCCCGCGCGACGCGCGCAATGCGGTGATGATCGTCCTGATCCTGGCGGGATTGGGCTGGCTGCAATCCGCGCAATTGATGAGAGGCATGGTGCTTTCCCTGCGGGAACAGACGTTCGTCGAGGCGTCGCGTTCCCTGGGCGCGTCGAATTTCCGCATCATCACGCGCGACATGATCCCCAACGCCATGGCGCCCATCATCGTGGACGCGTCGCTGGGACTGGCGGGCTTCATCGTGCTGGAGGCGGCGCTCGCCTTTTTGGGATTCGGCATTCAGGACCCCATTCCCACCTGGGGGAACATGCTTGCGGCAACCCAGGCGCACATGCTGAGTCGCCCCTGGCTTCCGCTGTTGCCGGGCTTGCCCATCTTTATCTGCTCGCTGTCGTTCAACTACATCGGCGACGGCTTGCGCGACGCCCTCGATCCGCGCCTGAAGTTATAGACACGCCGGACATCCCACATTGGAGATCACTCGTGGCAGAAGAAAACAATACCAAACCGCTTCTCGAACTACGAAACCTCAAAACCTACTTTTTTACCGAAGACGGCGTCGTGAAAGCCGTGGACGGCGTGGATATCGAAGTGTACCCCGGCGAAGTGCTGGGACTGGTGGGCGAATCCGGCTGCGGAAAGAGCGTCACTTCGCTTTCGATCATGCGCCTGATCGGACAGCCCGGCAAGGTCGTGGACGGTGAGATCGTTTTCGACGGGAAGGACCTGCTGAAACTCCCCGAAGTCGAAATGATGACGGTGCGCGGCAACCGCATTTCGATGATCTTTCAACAACCGCAGACCTCGTTGAATCCCGTGTTTCGCATCGGCGACCAGATCGGCGAGGTCCTGAACATTCACCAGGATTTCGGAAAGGAAGCCGCCCGCAAGCGCGCCGTGGAACTGCTCAAACTGGTGGGCATACCCGAGGCGGAACGCCGGGCAGAGGCATTCCCGCACGAACTTTCCGGCGGCATGGCGCAGCGCGTGATGATCGCCATGGCGCTGGCATGCGTTCCCGACCTTTTGATCGCGGACGAACCGACGACCGCCCTCGACGTCACGATCCAGGCGCAGATCCTGGACCTGATGCGTAACATGCGCACCCAGTTCGGGACCACGGTCATCCTCATCACACACGACCTGGGCGTGGTTGCGGAGATGGCGGACAGGGTAGCCGTCATGTACGCCGGTCAGATCGTCGAGCAGACCGACGTCCGCACTCTTTTCAAGGAACCGCTGCATCCCTACACCCTGGGCTTGATCGGCTCCACGCCGGTGCTTGGGCGGGTGCGCGATAAACTGGACGTCATTCCGGGGAATGTGCCGAACCTGGTCAACCTGCCTGTAGGTTGTCGTTTTGCGCCGAGATGCCAGGCTCGCGTCAATCATGGACTTTCGATCTGCACGGAAAAAGAGCCCGATTTGATCCAGATTGCAGAGGGTCATAGGGTCCGTTGCTGGCTGTATCAAGATGCGGACCAGCATGACGCGCCGCTCAAAAACAAACTCAGTCAAAAGTGATCCAGCCATGCAAACAACCCCATCCAAAGATAACTATGATCTTGTCGTTGTAAAGGATCTCGTCAAGTACTTTCCCGTTCGTTCCGGGATATTCCAGCGGGTCACGGCGCAGGTGCAGGCGGTGGATAAGGTCAGTTTTACCGTAAAGGAAGGCGAGACGCTTGGGCTGGTGGGCGAGTCGGGATGCGGAAAGACAACCGTCGGCCGTTCGATATTGCGCCTGATCGAACCGACCTCCGGCTCGGTATTCATCAACGGAGAGGACGTCATGCAAATGCGGGCGCAATCGCTCAAAGCCGCGCGCCGCAACATGCAGATCATCTTCCAGGACCCCTACGCCTCCCTCAACCCTCGCGTACCCATCGGCGAATCGGTGATGGAGGGCTTGCACATTCATAACGTGGGTCATCCCAAGGAACGCTGGGATGTCGCCATAAGCATGTTGAAAAAAGTGGGCTTGGAGGATTATCACGCCCGCCGTTACCCTCACGAATTTTCGGGCGGACAGCGCCAGCGCATCGGCATCGCGCGCGCGCTTGCCCTGCAGCCCAAATTCATCGTCTGCGACGAGCCGGTCTCGGCGCTGGACGTTTCCATCCAATCGCAGGTGCTGAACATCCTGAAGGACCTGCAAGCCGAGTTCGGGCTTACCTACCTGTTCATCGCGCATAACATGAGCGTGGTCGAACACATATCCGACCGCGTCGCCGTCATGTACCTGGGCAAGGTGGTCGAACTGGCGAGCCGCGAAGAACTCTTTCGCCAGCCCCTGCATCCCTACACCAAGGCGTTGATGTCCGCCATCCCCATTCCCGATCCAACGGTAAAACGCGAACGCATCATCTTGAAGGGCGACGTGCCAAGCCCCTTGAACCCCCCGAAGGGATGCCGCTTTCATCCGCGTTGTCCGCTGGCGATCGATATCTGTTCACAGGAGGAGCCGCAATTCAAGGAGTTGCAGCCGAACCACTGGGTCGCCTGCTGGGTTGCGGAACAACAATGAGGAGAGAATAACGATCGCGGGACTCGGAGAGATCCGGGTCCTGTTTTTTTGGAGGGCGCCCGGTTCTTTCCCCGCCGAAGCCTGGTCCCGGAAGCCCGGGCTTTGACCCAAACCCAATGGACAGGATCAACCGTCCCCGGCGGACGAAGCGATCATCGGGGGTTCATCCGCGTCGCCGGAAGAGAAAGTCTCGAGCGTGCCGCGTCGAAGCGGGCATCCTACTGAAGTATTGGCGATTGGGGGTACTGTGGAATGGTTTTTCCCGCAAGTTGACGCCCTGCCTGGCGCGCCCCGATTGACTCGCTTTGATATTTGGGTATAATTCCGTTGCCAGTTTTCTTGACCTTATGATCCAACATTCCACTGAAATAAGGGAATTGAATAATGCCCGATACCATTCTTGACGTGCAAGGGCTTGAGACCGTGTTTAAAACCCCGGAGGGTTTGGTCCACGCGGTCAATGGCGTATCGTTCGAATTAAAGGAGGGGGAAACGCTCGGCGTGGTCGGCGAAAGCGGATGCGGCAAGAGCGTCACGATGCTCTCGGTGTTGGGGCTGATCCAGAGCCCGCCCGGAAGGATCGTCGCCGGGAAAGCCGGTTTTAATGGGCGCGACCTCCTGAAGATGTCCAGCGAAGAGATCCGCCATGTGCGCGGCGCGCAGATCAGCATGGTCTTTCAGGACCCGATGACCTCCCTGAACCCGGTGCTTACCATCGGGCGCCAGTTGCAGGAACCCCTGATGTTGCACATCGGCATGACCAGGAAGCAGGCGCAGGATCGGGCGGCTGAATTGCTGGAAATGGTGGGCATCCCCAATGCAAAGGATCGCCTGGGCGATTATCCCCACCAGTATTCCGGCGGTATGCGGCAACGCGTGATGATCGCCATGGCGCTTTCGTGCAGCCCCCAGATCCTGATCGCGGACGAGCCGACCACCGCCCTGGATGTAACCATCCAGGCGCAGATCACCGACCTGGTCAAGCGCCTGCGCGAGGAACTTGGCATGGCGATCATCTGGATCACGCACGATCTCGGCGTCGTGGCGGGACTGGCGCAGCGCGTGATCGTAATGTACGGGGGATATATCATCGAAGAGGCGGCGGTCGGAGACTTGTATACCGATCCGCAGCATCCCTATACGATCGGCTTGCTCGGCAGCCTGCCGCGCGTGGATGAGAGGAAACAAAGCAAACTCTATTCCATCGAAGGACTGCCGCCCGTCCTGTATCAAAAACCGCAGTCCTGTCCGTTTGCGCCGCGTTGCAAGTGGGTGATGGAGCGTTGCTGGAACGAAAATCCCCCGCTCGAGACCACCAGCCCCGGTCACCGTGTGGCTTGCTGGGTGGACACCAAAACCGGGAGGTCCCGTTCATGAACGCCGGTAACGACAATACCCTTTTGCAGGTTGACGATCTTGTCATGCACTTCCCCATTTTTCGCGGGGTGATCCAGCGCCAGGTGGGCGCGGTGCGCGCGGTGGACGGGGTGTCCTTCGATATCAGACGCGGCGAGACGCTGGGTTTGGTCGGGGAATCAGGCTGCGGCAAGTCCACGACCGGGCGCGCCATCCTGCAGCTCTATCGTCCCACGTCCGGCGCCGTCCATTTCGAGGGCGTTGACCTCGTTCATTTGAAGGGCGAGGAACTCCGCAGGATGCGGCGCAAGATGCAGATGATCTTCCAGGATCCGTACGCCAGTTTGAATCCACGCATGACCATCGCCGACATCGTCGGCGAGCCGCTCATCGTCCACAACGTCGCCACTGGCAGGGAGGTGGAGGAACGCGTTCAACATTTGCTCGAACTGGTGAACCTCAACCCGTCGTTCGCAAGCCGTTACCCGCACGAGTTTTCGGGCGGTCAGCGGCAGCGCATCGGCGTGGCGCGCGCCCTGGCTTTGCAGCCCTCCTTCATCATCTGCGACGAGCCGATCTCCGCGCTGGATGTGTCCATTCAGGCGCAGGTGATCAACCTGCTGGAGGAACTGCAGGATGAGTTCAACCTGACCTATCTCTTTATCGCGCACGATCTTTCGGTCGTGCGTCACATCAGCGATCGCGTGGCTGTCATGTACCTGGGCGTCATCGTGGAACTGGCTGACCGCGACGATCTATACCTGGACCCGCTTCATCCATATACCCAGGCGTTGTTGTCGGCTGTGCCGATCCCGGACCCGATCGCGGACGCAAAACGGCAGAGGGTCATCCTCAAAGGCGACGTTCCCTCGCCCGTCAACCCGCCGTCCGGGTGCCGGTTCCGCACGCGTTGCCCCATTGCAGAGTCCATTTGCGCGGAGGTAAGACCGGAATTCCGCGAAGTGAAACCGGGTCACTTTGTGGCCTGTCATTTGGTCAAGTGAGCGATCTCGAAAGGAGGTGGTTGCCCGCCAGCGATACACGCAAACGAACGATGTGTCCTAACGACCGTAACGAACGTAAGTTTCAAATCAAAACCCTACAATAACTTGTGAGGAGAAGAAAGATGCGTAAACTGTTTGCTTTACTCAGCCTGCTGGTCGTTGCCAGCATGGCGTTGGCTGCCTGCGGCGGCGGCGCGGCGACGACCGAAGCCCCTGCCGGACCGGGCGAGCCTGCTCCCGCTGCCACCCAGCCTCCCGCTGCTCCAGGCGGTGAGGAACCCATGATGGAATACAATTCCAGCGATCCTTCCACCTATTTCAGGCCCACCTTTGGCGAGCCTGAGACGCTGGATCCGGCGCTCGATTACGAAACCGCCGGCGGCGAGATCGTCTCCAACATTTACGAGACTCTCGTGTGGTATAACCGCGCGAAGGCGGATGAGTTCGTCCCGCAACTTGCGACCGACTGGACGCTCTCTGATGATGGCACGGTGTACACCTTCACCATCCGCCAGGGCGTGAAGTTCCACGAGGGCGGCGATCTGACCCCCGAGGACGTAGCCTACACCTTCCAGCGCGGTTTGCTGCAGGGCGGCTATGCCTCCCCGCAGTGGCTGTTGGCTGAACCATTCTTCGGCGTTGGCAACGACGATATCTCCATCGTCGTTGACGGTGAAGGCGCCTGCGCGGACGATCGCGAGTGCATGACCGCTTTACCTGCCGAGCAACTCGTGGCAGCCTGTGAGCAGGTCAAATCCGCGATCGTAGCCGACGACGCGGCCGGCACAGTCACCATGACCCTGGCTCAGCCCTGGGGTCCCTTCCTGGCGACCATCGCCAACAACTGGGGCTCCATCATGGACAAGGAATGGGTCATCGAGAACGGCGGCTGGGATGGTTCCTGCGATACCTGGCAGAACTACTACGCCATGACCTCTGAAGAGAATCCCTTCACGCCCATCGCCAACGGCACCGGTCCCTTCAAACTCGATCACTGGACGAGGGGCCAGGAAATCGTGCTGGTGCGCAACGATAACTACTGGCGCACCGAACCCGCCTGGGAAGGCGGACCCAGCGGTCCTGCCGCGCTCGAGCGTGTCGTCATCCAGAAAGTGGATGAATTCGGCACCCGCTTTGCCATGTTCCAGGCTGGCGACGCCGACAACCTGGTCGTTGGTTCACAGGCGGACTATGCCCAGGTGGATCCGTTGGTCGGCGAGGAATGTCTTTACAATGCCGAGACCGGCGACTTCGACGCCTGCACCCCCGTGGGTGATGGAAGCGGACCGATCCGCGTCTACAAGGGTTATCCCCAGGTCACCCATACCGATGTGTTCCTGAACTTCGACATCACCAACAACCAATACATCGGTTCCGGTCAGTTGGACGGCAACGGCATTCCGCCGGACTTCTTCTCGGATATCCACATCCGCAAAGCCTTCAACTACTGCTTCGACTGGGATATCTACATCCAGGACGTGATGGTCGGCGAGGGCGTTCAGACCCTGACCATTCCAGTAGCGGGCATGCCCGGTTTCGACCTCAACGCGCCGCACTATTCGTACGATCCAGCCAAGTGCGAGGAAGAATTCAAACTGGCTGACGTGGATAAGGACGGCATCCCTGCCGGTGAAGACGAAGACGATGTTTGGAACGTCGGCTTCCGCTTTGCCGCCACGTACAACCAGGGTAACACCGCCCGCCAGAGTGTTGCTGAAATTCTGGCGTCCAACCTGGGAAGCGTGAACGAGAAATTCCTGGTCGAGGTTCTGGGCTTGCCGTGGCCCGCTTTCCTCCAGTCGCAGCGCGACCGCTCGCTGCCGGTCTTCATCAGCGGTTGGCTGGAAGACATCCACGACCCGCATAACTGGTATCAGCCGTACATCATTGGCACGTACGGCCGCCGCCAGTCACTGCCGGCCGATATGACCGCCCAGTTCCAGGAACTGCTCAACCAGGGCGTGTCCGAGACCGACCCCGCCAGCCGCGCCGAGATCTATGCCCAGGTCAATCAGTTGTATTACGACAATGCGCCGGGCATCCTCCTTGCGACCGCTACGGGCCGCCGCTACGAACAGCGCTGGGTGAGCGGCTGGTACTACAACCCAATTTATTCGGGCATGTACTACTACGCGATCTCCAAGCAGTAATCGCCCGCCCGAATGAATAATGACATAGTGGGAGCCTGGCAACAGGCTCCCACTATCCACCGATAATTTTGCCATGCGGAGCGTCTTGAAAGGCGATTTTCAAGACACTCCAGATGGCACGATCCGATTGCTCGAATGAGGTTTCAAGATGACCACCTGTCACCGTTCTGATCTTCGGGATGCTGCAATTCCTGACCCCGATCCAGCGCTCCGCCCTGTACATTCGGTCCGAACCGAAAACGGACAAGGCTGTGGAGGGCGTCATCAGGCAATATGGTTTGGACAAACCGCTCTACGTCCAGTATTGGAACTGGCTCGTCGGCGTCGTGGACAACAACGGAGAACGCAAGGGCGGGATCCTGTTCGGCGATTTTGGTTATTCGCGCGTCGCCTCCCAGCCGGTCGCCGACCTGATCCGCACCCGCTTCCCCAACACCCTCGATCTGACGCTATGGGCGGTGGCGCCCGTCATCCTGGTGGGGATCTGGCTGGGGGTGCAAGCCGCCGTCCACCAGAACGGGATCATAGATCAAGCCGCCCGCGTCTTCAGCATTGTCGGCACTTCGTTCCCGACCTTTGTGTTCGGGCTGCTGGTGCTGATGATCTTTTACGCCAACCTGCAATGGTTCCCTCCCGGCCGCCTTTCGGACTGGGCGAACCGGGTGGTGCTTTCCGATGAATTTACCCGTTACACATCCCTGCTCACCTTCGACGCGTTGTTGAACGGTCGCTTCGACATCTTCCTGGATGCCCTGCGCCACATGTTCCTGCCCATCCTGACCCTTTCCTACATCAACTGGGCGACCTTCCTGCGCGTGACGCGTTCCTCCATGCTGGAGACTTTGCGCATGGAATACGTCACCACGGCGCGCGCCAAGGGCCTGCCGGAACGGGACGTGATCTTCAAACATGCCCGCCCGAACGCCATGATCCCGGTGATCACCCTGGCGGGCTTTCAGGTTGTGGGCTTGCTGGGCGGCGTGGTCATCACCGAGACCGTCTTTACCTATCCGGGCATCGGGCAGGCTGCCGCGACCGCCGCCGCGCAGTTGGACGTGGTCACCGTGCTTGGGTTTGCCCTGTTCAACGGGTTCATTCTGATCGTCGCAAACCTGGCGGTTGACGTTCTCTACGCGTTCGTTGATCCGCGCGTGCGGCTGAGTTAGGAGATGTGACATGGCTGAAACAGTCCCTTCCGGTGACAACACCCTGCTTCGTGAAACCGTGTCTTTGCGTGAGATCGGCCGGCTCGAACGCTTCCTGGGCCCCGAAAACTACCGCATCGTTACAGGTCTGCTCAAAACCCCAGCCTCCATCCTGGGATTTATACTCATCGGGTTGTTCGTATTGATCGCCATTGCGGCGCCGGTCATCATCCCGCCGGTCACGCCCAACGACCCCTACAAGATGCCGCGCGACGGCTTCAGTCCGAATCCGCAGCCGCCGGGTTCGGAATGGAGGCGCAACGTCCCGCCGGCGCCTTTCTGGTACGAGCCGGTCATGGGAACCGACAAATGGACGCACCTTCTCGGCACATCCACCGGGCAGTACGATATCTTTTACGGCATCATCTGGGGCACCCGCACAGCCTTTCGCACCGGCTTCGTTGTCGTCGTCACCACGTTCCTGATCGGCATCATCGTCGGCTCGATCTCCGCGTACTACGGCGGCGTGGTGGATAACATCATCATGCGCATCGTGGACATCTTCATGACATTGCCCTTCATCCTCGCGGCGCTGATCCTTGCGGCGGTGATCACGCCGCGCTTTGGGAAGAGTTTGTACCCGGCGATCATCGCCCTCATCACCTTTGGCTGGATGGGATACGCGCGCATCATCCGCGGCGACATCCTCTCCATCAAGGAGCGGGATTACATCATGGCGGCGCGGGTGATCGGCGTCAGGGACAGCCGCATCCTCTTCCGCCACATCATCCCCAACGCCATCTTCCCGACCCTGGTGCTGGCGTCGCTGGCGATCGGCGATGTCGTTCTCTCCTTTGCCGCGCTATCCTTCCTGGGCATCGGCACAGAACTCGGTTACGCCGACTGGGGGCAGGTGCTTAGTTTTGCCCGCAACTGGATCACCAGCCTGAACACCTACTGGTACATCATCGTCTGGCCCGGGCTGACCCTGGTATTGTTCGTCATGGGTTGGAACCTCGTGGGTGACGCGTTGCGCGACGTTCTCGATCCTCGTATGCGCGGCAAGACGTAACCTCTGTGAACAACAGGTTCCTGTTCAGGACCCTTTCGTCCGCTTTTGGAATAGCCCTGCTTCTGGCAGGGTTATTTTTCAATGGAGGACGTGCGATCTCTTCCGAGCCGCAGGTTGCTGCCACCTCCACGCCGGACCGCCTGGCGAAGCCGACCCTCCCCGCAGCGCCTTCGCAGGCGGACCTGGGCGCGCAGGATTATTGGCTTTACTGCCTTCCCTGTCACGGCGACAAAGGGCAGGGACTCACGGATGAATTCCGGCAGACCTACCCGCCCGAGGAACAATATTGCTGGGAACGCGGTTGTCACGGCGAAAGACCCTACGAAAGCGGCTTTACCCTTCCTGCGTTCATTCCCGGCGTGATCGGACCGAACGCGGTCGGCAGGTTTGCGGACGCCGCGCAACTGAATTCCTACATCCGCGCGGCGATGCCGTATTGGAAGCCCGGCAGCCTGACCGAGGAGGAAGCCTGGCGCGTCACCGCGTTCATCCTGCGCGAAAACGGATTGTGGGACGGCCTCGGCGAGTTGAACGCGTCGAACGCGGCTGGGATCGGGATCCAGCGCGGGACGCCGACTCCGCTTGCGACGCCTCAGCAGGTTCAGGTCGAGGAGGGAAGCGGGGCGAATCTGTGGCTCGCGTTTCCCGGCGCGATCGTCGTCTTGTTTCTTTTATTCTTCGTCCTCAAAAAAGTCAAAAACAAGGCTACAATTTGAGGGAGGTCACATGAAGAAACGATCCATTCCATTTCTGGCATTGATGTTGTTGATCCTGTCCGCCTGCGCGCCCCAGGCGACGGAGAGTCCGGCGACGCCCGGCACGCCCACGGAAACCTCCACGCCTCCGCCCGCCCCGACGCCTGCCACGCGTTCCCTGACCGTGTGCCTCGGCGAGGAGCCGACAACGCTGTATCCCTACGGCGCCTTGAACTCGGCGGCGCGCAGCGCGCTTTCCGCCATTTACGACGGACCGATGGACGTGGTGGATTACGAGTACGAAGCGGTCCTCCTCGAGAAGATCCCCGACCTCGAAGACGGCGACGCGCAAGTCGTCCCGTTGGGCGTGCGCGCCGGAGATCTCGTGGTCGCTTCGAACGGCGAGGCGATCACGCTGGGAACGGGCGCGCGCGTGCGTCCCAGCGGATGCCGCAGCGACGACTGCGCCATCCTCTACGACGGCTCCAGCGTAATTCAAATGGATCAGATGGTCGTCACCTTCGTCATGCTCGAAGGGCTGACCTGGTCGGACGGCGAACCGCTTACCGCCGGCGATTCGGTCTATTCGTTCAACCTTGCCTCGAACGACGCGACGCCCGCCAACAAATACCTGCCCGACCGCACGCAGACCTACGAAGCCGCAGACGACATCACCACGCAATGGTGGGGGCTGCCCGGCTTCATTGACCCCGATTACAAGACCAACTTCTGGATGCCCCTGCCGCAGCACAAATGGGGTCAGTTCTCCGCCTCCGAATTGCTGCAGGTGGACGTTTCCACGCGCGCCCCGCTCGGCTGGGGAGCGTACATCGTCGAGAGTTGGAAACCCGGCGAAAACATTCACCTGGTCAAAAACCTGAATTACTTCCGCGCCGACAGCGGACTCCCCAAATTCGACGAATTGACCTTCCTCTTCATGCCCGACGCGAACGCCGCCATGACCGCCCTCGTGGACGGGACGTGCGACGCGCTCGATCCATCAATCAACCTGGACGGCCAGGCGGCTCTGCTCCAGCAAATGGAGACGGACAAACAGGCGCAATTGCTCACCGCGCAAACGGATACCATGGAGTGGCTCGGCTTCGGCGTCTCCCCCGCCTCCTACGACGACGGTTACAACTCCACCGGGCGCAACCCCGACCGTCCCGATTTCTTCGGCGACGCACGCACCCGCAAGGCGATTGCCGTCTGTCTCGACCGCCAGAAGGTGGTGGATACGGTCCTCTTCGGGTTGACGCGCGTGCCGGATGGCTACCTGCCCCTCGATCACCCGCTCCACAACGGCAACCTGCAAACCTACGAATACAATCCCGCTTCGGGGCGCGAGATCCTCGACCAGGTTGGCTGGCGCGATCACGACAACGACCCCTCCACGCCGCGCCAGGCGGTGAGCGTGACGAGAGTCCCGCCCGGAACGCCGTTGATCCTGGACTACTACACCACCTCCGCCACCCAGCGGCGCCAGGTGGTCGAAATCTTCACGCAATCGCTTGCGGAATGCGGCATCGGCTTGAACCCGGTCTATTATCCAGCCTCCGAATTCTACGCCCAGGGACCGCGCGGTCCCCTGTTCGGGCGTCAATTCGATCTCGCCGAATACGCCATCGGCGTCGCCGCGCTCGAACCTCAATGCAGTTGGTTCACCACGAACCAGATTCCAAAAGAATCCAACAACTGGGTCGGCGTCAACGTCAGCGGTTTTTCCAATGCCGAATTCGATAGCGCCTGCGAAGGCGCGCTCCAGGCGCTGCCCGGCGATCCGGAATACGCCCTCCACCAGCGGGCGCAGGAACTCTTCGCCTTCGAACTTCCCTCCATCCCGCTTTACATGCGCCTCAGGATCGCCGCGGCGCGATACGACCTGTGTGGATTCACCCTCGACCCCTCCTCCCGAAACGCCCTCGCAAACATCGAACTGTTCGATTACGGAAGCGGATGCCGATAGGATGACGACCTCCGCCTCCTCCCGCCCCGACGCCTGACCCGGCGCAACGAGCCTCCCCTCGCCGACGGCTGATTCGTTTTTTGCCGCGGGAATATTTGCTATAATGTCTCAAATCCCGAACGTAAGAGCCTCTCCGATGAATAACAACAAACCCCTGCTGGAAGTCAAAGGTCTCAAAACATATTTCTACACCGACGATGGAATCGTCCGCGCGGTGGACGGCGTGGACTTCGAAGTGTATCCCGGCGAGGTGCTGGGCTTGGTCGGCGAATCAGGCTGCGGGAAGAGCGTCACGTCGCTCTCGATCATGCGCCTGATCTCCAAACCCGGCCGCGTGGACGCGGGCGAAATCCTGTTGGACGGCGAAAACCTTTTGAAATTCTCGGAAGAGGAAATGATCAAGGTGCGCGGCAACCGCATCTCCATGATCTTCCAGCAGCCGCAGACCGCCCTGAACCCGGTCTTCAGGGTCGGCGACCAGCTGGCTGAGGTGCTAAACATCCACCAGAACCTCGGAAAGGAAGCGGGCTGGAAGCGCGCCGTTTCATTGCTCAAAATGGTTGGCGTGCCGGACCCCGAACGCCGCGTCGAAGCGTATCCGCACGAATTATCGGGAGGCATGGCGCAGCGCGTGATGATCGCCATGGCGCTGGCTTGCGTGCCGGAATTACTGATCGCAGACGAACCCACCACCGCCCTCGATGTCACCATCCAGGCGCAGATCCTCGACCTGATGCGCACCATGCGCAAGGAGATGAACACGGCCGTCATCCTCATCACCCACGACCTGGGCGTGGTCGCGGAAATGGCGGAGCGCGTGGCGGTGATGTACGCGGGCGAGATCGTCGAACAGACCGACGTCAACACGCTTTTCGACGAACCCCTGCATCCCTACACACAGGGATTGATCGGTTCCATCCCCATCCTCGGCGAGATCAAGGAACGGCTGGACGTGATCCCCGGCTCCGTCCCCAACCTCGTTGACCTGCCGCCCGGCTGCCGCTTCGCCCCGCGCTGCCAGGCGCGCATAAAACACAACCTCACCATTTGCACGGAGCAAAAGCCGGAACTGGCTGAGGCGAAGCCGGGACACATGGTGCGCTGCTGGTTGTACCAAAGCGCCGAAGGTCACACTCCTCCGCTGAAAGTCGGTTGATCCATCCCCGCATTGGAGCATGAGAAATGCAGAACAAAGGCAATCATAAAGGGGATACGCTTGTAGAGGTCAGGAACCTGGTCAAATATTTCCCGGTGCGAGCCGGGCTTCTTCAACGCGTGGTGAATCACGTCAAGGCTGTGGACGACGTCTCCTTTTTCGTGCGCAGGGGGGAGACGCTGGGTTTGGTGGGCGAATCCGGTTGCGGCAAGACCACGGTCGGGCGCACCATGCTCCGCCTGATCGAACCGACCTCCGGCTCGGTGACGGTGGACGATCAGGACGTTTTTTCCCTGAAAGCGCACGAACTGAAACTGGCGCGCCGGCAGATGCAGATCATCTTTCAGGACCCTTATGCCTCCCTCGATCCCCGCGTGCCGATCGGCGAATCGGTGATGGAAGGTCTGAACATCCACAGGATCGGCACTCCAAGGGAACGGACCGAGATCATGTACGAGACGCTGAAGAAGGTGGGTCTCGAAAGTTATCACGCGCGCCGTTACCCTCACGAGTTTTCCGGCGGTCAGCGCCAGCGGATCGGGATCGCGCGCGCGCTGGCGTTGCGTCCCAATTTCATCGTCTGCGACGAACCGGTCTCCGCGCTGGACGTTTCCATCCAGTCGCAGGTCTTGAACATCCTGAAGGACCTGCAACAGGAATTCGGTCTCACGTATTTGTTCATCGCTCATAACCTGTCCGTGGTGGAGCACGTCTCGGACCGCGTGGCGGTGATGTACCTCGGCAAGATGGTCGAGATGACCACGCGCGAGGAACTCTTCCGCAACCCCCTGCATCCGTACACAAAGGCGTTGATGTCCGCCATCCCCGTTCCCAACCCGCGTTTGAAGCGGCAGCGCGTCATTCTCAAGGGCGACGTGCCGAGCCCGCTCGATCCTCCGCGCGGGTGCCGTTTCCATCCGCGTTGCCCGGTGGCGGTGGAGAGATGCTCGCAGGAGGAACCGGCCTTCCGCGAAGTCTCCTCCGATCATTGGGTGGCTTGTTGGCTGGTGGAATGACGAGGTTGGACGAATGACCGTTCCCTGTGTTCTCATCGTTGACGACCAGCGCGATATTGTCCGCCTGCTGCATTCGACCCTGCAAACGCTGGGTCATCAGTTGGATATTGTGGACGCGCCGTCCGGCGAGGAGGCTCTGCTCGAGGCGTCGCGCCGCAAGGTGGACATGCTCGTTGCGGATTACCTCCTGCCCGGCATCTCCGGCGTGGAGTTGATGCGCAAGATCAGGGCGCGCAACGCGGAGTTGAAGGTGATCTTCATCTCCGGCATGACCGAACGAAAGGCGCGCGACGAAATGCTGAACGCCGGCGCGATTGCGATCTTCGACAAACCCATTCCGCTCGCCGATTTTCTCGACGCGGTGGAGCGCGGTCTCGGTTTGGTGCGCACGATCTTCCCGATGGAAACCGCCAGGGAGACCGAGGCGCATCGCCAATCCCTCTCCGAGTTGCTGGGCGGCTTCCGCAAGAAGATCAAGGCGGACGCGGTCTTCCTCATCAACGATCGCGGACGCGTCCTGGCGCGCGCCGGCGACCTGTACGACAGCAGCATGGAGGTGTCCCTGCTGGCGGCTCTGATGGGAATCTATTCCGCCGCGTTCAAGGTCTCGCGCATCATCCGCCAGGAGCGCCTGGATAACTTTCACGTCTTTCGCGGCGGCGACCATGACCTGATCCTCATCCCCGTGGATGGTTCGCATGCCCTTCTGCTGGCGGGCAGGGGACTTGCCAATTCGAACCGCATCCTTCAAACGGTGGAAGGCATGTTGTTCGTGCGCGGCGATGTGGATAATATTTTGAAGTCGCTTGGGGTGACGCCCACGGCTGAGGTCCAGGAACCAGCCGTCCCTGAGGAGGAGCCGTTGAAACACGTCCCGCCGTTCATCCTGGAAAAGGAACCGGAGCCCGAACCCGAAGTGGACGTGGACGCGCTCCTGGCGGCGGCGAGCCGGAAGAAGAAAGTCCAGGATTTGGATGCCTTCTGGGAGGAGGCGGTGGAAAAGGCGGGGAACATTCCGATCAACCCGGATGTCATCACGTTTGCCGACGCGCAAAAACTGGGGTTGAAGCCCGGCGAAGCGCCGATCAAGACGACGGGTCCTCTGGGTTCGACGGGATCGTTGAAAAAGAAGTGACATTGTTCTTATGATACAATAGCGTCCGCACTGGGGCGTGGTGCAAGGGCAGCACACCAGACTTTGGATCTGTTGATCTTGGTTCGAATCCAGGCGCCCCAGCCATTTCCCGCTTTTGCGGGGCTTCGTTTCTAAAATAGGATTTGTGCCCCGCCGCAAATCCTATTTTTTTCGTTCGAGGTGAGACCATGAAGATAACCGCCATCCTTCTCGCCGCCGGGCAGGGCACGCGCATGAAGTCCGATCTGCCAAAGGTATTGCATCCCTTGTGCGGCAAGCCCATGTTGTGGCACGCGCTCGAGGCGTTGAAATCCGTAGTCACCGAAAAACCGGTTGTCATTGTCGGTCACGGCGCGGAGCAGGTCGAAAAGTACGTGGGCGATGCCGCGCATTGCGTTTTGCAGGAGCCGCAACTCGGCACGGGACACGCGGCGATGCAAGCCGAATCCCTGCTCAGGGGCAAAACGGATTACGTCGTCGTGACTTATGCGGACATGCCTTTACTGCGCGGCGAAACCTTCGCGCGCCTCGTGGAGACCCAACGCCTCAACCCCGGACCGATGAGCCTGCTGACCGTCCATGCGGACGACCCGCGCGGCTTCGGCAGGATCCTCCGAAAACCCGACGGGACGGTGGAAGCCATCGTCGAGGAATACGTCGCCGCGCCCGAACAACTTGAGATCCAGGAACTTAACGTGGGCGCGTACTGCTTCGAGGCGGACTGGCTGTGGGACGCGTTGCGTCGCATCGAGAAGAACCCGAGGAAGGGCGAATATTACCTGACGGACGTGGTCGAAATCGCCGCAAGAGACGACCTCCCCGTGCAGGCGGTGACGCACGACGATTTCATCGAAACGATCGGCATCAATACGCGCGTCCATTTGAGCGAAGCGGAGGCGGCGATGCGAACCCGAATCAACCGCGAACATCAGTTGAACGGCGTGAGCATGATGGACCCGGCCTCCGCGTACATCGAGGCGGGCGTGAGGATCGGCAGGGATACGACCATCATGCCGAACACGTACATTCACGGCGATACGGTCATCGGCGAGGGGAACGTGATCGGACCGAACACGATCGTTCGCGATTCAAGGATCGGGAATCGGTGCAGGATTCTGGCTTCCGTATTGGAGGGCGCGATCCTCGAGGACGACGTGGAGATGGGTCCCTTTGCGCGGCTGCGGAAGGGCGCGCACTTGAAGAATCACGTCCACATGGGGAATTTCGGCGAGGTGAAGGATTCCACGCTCGGCGAAGGCGTCAAGATGGGACATTTCTCCTACATCGGCAACGCCGTCATCGGCGCTCATACGAACATCGGCGCGGGGACGATCACCGCGAACTACGACGGCGAGAAAAAACTTCCCACGGAGATCGGGGAGGACGTCTTTATTGGAGTGGACACCATGCTCGTTGCCCCGTTGAAACTCGGAGACGGCGCGCGCACGGGGGCGGGCGCGGTGGTCACGAAGGACGTGCCGGAGGATACGCTCGTGGTCGGCATGCCTGCCCGCGCGATCAAAAAATTGGAACGGCGGAAGAAGAAATGAGAAGTGTATGCAGACGGACAACCGGTACCTGCTTGTAAAGGATGGTTTGGAAGAGGATGAGTAATATGCGAGAGAAAAAGGCGAAGAATAAGGAGTTAAAGGAGCAGCTTTTACTGCTCACAGACAGCGATTTATTGCCCGACACCCTGCCCACTATCGCTGACCTTGCGCCCGCGGAAAACCTGTCGGCGGTTTTTGACGGTTGTCATAACTATATCTATGCCAATGAGGGGATGCTCAAGGACAAGATCTTTCACGAGATGGTGAAAATACTCGTGATGAAATTGTATGATGAGAAGAACAACGGCGGGAAATTGGAGTTTGGGATCACCTCGTCGGAGCATAGGTCGTTGGTATCCAATGTTGCAAGCCCATTTCAAGACAGGCTTGCCCGATTGTATCTCAAGGTTCAAAAACAACATTCGAATCTCTTTCTCGACGATTCGTTGAGGCTTAAACCTCTGACCCTCGCGTTTATCGTCAGTCAATTGCAATTTGTCAGCCTGACCAACACTCCGGGAGACATCAAGGGAGAGGCTTTTCAAGCATTTGTCTACCGTCATCAAAGGGGCGACAGGGGGGAATTTTTCACCCCGTTTCCGATCGTCCGTCTTGCGGTGGAGATGGTTGATCCGCAGCCGGACGAGAAACTAATTGACCCCGCATGTGGAAGCGGCGGTTTTCTGATTCGAACGATTTCGCACGTGGTTCGGGAAAACGATCACGTCAATATATCGCGGTACATCAGGGAAAACGTCAGGGGTTTGGAGTTCAACCCGGATGTCGGGCTTGCGACAATGATTCGCATGTCCTTCGAAGGAGGGGTGGGCGATGAAATAGTCTGTGTAAATTCATTATCGGATAGCGACGACCTGGACGGAAAGTTCGACATTGTTCTCACCAATCCTCCATTTGGGGCGAAGGGCAGGGTGGAAAATCAAAAAATTCTAAGATCCTTTGTATTGGCGCGGAAATGGCAGCACGTAACCGGGGAAAAGTGGGAACCCACCAAAGTCGTATTGAGCGGGCAAACACCGGATATTTTGTTCATAGAAAAAAGCCTCAAACTCCTGAAGCCCGGCGGGCGTATGGCGATCGTTTTGCCCGATGGTTTGTTGCAAAATGTTTCCAGCGCCTATGTCCGTTATTGGCTCAAGACCCAGGCGAAAACCCTGGCTGTCGTTTCCATTCCGCAGGAGGCGTTCATTCCTTACGGGACGGGAATCAAAACGTCCTTGTTGATCCTGCAAAAGTCGCCTGTGGAGCAATCCCCGAATTCCTGTTTTATGGCAAGGATGGACAAGATTGGCTATGACGTGAAGGGTCAGCCCATATACAAAAAGGACGACGCCAACAGGCTTGTCGTTGACGGTTCCGGCGCCTTTATGGTTGACGATGATGTGGATGAAATTGCGGCTCAATACCGCGCGTTCGGGAGCAATCAAAAGATCGTCGCCTCGAAAAAGATTTATCATGTCGCGGACAATCTGTTGAATTCGCGTCTGGACGCCGAACATTACCAGCCTGACGATCTGGAGGTCATCGAAAAACTTCGGGCGTCCGGGGCAAAACCTCTCGGAGAAATCGCAGACTTTGTAACGAAGGCTGGTGATTTCAAGAATTCGGGCGGGATGATCAGATACATAGCCATTTCCGACGTGGATTCGAGGACAATGCAGGTCGTGTCACAGCAGGTCATCAGCCCTTACGATGCCCCTTCGCGGGCAAGTTATCGCGTCCGAAAAGGCGACATCATTACCGCCACGTCGGGGGCAAGCACCGGCACGCACAGGCAGGCAACAGCGCTGATCACCGAGGATGAAGATGGAGCGATCTGCTCCAACGGCTTTGCCGTTATTCGCAATGTGCGGGAGGTTGACCCTCTCTTCCTGCTTGCCTTTTTCAGGACGGAATATTTCCTCAAACAAGTCAGGCGATTAATGACCGGGCATGCGATTCCCGCCATTTCCCTAGAGGATCTTTCCAGTGTCCTGGTGCCTATTCCTGCAGCCTCCAAGCAGAAAAAAATATCGGAGGAAATTGCAATCCTCCAGGACAAAAGAAAAGAGGCAATTAAACTTGGGAAGAAACTGTTGGATGACGCCGAAAAAATCATCGCCGACTTTCTGGTCTAGAAAAGGTTCTCAAGGAGTCGAAAGATTTTCGGGGATTTGACGGTTACGGATCCATGTTTTCCAAACCCCTCTTGAAAAGGCAAACCATGACACTTACCAAACACGATAAACAATCCCTTATTGACCTCGCCAACGCGGCGCGGGAACGCGCCTATGTGCCGTATTCCAATTACCCCGTCGGCGCGGCGCTCCGCACGAAGACCGGACGCGTCTTCACGGGCGTCAACGTGGAGAATGCCGCGTATCCACAGACCATGTGCGCCGAACGGATCGCCATCTTCAAAGCCGTCTCGGAAGGGGAGAAGGAGTTCGAGGTGATCTCGGTGGTCACGGATAACGGTGGGTCCCCTTGCGGCGGATGCAGGCAGGTGATGGCGGAATTCAGCCTGGATACGGTCGTTTTGCTGGCGGACCGGAACGGCAATCTTGTGAAAGAGACAACCGTGCGCGAGCTCCTGCCGGAAGCCTTTACGCCGGAGAAGTTGAAATCGTAGGGGCGAGGTCCTCTCGCCCCGATTTGGGCGGGGAGACCCCGCCCCTACATCCCCATGCCCGAGCCCAAATTTCGTTCCATCCGTGTGGATGCCGTTGTGCTTCGTCACAGCGATTACGGCGAGGCGGATCGCCTGCTGACCATTTACACGCGCCAACTTGGGAAAATGCGCGTCATTGCGAAGGGTGCGCGCAAGATCGCCTCGCGCAAGGCGGGGCACATCGAACCGTTCACCCACGTCAGACTTCAACTCGCAAAAGGACGCGACATGTTCCTCGTCACGCAGGCGGATACGGTGGACGCGTACCTGCCCCTGCGCGAAGATTTGATCCTTACCAGCCACGCCTCCTACGTGATGGAATTGCTGGATCGTTTCACCTACGAAGACGAGACCGAGAACTCATCCACGTTTCGTTTGTTGACCGAGACTCTTTCCCGCCTCGCCTCGCTCTTCGACCCGTGGCTGGTCATCCGTTACTATGAGATGCGCCTGCTCGATCAACTGGGATTCCGTCCGCAACTGCGCGAGTGCGCCAACTGCGGACGCGAGATCAAAGCCGAGGACCAGTTCTTCTCGTTCAGCGCGGGAGGCGTGATCTGTCCGCGCTGCGGGAAGGGATTGCCGCATCTGCATCCCATTTCCGTGGAGGCGCTCAAGTACCTGCGTCACTTTCAGCGTTCGGGCTACGCGGAGGCGTCTCGTGCGCGACCTCAGCCCGAGGTCCAGAAAGAAGCGGAGAGTCTGATGCAGGGATATTTCACGTATCTGCTCGAACGCGAGTTGAACACGCCGGGCTTTTTGAAGAAGATCAGGGGATAGAAATGAAAACGTCCCGAAGGCATGCCTTCGGGATGTTGCGTCAATCTGTCGTCGCGACAATTGGAACGGTCTTCTCGCTTCGCCGCCAGAAGAATGCCCAGTACATGACGACCGCGATGGTGTAGAGCGTGATCGTGCCGATGAACGGCGGGCCGAAACCGTACTCCACCTGCAGCCAGCCGCTGATGGTGGGACTGAACGCCCAGCCGAAGTTCCATGCCATGCTCGATAAACTGGCGACGGTGGCGCGCGAGGACGGCTCGACGTGTTCCATCACGAACGTTTGATAGACGGGCGAACTCATGTTCATCAACGCCAGGCGGATGTAATACGTGGCGGCTCCGACCCAAAAGATGGGGGAGAACCCGAGCAGGATGAGGAAGGGAATGGAGAGCGCTTGCGTGATGACCACCAGTTGGATCTTCCCCGTCCGTTCGGCGAGCGGAGGCGCAATGAGCAGACCAATGCCCATCGCCAGCGATCCCCACGCGAACAGCGTGCCGATGACCGGGTCCGGCTGGTTGTGGACGACGCGGAAGAAGACGTTCATAAAAGGCATGATCAACCCCGCGCCGATGGAGGTGAGCAGCATCGGCAGGATGAGTTTGGTCAACAGCGCGGGGTTCTTTGCGGCGTATTGAAAGGGGGCAAAGACGGCGCGTTGACTGCGCGCCAGGTTCGGCGACTTGATGAAAAGCAATGGAAGAATCCCAAGCAGGGCGACGATGCCGATGATGAAGATGGAGTTGCCGTACGCCAGGCTGCTGGTCGGAGAGGCGTCTCGCGCCGCGCCGATCCAGGTGGGGAGGTACCCCCCGATCCAACTGCCCACGGATGCCATGGTCATCGTCAAGCCCTGACCGAAACTGAAGAGATAAGTGCGTTCGTTTTCGTCGCTGTTTTCCATGAGGAACGGGGACATGGTGACGCCCGCCAGGCTTTGCGCGATTCCCGAAACGACGTTCATCGCGTAGAACATCGGCTCGCTCTGCCAGATCGCCATCGCCAGGATGGACGCGCCCAACAGCGCGGCGGAGATGACCAGCGACGCCTTGCGCCCGATCGTGTCCGCGAGGTAGCCCATCGGCAGGGCGGCGAGGAGCGCCACGAAACTGCTGGCGGTGATGAGGTTGCCGAGCAGCGCCTCGTCGAAGCCGAGGCTCAGCACATAGAAGTTGAAGAGTAAACGAAAGACGCCCATTGCCGCGCCGGTGATGATGACGTTCAGCAGGTAGAACCGGGCGTTGGGCTTGAATGCGCGCACGCGGGAGGCATACTCTCCGGGCACGCGCAGGAATTTTGAGAGGATCGTATTTTTGTTGTTGTTCATTCTTTCAGGGATTATTCTGTGATGTCGCTTTTCAGGAAGGACGTCAGGTTCGCGAACGTGGATTCGATCGCCTGCATGCGCGCGGCATACCGCTTCTCGTCCTGTTTGAAGGTCAATTCCACGAGGCTTGCGAGGCGCAAATCGTTCAGGTGATGGATAACGGTCGGCGCGCGCAGTTGCAGCCGCCGGGCAAGTTCGGAGGGGGTGAGGCTTTCGTGCGAGAGATAGAAAAGGATCTTCAGGCGGGTCGGGTCTGCCAGGGCTTTGAGAGACCGCACCAATCCATCCGGCAATAACTCGCCGGGAATGGCGGACATCTCTGCGGGACGCGCGCCGAAGAGCAACAGCATCGTGTCCGCGTCCAGTTCTTCGAAGAAGATCAGGGGCGTCATCCAAAAGGCGGGCGCGATCACAAGTTTCTTCGCGCGGAATTCATCGTCCAATTGGACGCCCTGCGAAAGTTCGACGAACAACTCTTCGACCGGCATCCTGGACGCCAATTCCTGCGCGCGTTCCAAGCCTGCTTTGAGCACAGGCTCCAGGCGTTTTTCCTCCTCCTCGAAGAACGCCTGGTAATAGTATTGAAGCGCGGAGAGAAAGCCCTCGCCAAGTTCTTCCGGGCGGCTCCACCAATCCAACGCTCGTTCGAACGCGCCCTTTTTCAGGGACATCCCTTTCTTGCCCCAGAGTTTTCTGAGGAACTCGGCATCCTCCGCCGTCCAGGAACCAGTGGACGTGACCCTCAGGAGGGTCTCGTTGAATTGTTTGTGCTTTTCCATATCCTCTGCGGATCTATGCGTGAAAGTCTCATCCAGCCTATGAAGTTTGATTATCCGCTCGGCGGGGGGGATCTGCTTCAACGCCCAGAGCGCGCTGATGGCATCCTTGGGCGCGGGGAGGTTGTGGATCCAAGCCAGGGGCGCGCCGGTCAATGTAAACACGTCTTCCAGCAACTTGCGTTCGGCGGCCGGGATCCGCGAACGGACTCCGGCCGCCCAGGAAGCGCGTACCCCGAAATAATCCGGCTCATGTAAAACGTGCAGGCTGATGAACAATTCGTAGGCTGTTCCAAAATCCCAGCCGATTTCGGGGGAGAAGGTTTTTTCTTCGGTCATGGCAGCCTTGATGCGCTATCCTTTCCTCTTCAATTTGTTGCCTATGGAGATGAGCAGGTCGGCGGTGTTACGATCCACGTGTTCGTTTATGGGGGCTGCGTTGAACATGGCGCCGATCTCCACAAGGATTTGACCCATTTGGCGGGTGAGGAGGTCGCGTGCGGGCGCGGGGATGGACGTTTGCTCGTCCACGTAAGCCTTGCTCGATTTTGCCTGGGTACTGCACGTCATGGCGACCTCCTTTCGGAAAAAAGACAAACGTCGAACTTAGTCAACTATCTACTTTAGACCATTATCTAATTAGATAATAATCTAACGTCCTTTTTTTGTCAAGATGGAATTTTCAATCCAGTTTCCGCCCCCAGTTCAGGATGAACAGCCACGCCGCCAGGAGGACGACCGGCTTGAGGATTCTCCACAGCAGGATTTGGAACCACTTCCACTTGAACGAATAAACGACCTTCGCGGTAACCCAGCGCACGATCAACGCCCTGCCCATTGCGCTTCGCCCCACCCGACGCCTGTATCCGCCGAATGAAAATTCGCCCCGCTGATACGACTCCTGGATCTCGCGCGCCGCCAACGCGCCGTACCCCAAAGCGACGCTGATCCCCTCCCCAAAAAGAGGATCCGCGCCCGCGGCGTCTCCCACCAGCAACACCCTCGGCGCGGACATTTGATTGCGCGGCGAAAACCAGCGGATGGGATGTCCCTTGATCTGGTAATCGTTCAAGTCGAATCCAAGACGCGACATTTCCTGCGCGAGCGGCTCTTTGAGTTGCGGGCGTTTTTCATCGGCGAGGATGTTCGTATCGTAGATTCCCCAACAGCGCATGGCTCGACCTTTGACTTGTGTGGGAAAATCCCAGACGTATCCTGCGATGTTGTCGGGGACGGGGGAGAATTCGAAATAGGCAGAACCCAACCCCCTCCCTTGCCCTCCCCCATCCCGCCCAGACAGGGAGGGGGTCAACACCTCCAGCACGCGCGCGGTGTAAACGGGCGCGTGGGGGAATACGCATCGTCTTGTGACTCCGTTCGAACCGTCCGCGCCGACAACGACCTGCGCGCGAAAAATTCCCTGATCCGTTTCGACGGTCACGCCATCCGCATCGGGGATTACGTTCCTGGCCGTGATCCCCTCGCGAATTTCAATTCCTCGGCTTCTTGTTTTATCTGCCAGCCAGTTGTCGAATTCATCGCGGCGGACGATACGCAAGGCGTGTCGTTTTGGGACGCGAACGTTCAATCCCTTCGATTCGAAATCGAAGTGGATGTTCTCTGCATCCGCGTGCGGGACTTCGTTCACGTCGAGGCCGAGTCTTTCGAGGATGACCTCGGCGTCGAGGGTGAGTCCGCCCGCGCAAAGTTTGGGGCGTGGATAATGTCCCTTTTCGAGGATCAGGATTCGGGGAGTCAGATGCGGGGCGATCCGATGCAGGTGCAGCGCGGTGGAGAGTCCGCCGGGACCTCCGCCGACGATCAGGATTTCATTTTCCGCGTGGGACGGTTCAGGCGTAGGCGCCGGACCAGGTTTCGAAGCGGCGGTCGTCGTGTTCATCGTCCTTGTAGAAGGTGATGTAAGTGAGGGCTTTGTACGGCACGAACTTCTTTTCCCTGGGGTTCTTTCTGGCGAGGTCGAAGTAGGTGTGCCAGGTGCCGGAGTTGAAGTAGATCTGGTTGCCGCCGTGTTCGTCGTAATCGAGGGGGACGGTTTCCTGATGGTGCGTGTGCCCGTAGATGATGTAGCGCGCTGTGTCGTCGAGGAAGGCTGGCTCCTTCAGGGCGTGTATTGCAAAGGAGCCGTCGCCCCCGAACATCCTTCTGTTCTGAATTTTGTAGATCAGGTTGTCGAGGGTTTCGAGGGAGATCAATTTCGAGATCTTGATCGCCGCCTGCATTTTATCCACGATGTCTATCTTGAACGGTATGTCTTTGCTTTTCACAAATTTCAGGTTGATGAATTTGTCCGAAAGGTCGTCCCAGATCTTTTTGAGGTCGCGTTCGTTCATCCCGGTGATCATGTGCTCGTCGGAGAGTCTTTTGATCTGCCCGGAGATCCACAAGGGGGTTGCCAGCGCAGGGCGGACGTTCGTGATGTGGCGCAGGTTGTCCACAATATCGGGGTTGAGGTCGGGTTTTCGCCGCAGTTCCTCCGGGTAGCGGTTGCAGACTTCCATGGTGAAGGCGTCGCCGAGGGTCGCCTGATCGCGTCCGCGCTCCACGTTGAAGTTGAAGCCGTCGAAGTAATCGCCGTGACGGCAAAAGACCTGATATTGCCTGAGAAGTCTCTCGATCTCGGGGGCTTCGTCCCGTTCCCACGGGGAGTTGGGATCGAGTTTTCGCAGGTCGTAGGGGAACGGCGTGGGCGGATTGCTCAACCCCATTGCCGTGATGATCTCCCGGCGGATCTGGTCGAAGGCTTCGCCCTTGAGGTGGTAATACCAGTCGTGGTTTCCGACCATGTAGTGGAAGCGCACCTTGAGCGGGATCTTGGCCGGGTTGTTGGCGTCGCGCTTCCCGTTTTCGTTCGCGGGATCGAATTCGATGTATTCGCCGCTTGCAAGTTTTCGCATGACTTCGAGGGATGCCCGGTTGTGTTCGATGATGGCGCGGGTGACTTCGAGCAGTTTGGGGGCGAAGAGCGGGTCGTACGGATCGCTCCACGGGCGCACGTACCCTTCCTCGCCCTCCTCGGTGATGCGGATGTAGTCCTGGCTGTTGATGTTGACGTATTGCTCCCGTCCCATCGGCGGGAACAGCCATTTGGTCGAGTGAAGCGGGTCTATGATGTCGCCCATGAGGATGACGTCCAGTTCCTCGATGGGACGGTATCTTCCATATCGCACCGAGGCGAAGTGGGCATCCTGCCGGAGGCGTTTGGCGAACAGGTGGAACGCGCTGGCGGGAATGGAGGCGGCGGTCGTGCCATCTCCAAGATGCAGGTCGCTGATGATCACGAGCATGGCGATTTTCCTTCCTCTGGTATCGGTAACGGTGGTTAGATTATAGCCCGAATTCTCTACCGTACATTTTAGAAATCGGACGCGGACGAGCGCCGACGCTTCGCGCGCGGAAAATCAATTAAAAATCCGCGTTGTCCGCGCGCTCCGCAGTCCGCGTCCTATGCATGTATAATCTTCATAGCGGAGAAGTTTTCATCCGATCATGGAAGGCGGCGAGGCGATATGACCCGAAAAATTCTGGCGTGGACGTTGACCATCCTCAGCGCGCTATTTCTCCTTGCGAGCGTCGCGGGGATCGCCGCGGCCTGGATCTACAACGAACCCCTGACCCGCGAAACGATGGGACGCCTGCGGGAAATTGACGGCGAACTGGCGCAAGCGGAGGCGACGCTGGCATCCACACACATCGAACTCGAACGTGCATTGCGGCTTGTGGACGCCGCGCAGAGCGCGCTCGAAGAGCTCGCCGAACAATCCACGAGCGCGGAGAATTTGCTCGAGGGCATCCAAAGTTCGCTGGACGACCGTTTGCTCCCCGAGTTGAAAAGAACACGCGAAAGACTTGGGGAAGCGCGCGCCTCATTGGAAAGTCTGCGTTCCCTGATCCTCAGCCTGGAGTCCCTGCCTTTCATCGAGATCAACCTGCCCGATCAGATCCTGACCGACCTGATCAATTCCGCGGAAACGCTGGACGTCGAGATCGCGAACGCCGAAGACCTGGCAAAGCGCGCCTCGACCTTCGTCAGCGACACGTCCTACCTGCTGGGCGGCGACCTGACCGAAACGCGCGCCAGCCTGCAACACTTCATCGCGGCTGTCGAGGAGTACCAGGTGAAGGTCGCTGCATGGCGCGCGCAGGTTGCGGACCTGATCGAGTCGCTGCCCGCCTGGATTGACCGCGCTTCGATCATCCTGACGATCTTCCTGCTCTGGTTCGGTCTTTCCCAGTTCAGCCTGTTCCTGCATGGACGCGCGCTCCTGCGCGGAGAAGATCCGCTGGATGCGCTGCGTCAGAATCGGGTGTAATCATGCCGGATGAATTTTTCGAGGAGCGGAAGGAAATGGCGGCGCGCCAGCTCCGGGGGCGCGGGATCAGGGATCGGCGGATTCTCGAAGCGTTCGAGTCCGTGCCGCGTCATCTCTTCGTCCCGGAGAGGTATCGCATTTCGGCGTATGACGACTCGCCGCTCCCGATCGGTTTCCAGCAAACGATCTCACAGCCGTACATCGTCGCGTACATGATCCAGTGCCTGGATTTGACCGGCGGCGAACGCCTGCTCGAAGTGGGGACGGGATCGGGCTACCAGACGGCGATTCTTTCCGCCCTCGCGCCTGAAGTGCACACCATCGAATTGATCCCCGCCCTGGCGGAACGCGCCCGAAAGACGCTCGATGCGATCGGCGTGACCAACGTCTTCGTTCACGTCGGCGACGGATCGCAAGGGTGGATCGAAGCCGCGCCGTACGACGCGATTATCGTCTCTGCCGCCGCGCCGCGCGCGCCGAAAAGCCTGTTGGACCAACTGTCCGAGCGCGGGCGCATGATCCTGCCTGTGGGCGAACGCGGCGACCAGGTGTTGGAGTTGTGGCGGCGCGAGGGGGATTCCTTTTTGCGGGAAACGTTGCTGCCGGTCGCCTTCGTTCCCCTGCGCGGAAAAGAAGGAAGGTAACGGGCAGATCGCAGCGATTTCGTTCGCAGCGCGGGACGTGTCCTGGGCGTATCGAAGGATGTTGTGCTGTGTTACGCAACCGTTTATGCGGCGCGCTTTCTGCTTTGTTTGTAGCGATACATCGCCGCGTCTGCCTGGGCGAGGAGCGCCTCCATGGTGAGGGTGGAACTCAAGTCAACCTGAATGATCCCCATGCTGAAGGACAGGGCATACCCGCGCATGGATTGAAGGTTATGCGCGTTGACGTTGCTTTGCAGTCGCGCCCGGATGCCGGCGATGTCGTTTTCCCTCGCGTCAATGGTCAGCGCCACGAATTCATCCCCTCCCAGGCGGGCGATGACGTCCGAATCGCGAAAGGTCTGGGTCAGGATGTGGGCAAAATGGTTGAGGGCAATATCCCCCTCCGCGTGACCGAAGGCATCGTTCACCTCCTTCAGGCAATCCATGTCTATGTAGATCAGGCACAGCGGGTGACCGGCGCGGCGGGCGAATTTCAACAATCCGTTGGCATGGATCATGAAACCGCGTCGGTTGCTCAAGCCCGTCAGGTCGTCGGTCAGCGAGAGGCTTCGCAGGCGTTCGTTGGCTTTTTCCAGTTCGAGATTCTTCTGGTAGAGTTTGTCCGCCAGCAATTGCAGGTGTTCCCGCTGGAGTTCTCCGGTCTTGGGAAGCCTGGAGGCGCTGGCGGGGTGTTTGAGGCAATCCTGCACGGCGCGCAACACTTCCTGCGGTTCGGCGGGTTTTCCGATGATGTGCTTGACCCCGCTGGCGATCGCAAGCCGGTTGATTTCAGCCTCCAGATAATGAGCGGTCTGGAAAATGACCGGCACCCCGGCCAGGAGGGGCTCGGCGCGCAAACGACGAACGAGGGTGAAGCCGTCCATGTTTGGCATGACGATGTCGGTGATGACGAGATCGGGCAGTTCCCTCCGCGCCAGTTCCAGCGCCTGCGCTCCGTCGTTGGCTTCCAACAGACGGTGGTCGAAGGAACCCAGAAGGGTGATCAGGAATTGACGGTCGGTTGGACGGGCGTCAACGATGAGAATGGTCGCCATGGCGTCTTGCCTCTTTGAAATCCATTTGTTTTCCCTTCGGAAAGCACACCCGATGATAGCACAATTCCGCCAAACGGTTTTCAATTGGCGCGGCGCGATCTTATCCCGCGCCCTGCGAATGCGAGACCGTGGTCTCGCGTTACTGCGTAAAATGAGTTATTTCGATGGGGGATTATGGGGGGGACCTTGATTACATCACACTTTGGTATTGGGACGCGGATTAACGCGGATGGACGCGGATTTTTAGAGGAACTGCCCGAAAAGCGCCTTGAAGCCGCGTTTTTTGCGCGCTCCGCAGTCCGCATCCCATTTTTAAGAGTGTAAGGTAATCAGGGGGGAACTTGGCGAAAATAGAGGCGGGACGATCACTCCGATAACGGGAACTGATCCAGCAGTTCCCAGTGTTCCGGTTCCTTCTGCACGGTCCACTCGAGGCGTCTCACCGTGAAGGTGATCTCTTGCAGATGCCCGAAGGTGGGGTCTTTTATGCGGGTTGACCCGTCTTCCGGCAGTTCGACGATCTTTATGTGCGGCAGCCAGTTCTGGGGTTTGTAGGGATAACTCTCGCCGCCCAGCCGGAGCGCGATCTCGCTGAGTTCGTTGTACAGGGTTTCCAGCATAACGCTTCTTTCCGCCAACAGCCACAACCTGCCCTGCTGGTTGTTCACGTTCATCCTGGCGATGTTCCTGACCTTGATCTCGAATGGGCGCAGTTTTCGGGAATATTCCTCCAGGCATTGCCGCAAGGCGTCGAAATCCTCCACGTTGCGTATTGACTGCAAGGTCATGTGCAGGTCAACGATGGGCGCCCCTCCGACGGCGTGAGCCGTATCCTCCGAAAGCCTGTATAGGTCGGGGTAGTCTTCGCTCTCCGGTCGGACGATGATAAAGGTTGATTTGCCGTTCAGAACAGACATTTCCTTGCTTTCCATTTCGTTCAACCGGTTCCTGTACAGGTTGACGTGCGCCTCCGCATCGTTCCTTCCGACGCCGTAGTTCCATCCAAGCAAACCGCGGTGCAGGTCGCCGCTCCAGACGGATCGAATCCTGTCCTCCAATTCCGCAACTTCCTTCCTGAACGATGCGATCTTGAACTCATCGCCTGCGCGCTCGGAGCGAAACAATAAAAAACCTTCATCCTTCGGAAAATGCCTCAAGAGCAAATTTGAAAACCGCTTGAGGTCCTGGTCTATGGCGGCGCTGCCAAAACGGTTGTTGCCTTCGTGCATGTTGAGCATGTCGGTCAGCGCCATGGCTTGAATGGTCGCGTTCTCCAGGTACCATTTTGCGCCCAGCCCGTTGAGCGCGCCGGTCAAGGCGTCCCGGGTCACTATGCTTTCCACGATGTCACGGGTGATCCTGACCTGTTCCAGGGTTTGCAATTCCAGCGTGGAAGGCAGCGCCAATGAGCGGATTGTATCCATAAGTCTTTCGTAGGGAATATTAAACTCATTCCAATTTTGGTAACTGTTGCCCTCCTCCACGCGCTTGGGAATTTCCGAGTGACTCTCCAGAATGGTCTGCCTGAGCACCAGGGGCCTGAAGGTCTTTCGCTGTTTCTGGAGTTCGCTCTCGGCTTCGGTCTCCGTGAGTCCCACGCCGAAATCCCAGGTGAGCAGGGAATCCGTTTCCTGGTTTTTGTAAAGTTTGGAGAGGAGGCGTTTTATTTCCCGCGGGGTCTTCGAGGTGGAAAATATCCTGAATTCGTCGCTGCCCGGGGAACGGCGGACGAAATCCCCCTTATCGAGGGTGAAGATGGACATGAACTGGTAAGCCAGTTTGTGCAGTTCCGCATCCACCACCGGGACCCCGTACACCTTATTGGCTTGTCGCAGGTCGTAAATGTCAACCTTTGCCATCCCCTTGACCTGGTCGGCGGGTACGAGCCATTTTCCCGCGCGTGAGTTGAGGGCGTGGGTGATCGCATCGTACAATGCCAGGTGTTTGGCGTTCCTTTGGATGTCCGCCAGAACACCCTTCAATCGTTGGAATTGGTCCTCGGTGATCGGCAGCGCCTGGAAGAGATTCTCCAACTCCTTGAACGATTGAAGGAAAATCTTCAGTTCGTTATCCATGTCAGTTTCAGTCGGCGGTCAATATCTGGGGCTGCGCCTTCAGGATCTGGTCCCGAAGCGCCTGGCTTTTCTGGATCTCATACTGCATGCCCAGCCTCTGGAAACTCTCGATGGAATCGGTGATCATCATCAGGCTGGTCTTCAAATCCTCGCCGGTTTCGAGGTAAACGGAAGCCAGCCCGAGCTGTCCCCTTGCCAGTTCGTCGAGCCTTCCAAATTCCTCCGCCGACTGAATGCCTTCCATGAAGAGACGTTTTGCGTCCTCGTACCGTTTTTCCCTCAAGGCGACGAAGCCAAGCCCGTTCAATCCCAGGCTGACGTGCCGGATGGGGTCTTTGCGGGCGGGGTCCTTCCAGGTGTCCAAAGCCTTCTGGTACCATTGTTTTGCTTTTTTGTTGTTGCCGCGTTCGTATTCGAGATCGCCCAGTCCGTATTCCGCAAAGCCCTTGCTGTAGATGCCGTAATCGTCGTCGGCGAATTCCCCGCTCGTCTTGAGCACGTCCATCAACAACGCCTCGGAGCGTTCGAAATTGCCCAGGCGCAGTTCCACCGTTCCCAGCAGTCTTTTGGCGGCGGCGATGAGCAGTTTGTCCTCCGTTTTCGTTGTGGCGGACAGGGACTCCTCCGCCCAATGCAACGCCCGCAGGTAATCCCCCTGGTAGAAATAGATCCAGGCGATGTTCCGTGCAAAAGTGCTGACGGATTTCCAGTCTGCCAGTAATTTTGCCGCGGTCAGCGAGGCGTGCGTCAGAGTCATGCGGTCGTACCAGTATGCGCGTTGCCACAGGACGCTTCCGAAGTGAATGCCGATCTGCACCAGGATTTCGGCGATGTTCCTGGCTTGCTTTGTAAGCGCGCCGGATTTCGCCTGCCGCTTCTGTATGGATTTGTAGCACCATTGAGCCACGCCCAGAATGTTATTGCGGTCCAGCAGAAGGTCGTCGTACCCGCGCCATTCCTTGAAACTGCTTTTTTGGGCAAGGAGTCTCACGTAATATTGGGCGGTCTTCAATTCAGCCTGTTTGATGAACTTCCGACTGCCGGCGAACTGCGAACGGACGAACCTGCGCGTCAACGGCAGGATGCTGAAATAATCCCGGTCGGGTTCCTGCTCGATGAGCGACAATTGCAGCAGTTCGCTGATCGCATTCTCGAACGTGTCGTTGCTCTCGACCCCGGCGATCTCCTTCAGGGCGGTTCTCGATACGGCGTCGGGTTGAAGCGCCAGGATGAAGAGCAGTTTCTTCGCCTCGGCTTGACCGAGCAGGTTCCAACTGTGGTTGAAGCAGTATTGCAATATCGGAACGTCCGCGTCGAGGCTCAGTTTGTCCAGAACCTGGGTGACCGAATACCCCAGCGCCGCCACCT
The DNA here is from genome assembly GCA_030263595.1 of Chloroflexi bacterium CFX6. GTDB lineage: Bacteria > Chloroflexota > Anaerolineae > Anaerolineales > Villigracilaceae > Defluviilinea. The sequence goes on from SZPG01000051.1 coordinate 37,146, forward strand.
GTCCCTGCACCCACAACAGGGCAAGCGGGAGACCGCCCGTCAGGGTGATGAGTTGTTTGCTCTGGTCCTTCGTGAGTTGAATGTGCTTTTGCTGGGATTCCCAGTCCAGCAGGGCGTTACTCTCCTCGAAGGACAACCCCTGCAGGCGGATGATCTGCCCCTCGGAAACCCTTTCCCGCGAGGTGATAACGACCTTGAGGGTCATCGGCGAATTCCGCAGGAACTCCAGCACCTCGCGCTGCTCGTTCTTCGAGAGCGATTCGAAATTGTCCAGCACGAGAAGCGTCGAACGTCTTGCCAGGAGATTGTATGCCCGCGTGATCTGATCCTTGATGGAAAGGTTCCCGATGGTGGGGTTCCCCAAATTCGAGCCGATCGTGATCAGGATGTCGGACAGGGTCTTGGCTTCCGGTATGATCGGCTCGATGCCGTGCAGGGTGAGGATGGATTCCTTCGCCGAGATCCAGATCACGGAGCCGAAAAGATCGTTTTCCACGCAGCGATAACTCACCTCGATGGCGAGCGCGGACTTGCCCACCCCGCCGATCCCTTCGATCCCGATGATGAACGTGCGGCTGTTGGGTTGAAGGGACTGCATGATGGTCGCCAGTTCCTGCTCCCTGCCCACGAAATAGGGCCTCCTCGGCAGTTTCGCCAGCGCGTTCGATTTTTCCAATTCCCTGCCGCTGGAGGTCAGGCTCTCGATCTTCCGGGTGTACCTGGCGATTGCCTCCTTTTCCATGGTGACGCTGTTGACGAGATGCAGGGGCTGGTCCACCCCGTATTTCGCCAGCATCTCTTCGAGGATGAAGAGATTTTTCTTGTGCAGGGCGATCATTGTTTCCAGATGAGCGATTTCTTCCTTGTTATCCATTCCACACCATATTTGTTATTGGGATTTTATGTCTCTTTCATAGACCTTCGACAAGACCTCTTCCAGTCGCTGGAGGGTCTCGAGCATGGACTTTTCCGCCTCCGTCATGTTGTTCACGATGATCGGCGGCACGAGGGCGTCGCCCCATTTCGCGTATTGTTCCTTCGCAAGACGATAGTTGCGGGAGTACGTCTCCAACAACCTGACCAGGTGCTGGACCTCCGCTTCGTGATTTCGCCACAGGAGGTCGTCAATTTTGGAGGCAAGAAGACCCTGTTTGACCTCTTTTTCCCGTTCAGGCTCAGGGAGGGCTGGTGCCGCTTCCGGCCCCTGATCCTCGCTTTGGGCGGGCGCGTCGTTCATCTTCCTCCGGCGTTCGCGGCGCTCCTCCAAGATCTTGCGCCCCTCGTCGAACACGAAATCAATGGCTTTGAGCAATATGGGAATTTGGACTGGATCGAGCATCGGCGTATTCTCCTTACCCGGACAAGTATAGCACAGCGGGTACCGGAGTACTACCGGCGGATCGCGAAAATTCCACGCGGATTGCTCCGTGAAATGACGGAGAAACCCCGTCCGCTCCATGAAATCCGCGTACAAAATATTTCAAATCTGGATTTCGAGAAAGCATGGTGTCTGTGCCGCCGGGCTGTGTGCAAAGGCAAACGAGGGTAAAATGCGATTTGCAATGCCTGTGGAAGGAAACCCAGGTTCGCCCGCCTGAAAAGGATGAACGCCTTGTCGAAGAGAATCACATCCCTCCCCTATGCCGTCCCGCTGACGCTGTTTGCCGTGACCCTCCTTGCCTATGGACTTTCCTTCTGGCGGCTCGGCTTTTACTGGGACGACCAGCCCATCTCGTGGATCCGCTACCACCTGGGAACGGAGGCGACCGCAAGATACTTTTCCGATTCGCGCCCCGTCTGGGCATGGCTCTACCAGTTGAGCGGATTCATCCTTCCGCTTCGACCCGCCTGGTGGCAATTGTTCGCCATGTTCTGGCGATGGGCGGGAGTATATGCCTTCTGGCTTGTGATGGCGAGGCTGTTCCCGAACCGCAGGGAAGCGGCGTTTCTTCTATCGTTACTCCTCCTGTTATATCCGGGCTTCAACCAGCAGTGGGTGAGTTACGTATACTCGCACTTTTTCATCGTCCTCTTCTTCCTCCTGTTCTCCTGGCATCTGATGCTTCGCGGCAGGACCCTCCCGGCGATGGTCTTTTCGGCGTTGAACCTCCTCATGTTCGAGTATTTCTTCCTGCTGGAATTCGCGCGCCCGTTGATCCTGCTTATGTCCCTGCGCGAACAACCCTTGACCTTCCGCGAACGATTTGCAAGGGTTTTCAGGGCGTGGCTTCCCTATGGCGGCGTGATCGTCTTCGCGCTCCTTTATCGTTCCCTCGTGTACAGCCATCCCGGCTTCGGTTACAGCCTCACGGAGGAGGTTACCCGCGCGCCCATCGAAACCCTCGCGCAACTTGCAGGACACGTCCTTTCCAGTTTATGGATTGCAGCGGTCGCCGCCTGGGGACAAATCTTTCAGTTCCCCGACCCCGGCGTCAACGGCTTGCGCGCCAGCGTTTTGTATGCCGCCGTCGTGTTGACGGTCGGCGCGCTCGTCCTTTTGTTCAAAAACATGCAAAGCGAAGGGGCAAAAGGGAACGCAGGACGCGACGCCTTGTGGTTGATCGGGCTTGGCGCGTTCATGTTGCTGCTGGGCGGCGTCCCTTATTGGGCGACGAACCTGCCCGTCTCGCTCGGCTTCCCCGCCAACCGCGCCCTGCTCTCGTTCATGTTCGGCGCGTGTTTTCTCCTGCTCGGCTTGATCGAACTTTTGCCGATGCGCGTGAAATATTTCGCTGCCGTCCTGTTCGTTTCGCTCTCGGCGGGCAGGCAGTTTTTATGGTCGGTGGATTACATGCGCGACTGGGGTTCGCAAAAGAATCTCTTCTGGCAATTATATTGGCGCGCGCCCAGCCTCGAACCTCGCACCATCGTATTGATGAACGAGGAACTTGCCTTCAACGCCGACAACTCCATCAGCGCGCCGTTGAATTGGATCTACGCCCCGGAGAACCGCACTCGCAACGTGGATTACGTCCTCTTATACCCGACCAACCGCATCGGCGCCTCGCTGCCCGCGCTCGAACCGGGCATCCCGATCCGATATGATTTTCTCGCCGCGTCCTTCGAGGGGAACACCTCGGACGCTCTTGCCTTTTACTACGACCCGCCCGCATGTTTGCGCCTCCTCGAACCCGATCTGGACTCAAAAAACCGCCTCATCCCCGACGACAGCCTGATGCGCCAAGCCTCAGCCTTATCCAACGCCGACAGGATCCTCGCCCAGCCGCGAGTCGTGATGCCCGACATCTACGGACCCGAACCCGAACACGGCTGGTGCTATTACTTCCAAAAAGCGGACCTCGCGCGGCAATTCGGGAATTGGGAGGAGGTTGCCAGCCTGGGAGACAAGGCTTTCGACCTGGACGACTATCCCAACGACCCGGTGGAACGATTCGTGTTCATCGAAGGCTATGCCCATACGGGAGATTGGGAACGCGCGGTCGAGTTATCGCGGGTATCGTACCGGGTTTCGAGGGAATACGTGGGACCGCTACTCTGTCGGTTGTGGGAACGCGTGGAAACGGAAACAGCCGAAAGTCAGGGACGCGATGCGCTGGGTCAATCGAAGCGAAGCGCGGCGCTGGCTGAAATCCACGATATGCTCTCCTGCCCCTCGCCATGATCCAGATGAAAAAATACCGACCCGCCGTCGTTCTGTTTCTCGTTGCCTTGTTCGCATACGGGTTGTTGATCCCGCGCCTGGGCTTTTACTGGGACGACCTGCCCATCTCGTGGATCGGGTATCAACTGGGTCCCGAAGCGCTGACGGCGTATTTTGCGACCTCGCGCCCCGTGTGGGGTGTGTTGTATCAGGCGACGACCCGCCTCGTTCCGCAATCGCCGGTGTATTGGCAGGTCATCGCGTTCGCGCTGCGATGGGCTTGCGCGTGGATCGCGTATCTGATCGCGGCGAGGTTGTGGAGGGACAAGCCGCGCCTGGCTTTGGGGATCGCGCTTCTTTTCCTTGTGTACCCCGGCTTCGACCAGCATTTCACGGCGTATCTCTACAGCCATTTTTACGCCGTGTTGTTCTTTTTCCTTTTTTCGTTTTGGTGCATGTTGCGGGCGATGGAATCGCCGGGTCGTTATTGGGCGTGGACGATCGCCGGCATGTTCTTCTCCGCGCTGAACCTGTGGATGACGGAATATTTCTTTTTGTTGGAACTTGCGCGCGCGGGGGTCATCCTGATCGCGATACGCGAGGAGAGGTTATCCTTCAAAGGTCGCGTCCTGCGCGGCTTGAGGCTGTGGGTTCCCTACCTGGCGGTGTTCACGCTGGCGGTTCTTTCGCGTTTGTTTATTTTCAACAATCCATACGATATGGGGCTGGCGGGCGCGGAAGTGTCCGCGCCGCTGGACGCGCTGCGCGCGCTGGCGCGAAACTTCAGGGTCACTTTGCGGCTCGTCCTGAGGGACGCCTGGTTTAAGATGTTCGAGTTGCCGGAGATCGAAAACGCGGAAGCCATATTGCGCTCCTATTATCTGGTGGTCGCGGCGGTCGTCCTGGTTACGGCTGCCGGGTTTCTCCTCACTTCGCGCGATGCGAAGAAGACCGTTTGGAAGAACCTGCTGGATGGGATGTGGATGATCGGTCTGGGCGCCCTGTGCCTGGCGCTTTCCGGCTGGCCCTTTTGGCTGATCGGTTTTACGCCCTCGTTGAACTGGCCCGCAAGCCGCTTTACGCTTCCGTTCATGCTTGGGGTCGCGCTGACGTTCGCGGGTTTGATCGCGCTCATTCCCTGGGAGAGGGCGCGGATCGTGATCCTGGTTTCGCTCGTGAGCATGGCGGCGGGGAAGCAATACCTGACCGCCCGGAATTACGTTCAGGATTGGGAGATGCAAAAGGATCTGTTCTGGCAGATGACCTGGCGCGCGCCGTCCATCGAGCCGGATACGCTGATCCTGATGAACGAGGGCGCGCTCGATTATTACGCGGATAATTCGTTGAGCGCGGCGTTGAACTGGATCTACGCGCCGGATCATCGCAACCGCGATATCGAGTACGTGTTGTTTTATCCCACCACGCGTTTCCGAAACGCCCTGCCGGATATCGAACCGGGTCTGCCGGTCCATTTCGATTACCTGGCGGGCGGGTTCGACGGAAACACCTCGCAGGCGCTTTCGTTCTATTTCGATCCGCCCGGGTGTTTGCGATTGTTGGACCCGGAAGTGGAACGCCTCGATCGTCTGATCCTCGAAAACAGTTTGATGCGCTACGCCGCGCGCCTGACCGACCCTGATCGCATCCTCGAGGCGCCGCGCGCAGCGATGCCTGGCGCGTACGGTCCCGAACCCGAACACGGATTCTGTTATTATTATCAAAAGGCTGATCTTGCGCGTCAGTTCGGACGATGGGATGAGGCGGCGAAATTCAGCGACCTCGCCTTGTCCTTTGAAGACCATCCCTACGAGCCTGCGGAGCATCTCCTGTTCATCGAAGGCTATGCCCATGACGGGCGATGGGAACGCGCGGTGGAATTGTCGAAACGCGTGCATGAGGTCTCGCCCGAGGCGACGGGCAGGATGCTCTGTCAGTTGTGGGAACGCGTCGAGGCGGAGACAGCCTCAAGTCGGGAGCGAAGCGAAGCGCTATCCGCAGTCAAGAGCATGTTCGCATGTAATCCATGAGAAATGTACTTGACCTCCGGGTTCGTTTTGTTCTACAATTCACACAATCCGTTTTTCGTGATAGAGTGTCTTTGTAGGCACATTCCGAAAGGAGGTGGCAGGCATTCCCATTCACCCCTGGAAAGTCTGACGTCAATTCGCAACATCCATTTTCAAAAAGGAGAAGAAGAAAATGCGTAAGTACCTGATTCGCCTCGCATTCCTCGCCGTGGCGCTCACGCTCGTCGTGGCTGCCTGTGCGCCTGCGACAACCGAGGCGCCCACCCAACCCCCAGCCCCCGCGGCGACGCAGCCGCCCGCCCCGACGCAGGCGCCCGCCGATACCGAAGCGCCGCCTCCCGCGGAGCCGTTCGTTTTCGGCATGTTGCTCGTGGGTCCCTATAACGACAACGGCTGGAGCCAGGCGCACTATGATGCCGGTTTGTACGTTGAGGAAAAACTCGGCGCGAAGATGATCTACCTCGATAAAGTCAATCCCGCCGACCGCGCAGGCACCACCCCTGATCAACTCGCTGAAGAGTTGGTAGCCCAGGGCGCAAAACTGGTGATCTTTAATTCGGACGACATGAAGGACGCCTCCACGACCTTTGCCAAGAACCATCCCGACGTTTTCGTCATCATGGCTTCCGGCGACCAGGTCTGGAAGGATGGCAAGGCTTACGAGGAAATCCCCAACATGATCAACATCATGGGGCGCATGGAAATTGGGAAGATGATCGCCGGGTGCGCCGCCGCCCTTTCCACCGAGACGGGCAAGATCGGTTATCTCGGACCGTTGATCAACGACGAAACCCGCCGCCTCGCCGCCTCCGCCTACCTCGGCGCGAAGTCCTGCTGGGAAGAGGCTGGCAACGATCCCGCCGCGCTGGAATTCAAAGTGACGTGGATCGGTTTCTGGTTCCACATCCCCGGCGTGACAACCGACCCGGTGCAGGTCTCGAACGAGTTCTACACCACCGGTTACGACGTGGTCATTTCGGGCATTGACAATCCCGTCAACCTCGCCGAAGCCCAGAAGCAGACCGCCGATGGGAAACCCTCGTTCGGCATCGCCTACGATTACGTCGCCGCCTGCGACGCCGCGCCCGACGTCTGCCTGGGCGTGCCGTACTTCAACTGGGGACCGGATTATGTGAAGACCATTCAAACCGCGATGGATGGAACGTGGGAATCCCAGTTCATCTTCACGGGTCCCGATTGGTCCGACATCAACAACCACGATACCTCCATGATCGGTTTCGTGAAGGGCAATGCGTTGAGCGCCGAAGCCGCCGCTCAACTGGATGCGTTCATCGCCGAACTGGCTGGCGGGCTGAGCCTGTGGACGGGTCCCATCAACCTGCAGGACGGCACTCCCTATCTTGCCGACGGCGAAGTCGCCACCGACCAGCAGGTCTGGTACCTGCCGCAATTGCTCGAAGGCATGGAAGGCTTGAGCGCCTCCGAATAATCGCCAAATCGTATCCCCCGAGGGGCGCAGGTTCGACTGCGCCCCTTTCTTTCACCTGCGCGCCTCATGGAGACCCAGCGCACATGAACGTCGAACTGAAAAACATCCACAAGCACTTTGGCAATGTCCATGCGAACAAGGGCATCAACCTGTCCGTCCCATCCGGTTCCATTCAAGGCATTTTGGGGGAGAACGGCGCCGGTAAAAGCACCCTGATGAAGATCCTTTCGGGGTTCATTCAAGCCGATCCGGGCGGCGAAATCATTCTGGACGGAAAACCCGTCGTCATTCATTCGCCCGCCGACGCCATTCACGTGGGCATCGGCATGCTGCATCAGGATCCGCTGGACTTCCCACCCATGCGCGCGCTCGATAATTTTTTGCTGGGGCAATCGGGCGGACTCTTCCCGAATCGAAATGCGGTCGCGCGGGACTTCAGGCGGCTCGCTGAACAATTCGACTTTTCCCTCGACCCCGACAGTTACGTGGATTCGCTCACCGTGGGCGAACGCCAGCAGCTCGAGATCATCCGTTTGTTGTGGCTCGGCGCGCGCATCCTCATCCTCGACGAACCGACGACCGGCATCAGCGCCTCGCAAAAATCGAAACTGTTCGCCACGCTGAAAAAACTGGCGGAGCAGGGCATGACGGTCATCTTCGTTTCGCACAAACTGGAGGACGTGGAGCATCTTTGCGACAAGGTCGCAGTCCTGCGCGCCGGCGAACTGGTAGGGGAGGCGAAACCCCCGTACACCACTTCGAAACTCGTGGAAATGATGTTCGGCAAGGTGATCACTCTCGGCGCACGGCAGCCCGCCCAGGAGGGCGACGCCGTATTGTCGCTGGAGAACGTTTCACTCGAAGACGTGCGCTTGAAAATAAGGAACGCGGATCTGGAGGTGCGGGCCGGCGAGGTGATCGGCCTGGCAGGCATGGAAGGTTCCGGGCAGGGATTGTTCATCCGCGCCTGCGCGGGGTTGGTGAGACCCGTCGGAGGCCGGATCAGGCTCAAAGGTCGGGATTTGACCGGGAAATCCTATCACGCGTTCAAACGCGCGGGCGTGAACTTCCTTCCCGCCGCGCGCCTGGAGGAGGGCTTGATCCCCGGTTTGAGTTTGACGGATCATTTCATTCTTGCGGAGGAACCGGACGGTTTGTTCGTTGACCGCGCTGCCGGTCAGCGGCTTGCCGAGGAGCGGATCAAATCCTTCAACATTCGCGGCGCGCCGCATACCCCGGTGGAGTCGCTTTCGGGCGGGAATCAACAGCGCGCCGAACTGGCGTTGTTGCAGGACCCGCTTTCGCTCGTCCTGCTCGAGCATCCCACGCGCGGGCTGGACATCGAATCGGTGATCTACATCTGGGGCAAACTCAAGGAACGCTGCAGATCGAGTACCGCCATCCTTTTCATTTCATCCGACCTGGAGGAAATTTTGCAGTACAGCGACCGCGTGCTGGTCTTTTTCAGCGGGAAGGTTTCCCGTCCGCTCGACGCGGGAAAGACGAGCGTGGACCAACTCGGTCAGTTGATCGGCGGCAAGAACTGGGCAGATATGGGAGAGGCGTATGATTAAGGATCGTCTTGGAAACCTTTTGTATCAACTCATTGCGCTTCTGCTTTCCTTCGGCGTGGTCTCGTTGATCCTGATCTCTGTGGACGCCTCGCCGTGGGAGGCGTTCAGGAACATGTTCGCGGGTTCCTTCGGTTCGCTGCGCAAGTTTGCGGAAGTGCTGGTGGCGTTTGTGCCGTTGCTGCTCGTCACGGCGGGATTGCTGGTGACGTTTTCCGCCGGGCTGTGGAACATCGGTGTGGAGGGACAGGTGGTGCTGGGCGCGATCGCAACGACGTGGGTGTATCGCTTCTTCCTCGACAGCAACCTGCCTCCCGCGCTCATCATCGCTCTTGCCATCCTCGGCGGGATGATCGGCGGGGCGCTGTGGGGCTCGCTGGCGGGCTTGTTGAAGGTGTTCGGCGGCGTGAACGAGATCTTCGGCGGATTGGGTTTGAACTTCGTCGCCACCGCGTTGACCATTTACCTGATCTTCGGGCCATGGAAACGACCGGGCGTCGCCTCCATGAGCGGGACGGTTCCCTTCCCGGATGAATTTTCGCTGCCCCTGGTGGAGAATTTACGCATCAGCCCCTGGGCGTTGGGGATTGCATTGGTTGGAATTGTCATCGTGTATTTTTTGTTGCAAGGAACGTACTTCGGCTTGCGGCTCAAGGCGGTGGGTAAAAATTTCCGCGCCGCGTACCTGCTTGGCATTCCCACCTGGCAATATTCCATGTACTCGTTCCTGATCTGCGGCGCGCTGGCGGGCGCAGCGGGAGCCATGCAGGTCGCGGCTGTGTATCATCGCCTCATCCCGTCCATTTCGAGCGGATATGGGTATCTCGGTCTCATGGTGGCGATGCTCATCAATTATCAAGCCCTTTGGGCGGTGCCTGTCGCCCTGTTCTTCGCCGCGTTGAACATCGGGAGCATCCAACTTCCCATCCTTATGAAACTCGACTCGTCCCTCTCCGGCGTGTTGCAGGGCGTGCTGGTGCTGTTCGTCCTGCTGGCATCCGGGATGCGGCAGAAGTTTGCAAGGAGATCGTGACATGACCCAGGAAACGCTTCTCATCGGTCTGGCTGGCGTCCTTGCTTCGGCGGCTCCCATCGTTTTTGCGGTGCTTGGCGAAACGCTCTCCGAACGCGCCGGCGTGATCAACCTTTCGATGAACGGCACGATCCTGCTCGCGGCGATGGGCGGGTTTGCCGTCGCATACACCACGGATAACATCCTGCTTGGATTTCTGGCGGGGATGTTGATCGGCGCGCTCGTGGCGTTGGTCGTGGCGTTTGCAAGCATCACGTTGAAACAATCGCAGGTCGCGGTCGGCTTCGTCCTCGCGCTCACCTGCCGCGATCTTTCCTACTTCCTCGGGAATCCGTACATGGGTGTGCCAGGTCCGCGTTTGCAGGCGCTCCCCATCCCGCTTCTCAGCGACATTCCCGTCCTCGGCACGCTCTTCTTTCGCCAGGATTTCATCACCTATCTCAGTTTCCTGTTCATCTTTCTCGCCTGGGCATGGATCTTCCGCACGCGCCCCGGTTTGATGCTGCAGGGCATCGGCGAGAAGCCCGCCGCGGCGTACATTCGCGGCGCGAACGTCAACCTGATGCGTTACGTGTATACGGTGATCGGCGGCGCGTTGATCGGTCTTGCGGGACCCGCCTATTCGCTCGCCATCCGCGCGGGGTGGATGGGGACCATTTCGGGTCTGGATGGAATCGGCTGGATCGCCCTGTCCATTACGATCTTCGGCGGGTGGAGTCCCTTGCGCGGCGCGTTCGGCGCGTATCTCTTTGCGTTCCTGCAATGGCTGGGCTTGGTCCTCCAACCCGTGTTGACCCAGGTCCCTTCGCAGGTGTTACAGGTCGCGCCTTTCCCGTTGATGATCCTCACGCTTTTGCTGGTCAACATCGGCAACGCCGAATGGGTGGAGCGGACTCTCGCCGCCATGCCGGAATCCACGCGCAAGTTCTTTGCGAAACTGCTGCGCGCCATGCGCGCTTCGCCTCCCGCCGCGCTGGGCGTTCCGTTCGAGAGGGATTGATCTTATCGGTCGAGCGCCTCGAAGGAATATAGATAATTATCATACGATTTCGATTACAATTTGTCTGACAAATTGGGCAGGCTTCCGATATACTGGCAGGAACAGGAGCGACCAGCCTGGCAATGAAAAAACGATTGCAAAGCGATTGGGTTTCCCGCCTGCTCGACGGGCTCCTGCCTGTCTTCGCAACATTGGCGGCGTTGCTGGTTGGCGCGGTGATGCTGCTCTTTTTGAAGGTCAATCCCATCGAGGCGTATCTCTCGCTTTGGGACGGGGCGTTCGGGAGCGCCAATTCGCTGGCGGAGACCCTGGTCAAAGCCACGCCGCTGCTCCTGGTGGCGTTGGGGATCTGCATTTCCTTTCGCGGCAACGTGATCAACATCGGGGGCGAGGGGCAGATGATCGTCGGCGCCATTCTGGCTACCTGGGTGGGGCTGACGTTCACGAATTTTCCCGGCTGGGTCGCCATTCCATTCGCACTGCTGACCGGTTTTCTGGGGGGAGCGATCTGGGGAGGCATCCCCGGCTTTCTCAAGGCATATTTCAACGTCAATGAAATCCTCAGCACGGTGATGATGAACGCCATCGCCGTGCAACTTATGAACTTCCTCCTGAGCGGACCGATGATTGATCCCGCGCAGGCGGAACTGGCTTCGAAGATCCCGCAGACTGCGCGCCTGATCGAAGCCTTTCGGCTGGCGCGTCTGGCGCCCACCCGCCTGCACCTTGGGGTGTTGATCGCCGTCGTCCTGGCGATCCTGGTCTATATTCTGCTGTGGCGCACCACCATCGGCTACCGCATCCGCGCGGTGGGACATAACCCTCACGCCGCGAAGTATGCGGGGATCAACGTGAAGCGTTACATCGTGCTTTCGCTTCTGTTGAGCGGCGCTTTTGCGGGGTTGGCTGGAGCCATCCAGGTTTACGGCGTGAACTATCGCATGATCACGGACGGGTCCGCTTCGGGATTCACGGGGAGCGCCGGGTTCAACGGGATCGTGGCGGCTCTCTTCGGTCAATTGCATCCGATCTTGTCCATCCCGGCTTCCATTCTGTTTGGCGCGCTCCTCGTGGGCGCGAACAAGATGCAGAGGGTGGTGCAGGTGCCGTCGGCGCTGGTCATCGCGTTGAACGGGTTGGTGGTGGTCTTTGTCGTGAGCAGCGAGATCTGGAGGCGCAGGAGGCAAAGGCAGAGGCTGGCGGCTGTCAGGGAAGAGGAAACTGCGTCGAAAGCGGGGCAGGTTCAGGTCGCGGAAAAGGAGGCGAAGGGATGATCTCGGACCTCTTCTCCGTAACGGTATTGATCGGTATCCTGGCGTCGGGCATCCGTCTTGCGACTCCTTATCTATACGCCGCCATCGGCGAAACGTTCAGCCAGAGGAGCGGCGTGCTTAACCTCGGCGTGGAGGGGCAGATGCTCCTCGGCGCGTTCGCCGCCTTTTACGTGGCGTTGACCACCGGTAATTTGTGGCTCGGTATGCTTGCCGCGATGATCGTCGGCGCGGTGATGGGGCTGGCGATGGCGTACGTGACGGTCAATTTGCAGGCGCAGCAGGGCATCAGCGGGATCGGCTTTTATCTATTCGGGCTGGGGATGAGCGACCTGCTCTTCCAGAAATTGATGGGGACGGTGGAAACGGTGAAGGGCTTTCCGAGGATCTTCATTCCCGGTTTGAGCGACATCCCCGTCCTTGGGGAGATCTTCTTCAATCACAACCTGCTGGTGTACCTGGCTTACCTGCTCGTGCCGGTGGCATGGTTCGTCCTCAATAAAACGACTCTCGGGTTGAAGATCCGCTCGGTGGGCGAAAACCCGGATGCGGCGGATTCGCTGGGCGTGAACGTGGCGCGCGTACGCTATTTCACGATCATTCTCGGCGGGACGCTTTCGGGCATTGCGGGCGCGTCGCTTTCGATCGCGCTGCTGAATGTCTTTCAGCAGAACATGACCAGCGGGCAGGGTTTTATCGCGGTCGCGCTGGTCTATTTTGGCGCGTGGCGCCCGGCGGGGGTGTTGGGCGGCGCGCTGTTGTTCAGCATGGTCAACTCGCTTCAGTTGTGGATGCAGGTGAAGAACGTTCCGATCCCGCCCGACATTGCGGTAATGCTGCCGTACGTGTTGACCATTTTGGTACTGGTCGTCACCGTCTCGAGGGTGCGGGCGCCGTCCGCGTTGACCAAGCCCTTCGAGCGGGAGGAGTAACGCTCGCAAAATGGAGGTGCGCCCGTCAGATGATGAAGATGAAGTTGAAGCCGAATCAACCATCCCGTGCAAAGATGCGTATCCATTCCCAAAAAGGAGAAGAAGAATGAAAAAGTTCGTTTGGTTTTTTACGCTGGTTGTAACCTTCGCGCTCGTCCTGAGCGCGTGTGGAGGGACGGCTGCCACCACCGAGCCGGCTGCTCCCCCCACCGAGCCTCCCGTTGAGGCGACCGAAGCGCCCGCAGTTTCCACCGAACCTCCCCCCGCGCCGGCGGAGCCGTTCCGCGTGGCGGTCGTCATGCCGAGCGCCATCAACGACCTGGCGTTCAGCCAGAGCATGTACGACGCGCTTGTGCGCGTGCAGACCGAGATGGGCGGACCCGAAGCGTTCGAGTTCGTGTACTCCGACGGCATGTTCGTCGTGGATGACGCCGCGGC
>SZPG01000052.1 GCA_030263595.1 Chloroflexi bacterium CFX6
CCCCCTCCGCCCTAACGGGCACCTCCCCCAAAATCCGACTGAAGTTCGTCGGATTTTGGGGGAGGCCGGGTGGGGGTGGGAAACAACAAGACCTCCGAGTTTGTGGCTCGGAGGTCTCTGTTTACTGATCACTTTCTCGCTGTTCACCGAATCACGCCCAACTTCTTCCCGACCTTCGCGAACGCCTCCAAGCCTTTGCCGAGGTCGTCATTATCATGCGCGGCAGAGATCATCACACGGATGCGCGCCTTGCCCTGTGGCACGGTGGGATAGCCGATCGCCATCGCGAAGACGCCTTCCTCGAACAACTCACGGCTGAATTGCTGCGCCAGCGGCGCTTCTCCGAGCATGACGGGCGTGATGGGCGTTTCGCTCATGCCCGTATCGAAGCCGAGTTTCTTCATTTCCTCCTTGAAGTATCTGGCGTTCGCCCAGAGTTTGTCCACGAGTTCGGTGGATTCTTCGTTCGAGCAAGTCAACCGCCGCGAGACATGCCGCCGCATCCGGCGCGGTGACTGCGGACGAGAACAGGAACGGGCGTCCGCGTTGACGCAGCCACTCGACGATCTCCTTTTTGCCCGCCACCATCCCGCCGACCACGCCGAAGGCTTTGGACATCGTGCCGACTTCCACGTCAATTTTTCCGTGCAGGTTGAAGTGATCCACGATGCCGCGTCCGCCCTTGCCGAGCACGCCTTCGCCGTGTGCATCGTCCACCATGAAGAGGATGTCGTATTTCTGCGCGACCTCGTACAAGGCGGGCAGGGGGGCGATGTCGCCGTCCATGCTGAAAACGCCGTCCGTGACGATCAAGGCGCGGCGGAAGCGTGAGGCGTGCTCCTTGATTGCGTCCTCCAACGCGGATGGGTCGTTATGTTCGTAAGCGACGATCTTCGCGCCGGAGAGTCGGCATCCGTCAATGATCGAGGCATGGTTCAGGCGATCCGAAAAGATCACGTCTTCTTTTCCAACCAACGCGGGGATGGTTCCAAGGTTGGCGGTGAAGCCCGATTGGAAGGTGATGACATCCTCCGCGCCTTTGAACTTCGCGAGCCGTTGTTCGAGTAACACGTGCAGGTCGGTCGTCCCCGCAATGGAGCGCACCGCGGCGGGACCCACGCCATACTTCTTCGTTGCTTCCTTCGCGGCTTCGACGAGTTTCGGGTGGTTCGCCAGCCCGAGATAATTGTTCGAGCAGAAGTTGAGCGCGTTCTTTCCGTCAACTATCAGCCATGCGCCCTGCGGCGAGCCGATGGTGCGGATGCGGTTGTACAAGCCCTGTTCTTTCAAGCCAGCAATTTCTTGTGTGACCCAATCGAGTTTTGACATGGGACCTCCTGAGAGATTAGAGAATTGGAGAATTAGAGCTCGGCTTTTGCACCTTAAAAATTGAATAACCCAGCGGCAGGGCAAGGCTGGATATGGCAGCCAGGGATCGGTTCTGGGCAACACGAACCTACCTTGCCAGGGATGAGCCGGGCAAGGTAGCAACCACTCCTGGGCTGATTTTTTTCAAGCCCTGCACATGGTCCGGATAAGCGGTTCCATGATTTGACGCAGGGATTGACCTTGCGTCAAACCGGCACTGATCAACATGCCCAGACACCACAAACTTTGTGCCTGAGCGGCTCGACGTGCGGCAGCTGGATGGCCTTCCAGATTGAGGTGCAGGATGCGTTGAAGTCGTGTGCGGAGAGCATGGTCATGTTGGGCTGCACGCAATAGCGAGTAGACCACGGCGACCAGGGCGACATGTCGTTGAATGCCGCCGAAATCCCGCAGTTGATATTGGTCCAGTCCTTCGGCCTTGCCTTCCTGGTGATAGACTTCCACGGGCCAGCGGTGACGTCGAATGCGGGTGATGCCGGGGGCGTGCCAAATCAAGCGGTTGCTGAGGTAAAAGGTCGGATTGTCCGATAGATCCGCCTGGCGATAATTGATGACCAAGCGCTGTCGTCCGAAGTTGGGTAAGCGGTGAGTGTTGCAGTAGCTGTAGTAGATTTCATGCTCGCCTTTGAAGGGAATGCGGATGCGCTGGAAGATGGGCTTCCTCCCCTGTGAAACTGCCGCCCGGTGTTCCTGCTTGAGACGTTCGGCGAAGTCTGCCAGAGGGATCTGGCCCGTTCTCAAGTTCACTTTGTCTGTGCCTACCAGCGTGCCCACATAGGCCAATTTGAGTTCCTGATCGAGGAAACGGCAGAAGTCGGGTTGGGTGAACCAGTTATCGAAGGTCACCGGCAAGTGTGCCTCGGGATGCTCTGCCACCCAGTGGGTCAGCATTTTCTCCACCAGGATCAGCTTGCTGTCATAGAGGTCACGCAGTTCTTTATGCTTCTTTTGCCGCCTCTGCCACACGCCCAGCAAATAGCTGCGCCACTTCTTCGGGTCGCTCTCTTTCAACTTCTCCTTGCTAACCTTGAGCAAGATGCCGGCGGCTCGCAAACCCGCTTCCAACTTCTCCACCTCCACCGGTTCCCACAACTGGAAGAGCAGCGGATAATCCGTGTTGTCATCACTGTAGTGGATCGTGACCAGATCATGCGCCCAGACATAGCTTTGCGTGACAGGGTCGAACAATTTGGCGATCTTCTCAAAGTCTTGCCCGTAGTGGATCAGCAGCGTGTCATCGATGCCCAACACACCCTTTGGCTTGATCTGCATTCCTGACAAGCTGGCCAACAGGCGCAAACGCGCCCGGTTCAACTCTTCCAGCGAAAACGGACTTTCGGTGAGCAGACGGTTCAGCGAACTTTGGTTGCGGCTCTCTACCACAAACAAGCGGTTGATCCCATCCACAGTCTTATTTTCGGATACGATCAGACCACTGATATAACGTTCGAACTCGATGAAGGCTTCCGCAGAGAAAACCTCCTGGAAGAAGGGTGCATAGTGCTTCACCAATTCCGGAAATTCCACCAAAGGATACATGCCTCACCTCCAGCTTGATTATCGCGCCGCTGGATTGGATTGGCAATTTGGTTATTCAGTTGTTAATGTGCTGCAAAAGCCGAGTTAGAGGTTGGATAATTCGTCGCGCATGGATCATTATAGCGAGGTGCAAATCATACCAGTGTCACGAACTACTTATGACATTCATTCATCTTTTTTGCTTTCATCTTCCATCAACAAACCCAGTTCGGTCATTGCCTCCATCACTTTTTGGATGGCTCCGCCTTTGACGATGACCGTTGTCGGGCTTAACGCTTCGCCCAGGAATCGCGCCGCTTTCGATTTGCGCATCTCTTCCAGGACCTCGGGCCTGCTCACCTTCAAAATGACCTGAGTCTGCACCCGCGCCTCGGTCCCGTTGACCTCCCAGCGTTTGAGCGCCTTGACCAGCGAAGGCGGGACCTTGTTGCCCGTGTGCTTGACGAGCAATGCCAGCAACTGCCCGGCACTGAGTCCCTGTTCTTTGGCGTGGGTCAGGGAGTTGGTTGTGACGCGGTATCTATACACGTAGTCTTTGGTCTCGATATGCTTCGCTACTCGACCAACATCTTCCCATTCGCAGAATCTTGAAATCTGATAGCGCACAACCCTCGGTGCATCACGCGGAACGGAAATCCTCCCGCTCGAAGTCACCGCGATCTTTCCACTTTCCACTTTCCCGCCTGCAAGTGACGAGGTTCTGAAGGAAGTAGCCTCTGCCGCCCCCTCCGCCGCCGACAAATCCACCTGACCCAGCCAGTGCAGGATGTCCGTGATGAAATATTTGATGAGCGCGCCGTCCACCTCCTCCCAATGAGCGAAGCCGCGCAGGTATTGCCCGTCGGAGGCGCGTTTGATGAACCACGAGTCGTAGTCGCCGGCGGGGCGCTGGAAGTCGGGGTACTTTAGTTTGACCTCGCGGACGAAGGCGTTGATACTCCACCATTTGCCTTCAGGGATGTCGCCCAGCAGGTTCAACAGAAACTCGCGCGTTTCGAGCGGCTGGTTCGTCCATTCCCCTTCGCAGACGATGCCCGGCATGAGTTTGAGTTCGTTGAAGGACTCGCTTTCCATCCACGCGGATTGCAACATCTTCAACGCGTCCGCGCGCGGGGATTCGAGGAAGGCTTTTACGGCGTCTGCCTGGATTGTGTTTTTCCTGATGAGTTTGGCGGAGGCAAGCAGGGCATGGAGTCCAGGGGCTTGCTTCTGGATATTCGCCTGCACACTGGCGGAGGCCAAACTCATGCCCATTCGCAGCGCGGCAAGCAGGGTGGCGGCATCGTCGAGAATGGAATCATCAGCAGGAATTTCCCTTCCCTTTTCGCCGGGGGAGGCGGGACGACCCAAAGGTTCAGAAGCGACCACAACAGCCTCTGTCTTCTTCCCGCCTTCCACTTTCTTTTCCTCGCGCTTCAAAAGAGACAGCAGGTCGTCGGGAATGTAGGCAAACTCCTGCGGTCCCTTTTCGGTATCGAAGAAGGCACGAGCGATCAAGCCGCGATAGTAAAGGATTTCTGTTGTTGAGGTTGGTTGGAGGTAGAGTTTTTCCCGGTCGCGTTTGCCCGCGCCGGCTTCGCGAATGTCGCCGTATTTGCGCGTGAAGGTTGCCCAGGGGATTCGTCCGCCCGCGTTGACGAGGGAGTTGAGGGCGGAGTCCGCTTCGGGGGAGAGAGAGTCAATTAGTTCAGCGAGCAGATTCGGGTCGAGGAGTGAAGCGCAGAGTTCCTCCATTGCCCCTTCCGCTTTGGAAGAGTTCAGCTCGAGTCCCCAAAGTTCCGCGATGATGCGGAGGTGTCCGATGTCCTGTTTGAGGAGGGAATGAAATAGGTCAGGCATGGACTGCTTTCCACTTTCCATATTCTAAAATAGAAAGTGGAAAGTAGGGAGTGATTAACCGCGAATCACTTTTAGGGCATTGGGAAGTATCTCAAAGGAAACTTCACGCACATCCGCGCCGGGACCGGAGAAGATCTCGCCGTCGGCGTGGATGTAGAGCGGGCGGTCGGCGGTGAGGGTGAATTTTTTGCATTTATCCAGCGTGACCTGTTTGAAGCGTCCGTGCGTGCCTTTCATCACTTCGGGGACGATGCGAAACATCATCGGCCTGCTGACGTCGGTGATCATGGCATAGTCGAGGACGCCGTCGTCAATCCTCGCGTCCGGCGCGATGAGGAAGCCGCCGCCCTCGCGCGGACCGTTGCAAATCACGAGGTAAATGACGCTCGCCTCCCATTTTTTGCCGTCCGTTTCGATCTGCATCCTGACGGGATTGTGGTCGAGGAGGATGGTCTGGATGACGGCGGTGAGATACATGAGGAAGCCGCGCAGGAGGGGAAGTTGATGCGAACGGATGGTGACGATGGCGCCGAAGCCGATGCCGAGCGTGTTATCGAAGTATTCCCTGCGGCCGTCCCCGTCGGTCATCAAGCCGAGGTCAATGGCGGAGGGTTCGCCCTCCAACGCGCGGAGGAGCGCTTTGGGCGGCGTGGTGGACGCGCCGATGCCGTGCGCGAAGTCGTTGCCCGAACCGACGGGGACGACGCCGAGCAGGGGACGTTTCTCTTCCGGGATCCGCATCAGTCCATTCACCACCTCGTGGACCGTCCCATCCCCGCCCATGGCGATCACCAGTTCGTAACCTTCCTCGCCCGCCTGTTTCGCGAGTTCGATGGCGTGACCGGGGTAAACCGTTCCGCTCCACGTCACGCCGCCGTGTCCTTCGGTGATGGATCGCAGGTCGCGCGCCACGCGCCAGGCGTTGCCCATGTCTGCCATGGGGTTGAGGATGATCTTGACTTTGCGCTGCATGAGGGCTTCCTCCTGTTTACAATAACGTCACCCCGGGAAAATGCCCGAAAAGACAGACCCCAAAGGTTTTACCGCTAAACCAGATGCAAATTTCGCAACAGAATTCCCGTTTAGCCGATCAATTTGAAGCCAAGGGAAACCTTTAGGGTCTTTTCCGAAAGTTGTCAGCGGGAGACTCTTCGGTCGCGGCGCTTCGACTGCGGGGCAGCGATCACGCCCCTCCGCTCAGCGCGACGCTCCTCAGGGTGACATCAATGCGACGATTATAACCCCCGCATGTCGAATCGGAGTCTATTCACCCCCAAAATTGTACGCAGAGATGGGACCCGTGACGCCGCGCGCGATCTGAAATGTGCCGCGGTTATGCTTCTTGGCTTGATAGAGAGCCGCGTCCGCGGCGCGCAGGAGGTCCGGTCCGCTTCGGGCGTGGACGGGATAGATGGCGATCCCACCGGAGACGCCGAGGCTGAGTTTTTTCCCGTCGGGCAGGGTGAATTTGATCTTCCTCATTCCCTTGAGGATCTTCTCGGTCACGACCCGCGCGGAGGAGATGTCCGATTGCGTGAGGATCAGAGTCAACTCGTCGCCGCCGTAGCGCGCCAGGAAGTCCGTGTTGCGAACGCCGCGCGCCATCTGGTTGAAGACCAGGCGCAGGACGTCGTCGCCGGTGGAGTGACCGTACGTATCGTTGATCTCCTTGAATCCGTCCAGGTCCATCATCACCACCGCGAAGGAATAGTTGTGACGCCGCGCGGATTGGATCTCCGCCTCCAGCCTTTCATCCAGCGCGCGGCGGTTGGGCAGCCCGGTCAACGTATCGCTGTACGCCTGCCGGCTGATGATCTGGTGCAGGTTGGCGTTCGAAATGGCGATCGCCGCCTGATCCGAAAGCAGGTCGAGCAGGCGCAATTCGGATGGGAGAAAACCGCCGACGGTCACACGCGCCATGTTCATCACGCCGACCACCTCGTCCCCGAACTTGAGCGGAATCCCGATGATCGAACCCGTCCACTCCGAAGGCGCATTCGCAAAGAGAGGATGCCCCCGCATGTCCTCCACGATGATCGTCCCGCCGGTGCGCGCCACCGTGTAGGTCAATCCGTTCGGGCGCGGCGTCGTCCAGGCGGCGTTCCGGTTGCCTTTGGAATCCAGAGCCGCCCCGAAGGACAGTTTCCCGTTCGAGAACAAAAAGATGTTCACGTCGTTCGCGTTCGGGATCAATTGCATCGCCTCGGATACGATCGCGTCCAGCACGTCCGGCAGGTCGAGGCTGGAGGTGAGGTTGACGCTCAATTTCTTGAGCGCGTCCAATTCCTCCGCCTGCTGCCTGAGCATGGCAAGCAGCGCATGATTGTCAATCAACGAATGCGCGAGGCTGGCTGTTTCCGAAGCGTCCTGGGAATATTTCCCCAGCGAAGCGGAAAGAATGTCAATCAAATTGATGAGCGCATCCTTCTCGGCGGGCGGGATATCCCTCTCATCGAGCGCGCGGCGGGCTTCCGCAAGGATTTTGAGCGTCTGTTCCTTCATACAGGTCTCGTTCGCCGACAATTATAGCAACCCGCCCTGTTTTTCAGTATTACATGCGCGTTGCAACGCCTGATGCGTTACAATGGGGCTTGCTCTTTTCTGGAGGATTACGTGTCAGACACCTTTCCCGCAGGGGATTCACCCAAGCCCTTCGATCGAACTCAGGGCGGGCCTGCTCCCGCAACCCCGCTGACTCCACGCCGACGCGGGATCATCGTCGGGGCGTCTGCCGGACTCGGCGCCGCCCTGGCGCGAAAACTTTCCCGCGAAGGATACGCTCTTGCCCTCCTCGGTCGCAGCAAGGACAGACTCGAATCGCTGGGCAACGAGATCAACGCCCGCGCGTATGTCCACGACGCCAGCGAATATCGCAAAGTCCCGGACCTGCTCCGCAAGGTTGTCGCGGAACTCGGGGGACTCGACCTGGTCGTGTACGTGGCGGGCGTCAACCTTCCGCCCGGCGGCATTGACCAATACAACTTCGAGAACGACCGCAAAATGGTCGAGGTCAACCTCATCGGCGCGATGGCGTGGCTGACGCCGGTTGCGGAAATGTTCCAATCCGCCAAAGCGGGGCAGATCGTGGGCATTTCGTCTGTGGCCGGCGACCGCGGGCGCGTGGGCAACCCCGGCTACAACACGTCCAAAGCCGGGCTGACGACCTACCTCGAAGCCTTGCGGAACCGCCTCACCCGTCACGGCGTGAACGTGCTTACCGTCAAGCCGGGATTTATGACGACGGAAATGCTCAAAGCCGCGCAGGGCGCGACCCCGTTCGCCATCCCGCCCGAAAAAGCCGCAAACGATATTTGGAAAGCCATGAAGAAACGCAAACAGGTCGTTTACACGCCTTCCATCTGGCGCTGGATCATGCTCGCCATCCAGCATACGCCCTCGTTCATCTTCAGAAGATTGACATTCTAAAACGCGGAGGATTCGAGAGCCAGGGAATTCTCCAATCCCCCCATACCCTTTTTGTCATGTCCAATAATCTCAACTCCACCTTCAGCCAGCTCGATAATTTCGGTCATTCACTCAAGGCGACCTGCTATCGCTTCCAGGTTACTAAAACGGAAGACATCCACGAAGCCTTCCAACTCGCAAAGAAACTCGGCCTCACCGTCACCGCGCGCGGGACGGGACTCAGTTACAACGACGCGTCGCTCAACGGCGGCGGCATCGCGCTGGACCTGACGGGGATGAACAAGATCCTCGAATGGGATCCAGCCTCGGGCGTGGCGCGATGCGAGTCCGGCGTCACGTTGGAACAGTTATGGAAGCGCGTCGAGCCGGACGGCTGGTGGCCCCCCGTCGTCTCAGGCACGATGAAGACCACGTTGGGAGGTTGTCTCGCGGCGAACATTCACGGGAAGAACAATTACCGGGTCGGTCCCATCGGCGAGCACGTCCTTGAATTTACCGCGATGCTGCCCACCGGCGCATTGGTCACCTGCACGCCGAAGAAGAACGCGGACCTGTTCCACGCGATGATCGGCGGACTGGGGATGCTGGGAGTCTTCACGACCGTTACGATGAAGATGAAACGCATCCACTCGGGACTGATCTCTGTGGACGCGTGGCACGTAAAAAATCTCAAGCATCAGTTGGACGGTCTGCTCGAACACGCGCCCGATCACGATTACATCGTGGGATGGCTCGATACCACCGCAAAGGGAAAAAGCCTCGGGCGCGGACAGATCCACGCGGCAAACAACCTGAGGGAGGGCGAGGACCCGAACGCGCAGGAGACGATGAAACTCTCCCATCAGCACCTGCCCGACCGGCTGTTCGGGGTGATGCCGAAAAAACTGCTGCATTATTTGATGAATCCGTTTTTGAACAACCCGGGCGTGTGGGCGATCAACACGGGGAAGTACATTTCGGCGCTGCGCGATCACACTTTCAGGCAGTCTCACGCCGAATATCATTTCCTCCTGGATTACGTTCCCGATTGGGAGCGTTCGTTCGGGCGCGGTGGGTTGATCCAGTATCAGTCGTTCCTGCCGAAGGAGACCGCCGAGGACGCCTGGCGCGAGATGCTGGAACTCTCGTATCGTCGCGGCTTGCCCTCCTATCTCGGCGTGACCAAACGCCACCGCCCCGACAAGTTCCTGCTCACCCACGCCGTGGACGGTTTCTCGCTTGCCATGGATTTCAAAGTGACCGACAGAAACCGCGCCCGGCTGTATGCGTTATTGCAGGAGTTCGACCGCATCGTGCTTTCGGGGGGCGGACGGTTTTACTTCGCCAAGAACAGCGAGACCTCCGCCGAAACGACGCGGGCTTTCCTCGGCGACGAGGTCGTCGCAAAATTCAAGAAACTCAAGAAACGCTGCGACCCGAACGGGTTGTTGGAATCCGATCTGTATCGGAGGATTTTCAAGTAGGCGAGGTTTGCGGCGTGTTGCGCGCTGCGCAACATGAAGTCACATACTCCTCCTCACCCCAAACGCCCCAAACTCTCCCGTCGGCTCCTCCCACTCCACCCTTGATTCGTCCACCCGCGACATGCGCGGACCTTCCTTCATCGTCTCGATGAAGCGTTCCACTTTTTCGCGTTCCCCTTCCGCCACCGCCTCGACCGTATCGTAGCCCGCGTTCCTCACCCAGCCGGTGACGCCGATCTGCCGGGCGTAATAGTCCACGTGGGCGCGGAAGCCCACTCCCTGGACGAGGCCCTTCACCCACACGTGCGCGCGGACGGGTTCATTTCCTGCCTGCGTATCTTTCGGGGGCATGACGGTCTCCTTTCTTTCGCATGGCGTTCACAATACCGACGAGCGGGAAGAACACCACCAGACACAAGAGGATCAAATATGGAACGGCATCCCCCAGCGTGAATGTGACCCCGGTTTGCCCCAGGGCGGTCACGCGCCAATCGCGCTCCAGTTTGGCAAGTGAGACGCCGAAGGCGCGCTCCGTACCGCGTTCGCAGGTCACACCGTTTGCGTAGGCGTTCGCGAGGGACAGCAATCCGTCTGCGCCGTACAGTCCGCGCAAATAATCCGTAAAGGACCGGGATTCGGCGTAAGCCAGAAACGCCGAATCAATTCGCGGGGAGAACGAATCGCACAAGTCCCGGATGGGGATCAACGCATCGCGCGCGGCAGCCTCCCGAAGGAGGATCGCGTAATTGGGATTCGGATACGCCTCCGCAAGCGTCGCCATCCCCTCGCTCAGCCACGCGGGGAGGTTCCTGTATCCCGCGCCGACCTGGCGATGCAACATGACGTGCATGAGTTCGTGCGGAATGCGTTGTTCCATGAGGATGTTTTGATTGGCGCCCGGTTCGATCGTGACCGTGATCACGCCCGCGGCGGAATCGGCGTGACCCGCCGCCCAAACCTCCGCGCCGTACAGCGCGCCGCGCAGGTCGCTTTGGTTTGCGTAAATAAAGACATCCACCGGCGGCGAAAGGATCGGGGGAAAGAACCCTCGAATGTTTTGGATGCCCGTTTGCGCGGCGTTCAACGCGGAGACGCCAAAATCCCCGTCGCTGTTGTACCAATGAACGCGAAGCGAATCCGCTTCGAGCGTTTGCCAGGCGAAGCGGTCGTCGTCGTAGCGGACGGAGGCGGTGGCGCTTTGGAGAACGTTGCCGTCGGGCAGGGTCAATTCATATCGCCAAAGGATCGTCGTGAACGGGCGCACTACGTTCCGCCGCGCGTCGAACCGAAACACGGAAACGCCGTTCTGATCGAAGGTCACAGGCTGGACGTGCGTGACGACCTGCGTCGTATCGTGGATGAAGATGGACGCCTTTTGGAACTGGATCGGGGAAACGAGTCTCCCCGTGAACGTGACCTGTTCCCCGAATTGATACGCGGCGGAGAGTTCCATTTCGATTTCGGATTGGGCGGTCGCTCGATGCGCCCCAAAAAGCGTCACCGCGACGATTAGAGAAAAGAAAAATGCCGCCCTGAGCGGCGTCTTGCGCCGCGAAGCGCCTTTACCATCACAGCAGAGAGTCGTCGCTTCGCTCGGAATGACATTTATAAAACGTTTCATCTCATCTCCCCAGGAAGACGAGCAGCGGCGTCAGCGTGAACGGGCTGAGCAATGTGCTGACGAAGACGATCGCCGCGATGAGTTTTGAGTCCAGGTGGTATTCCGCCGCAAGCACGGTCGCGCTGACCATGCTCGGCATTGCCGCCTGGGTCATCGCGCCCTGGCGGGCAGCGCCCTCCAGGCCGAACAACCCCGCGAGGAACAATCCCAGAACGGGCGCGATGAGCAGCCTCATGGAGACGCTCAACTGCAGGGCGCGCAGGTTCTTCGAGAACTCCACCTGCGTCATCTGCAAACCCAGCAGGACGAGCATCACGGGGATCGTCCCGCCGGAAGCCAGTTCCACCGCGCGGTTGAGGGCAAGCGGAAGTTCGAAATGCAAGGCGTTGACGAGCAGGGCGAGAATGACCGCGTACAACGTCGGCACCCTGAACAGCCCCAGCAGGGCGTCCCTGAAGTTCATGTGCCCGAGCGAGGCGAGCAGCACACCCAGGGAATAGAACAGCAGGGTGGTGGTCACAAAATAGATGGCGGCATACCGCAGGGCGTCGTCCCCGAATGCGAACAGGACGAGCGGCAGACCGTAGTTGCCCGTGTTCGCGAACATGGACGTGATGAGGATGGAGATCAATGCGGCGCGTTCCACCTTCAGCAGTTTTCCCAGGACGTAGGTGAGCAACCCCACGAGCAGGACGACGACGATCGTAAACCCGATCACACCGGCGGCTTCGCCGAGTTCGAGGCGATTCTCGATCATCAGGTCGAAGATCAGCACGGGACTGAACACGTAAAAGACCACGCGCCCCAAACCGCGCGCATCCACGTGGAGGACCTTGCCGAGCGCGAAGCCGGCGCTTCCCAGCAGGATGATCGGGAGGATATTGTTTGCGAAGGTGCTTACGAGGGTGGAAAACGACATCGGTTGACCGCCAAAATGAAATCACGGAGATTATACCGTCTCCGTGATTCCGTCGTAGATTCGGAATTCGTAACGCGACCTTTATGTCGCTTGCGGTGGGCGGCATGAATGCCCGCCCTGAGCCTGCCGAAGGGTCGCGTTACAGGTTTTCGTTCAAGACTTATCTGTCGTCGTCCTCGTCCCACTCTTCCATGCCTTCGAGATCGTCGGGGTTGAAGGACATCAGATCGAAACGGTCGAGGTTTTCGGTGAAGGCGAGGTTGTCGAGCGCGTCTTCGAGGAAGCCAACCAGGTCCTCGTCCTCGGTCCTGTCGAGCAAAGCCTCCAGGTAGGTCTGCACGTCCTCGCCGCCGACCTGCGAAAGCGACCAGATCGCCGCGCTCATCACATCGCCGTCCTCCTCGCTCTCGAGCATCCGCAACAACGGCAGGCGGGCAGACTTCAGGGACAGCATCCCCGCGCTCTCCACGGCGGCTTTGCGAATTCTGACGTTCTCATCGAGCAGGGAGCGCAGGACGCGATCCTCCCAGCGGTCGTCGGCGGAGCGCCCCATGGCGGTCAACGCGCTGACCTTCCAGTCAATGTTCTCCTCGTCGAAGGCGGACTCGATCAACTCGATCACGTCGGGATCGGACGAATACCCAAGCGACTCCAACGCGCGGCGGCGGACTCTCGGTTCATTCTCACCCCGGGTTGAGTCCAACAAAGCGGCATGGACCTCCCCGTAGGCTTCCTCCGAGATCTCCTCCAGTTCGCCGAGGTCCACGAACAGGTTGAGCGCGTTTGCCGCCTCCGCGCGCACGTTGACGTCCGGGTCGCTCCTCAACAAATGAAGATAGTCCGGGATGAGTTTCGGATCGTCGCACGCTCCGCAGTCGAGCAGGCGGATGGCTTGCGCGCGGACGGGGGCGTCGGGGTCGTCGAGGACGGATCGGGCGAAGTCGTCGAACGAGACGAGGGTATCGGTTACAGCCAGGGATAAAAGCCCCTCGAGCAGGGACAGTTTCCGGTCCAGTTTGACGCGGGACCATACGTCCATGAGGGTTTTGAGTTCGAGCGGCGTGATATCCGAAAAATGAGGCAGGTATTTGCGCGGGAACTCCCGGCCCGGGGCGAGCAGGGAATCCAGCACGATCTGAAAGGTTGCGGTTTGTTCGTTCATTCTGAGTCTTATGGTAATGGGGTTGTGGATGGATCCCGCGCTGCGTTAGGGAAAGGCGGTCGTCACGGGGTCAATGAAATCGCGCACGTTGATGTAGATCATCAGGGCGATCAGCAGGGTCATACCCAATCCGTGGACGAGGTTCTCGAATTGGTGCGGCACGCGGCGGCGAAAGATGAGTTCGGGCAGGACGAAGAGAATGCGCCCGCCGTCGAGCGCGGGGAACGGGAAGAGGTTCAGCACGCCGAGGCTGATGGACAGGATGGCGATGATGGACAATGTTTGCACGGGGGCGGTGTAGGGGTTGGGCTGCGCGGAAGAGGGCTGCGACTGGGTGGCTTCCACGTCGTTCGAGACGCTCTGCGACATAATGTCGAAGATGCCCTTCAAACCGACGAGGCGTCCCTGTTCGGGAGGGATGACTCCCTGTATCAATCGGACGGGCAGGGTGATCAGTCCGTAGATCTGCGCTCCGGTGAATTGCACGCTGTATTTCAGGTTTTCAGCGACGGAGGTGATGGGCTGGAATTTACAGCCGCCGCAATAGCCGACGCCGACCATGGGTCTTCCCGCCTGTTCGTTTATCAGGGGGGTGATGGTCAGTTCGATTTTCTTTCCATCCCGCAGCACGACAAAAACGGTGGGTTTGTTCACATTCGCCGTGACCACGGCTTCGAGGTCGCCCGCGCCGTTCAGGGGCTGCCCGGCGCCTTCCAGCAGAACGTCTCCCATCATCACGCCCGCCTGTTCTGCAGGGCTGTTCGGTACGACTTCTGTGATGAGGATCTCACGGGGTCCCGTGTAATCCGCCGGTGGCGAAACGATGATCCCGCCCATCTGACCGATGATGACGCTGATGACCAGCACCGCCGTGACCAGGTTCATAATGGGACCGGCGGAAAGCACGAAGAGGCGTTTCCACGGCGCGGCGGCGGCGAGACCGCCCTCCACATTCGGGTCGTTCTCGCCCTTCGGCCGGACGAATCCGCCAAGCGGGAGCCAGTTGAAGGTGAAGCGCGTGCCGGGATGCGCTTGCGCGATCCTGCCCGCTATTTCCAATGCGCCGGTTTTGTTCCCAGCCTGGATGTGTTTGAGAGAGGTTCCCTGCCGGTCTTCCTCGACCGTGTCCGCTTCGATGGAACGCAACAGGAAGCGTTCGTTGACTTCGTCCACCGTCAGTTTTGCGTCGCGGTCCACGAGGCTGTTCCAGGGGATGGGCAGATTGAAGTTCTGCGGGATCTCGATCCGCCTGCCGTCTTGCAGGAAGAGGTGTCCCTTGCCGATCCAGAATGTGATCGCGCCCGGCGTCGGGAAACCGATGCCAAACTCCTCGACTTCGACTTTTACAAGGCGCGCGGCGATAAAGTGACCAAATTCGTGCACGATCACCATCCCGCCAAAGGCAAGGATGAAGATGATCCATGTCAATACTGTTTCGTTCATTCGTTTTTCCTTTGCGGATTCATTATATCGCCATTTGCAGGGACGACGCGTGAAGGTAATATATTTCTAACCTTGCTCCAATATGGGGGTAGAATTGCGTTCCGGCGCGCCGACGTACCCATGCTCAAGGCTTACCTAACCCACCTCTTTGCCCGCTTTTCGAGGATCAGATCCACCATGACCGATACCTGTATCTTCTGCAAGATCGTTTCGAACGAAGCCAAAGCGACCATCGTCTATCGCGACGAGCAGGCGACCGCGTTCCGCGACATCCATCCGGCCGCGCCGACGCACATCCTGATCGTGCCGAACAAACACGTCGAATCGGTGAACGCGCTGCAGGCTGAAGACGAGCAGTTGATCGGTCATCTTTTTACGACTGCGGCGCGACTCGCCAGGGAGGAGGGGATTGACGGGAACGGTTATCGCCTCATCACGAACACGGGCATTGACGGCGGTCAAACCGTGTTCCATTTGCATTTGCATCTGATCGGGGGACAGAGGATGAGGTATCCGATGGGGTAATCGGAAGGGTGAAAGTGGGGAGTGGAGAGTGGAAAGTAGAAAGTGGAAAGTGGGGAGTGGAGAGTGGAAAGTAGAAAGTGGAAAGTGGAGAGTGGAAAGTAGAAAGTGGAAAGTGGGAAGTGGAAAGTGGAAAGCGGGAAGTGGGGAGTGGAAAGTGGAAAGTGGGGGGACGGGTTATCTTTTGGTCAACGGGCTTCCCTTGAGTTTGTTTTTCGGCTGGTTGGAGCGGTAGGCGAGGTAGCCCAAGCCGATCCCGCCAAGCAATAAAAGCAGGCCGAATATGCCGAGCATGGGGGAACGACTCCCGCCGCCGGTTGATTCCTCCACCGGTTCCCCGAGCGTCGCCGTTTTGGATTGCGCGCCGAAATCCACGGAGGCGCGGTCGCCGGCTTTGATCTCCAGCGTGTAACTCAGGGACATGGTCGGGTTGTAACCGTCGGGGATCGCCATGCTGACGCTGTATTGTCCCGGCGGCACGTCCTGGAAACAGGTGCGAATCGGCTCGACCAGGTCCGGGTCAATGGCGGAGGTGGTGTTCTGGGTCTGCGAGTAGGAGCCGTTCAGGTTCGTGAGGCTGACCGCGCCGCCGTCAATGCCGAATTCGGTCTCCTGGCGGAGCGCGTCGCCGTTCACGTCATCGAACAGGAGGACGCAGACTTCGGTGGTGCCGGTAAAAGGGGTGGGGGTCACGTTGGAAGGCGTCGGCGTGGGGGAGGCTTCGGGAGACGGGGCAGTTTCGGGGGCGGCAAGACCGACGATGAGTTGTTGTCCGGGGGTGATCGTGCAGTTATCGTCCAGGCGCGTGTTGAACTGACGCAACTGCTGGACCGTGATTCCGTGATCGAGCGCGACGCTCGAACAGGTGTCCCCCTCCACGACGATATACGTGATGCGTCCGTCCGGTCCCGGCGTGGCGGTGACGAATCCCTGCGGCTCCGGCGCGGCGTTCACTCCCTTTGCGGATAGAGCCGCGCCGATCAAGAGCAGGACGACGAAGGACGCGCCCATGAATGCGACGCTTGTTTTGTTCATCGGCGGGATTATAACATTTGGGCGCGTTTCATTTCAGTCGAAACCGTCCCGAAGATGGATGCAAGCGATCCTTCGGGACGTTTAACTCCTTGCGAAGTCGAGGGCAGGGATTGTATTTTGCAAACCATCCGCGAATAAAGTCACGAATGCACGCATGAGCGCGCGCGCCAATCACACACGCGCCTCGCCTGTTCACTTCCCATATCGCTTCCTGATCTCCGGCAAAAAGTATTCGTCGAAGAAACGATCCGCGTCGTAATCGGGTTTCCAGCCCCATTCGCTGCGGGCGAGCGTATCGTCCACGTCCTGGGGCCACGAGTCGACGATGCCCTGGCGGCGCGGGCTCGGCTCGAACGTGATCTGCGCCCCGGGGAATGCCTTCAACGCCCGCTCGCGGAATTCGCCCGCCGTGATCGCGAACGCGGCGATGTTATAGACCTGGCGATTCAATTGCTCGCCCGGCGCATCCAGCAGCATCAACAACGATTTGATCGCGTCGGGCATCGCCATGAACGAGATCTTCGTATCCTCGCGCACGAAACACACGTACGGTTTGCCCTGCGCGGCGGCGTGGAGCATTTCGGGACCGTAGTCGCTCGTCCCGCCGCTGGGAAGGGTGAAGGCGGAGATCAGGCCCGGGAAACGGATGGCGCGAAAGTCCAGAAAATGAGGCGGATCGTCATCCAGATGTTTTTGACCGTAGTATTTGCTGTAATACACGCCCAGTTTTTCGCAATACAATTTGTTGCACCCATACATGGTGTGCGGCGTGTTGCAGGCTTCCTCCGTCACCGCCCCCTTCGCCTTCTTCTCCTCCAGGTTCGACATGCCGTACGCGGCGATCGAACTCGGAAACATAAACCTGACGGACTTTCCATATTTCTCCGAACGATACGCCGCCATCATCAGCAGTTGCATCGTGCCTTCCACGTTGATGCGATGCGCCTCCTCGCTCGATATCTCCGCCTTCGAGGAAAGCGAAGCCGCCAGGTGAAAGATCACGTCGAAATCATAATCGTAGAAGGTTTTGATCTTGTACACCAGGTCCCCCTGCGCGTGCTCCGCCGACATTTCCCGGATGCTTTCGGGCAGCGGAGCCAGATCCGCCGTAACGATTTTGTACCCGCCCTGTTTTGCCAGTCCCTGCACCAACGCCTGACCAATCTCACCGCAGGCGCCGGTCACCAGCACGAGTTTCCCGGTCATAGAGTCTCCTTATGCGCCATGAAATGCCGCATTTAGCGGTAGAATAATTTACGTTATTGTACAACACCTTGAAATAAATTCCTCACGAAGATTGTCATCATTCCATGCGACGTTTTCCTCCTTCTTTCCTTTTGATCGGATTTCTCCTCCTGGCATCCTGCCTCCCTTTGGATTCGACTCCGCCCACCGGGACTCCTCCCCCCTCCGACACGCCGCCTCCGACTCCGACCATCGTCTGGTTCCCCCCATCAGCCACTCCCACGCTGAGAACTGTTCCCACCCACACTGCGGCGCCGGAGATGAGTCCCGGCATCGGCGCGATCCTTCTCGACGACGACTTCCCGGACGATTCCGCGTGGGACACCGCCGTCTCCGACCAGGGCAGCGCCGCCGTCAGCCGCAGCCGCCTGACGCTTGCCGCGCAGCCGGGCGTGTACCTCGTCAGCATGAATCGCGAAGCGACCTTCGGCGATTTCTATGCGGAGATCACCGCGCGTCCCAGCCTGTGCCGCGGCGAAGATAGTTACGGCGTCATCATCCGCTCCACAGGCGACTCGTTCTATCGCTTCACGCTGACCTGCAACTCGATGGTCTCCGCCGAACGGTATCGGTCGAGTGTGCGCCTGCTGGTGCAGGAACCCATCCCCAGCGGCGATGCGCCTCCGGGCGCGCCAGGCGAAGTGCGGATCGGGGTCTGGGCGGCGGGAAACGAAATGAGACTCTTCCTCAACGGACGCTTTCAATTCGGCATCAACGATCCCGGTTCGCCGGGCGGCGCGTTCGGCGTCTTTGCGCGCGGCGCGGGAGATACGCCGGTCAGCGTTACGTTTTCGGATTTCATCGTGTATGATGTGACGTACGTCGCGCCGACGGGAACGCCGACGCCATGATGTCATTGCGAGCCGAAGACGAAGCAATCTCCCCATTGGCGAGGAGATTGCTTCTCGCACCGTCCTGACGAACGGTGTCAGGAAAGACTCGCAGCGACAAAATGAAAAACATGAAAAACAAACTCAACGATCTCACCAACAAGGAATGGCTGAAGTTCCAAAAATCGTGGTTCATCCACAACCCGCCTCCCCGCAAAAAGGGAGTCCTGGCGCATCCCGCCAAATTCCCGGAGACGATGGCGCAGGAATTCATCGAGTTCTTCACGAAGGAAGGCGAAACCGTCCTCGACCCCATGGCAGGCACCGGTTCGACCCTCGTCGCCGCGCTGCGCGCCGGGCGAAATTCCTACGGCGTCGAGTTGAACCCCAAATACGCGAAGATCGCAAGACAGATCATCGAGGAGGAAAGGAAAGCTCTTGGAGAAAAGGTCGAAGGTCTAACGTCGAAGGTCGTCAATGGCGATGCCGCCAAAATTACCGATTACCAATTACCAATCATAGATTACGTGGTCACATCGCCGCCTTATTGGGACATGCTCCGCGCGCGAGGCGCAGAGACCCAAAAGAAGCGGCGTTCCTCTGCCGAGTTGGATGTCCATTATTCGGACGACCCGAATGATATGGGAAATATCAGCGATTACGATGAGTTTCTTGCAAAGTTGGTCGGCATCTATGAAGGGTTGAAGCCCTTACTACGGGAAAAAGCCTATCTCACGATCATCGTCAAGAACGTGAAGAAGGGAGGAAAGATCTATCCGCTGGCGTGGGATATTGGAAGGGAACTTGGTAAAGTTTACGCTTTAAAGGATGAAAAGATTTGGGTACAGGACAATCAGCGACTTTCACCGTTCGGGCTGGGCTCCGCGTGGGTGAGCAATACCTTCCATCACTATTGTTTGCAGTTCAGGAATGAGTAACTCACGTTACGCAATGATACCCGTAACGCGAGACTGCGTAGCGTCTCGCTTTTCAGGCGTTTCCTGGGCAAGAGCGACATGAATGTCGCATTACGATGACCAATTAACGTGAGTGAATTATTTGGAATCCAGTAGATCGCTACTGCACATCCGCCGACAAGCGGCTGAATCCAAACTGATGATCACCCCCTCCGACCTCCTCCGCCTCCCCTACACCCATGACCTGACTTCTCATGATGTCACCCTGAACGCCAGCGAAGGGTCTCTACGATAATCTCAGAGATTCTTCGCTCCGCTCAGAATGACATCACACAATATACAA
>SZPG01000053.1 GCA_030263595.1 Chloroflexi bacterium CFX6
GCGTTGACGTAGGTCAATTCGCCGCTGTTCATGTCCAACACGGCGTAGACCGCGGTGACGAACATTCCCTGTTTGGTATCCGGGACGAGGAAATCGTTCACCCGCCGCAGGGCTTCGGCGGGAGAGGTGGTCTCGATCACAGCCGCGCGGACGAGCGTCCGCGTAAGAGCCATGAAGAGCGCGGCAGGAACGCCCTTGTCGGAAACATCCGCAATGAAGAGGCCGAGTTTGTCATCCGGCAGGTCGAACACGTCGTAGAAATCGCCGCCCACCTGACGGGCGGTCTTCCAGTGCGCGGCGAGTTCCCAATCTGAAAATTGAGGCAGGGATTCGGGGAGAAACGTCTGCTGAATTTGGCGCGCCAGCTGCACTTCCGTTTCGAGGCGTTCCCGTTCGACCATCTCCTTTTGCAGGAGATCGTTCTGGATCGCCATTGCGGCTTGTTGCGCGATGCCGGTGATGATCTCGAGCCGGCGGGTGCGGAAGCGGAGTCCGCCGGGGGCTTCCTCGACGAGCATCACGCCGTACAGCGCGCCCTTGACCGCGATGGGAACCGCAAACAGGAACGCGCCGGGGTGACCCAGGTCGGCTGCCTGCGCGGGGTCCGCCGAAATCCATGCGCGCAAGCCGCTCTTGTCATCGAGCAGGCAGACGCGCAAACCGAGTTCATCGCGGCAGGCGTCCAGAAAGGCAAATTCGCCCGGGGAGAATGAGCGATTCCAAAATTCACTCGATTCCTCCCGGCTCAAGCCGTACTCCTGCGACGGGATAAAAAGATCGTTGTCCGCGTCCCACTGATACAGGACAGCGCGTTCGACGCCGACGAGGATTGGCATGATACGGATGATCGTGCCGAGGATCTCGTCGAGGTCATTCAGACTCACGACCGCCTGCGCCACCTGCAACAACGCGGCGGAGGCGTACGCCTGTTCCTGCGCGGCGTCGTACAGGCGCGCGTTCTCGATGGCGACCGCGGCGTAACTGGCGAACGTGGTTGTCATCCTCTGCGCCTCGTGGCCGTACCGGCCGGACGTGTGATGAGACAACGTGATGACGCCGAGCGGATGATCTCCGATGCGCATGGGAACGGCAAGCCCTGAGTAACTTTGTTCGAACCCGGCCGCCAGCCCGGTGATCCAGATCGGGTCGGTGGGTTTGCGAATGATCGGCTGATCGGAATACAACACGTTCGTCAGGGCGTTGTACGCGTCGGGGTTCGAGTAAAGCAATTGTTCGAGCAGGTCCTCGTCGCAATTGTGACAGGCGGCAAGGTACAACTCGTCCTCATCCAAAAGCCAGATGGCGGAAATATCCACCGGCAAATTGCGATCCAGTTCGGAGAGGATGGCTTCCAGCACGTCGTCCACACTCGCCTCCGCCGAGATCAAGCCCGACACCTCTTGCAGACTCTCGCCCACCTGCCGCCGCCACTGCTCCGTGCGGTACAGGTCGGCGTTGTGGATGGCGGTCGCTATATTATCCGCCACCGCCTCGAAGATCATGCGGTCGTCGTCGGTGAAAGCGTTGGGTCTGTCCGATTGAATATCCAGCACACCGACGACCTCCTCGTCGAACAAAAGAGGCACACAAAGTTCCGAGCGCGTGTTTTCCGGCGGGAACGGCGACGGGCGATAACGTTTGTCCTTTTTTACGTCGCGCGCGAGGATGGTCTGTCCTTTTCGCGCAACCCAGGGGATGATGCCCTCCGCATCGTCGAGCGAAAGCGAGTAGCCCGGCAACCCGGTTCTTCTTCTGCCGCTTCCCGCCACGTACTCGATCAGGCGGCGGTTTTGATGCACGGTGAAAAGATGGACGTGGGGATATCCGAACCGATCATGGATCAACGTGGCGACGTTCTCCATCAGCACGCGCAGGTCGAGCGACGAACTGACGCTCTTGCTGACCTCCGCGATGAGGGTCAACTGATTGGCGCGTCGGCGCAGGTCGCTGTACAAGCGCGCCCCCTCCACCGCACGGGCGACCGTATCCGCCAGCGCCTCGAGGATCAAAAGGTCGTTCGGATGGAAGGCGTTCAAGCGGTCGCTTTGAACATCCAGCACGCCCAGCACGCGCCCTTCGATCTTCAAGGGGATGACGACTTCGGAACGCGTTTCGGGAAGCGCGTCAATGAAACGATAACGCGGGTCCTTTTGCACGTCGGTGACGAGGATCCGCTCTCCCTCCGCCGCAACCTGCCCGATCAACCCCTGGCCCATTTCCACATCCAAAGCGACTCTTTTTTTGCGCCTGCCCTTGCGAGGCAGATTCTTCGGCGTCGCGCTGGCGCGGAAACGCAGGGAGGAAGTGTCCTCCCGCACGGTAAAAATGGCGACGTAATAATAATTGAACGTCTTCTGGATCAATTCGGTCACGCGCTCGGAGAGTTCCGTCACGCTGAGGGTGTTGGCGATCTGCGCGCTGACCTGGCGCACGAGGTTCAACTGATTGAGTCTGAATCGTTCCACCGCCACGCGATGCGAGGCGACCAGCCCCATGGATATCACGCCCGCCATGCCCTTCAAAAGATCGAGTTCGCTTTTTTTGAAGGCGGGTCCCTTCGGGCGGTTGATCTGGATCGCTCCCAGCGTAATCCCATGTTCGGTAAGGGGGACCACAACCCAGGCGGCGCGTGAAGCGCTGCCCATCGTCCCGCGATCATTCCTGATGGTCGGTTGTCCCGTTCGCATGGCGCGCCGCATCGCCGCCGAGGGAGGCGGTTGCGTAAAGGTCCCTTCGTGATCCACGTTGGGCAGGCGGAAGAGGTTGTCCTGGAGCCAGACGGTCACATGCCCTTTGATGAGGCCGGCAACGACCGCGTGGATCTGGTCGCGCTGGGCGGCAAGCGAGGTGGCGCTGACGATCTGTTCCCCAAGCGCAGCAAGATCGCCCAAATCCGGTGGCTGTGGCGAACGAGTGGCGGCGGACATGCCGGTCATCCCCTCCGCTTGATCATTTTCAGTGTGTTGCGATTCTTCTTTGGTTCCGCGCTGTAATGAATTTCGTCCATCAACTTACGCATAAGGAATATGCCCAATCCCCCGATCTTTCTTTCAGAGAGATCCGCCTTGAGGTCCGGCGCCGGCACTTCGGACGGGTCGAACGGCTCGCCGTGATCCACAAGGATGATCGTGATGACGTTGCCTT
Organism: Chloroflexi bacterium CFX6; assembly: GCA_030263595.1. Lineage (GTDB taxonomy): Bacteria > Chloroflexota > Anaerolineae > Anaerolineales > Villigracilaceae > Defluviilinea. Next base: position 3,145 of record SZPG01000053.1, read on the forward strand.
TGACGCCGCATGAAATTTCGAGCAGTCCATCGCCAACGCCTTCGTAGGCGTGTTCGATGATGTTCGAGGCTGCTTCGTCCGTCGCCAGTTGGATGTTGTAGATCTCCTTGTCGTTGAAACCGCCGGCGCGCGCAATGTTCCCGACAAATTCGCGGATTTCGTCCAGGTATTCGAACTTTGCGGCAAATTGAACGGTTTGCATCGAATGGGTTAATAACGCCTCATCGGCGTCCGGACAAGGCTTCCTTTCTTTGACATCCTGGAATGCTATGAGGCTGATTTCGGAGCGGTTTAGAAATGCCCCACTGCGGAGATCGGGTCGTCGAAGGTTTTGAACAATTCGGTAAAACCAGCCAGTTCGAGCGCGTCACGGATACGGTTAGGAACGGAAGCCAGCACGACCTCGCCGCGGTTGTATTTTTTGCAGTTGCGTTGGGCGGCGAGCAGGGCGCGAAAACCCGCGCTGGACATGTATTCCAAGCCTTCCATGTTGATCACCAGTTTGTATTTTCCGCCTTCGCTCGCGGCTTCGAGCGCCTGCGCCAGTTTCGGGGCGGTGGCGCTATCCACGCGACCCCTGACCGTGATCATATCGCAATGCTTGAATTCCTGAACTGCAATTTCCATGAGGCATCCTCCGGGTCTGATTTGGCGTCCATGTCAACCTGGCGGATTATAACATGAGATGTTCCCGATAAATGGCGCGAGTCCCTGCCTCCCATCCCCCTCAATTCCATGATATAAACCGATAAAATCCCCGGAGGCTGCTTATCAATAATGAGACCAGGAAAACGATTTTATCTGGAGTGGATGATCCTGAATCCCATGGGCTTTACGCTGGGCAGCCTGCATGGAGCAACGGATCACGGTTTGGTTCCCTCCGTGATACCGGGGTACATCGGCTTGATTTTGGGCGATCTTGTTTTCGGGATGATGGTCGGCTTCGTGCAGCAACTCGCATTCCGAAGAGCCGATCTGCCGCTTGGCTCCGCGCGGTGGATCATTGCCAACGCCATCGGTTTCACGTTGGGAGCGCGGGCGGGCGCGTTCCTGACCTTCCGCCTGACCGATGACTGGCTGACCGCGGGGATCATTTTCGGAATGTTCATGGGCGGAAGCATCGGGCTGTCAACCGCCTTCGCTCTTTACAGAAGCATTTCCTCCGGCCGCCTGTTTGCGTGGCTGGTCACTTGTGTTTTTGCATGGGTCGTTGGGGAGAAAATCGCATTCGCCTCCCTCTTCTCGATAAAAACTGCGCCCCTGGTTGGAGCGGCGATTGCAGGGATCACGGGGCTGGCGCTGATGGTCATTCTTCCCCATTTACGAATGGAGAAACAGGTCCTGGAAGAACAATGGCGTTCTATGCCCCCACCGCAAACGCGACCCGATCCGGATTGACCAGCATCATCGGCGTATGCAACGGCGGCATCTGCGGCAGGTAGGGATTTATGATCTCCGCCTCATAAACGGACATCCACGAGACGCGCGCCACCTCCAGGCTGGTGGCAAGTTCCGTCTGGGTCGAGATGCGGATCTTCCCTTTCACGACGAAGGTCCCCACCAGCGCCTGTACGTCCTGCATCATGCGGTTCGCTTCGTTGGGATCGTAATCCAGCGGCTCGTCGGTGGGCGGCAGGGTATGGAACGCGATCAACTGCGACGTGGGGAAAAAGATCTCGGCAAAGGACAACGGCTTCACCGGCGTCCCCCCGAACACGATCACCTGCGGCTTGAGAACGTGCATGTATTTCGGCGCGCCGTCCGTGCGGAGCCAGATGTTCACGCGCAAAACGTTCTGTTTCGAAACCACCTCCCCGCGCACCAGCGTATCCTGCGTGTACAACATCACGGGCGTTGTCTTCTCGTCGGGTCGTAGTACGTACATGATGCCTCCGTGCGGCTCATTATACACTTGTCCCCAAATCCGATCACAGTTTATACTGTGCAGGCAACCCTCAACTTTGAAATTTACACAACGAATGGATTCCCGCCGAATGCACAATAAACGCTGGGTCATACAACCTCCCGTCACCCCACACGCCGACGACGCGCTCTCGAAATTCCCATACGTTCTGAAGCAGATCCTCTTCAACCGCGGCTACAGCGCCGACGCCGAGGCGCGCGCCTTCCTCAAAGCCGAACCGATCTCGGAAACCGATCCCTTCCAACTCATCGGCATGAACGCCGCCGTTGACCGCATTAAATTTGCGCTCGAACACGACGAACCCATCGCCGTCTATGGCGATTACGACGTGGACGGCGTCACAGCCACCGCGCTCCTGGTGGAGGCGCTTCAAGAGTTGGGAGCCAATGCACACGGCTACATTCCGAATCGTTTCGACGAAGGCTATGGACTCAACAAGGACGCATTGGATTCCCTCCAGGCGGACGGCGTCAAACTGGTCATCACCGTGGATTGCGGCATCCGTTCGCCCGACGAAGCGCTTCACGCGCGAACCATCGGGCTGGACCTCATCATCTCGGACCATCACCACCCCGACGGCTCCAACCTGCCCCCCGCCCTGGCGGTCATCAACCCCAAACAACCCGGCGATGCTTATCCAGATAAAGACCTTGCCGGCGTTGGTATCGCATACAAGATGGCAGAGGCTTTATTCATCCTTCATCCCTTCGACTTCGCTCAGGGCAAGCCTTCATCTTTCATCCTTGACGATCTTCTCGATCTCGTCGCCCTCGGCACCGTTGCCGACCTCGCCCCGCTCGTCGGCGAGAACCGCGTCCTCGTTCGCAAGGGACTCAAACAGATCCGCGAAACGAAGCGCCAGGGACTCTTCTCGCTGGCGGGCGTCGCGCAGATCAAACTCGACAAGATCACAGCCGGTCACATCGGCTTCATGCTCGGACCGCGCCTCAACGCCTCCGGCCGGCTCGAATCCGCGTTGGCATCCTTTGAATTGCTCACCACCACAGACATCATGCGCGCCGGCCAACTCGCCCAGCAACTCGACGTGCAGAACCGCCAAAGACAAAGCATCACCAGGTCCATGCAACAAAAAGCGGAGGAGATCGCCCTCGGCGAAGACCCCGATGCATACCTCCTTTTTGCCGCGCACGAAGAATTCAACCCCGGCGTCGTCGGGCTTGCCGCCTCGAGACTGACCGAAATCTATTACCGCCCCGCCATCGTCGCCGCGAAGGGAGCCGAGGAAACGCGCGGCTCGTGCCGCTCCATCCCCGAGTTCCACATCACCGACGCGCTCGACCAATGCAGGGACCTGCTCGTCCGCCACGGAGGTCACGCCGCCGCGGCGGGGTTCACAATAAAAAACGAAAACCTCCCCGCATTCGTGACCCGCATGAAAATGATCGCAAAGGAACAACTCGCAGGCAGGGACCTGCGCCAGACCCTCACCGCAGACATGGAGATCGCGCTCGAAGAGTTGAATTTCGAGGTGTTGAAACAACTCACTTATCTCGAACCAACCGGTTATGGGAATCCCGAAGCGGTCTTCGTCTCGCGCGATGTCAAGGTCAGGTCGTCGCGCGCCGTCGGCGCGGAGGGCAAACATCTCAAACTATCCCTCGAGGATTCGCGCGGCGCGACCTACGACGCCATCGGCTTCCGCATGGGGGAACTGCAGCCCTCCCTGCCCCCACGCCTCGACGTGATGTACACCCTCGAAGCCAACGAATGGAACGGGCGCACGACCCTGCAATTGAACCTCAAAGACCTCAAAGCCGCAGGCGTGCCGGACTGACGCAACACACCGCGCCGCGCGATGTCCTCATGCCGACCCTGCAACCCGTCTCCTGAAACGGCGTATACCAAAGTGACATCATTCAGGAGAAACTCATGAACGCACAACAAAAACCCACCCTCGTCCAGGTCATCGCCTGGATGACTCTCGTCAGCGGCGTCGTCAACCTGTTCTGGGGATTCGCCGCTTCCGGCACCGCGCTTGCCACCATCGTCGGCATGATCTGTACCCCGCTCACCATCCTGCCCGCCGTCCTGGGCGTCTTCGAACTGATCTACGCCGCGAAACTGTTCAGCAACCCGCCGCAAAGCGTAAAGCCATCCACCAACATCGCCGTCTTCGAGATTGCCGCTGTGCTGGCAGGCAATGTCTTCTCGATGGCGGTCGGCATCCTCGCGCTGGTCTTCTACAACGACGCCGAAGTCAAGGATTACTTTGCCCGCCTGAACGGGACGCTGAGCGAAGCCGAAGCGCCTCCCGAGCCTGCGACTCCGCCCGCGCCCGCCTCATTACCGGACCCCGAGCCTGCTCCGGCTTCCGAAGAACCCGCCGCTACGCCCGAGGAAACCCCCGCTCCCCAGGAACCTCCCGCCAAACCCAAACGCGCCCCGCGCAAAGTGGCAAAGAAATAACAGGTTACCCATGGACATAACGCCCCGGTTGCGACGCCGGGGCGTTGTTCTTTATTAAACCGGGATACAATACTTCCCCGGGAGAACACATGCGAAGAAAAACACATCTCTTTTACAAAGCCGTACTTGCCCTGCTTATGCTGTTTTCGATCGCCTCATGCGCGGCGCCCTATCAAACAGACCGGCGCCCGAACTTCCTGATCATCGTCACGGACGATCAGCGGCTCGACACAATGGAGTACATGCCCAACACACAAAGCCTGATCCTCGATCAGGGCGTGACGTTCGCAAACGGATTCGTGACCACGCCGCTGTGTTGTCCCAGCCGCGCCAGCATATTGACCGGCATGTACGCGCACAACCACGGGGTGCGCGAGAACGAAGACAAATTGAATCACACAACCTTTATGGAAGTCATGCGCGATAACGGCTATTACACCGGCCTGGTGGGAAAATACCTGAATTCATGGAAGGGCGAACCGCGCCCCGAGTACGATTACTGGGTATCCTTCTTCAAAGGCGAGACGGTCTACTACAGCCCCGACCTCAACGTCAACGGCGAATGGCTCCGTCACAAAGACCAGTATGTCACCTACGCGCTCGGCGACTATGCGGTGGATTTTCTGGATAAAGCCGCCCGGCAGGACAAGCCGTTCATCCTGCTCTTTGCGCCCAACGCCCCCCACCGCCCGACCACACCCGCAGCGGAGGACGAAGGCTTGCTGACCGATCTTGAACCGCACCGCCCGCCCAGCTTCAACGAGGAGGATATGTCGGATAAACCGGCGTGGCTTGCCAATCGCCCCCTCCTAACCGAGGAGGAGATCGTTGAAATCGACGCGTACAGGCGCGACCAACTCCTCACCCTGATCTCGCTCGATCGCACGATTGCCAGGGTCATTGCCCAATTGCAAAGTTCGGGCGAACTGGACAGGACGATGGTCGTTTTCATTTCGGACAATGGGCAGTTTTTGGGTGAGCACAGATTCGGATCATCGAAGAACAGGTATTACGAGGAAAATGTCCACATCCCGTTTGCGATCCGCTATCCGCCTCTCGTCCCTGTGCCGTACGTGGAAAACAAACTCGCCGCCAACATTGACATCGCCCCCACGTTGTTCGATCTGGCGGGAATCCCCATCCCTGCCTCGATGGACGGCGAATCCCTCGCCAAACTCCTGCGGGGGGACGGACCCTGGCGGGAATATCTCCTGCTCGAAGGCGGAATTCTCGACGGCAGTTACGTGGGAGTTCGCTCGGAGCGATACTTTTACGGCGAAAACGACGGCTATCCGGAATTCTACGATCTTCTGGAAGACCCCTATCAATTACAAAACCTGATCGGCGACCCGGATCATCGGGACCTCATCGCCCAATACAAAACCCTGATGGACCAAATGCAGCAGCCCAAATTCGTTCCGACGATAACGCCGTGACCCGATCCGAAACCGTGAGTTTCTTCCTCTTGACTCTCCTCCCCCTCAACCGTAGAATCGAAACACAACATAACGGGCAACAGGGAAGAGATCCAAGCGCGATACGTGGAGCGTGTTGCGTGAGGACGCCGAAGGTGCAAATCTGGCAAGGCGAAACCAGGTGAAACTCTCAGGCAAAAGGACCCTGCCCCGACAAAACTCTGGAAAATTCCCGGCAAGGGATACCGACGGTGTAAAGTTAGTCTGATAGTCAGTTAGTCTGATAGTCAGTTAGTCTCATAGTCAACAACCAAGACTGTAAGACGATCAGACTCCAGGACTATACGGCTAACTAATCTCTCAGGTCCCATTACAGAGGCGCACGATAATACCCGTGCGCCTTTTTGATTCGCCAAATTTGTAACGCGACTTTCAAGTCGCAACATCACAAGGCGACATGAATGTCGCGATACATATCCAAAAGGAGATAAAACATGAACGCTCCCGCCAATCTGAAATACACCAAATCCGATGAATGGTTCGACCCTGAAACCGGCAAGGCGGGTCTTAGCGACTACGCCCAGGGTCAACTCTCCGACATCGTCTTCGTCGAGATCCTCGTGGACGAAGGCGATGAGATCGAGGCAGGCAAAGCCATCGCTTCGGTCGAGTCGGTCAAAGCCTCGGCAGAGATCTATTCCCCCGCGGGCGGAAAAGTTATCGCCGTCAATAAAGCCCTCGCCGACAAACCTGAAACCATCAACTCCGACCCCTACGGTGAAGCCTGGATGATCCAGCTCGAAGGCGCCTCGGCCGGTGAGGTGATGGACTCCGCCGCGTACGAGAAGTATTGCGAGGAGAGAAGCCATTAGTCTGATAGTCTGAGAGTCTGATAGTCGGATAGTCCGAGAGTCTGATAGTCGAATAGTCTGATAGTCACATAGTCGCAGAGCGAAAGCCAGAGACTATCAAACTATGAGACTCAAGACTAAAGACTATAAGACTATCAGACTCGAGACTATAAGACTACGAGACTATAAGACTATCAGACTCAAGACTATAAAACTACGAGACTATAAGACCACGAGACTCGGAGACCACCATGACATATATACCTATTAGTCCCAAAGAACGGGATGCGATGCTGGAGACGATCGGCGTCAAGTCGCTCGATGACTTGTTCGAAGATGTGCCTGCCAAACATCGCTTCCCCAACCTCGACCTTCCCCCCGCGTTGACCGAAATGGAGGCGCTGGACGAACTCTCAGGTCTCGCGCAGGCGAACGAAAACGTGCGCGGCGATTTGATCTCGTTCCTCGGCGCGGGCATGTACAATCACTACATCCCCTCCGTCGTTGACCACATCCTGCGGCGCGGCGAGTTCTATACCGCATACACTCCATACCAACCCGAGATCTCGCAAGGCACACTGCAAGCCATCTTCGAGTATCAATCCCTGATGTGCGCGCTGACCGGCATGGATGTCTCGAACGCCTCGCACTATGATGGCGCCACCGCCACCGCCGAAGCCGTTAACCTGGCGTATGCGCAATTCAGAGGCAAACGCAAGAAAGTCGTCATCTCTCCCACCGTACACCCTCAATATCGCGCCGTTGTACGCACGTACACGCAAGGCATGGAACTCGAACTCGCGGGCGAAGACAATTCCCTAATCTCTAATCTCGACTCCTCCACCGACATCCTTGAATCACTCGCCTCCCTCACCGATGAGAACACCTGCCTCCTCATCGTCCAGTATCCCGATTTCTTCGGGCGCGTCCACGATTACACCCAACTCATCGAAGCCGCGCACGCAAAAGGCGCGCTGGTATGTGTCGTGGCGAACCCGACAGCCCTCGCCCTCTTCAAGACCCCAGGCGAAATGGGCGCGGACATCGTCGTGGGCGATGGGCAACCACTGGGTATCCCGATGTGGTACGGCGGACCAAGCGTCGGCTTTTTCACGACGCGCAAGCAATACGTCCACAAGATGGCGGGGCGTCTCGTCGGCGAAACGGTGGACAACAAGGGACAGCGTTCTTACGTCCTCACGCTCACCGCGCGCGAACAGCATATCAAACGCGAACGCGCCACGTCCAACATCTGCACCAATCAAGGTTTGATCGCGCTCGGTACAGCGGTTTATCTTTCGCTGCTTGGCAAAAAGGGGTTGCGTCAGGTTGCGAATCTTTGTTATCAAAAGGCGCATTACGCCGCCGAGCAACTCAGCCAAATCGAAGGCATGGGTCTGTGTTTTACCGAGCCGTTCTTCCACGAGTTCGCGCTGTGCGTGGATCGCCCCGTTGCGGAGGTCAACGCGCATTTGCTCGAACACGGCATCCTCGGCGGATACGATCTCGGTCAGGATTATCCCGCTCTCAAAGATCACATGCTGATCGCCGTGACCGAGATGAACACGAAGGAAGAAATTGACACGCTTGTCGAAGCGCTGTCGGAGGTGAGTCATGATTGAAGCGCCTGATCAGACCAAAGTCAAGATCGTTGAACCGACGGTTTTCGACTTATCCTCACCGGGACGGATCGGCGTGACGATGCCCGCTTCAGACGTCCCCGAAACTGCCCTGCCTCCCGAGCATCTCCTCCGCTCTGACCTTCCCCTGCCCGAACTCGCCGAAGTGGACGTCGTGCGTCACTACATGCATCTCTCCTCGTTCAACTACTCGGTGGACAGCGGCTTCTATCCGCTCGGCTCTTGCACGATGAAGTACAACCCGAAGATCAACGAAGATACGTGCCGCCTGCCTGGCTTCTTATTCACGCATCCATTACAACCGATTGAGACCGTGCAGGGCAATCTCGCGTTGATGTACCAATTGCAGGAATGGTTGAAGGAAATCTCCGGCTTCGCAGGCGTGACCTTGCAGCCCGCCGCAGGCGCGCACGGAGAATTCACCGGCGTGCTCATCATGCGCGCCTATCACAAATCGCGCGGCGACGACAAGCGCAAGAAGATGCTCATCCCCGACGCCGCGCACGGGACGAATCCCGCGTCGGTCGGCATGATGGGAATGACCGTCGTGCAAATCCCCTCCGACTCACGCGGCAACGTGGACCTCAAAGCGCTCGAAGCCGCCTGCGACGATACCGTCGTCGGGATGATGCTCACCAACCCAAACACGCTCGGTCTGTTCGATGAACATATCGAGAAGGTGATCGAGTTGGTGCATGGATGCGGCGGCTTGATGTATGGCGACGGCGCGAACCTGAACGCGCTGCTCGGCATCGTCCGCCCCGGCGACGTGGGCTTCGACGTGATGCACTTCAACCTGCACAAGACGTTTGCTGTCCCGCATGGGGGCGGCGGGCCAGGCTCAGGTCCAGTGGGAGTCGCCGCGCATCTCGTGGACTTCCTGCCCGAGCCGCTGGTCGGAATCGTCGAGGACGCGGTAGCGGAGGATGACATGCCTCCGCTGTATGGCTTCGTCAAACCCGAAAAATCCATCGGTCGCATGAAAGCCTTCCACGGACATTTCGGCGGCGGCTTCGTCCGTTCGTACACCTACATCGCCATGCACGGACCTGACGGACTCAAAGACATTGCTCAATACGCGGTCTTGAACGCCAACTATCTGCAAGCCCGCCTGCGGAACACGTACCGCGTCCCATTCGACCGCATCTGCATGCACGAGTTCGTCGCGGAGGGACGCTTCGAAGGCTCCGACGTGCGCGCGCTGGACATCTCCAAACGCCTGATGGATTACAACTTCCACCCGCCCACGAACTACTTCCCGCTCATCGTCCACGAAGCGTTGATGATCGAGCCGACCGAAACCGAAAACAAGGATACGCTCGATGCCTTCGCCGAGGCGCTGATCAAGATCGCCGAGGAAGCCAAAAACCAACCCGACCTGCTCCACAACGCCCCCAGCACCACCAAATTCGGTCGCATGGACGAGGTCAAGGCGGCGAGAGAGTTGGTTCTCTGCTGCTGGTTGCCTGAGGGGTATGATCTGGAAGCGTAACAATGGGCTAAAAACGCCTCGGAGAATTGATACTCCGAGGCGTTTCATATCTACCCAAAAATACGGCGACTAAAATATAATTCAAGATGGGATTGTATCAAATACGTTGTGACATTTTCTAAATATCATCGAGCAAAGGAGTCAAGATGATGACAAAGCGCAGCATACACACAACATTGGGCGGACTCGTATTGATAATCACTACTCTTGCATGTTCTTTTTTGGGGTCATCAGAGTCGTCAACTCCAGAATTACCTAACTATGGCATCTTTCTAATTCAGGGCAATTCTTTTGTAGAACTCAAACAATACTCTGGAAAACCAAGTAATTCTGCAATCCAATCTGAACTTGAAACCGCATCGCCCACACCCGTTTTTTGGGTGTGGTATCCACAAATGAACCAACAATATTTTATGTTAGTGAATTTGGAAAGAACTGGAACTGGCATTCCCTATAAAATCACCCCCAAGGATACTAAAAAACAAATACTTGAAATCAAGCCCAATGATTCATTAAGCAATGGCGAATATTGTTTCGTACAAGGAGATCCATTGGGAAGTCCATTCTCTACTCCTTATTGGTGCTTTAAGATTGGCGACAATTCAGCAAGCCAACCTCCCACCGAATCCGTAACTTCACAAGATTCCACCCAAGAAAATCCAACAGCATCCCAAAATGCAATTTTGCAGGAGTGGACTATCAAAACAGGCGATATTCAATATATAGGTGTTGCATCCGATGGAACGATATACGGCGTCGGTCCTAATTTGTATGCGATCATTTCTAAAGACGGCAACGTTTTTCAGACCAATGAGGTCAATCTGTCCAATTGCTTGCGTAGCAATTTCACTGGCGGGTCGGGTGACATATCTATAGATCGGTGGTTTGTTATAAAACCAGATAGTACAATACTTGCAGGAAGTTGCATTATTACCTTTGGAAACCCTCCAACAATAAAAACATTTAATCAGGGTCCAAGCCATCCCTATGCAGACGAGTTCAAAGAAACAGAAGTACCAAGAGCGCCTAATGGATTTTCAGCTTTTCCACCTGGATACAACAATCCTTTCATATTCAACTCAAGCAGAGGTACCAACGACATCTTTGTTAACTTTGAAACAAACACCATCGCATTCGCCGATCGTAATGTGAACTTGAAATATTTTGAACTTCCAGATGAAGTTGGTCTGCAAAAAAACTTCCTTAAAATTCAATTTGTTATAACGCCCTGGGACGATGTGTACTATTCATATCCCATATTCGACAGCCTTGGAAACGAGCTTGAAAAGAAATTTGCCAAGGTTGAGGCAGACGGTTCATCCAGGTTAATTGATGGTTTTCCATATATCGGCAAACCATCCAATTCAATAACTGTTGAATTAAGAAGGCTAAATCCTGTATACCTTCCAGAACGAAATGAATTGTATTTTTACCAACACGGATCATTATCAGTCTACGATTTGGACTTCAACTACTTACGGGAATATCCACTGCCATTGCCGCCTGAATTTCCTGCTCCAGATGAAAGGAACAAGTTATTTGTCGGGCATGATGGGGCAATGTACACTTTCAACGTTGGTACTGATACATTAACCAAATATTCATTATTATCCAACTCAACATCCCAACTAGAACTTAACCAGGAAGCTATTACATTTCGCGATCAAGCTTTACAAACTCTTAAATCAATTAAAACTATTGAATACTCGATAGCGGACAATAGCCAAGCGACTGGTCATGGAATGACAACAGCCAATGCTCTTCATGAAATTTACTATAACAAAAATGGGGATGTTGTTTTCGAATTTATCAATACCGCCAATGTAACATGCAATAAAATCGACGCAACATGGACTTGTAGCCCTGATGACCATTCCTACTCGCTCTTTGCAGCAATAGAGAATGTTTTGAATGGCGTGCCTACTGTTTATCATCCACTGGATGGGAAGATCATAAATTCGGGTTCAAAACTGGAAACCCATAATGGTCAAGAATGTCGTTCGTTCATAGTAGCGTCTTCACTTGTAAAAAACAATGAAGAGATTCAGGTTTCAGATGAATTTTGCTTCGATTTATTAACTCATCTCCCAGTTTACTGGGTTACAACGCATGCCAACCTTACCAATGGTGTCATTACAGATCAAAATATTACAAAGGCTTCGGATTTTGAATTCAACAATCCAGTCGAAATAATTCTGCCTCAACCATAAATGCTATAAACATAAGTAAAATTCCAATAACCAAAACTCACCTCTTCACCCTCCTCGCAGGCACATGGACGGGCGAAGGGCGCGGCGGGTAGAGTGAGCGGGGATAAATCCACACGCTCAGCACATGGAAGCGCTCCGCGCTGACGAGCCAGTCGGCTTTGAGCCGACTTTCATGAACTGAGGTGGGACTTTAGTCCGCTGTATCATGGACCCATGAGCAACAACGCAACCACCCCTCCCATCTTCACCCTCCTCGAAGGCACATGGAGGGGCAAAGTCGTGGCGGGTAGTGAATGAGACCTCGGAGTTCCTTCCCCCTCCGTTCCACTTCGGGGGTGCTGCGCAAAGAACTCCGAGGTCTTTTTGCTGTTGTATAATACAACCATGCTCTCCACACGAGACGCCCGCATTGCACGCAAGGTCAAGAGTCGTCTTTCAGAGATCACGCCGATCAAGCGGTTGGTGGTCTATGGCTCGCGTGCCCGCGGCAAGCCTACGAGATATTCAGACCTTGACCTCTACATTGAACTTCGCACAAAGGTAAATCCCACCTTACGCAGGAAGATCCGTGAAGTGGCGTGGGAGGTCAGTTTGGATTCAGGCGTGGTGATCACAACATTGGTTGGTGGCGAACAATTGAAGGGTCAACCCATATTGAAGGCAATCAAGGCAGAGGGAATCGCAGTCTGATGAGCGAATCTAAAAAGCAAGCCATTCGCGCAAGAATAGATTAAGCCCGCGAGACTCTCGAAGAGGCAGAAGTTCTCTTTGGGCAGGATTACTGGCGCGGTACGATCAATCGAGCCTATTATGCAATGTTCTATGCCGTCCTCGCATTGGCGGCATCCAAAGATATTGTCATCTCAAAACACACCCATGCGATTGCCTTTCTCGACAAGGAATTTATCAAGACAGGCATCTTTCCGAAAGAGATTTCACGGGCGCTCCATGTCAGTTTCGATGAACGTCAAACCAACGATTATGGGGAAATTTGGGATATTGATTACACCGAAGCCGAAAACACTTTGAAAGAAGCCAAGTCCTTTGTGAAAACCATCGAAGAATATTTCGGGAAGCAGTAATAGTGAAAACCCACAATACCCTTCCCTCTTCACCTACATCGCAGGCGCATGGACAGGCGAAGGGCACGGCGGGTAGTAAAGTGAGACTTCGGAAATTTTGAAAATCTCCGAAGTCTTTTGCTGTAAAATCAGATCATGGAACATAAATCAATAATCGCCGAAGAATTGTTTGATGCCCTCCAAGGCACATGGAGGGGCGAAGGACGCGGCGGGTATTAGTGAGCGGGGATAAATCCGCCCGCTCAGTGCATGGAAGCGCTCCGCGCTGACGAGCGAGTCGGTCTTAAGCCGACTTTCATGAACTGGGGCAGGATTTCAATTCGCCGAGACACACGCCGAGAAAAGAACTCCGAGATTTTCGCGAAGCGGATCTCGGAGTTCTTCGTTACTTCGCTCCAATGCTAGCTCGTGTTTGCTTCGTTCGCTTTGCGGGGATAGCCGCAGGGTTCCTTCGTGTTCGCCGCGTTGGTTGAGTTTTGCCTTTACTGGATTTAACAGGGACACTGGCAAGATACAGCGTATCGTAACTCAAATCAATTTCGCCCATCCACTCAACGGAACCAGCGACCACACGGGCGGTTTTGAACAGGGCAACATTTTGTAACCGCGTAAAAACGCCTTTAGTCAGAAAGGGCTTGAGGTCGAAGATCCGCTTTTCGCCGTTCTCGAATGTAAGCAGGAGGCGGTAATCATCCTGCACTCGAAGAGATTTCACGTACGGGTTCATTTGCGCTCCTATTTCAAAGGCTCGATCTTGAAGATTTCTTCGCTGTTGACCGCCAACTTCCAGTTGGCGTTTAATTCTTCGCGGCGAATCTCAATCCATGCCTGCACAAGGCGAGTCTTATTCTTCGGGAATTTGCCCATCAACAATGCTCCATCCGCAATGGCAAACACCGCCCTGGCATCCCCATATTCCGCGTGAATGTGAGGCGCATGGTGTTGTTGATTGTCCGCGTAATACATGCGAATAATGATGCCGTAGAACATGGATATGATTGGCATGTCAAGTTCTCCTGTCAATATTATATCGGATTTGCTTACGCCATGAACGACAACCCCACGCCCACCCATCCCCTCTTCACCCTCCTCGCAGGGATCTGGGCGGGCGAAGGACGCGGCGGGATGTAGCGGGGGATAAATCCGCCCGCTCAGCACATGGAAGCGCTCCGCGCTGACGAGCGAGTCGGCTTTGAGCCGACTTCCACGAACTGAGGCAGGATTTCAATCCGCCGAAGCGCGCGAAAAGAGCGCTTTGATTGTTGTATAATACATTTATGTCCACACCAGACGCGCGTTGGATTCAGCGCTTCAATCACTTCACAAAAGCCCTGGGGCAACTGAAAAAGTTCATCCAGAAAGGGAAATTGAACGAACTGGAAGAACAGGGCTGATTCAGGCATTTGAGTACACATACGAATTGGCATGGAATACATTGAAAGATTACTTTGAGTCTCAAGGCGAAACCGAAATTCACGGCAGTCGCGACGCATTTCGGCTGGCGTTTCAACGCAACTTGATCGAAAGCGGCGAGATATGGATGGACATGGTCCGTAGCCGCACCCTGACCAGCCACACCTACAATGAGAAAATAGCAAAAGAAATCGCAAACGCAGTTTTCCAGAAGTATTTCCCTCAGTTTACGAAGTTGCATGAAAAATTACTATCGTTGAAGGAGGGCCGCCAATGACCCTCCGCTTCGGCTTGAAAGAAACCACCACCCAAAAGATTCGCAGCGTTCTCAGCCATTATCCACAGGTGGAAAAAGCGATCCTGTATGGCTCGCGCGCCAAAGGCAACTACAAAAACGGCTCCGACATTGACCTGACCCTGCGCGGCGACGCAGATCTAACGTTTGACGTCCTCCTCAAAATTATGGGCGAACTCGACGACCTGCCCCTGCCGTACACCATTGATCTCTCGATTTATCGCATGATCAGCGATCCTGACGTGATCGAACGTATTCAACGTGTGGGAGTTGTATTCTATGAAAAAAGAGAAAAGATTCCCGAATTGACGGCTTTGTGATTTTTGTCATATCGGACCTCTTCACCCTCCTTGCAGGCGAAGGGCACGGGCAGTGAGCGGGGATGCCCCAGGGTTAGAGCCGCTTGTTCCTCGCTGATGCCGCGCTTCTACGCTCCCTCAGTACGAACCTTCGAACGCGGCAACAGGTTGAGCGCAAGTGGAAGGAACATGATCAACGCCAGCCACATCCACACGACGATCGTGCTTAACATTTCGGTTTGCCACGTGAAATATTTCGGCCGGGGCCACGGACCCGCGTACAGGATTCCTTTTCCGATTGCCGCCGTGAACATGGACAGCGCCAGTCCGATGAACAAAGACCAAAATCGCTTCCATGGCGCACGATTCCGCAGATAGAACCATCCCCCGACCGCGAGTATCAGGAACGACAGGAACAAATAAGGTTCCTCATTTTGGTAATCGTCGAAAGATAGGATGAGCGCAAAAGGCGCCGCTCCATAGAGAACAAAGGAGAAAAGAGTCCAATCGTTCCTGATGCGCTGATAAAACGGGCGGAATCCCGGAGTCAACCAGAATATCAAAACCAGAAGAATAACCAGGAGAATCAATAATCCCCACAAAAGACCCGCGTAAACGAATTGCCGCACGAACCAAGGAGACTGCATCAAACCCGAAAAGCCGCGCCATTCCGGGTCCATCAATCCGTTGAATATCAGGAGGGCGATTATCGGCAGCGGCAATCCCAGATACGGCATAAACCAGCGCGGGGCTCCTTTTCCAAAGCCGATCACAAAAAGACCCAGACCCGACAACCAAAAGAGAACAACAAAGACGATCTCGATCCAAAGCGGCACAAAACCCATTGACTGAAAAAAAGTGAGCAATACCGGCAATGCCCCAAAAAGAAGGAACGGCGCCAGCGCCTTTTTGCGAACCAGGCTCAAAGTCGAAGCGCGAAGCGGGTTTTCCAGTCATCTTCTTTCTTCTCATCTCCCGCAGGTGTTCATAGATGATCGCTCCGGGCAGGTCGAGCAATTCCCTGAACACCGCCGACACAAACTCGATTTCACCCATCTTGCGGGCATCCTCGAGGGACAAATCGAAAACAACCTGCAATTCCTCGCCATACTCTTCCCGATATGTTCTCGGGAAGAGATTCAGGAGTAAACCATAAAATATGCGCAGGAATTGCATGTCGGCTCACTCAAAGGTCAGGTCGTCTGCAAGCGCACTTTCGACCGGGACGGCAGGTTGAGCAAGGATGTCAGAAGCATGATCAGCGCCAGCCAGATCCATGTGCGGATCGTAAACATCACTTCGGTCTTCCAGGAGACTGAATCAAAAAAAACGAGCCAATGCTGGGTTGGAAGCAGGATCGCCTTGCCTGCCGCGCCAATGAACATTGCCAGGGTCATGGCGCCAAACAGCGCTCCAAAACGTTTCCACTGGTGTTTATTGTGCAGGTAGAGCCATGTTCCCAAAGCCAAAACCAGAAACCCAAAAAACATGAACGGCTCGTCGCCCGTATACTCATCGAACGTTAGCATCATGGCGAAAGGCACCCCGCCGTATGGGATGAAACACAAAAGTGTCCAATCGTTCCTAAAACGTCCAAAAGCGGGCAAGGTCCTTGCAACCGCCACCAGCAGGATCATTGCGACCAACAACCCAAACCACATACTCCCTTCAAATATAAAGTCGCCCAACGGCGCCAACCGATCATGGAAACGCAACGATCTTAAGTCCAATAAGAACGAGAAAATAGATACGCTAAGTATCGTCAATGCAAAACCCAGGTAGGGCAGCGACCAGCGCGGCAAGCCTTTGACAAGCCCAATTAGAAGCAGGATGCCCAGGGAAGCAACTATAAAGATGCCAATCCCGTTGACCAACGTGCTCCGAGGGGTCAACAAACTTGATATCATCAGCACGGTCATCAGCGGCTCGATGAATCCTACCAAGATGAAAGGATATAACGCTGTGAGAAATTCCCGGATCGAACCCGGCGCAAAATCAAACCGTGAAGAGAATTTTCCAATCATCTTTGCCTTTCTCCTCTCCCGCAGATGTTCATAAATGATTGCCGGCGGCAAACTGATCAACTCACGCAATACAACAAGCGCGACTTCAAATCTCCCCGTCCGCATCGCATCGTCCAGCGTCAAATCGAAAACGGACTGCAATTCCTCGCCGTACTCATCCCTGTACTTTCGAGGATATAAAGTGAGCAGCAAGCCATAGAGCCTGCGTGGAAACCACACGTCAATTCCTTCGCCGGAGCGCGTCATCATCGCTTCTCAAAAACTGAAGAAAAGGATCCACCAGGGCGTCTCGTTGCCCATCTGCCAGTAATTTTGCACTGCATGAGATGCAAACAGCCAGGCAGCAATGGCAGTCAACAATAAGATCAACCAGGCTAACGTTATGGAATCTTTATTGAGACTGCGGTGATAGCCGACTATGCCAACCGTCAAGATGAGCGTACAGAATAGCAGAATGGAGATCCTATAATTCCAGTCCATTTCATCGAACAGGAAAAGGATGGCAATCGGGAGAAGGGAATACAGAAGCAGATCGAACGTCATCCACCCTTTCAACAAGGAAACGATGCACACCGGGATTATGAGGTAAAAAGCGATGGTTTCCAGGATTTCCAAAACTGGACCGGATATATTGGTAAGGGCGAAGAAAAACAACCAGATGGGCAAGAGACTGGCAATGATTGCCTTCCAGGAGCCCAGTTCCTCCCACTCAAGTTTCGGAACGGTCTTCATGAAACTGCCTCCTCCAAGGGCGGATGCTTGAGCGGACAAGCCATACCTGGGTTTCCGCAAGTGTTCATGGATGATCGCTTTCGGCAGACTGACGAATTCCTGCAAGATCACTTGTGCGAGTTCCAAGCCGCCCTGCCCTGCCGCATCCTCAAGCGTCAGGTCGAACACTGCCTGCAACTCCTCACCATACTCATGACGGTAATTCTGCGGAAAGAGATTCAACAGCAGTCCGTAAAACCGACGAATGAAACCCGGGCGTTTCCTCACGCCTCATCCTCCCGCAGACGCAAACGCGCTTCCTTGACCATCCCCTGCAGACGGACCATCTCCGCTTCGAGCACGCGCCTGCCCAGATCGGTCAACGCGTAGGATTTGCGCGGCAAGCCCGGACCCGGATCCTGGTCGCCGTCATCGAGACGTTCGATCAACTCCTGGTCCAGCAGGCGGCCGATCGCCGTGTACAACGTGCTGGTGCTTAAGTTGACGCGTTCCCCGCTCAAATTCTGCACGTCCTTCATAATGGCGTAGCCGTGTTTCTTGCCGGGCGCGAGACTCAACAAAATGTAAAACGTCGGTTCGGTAAGGGGCAGGTAAGAGGTTGGATCGGTGGACATGGTTTATCCTGATTCTCAATCTTTGATATATCGGTATATGACATATAATACTCCCTCCGCCCTTTTCTGTCAATGGTCGGAGTATGGTATCCTCCGCCGCATGAATCCCATCGCAGCCATACTGAATCGTTATCCCGCCCTCGTCATAGACGGCGCGCTCGCCACCGAATTGGAACGCCGCGGCTACGACCTGAAGGACGATCTGTGGTCCGCAAAGATCCTGCTCGAAAAACCCGAAGCCATCGAGCAACTCCATTACGATTACTTCGAAGCCGGAGCGGACTGCGTCATTACCGCCAGTTATCAAGCCACCATCGAGGGCTTTATGAAACGCGGCTTGAACAGGGATGAAGCCATTGACCTGCTCAAGAGATCGGTCGAACTCGCCATCGAAGCGCGGGACGAATTTTGGAACGATGAAACCCATCGCGTTGGAAGATCGAAACCCTTCGTCGCCGCGTCGGTGGGACCGTACGGCGCGTATCTCGCGGACGGTTCCGAGTATCGCGGGAATTACGACTTGACCGAAAAAGAATTGATGGATTTTCATCGTCCGCGCATGAAGGCGTTGATCGAAGCCGGAGCAGAAATGCTCGCCTGCGAGACGATCCCCACCCCCATCGAGGCGCGGGCGCTGGTCGAACTCCTGGGCGGGTTCGAAGGCGTGGGCGCGTGGATCAGTTTCAGTTGCCGCGATGAAGCGCACGTCAATGAGGGGGAAAAACTGGAAGAGTGCATCCGGCAAATCGAGTCGAGTCCGCAGGTGGCGGCGGTCGGAGTCAACTGCACGTCGCCGAAGTTCATCCCTTCGTTGATCCGCGAAGCGAAGAAAGCGACGGACAAGCCGATCCTTGTGTATCCCAACTCCGGCGAAACCTACGACGCGGCGAAAAGCGATTGGGACGGCAATCCCGTTTACGCATCGTTCGGCGAGGAAGCCAGGGTCTGGTACGAGGCGGGCGCGCGCCTGATCGGCGGATGCTGCCGCACTTCGCCCGAGGACATTCGAGCGATTTCGAATTGGGTACGAACGTAACGCAGGATGACGTCCTGCGCCAAAAACGTAACGCAGGATGGCATCTTGCGCCGCGGACAAGCGCAATCCATGACATAAAGAAGAACGCCCAAACCCTGAACAAGGTCAACCATGCAACCTCCCCTCAAAAAACGCCTCCTGTTGATCCTCGCGATCATTGTCATTCAATCCAATTACGCGCCCGCCACCCATCTCCTGCAAGGCGGCGTCGAACCCAAATTGCCCTGGGACATTTTTCCGCTTTGGGCGGTTTGGGTCGTTCCGTACATATTGTGTTATCCGCTGTGGGCGTTCGGGGTGGGATGGTTGGCTTTGAAAACGAACGAGTCGCGTTTTCGCGCCGCGGCTGCCGGTCTCTTCCTTGCCTGCACGCTCGGCGTATTGACCTTCTTCCTGTTCCCAACCTACGTCACCGATCCCGAGGTGACGGGGAGCGACATCTTCTCGAAGACCCTGCTCCTCGTCCAAAGCGTGGACGGCGATTACGCTGCCTTCCCCAGCGCGCACATTTACATCACGGTCATTCTCGCCCTCTTTTACCGCGACTGGTATCCGCGTTACAAATGGCTCTGGCTCTTCATCGTCGTCATCGTCATGCTCTCCACCCTTTTCACCAAACAACACTACATTCTGGATGTCCTCGGCGGGACCCTCACCGCCTGGCTGGGTTATCGCTTCGGTCTGTGGTGGAATACAACGAACGGCAAATTCAAACAAAGGAGGATTTTCCATGTCCGATCCTAAAATCTCGCGTCCGAAATTTCCTCCCGGTTACGCGGACAAACCCGCCTCCCTCCTGACCTGGGACTGGGTCGCCGCGCAATTGACCGAATCCAAACACTATTGGCTTTGCTCCGTCCGCCTCCCTTCGCCTGACGCGCAGGGCGGGAGACCGCACGTCGTCCCGCGCTGGGGCGTATTCGTTGACGATAAATTCTATTACGACGGCAGTTCCGAGACGCGTCACGCGCGCAACATCGAAAAGAATCCCCATGTCGCGCTCCACCTCGAAAGCGGAAGCCAGGCGATCATCCTCGAAGGGATCGCCGCGCCCGCAGGCAAGCCCTCCCCGGAATTGGCGAAGAAACTCTCGAAGGCATACGGTAAAAAATACAAGGAGCTGGGCTACGCGCCCAAACCCGATTCGTGGGACGGAGGCGGACTGTACGTCTTCACCCCGAAACAGTGCATCGCGTGGTCGAACTTCACACAGGACCCCACCAGGTTCGTGTTCGAGGAATAACCCGCATGTGGCTCTACGTCCTTCAGGGGGTCGGGCTTGGGTTTTCCGCCGCCGTCCTGCCGGGGCCCTTCCTTGCCTATCTCATCTCCCAAACGCTGGAACGCGGCTGGAGGCGCGCCCTGCCCGCCGCGTTCGCGCCTTTGATCAGCGACGGGCCCATCATTACGCTTTGCCTGCTTGTCCTGAGCCAGGTTCCGGGTTGGTTCGAACACTTCCTCCACTTCGCGGGCGGGACATTCATCCTGTATCTCGCGTACGGCGCGTACAAGGCATGGAGGAATTTCGATTTGAAACTCCCCTCCACAGACTCCGGAGCGCGGGGAAGCGCATTCAAAGCCGCGTTGATGAATGCCCTGAGCCCGGGTCCGTACATTTACTGGAGCCTGGTCACGGGTCCAATCCTGTTGCGAGGCTGGCGCGAGACTCCGGTCAACGGGATTGGTTTCCTTGCGGGGTTCTACGCGACCATCGTGCTAAGCCTGATCGCGATCATTCTCGTCTTCAGCCTGGCGAGGGAACTGGGTCCGAAAGTGAACCGCGCCCTGCTGGGCGTTTCCGCGCTCGCGTTGTCGGGTTTCGGCTTATACCAACTCTGGCTGGGATTCTTTTCCTGATTTCTTCACCGTACGTCAATCAATTTTTGCCGCCCGGCACGCCAGGATCGCGCAGGCTAAAAAGGTTTTTTCAGCGCTCTTTGCGGGCTTCGCGGTTCAGACGTATGGCAGCAAATTTCTGATCACGAGAATCGCATCAATCAAAGTGAACGATCCGATGAATGTTGCCCTCGAGGGGTGTCCCCGGCAAATCCGCGCCGCGTTCGTTCACGATCATGGGTAGTCCGTTCTTCGGGCGGATGGAGTTCAAGCCGGAACAATTGACCTTCGCTCCGGGCTTCAACGAAAACGAATATCGCTGCAGGATGATCGAAAGCGCGATCTTCAACTGCATCATTCCCAGCGACGTGCCGATGCAATAACGCGGTCCCGCCGAGAACGGCATGAACTCGTAGGCGGAATGATATTCAGAAAGCCAGCGTTCGGGTTTGAAGCGATACGGCTCGGGGAAGATCTGCGGATCGCGATGCACCACATAGGGACTCATCACGATCCACGTGCCTTTGGGAAGGGGATATCCGCCCAGTTCGAATTCGCGCATGGCGAGACGTCCGGTCCACGTGCCGGCCGGGAAGAGGCGCATCCCTTCTTTGATCGCGCCTTCGAGCCAGGGAAGTTTCTCGATGGAGTCGGGCGTTGGAGTCTTCCCGCCCATCGCCTGGTCGAGTTCCCCCAAAACCATCTTCAACGCTTCGGGATGCCGGCTCAACAGGAAGATCGTCCAATACAACGCCATGCCGTTCGGGTTGTATCCGCCGCGGAACATGGTGGTGGTGTGACCGATCAATTCCGACTCGCTCAGCCTGTCGGGGTCAGTCTCGCGCATCTGGATCATCACGGAGAGGATGTCCTTCCCATCGAGTCCCTCCTCCTTTTTGCGGGCGATCACCATCCTAACGACGCGCTCCATTTCGTCCGCCTGTTTCAGCAGTTTATGGAAGGGCAGCCCCGGAACGTCGTAAGGAAACAACAACGTGAGCGGGTGCATGATGATCTTCATCGTGCGTTCGAGCTGCATGCCGATGGCTTCGCCCTCCTTCTCCGGGTCGAGACCCAGCACGGGCGCCGTTCCCAGCCATATCGCGAGACGTTCCATCTCGGCGCGCAGGTCCATCACCCGACCGATCCGCCATGAGGCAAGTTTTCGTTCGGTCACTTCCACACAGGAATCGTGATAGCGCGTGACAAATTTTTTGTGGAAGTAGGGAAGCAGCGCCGAGCGGTGATCGTCGTGACGCGCTCCATTCATCAGGGGCATCCCGGTCGTCAGGTTTCGCACCGCCCCCTCTTTTGGGAAATCCACAGGGACGAGGTCCAGGTCGTAAGCGTAAAACGAGGCGGGGTCGCGCAATATCTGGCGGTTGTACTCCGGGTCGAACACCAGAACGGCGGGATATTTTCCGACCCCGATCCGCGCCACGCTTCCGTATCGTTCCCGCAGGCTCATCAACGAATCCAACGGGCGGAACGCGAATCGAAGAAGCGCCGGCAGCCAGCCCAACAGCGGCGCAGGCGACGGACCCGGAATGTCTCTTCCCCGATCGCTGGATGTGATCGCTGACATCTTCCCTCCGTGTTGACGGGTGATGATATACATCGTCCCGCAGCCTGAACCTCGGGACAAGCCTGCGGGACGGTTTGCACAACGCGAAACCGTTATCTTTGGTCCGCCAATTCCCTTGCGCGCCTGAGCATCGGCACCGCGTCCATCTCCCCGAAGATGCGGATCGCCTCGCTGAAATGTTCCCGGCGAAGATCGGCGTCTCCCGCAAGCGCGGCGCCCAATTTCAAGTGGATCAATCCCTCTTCGTAACGCATCCTGAATTTCCGCGCGGCTTCCAGTCCGTCCCTCCACAATTTCACCGCCCCCTGGCGTCTTCCGTTCAGCCATTCATACCATCCCCTGTAATACAGCAGGCTCGGTTGACCGATCGGAAAAACGTTCTTGAAGGCGCGCAAAAGTTTGACCGCCCTCTCGGCGAAGTATTTCATGCGGACGGCGTCCACCGTCCCATCCGGTTTTTGAAGCGCCTTTTCCCACAACTCGAAATACACCTCGGCGATGGCGGTGAATCCCACATCCAGGGAATAAACTGTGGGACGCAGATTCGCCGTGAAACCCAAGACCCTGTCCGCGTAGTCGAGCGCTCGTTCGGCGTCGCCGAGGCGATGATGCGCCAGGGCAAGTTGCGCGTTCGTATTGATGGAGGACGCAAAGTTGGGAAGTCCCTCCAGGATGCGGAGGGCTTCCTCCAGCAATGGGATCGCCTCCGCCTCGTTCCCCAGCCGGATGCTGTTCGCCGCGACCCCGAACAGCGCCCACAACTGTTGCAGTGGGTTGCGCCTCCGGCGCGCGTCCTCGAGCAGATTCATTTGGATATTCAGCGCATATTGCATGTCCCCCGCGATCAATGCGCTTTCCGCGAGAAGGACCGTGGCGTCCCCCCATTGCCGGTAATCGCCCAATTGTTCGCAGATCGTTTTGGCTTTCAACACCCGTGCGCGAACCTCGTCCCATTTACCGACCGTGATCAGGTAAACGCTGGTCACCACATTCACGGTGATCAAGGTGGAAGGCTGGTTCACCTTCTCCGCCACGTCAATTCCACGAGCCACGTAGGTCTCGGCGAGGTTATGCAACTGGGCAAAACCGGCAAGGACCGCCATGCTCGAATACGCAACCGCCAGTTCGGGCGACGCGCCCGCCTTTTCCGCTTCGTTGAGGAAGCGCAGCGCCACGTAGATGATGGGAAGTGTTTCGTTCGAATAGAAATACACGCGCGACATCAACTCATAGAGTCGGGCGACTTCGATCGCAACTTCGCGCTCCCTGCCGCTCGACGCCGCGCCGATGTATCGGGAAGGGAAAAAGCGATGGAATGTCTGTCGAACGATCTGCGGGATCACGCCCAAAGCAAATTGAACGCTCGATCGGGGGATTGGGCTGTCCAGCAGGCGGAGCGCCTCCCGCACGTGGATCTCGCAATCCGGCAGGGAACCCAAGCCATAATGGGCAAGCCCGATACGGCTGTGCCAGCGCGCCCTTCTCACCTGCCGCTGACGCGCGGCTTGCCTGTCGGCGGATTTGGGTATCCTCGCGTCCCATTCCAGCGCCTGGGTAAAGAACTGGATCGCCTCCGCGTTGGCGTAGTTTTGTATCGCCTGTTCGCCCGCCTTATCGAGATAACCCACCGCCTTCTCGATGGCGAGTTCGTTCCTCGTCGCGTCGGGCATCTCGGCGGCTTGCGTCCAGTGATGGGCTAGCAGGGTGAAATAGGATTCGAGATTGTCCGCGTGGTTCTGTTCGATCCACTCCGCCACAGCCTGATGCAGCTGCCTGCGTTGGGAATACAACATCAGGTTGTACGCCACCTCCTGCGTGACGGCATGTTTGAAGATGTACGCCAGGTCGGGCGCCTCGGATTCGACCAGCGTCAGGCTCAGGCGCGTCAGCGATTCCATGTAATTGGGGAGCAAAGCGCGATCTTCCTCGATGGGATGCACCGCCTGAAGCACGCGAAAGGTGAAGATGCGCCCGATCACGCTGGCGACCTTGAGCGTCAGTTGTTGCGAGGGGGCGAGGCTGTCAATGCGGTTCGTGATGGCGGCTTGGAGCGTATCGGGCAGGGCGAGGCTTTCGAAATTCATGAAATGGGGATCCACCCGGCATTCCTGGTTGTCAATGACCAGAACCCCCGATTCGCGCAGCGCATACGCCAGTTCCTCCGCGAAGAAGGGATGCCCCTCCGATTTCTCGCGGATCAAACGCCCGATCATCGGCGGGATGGATTTAACCCCCAGCCGCTGGCAGACCAGCGCCTCCACGTCGTCGAGCATCATCGCCTCCAATTTGACGAGGCGCGCCCCGGGGTAATCCAATAATTGTTTGAACTGGACAGGCACCGGGTCCGATAACGGACGCGTGTTCAGGGCAAGGAAGATCGGGCGCACCTTTTGCTGCACGTCCACGAGCAACGCCCACGAAGCCGAATCGAACCAGTGCAGGTCCTCCAGCACAATGAGCAGGGGCGTCTCTTCCGCGAGGGAAGCCAGCACGCGCGATAATATCTCGCGGACGTTGCTGCTCCGTAACTCGCCCGTCATGGCGGAGGTCAATTCGTTATCCGGCACGTGCATCGGCAGGATCACGTCGAGAAGGGGAAAATAGCGCGCCAGGTCCGGGTCAACCTCCCGGAGTTTCGCGAGAACCCTGTGCTGGATCAGGCTGCGCGCCTCCTCCGCTGAAGCCGCCTTGCCGGTCAGTTCGTCAATATCGAAGATCCTGTTAAAAATGGGACGCCACGCGTGATACGAATTCGTCCGCTCGATGGGATCGCCGCCGCCGATGAACATGGTCACGCGCAGGGTTTCCGCCTGCCGCACGAGGTCTTCGAACAGGCGCGATTTTCCGATGCCCGCCTCGCCCTGAAGGATCAACGTCTGATGTTCCTCGCCGCGCGAAAGTTCCTGCAACGCGTTGGCGATCATGGCTTTCTCTTCCTGGCGGCCGATCAACTCCGTGCGGGGACGGATGACGCTCTTCTTTTGATCGAGCGGATGGAAGACCTCCACCGGTTCATCCCGACCCTTGACCTGCTGAGGCGGAAGAGGCTCGAACGCCACCGCGTCCTTTGCCGCGTCGTAGGTGACGCGGTCGCACAGGATCGGAATGCCGAACTTCTCGATCAACTCATCCTGCCTGACCGCCGCGCCCATCAACCGCGCCGAAAGATTGACGGCGTTGCCGATGGTGGTGTACTCGCGGCGCGAGTCGTTCCCGATCGAGCCGCAGAAGATGCGCCCGGTGGTGATGCCGATGTAACTGCGCACCTTCAACTTCGCCAGTTCCTTGCGGATCATCAACGCCGCCTGCACGCCGCGCGCCGGGTCGTCTTCGTGCGCGAACGGGGGCAAGCCCAGCGCCGCGACGATGGTGATGCCCTTGTCGTCCACGTTGATCTTGTTGATGCTCCCCTCGTAGCGATACACGGAACGCTGGATCAGGCGCGCCAGGCTTTGCGCCTCCTCCAGTTCGGTCTTCTGGTCAATCTCCGGCAGGTTGATGAAAAGCACGGTCACGCGCCGCAGTTCCGCGATCCAACTGCTTTGACCGGCGGTCAGGCGATTGATGATCGCCCCGGGGATGTAGGGGCGCAGCAGGCTTTCCGCGCCGTCGGGAACGGCGTTCTTTTCCGGCGTCTCGAATATGGAGGAGGGTTTATTCAAGCCTTTCAATCGTCCGCCCTGTGCGATGGCATCCTTGAGTTCGAACTCGATCACCTCGGCAATGCAATCGTTGCGGATCAGCCTCCAGGCGGAGGGCGTCACGAGGATGTCGCCCGATTGCGCCAGGTTGTTGGCAATGCCCACCTCGACGAGCGGGTTGCCGGTGAGCAGGAACTCCCAGCGATTGAACACCCCGCCGACGTGGGCGGTGGTGATGTTCCCGGCGCTGACGGCAAGTTTGAGGTACAGCGTCGAATTTTCCACCTTGTAATTGGACAGGCGCTCGCGGATGGCGAGGGCGCATTCCGCGGCGCGCATGGTCCATTGCCATTGATCGGCTCTCGAAACAGGTTCCGCTATCCCGTCGCCCGAAGCGATGGTCCAGACCGCAATGACCGCGTCGCCGGCAAACTTGACCACATCCCCGCCGTATTGATGAACGATGTCAATGAGTTGTCCGAAGTATTCGTTGAGGATGTTGGCGATGGTCTCGACGCCGGCGGGTCCCGTCTCTGCGAGACTTTCGGTCAGGCGCGTGAAGCCGGAGATGTCGGCAAAAAGAACCGCCGCGTGGATGTCCTCCGCCACAGGCGATTCGATCGGCGAGGGGTCCGCGGCGACGCGTTTTCGGATCAATTTGGGGACGTAACTGGCAAGCACCTCTGCCAGCGCCGGGTTGCTCATTTATAAATCGGCTCCATCAAGGGTTGTCGGGCTGATGTTCGATATGATACCCCATTCCCCCATTTATGGGAGGGAAGAGTATGCGTATCCATTCCAACCCGATGCAGGAGGGAGACTCTCCCCCTCCGTGACGCGTGGCGGAAGTTCTCGCGTCTCATGCCCCACGCGTAACGGGCGTTCTCTGACGCCTGCCCTGCTCGAGCCGGGCGTTGTTCACAATTGCGCTTCGGTTTTTAATCCGGCGCCCATATTCGGATGTTCGTCATCTCGCATTTCGTACCGTAATCCTTGTTGGTGCCGGAAAGCAGGGACAATCCCACGTCGCCCTGCAGGATGCGGCTTTGCGAAAGGGTATATTCGCCGACCAGTTCCCCGTCCACAAGCGCGTAGGCGGTTATGCCTTTTACGATGAGGGTGAAATCCGCCTCGGCGGGCATATCGAATTTTACGCGACCGGTACCGCGCGTGGTCCCGACTGTCCGCGAATAGGAATAACGATTGTCGGCGTCGAGGAATACGATCCTGCTCCTGTCGAGAAACACGGAGTAGTGTTCCTTGTCCTCCTGGATCGCAAAAACAAATCCGCACCCCGATTCGTCCGCGTGCCGGTAGGCGCTATCCCATGCAAAATGGGCGCTGATGTAAAAGTCCCTGACATCCATGCCCAGGGACAGCCAACTGTACCATCCCAGTTGCGCCCATTCGTAATAAAAATCGTCAACCTCTTCGATGGCGCCTTTGTCGGTGTTCAGATAACCCAGTTCAAAATACTTCCGGGTTTCGGCGTCGAACGCCTCGTATTTTTGGGTCGCCGCCAGGTTGGGCGTTCTGGTGGGTCTTGGCGTTGGCGATGGACGGGGCGTATTGGTCGGCGTTGCGGTAATGGTGGCGGTCGGGATGGGCGTGTCCGTCGGCGCAGGCGTGGGTGAGGGCTGCGGCGTCAAGCCCGAACATGCCAGCGATGCAAGAACCAACGTCAGGATGAAAAAGGAAAGGGGCTTGGACTTTTTGGTTTTCATTTTTCCTCCATGGTTGATATTTACAGACCATATTACAACATTTTCACCGCAAATACAACAATTTTTTTTGGCTCTCCCGTCCATCGCCGCAGCCTCCAAAATGGCTTAAAATAACAATCAAAACCTCAAGGAGAACATCATGCAACTGGCAGAAGACGTTCGCAAGAAAGTGATCCTCTTCCAAAAGACCGAGATCACGGAATATCACATCTACAAGCGGCTGGCAAAAAGGATCAAGTCCCCCGAGAACGCGAAGATACTCGAGCAGATCGCCGAGGACGAATTCCGTCACTACAACGGCTGGAAGAAGTACACCGGCGAAGAGGTCAAGCCGCGCTGGTTCAGTGTGTGGTTCTATTACCTCGTCAGCCTGATCCTCGGTTTCACCTTCGGCGTCAAATTGATGGAACAGGGCGAGGAGAAGGCGCAGGCGAATTACGAGGCGGTCTCGACCGCGATCCCCGAAGCAAAACAGTTTCAACACGAGGAGGAGGAACATGAACAGCAACTCCTTGCCATGCTCGACGAGGAGCGACTGCAATATGCCGGGTCGGTGGTGCTGGGACTCAACGACGCACTCGTGGAACTGACCGGCGCTCTCGCGGGGCTGACGCTTGCCCTCCAAAACGGAAAGTTGATCGCCCTTTCGGGTTTGATCACCGGCATTGCCGCCTCGCTTTCGATGGCGGCGAGCGAATACCTCTCCACGCGTTCGGAGGAGACCGCAAAGCAACCGGTGCGCGCCGCCATCTACACGGGCATCGCGTACATCATCACTGTGGCCCTGCTCGTCCTCCCCTATTTGATCATGCCCGAAAACTTCTACGCCGATCTTGTCATCGCGCTGACGACCGCCGTCATCATCATCGCGGCGTTCAACTATTACATCTCGGTCGCCAAGGGCGAATCGTTCCGCGCGCGTTTTTTGGAAATGGCTGGCTTGAGCCTCAGCGTGGCGGCGTTCTCGTTTGTGATCGGGTATTTCATCCGCCAATGGCTGGGGATCGAGGTCTGACCTCACCCCCCTTCCCCTCTCCCGGTGGGAGAGGGGGGGAGTCTCACATGAAAATTTTAACGGTAGATATTGGCACAGGCACGCAGGATATCTTTCTCTACGATTCGAATCTCGACCTCGAGAACGGATTCAAACTCGTCCTGCCTTCGCCTACCATGATGGTTCACCGCCGTCTCAAGCAGACGCTTCCTTCGCGGACCCCGATCCTGCTCAGCGGACATCAAATGGGAGGCGGTCCCTCCGCCTGGGCGATCGAAGAATACGCCCGGGCGGGGATTCCCGTTTACATGACACCCTCCGCGGCGACGACGATCAACGATGAGTTGGAGAAGGTGGAGGCGTTGGGGATCGAGATCGTTGGGGAAGAGGAAAGTCGAAAGATGAAAGAGGGCAGTGGAAAGGGGAAAGTGGAAAGTTTGGAGTTGAAGGACTTCGACTTCGAGTTGATCTCGAAAACTTTCAAGGATTATGGCGTTTCACTGGACGATCTCGCCGCGGTCGCGGTTGCCGTGTTCGATCATGGCAATGCGCCTCCGGGAGTTTCAGATCGCCAGTTCCGTTTCGATTATCTCGATGAACGAATTCGCGCAAAGAATTCGCTTTCCGCTTTTGCTTATCTTTCCAGCGATGCGCCAAAGATCATGACGCGTCTGCAATCGGTTGTTGACTCTGCTGGCGAATTACCCTGTCCGCTGGTGGTGATGGATACGGCTCCGGCGGCGGTGCTGGGCGCAGGATTTGATACCGTTGTGGCGGAACGCAAGCAAAAGATCATTTGCAATGTAGGGAATTTCCACACGCTGGCGTTCCGATTGGGGGAAAAGGGAATCGAGGGAGTCTTTGAACACCATACGGGCGAGATTGATCTACCGAAACTCGAATCCTTGATCCGCAGGCTGGCTGACGCCTCATTGAAACATGAAGATGTTTTCAACGACATGGGTCACGGCGCGCTGATGTATTCGGATGAAGTCTTTGAATTCGGAAAGGATGAGTTCGACGTAGTGGTGACGGGACCGAGGAGGAGCATGTTTTCCCTCACCCCCAACCCCTCTCCCACTGGGAGAGGGGGGAGTGTGCGCCCATATTTCGCCGTCCCGTTCGGGGACATGATGATCGCGGGTTGCTTTGGTCTGCTGGCGGCGACAGCGGAGGTGATGCCTGAGTTGCGGGAAATGATTTCTGCTTCGTTAAATGGTGACAGCCGCGGCGTTGCTCCGTGGGATAATTAGCCCGTTGGTTGAGTAGCCCCGAATGCAAGGCGAGGGGTGTATCGAAACCAACGAGTCAGATAAGTACAAAATATTTCTTAAAACATGGTGGTTTCGACTGCTTGCGCTCAACCACCGAGGAGAATAAAAAATACATGTGTGGAATTTTTGGGTATGTTACAAGTAAAGATGAAGAACTGGGTCCCATTCTCATCGAAGCGGCAAAGCGACTCACCTACCGCGGATACGACTCGGTCGGCGCGGCGACA
>SZPG01000054.1 GCA_030263595.1 Chloroflexi bacterium CFX6
TAATCTTCTGCCTGGAATGCAAGTACGAGGGCAGGGATTGGATACTCCCGGACGATTGCCCCCACGAATGGCAGACGGGAGCGGAGTACGTCGAGGGGTTCCTCGCCCGGTGGAAGGAACGGGTCAAGCAATGGATGGAAACAGTATCGGAACGTCTCAGGAACCAACGCCGCCACGAAGGGTGAAAAAGGTCTACGCCTGGAACTGTCAGTACTGCGGACAACCCTTCACAAGCCGAAGTTATAACGCGCGGTACTGCTCCCCCACTCATAAGACCTACGCCGCACGCGAACGACGGGCGAAACTGTACACGCCCTGACCGTGAACAAAACAGCCCTCACGCGCTCGATCCTGGGCGCGTGAGGGTGATTTATCCCATGAGGGGGTATCCGTCCGCTGAAATCGTGGACGGCAAATTACAAACTGCGTTTTGAATACTTGCGAAAGTGCCATATTCTACGGTATTATTTTTTCGATTTTCGCGCGATGTAACCATTTGAAAAACTGCTCGCGCTCGAGGCAACAATTTCAAATCAATTCATGCCGAACCTGTAACCATACAAGAGGTGAAAATGAGTACTTACCACTCCCGAACCGTTGAAGGAATG
The DNA here is from genome assembly GCA_030263595.1 of Chloroflexi bacterium CFX6. Taxonomy (GTDB): domain Bacteria; phylum Chloroflexota; class Anaerolineae; order Anaerolineales; family Villigracilaceae; genus Defluviilinea. The sequence continues at coordinate 609 of SZPG01000054.1, forward strand.
ACCGGGATCCCGATGCGCACCATTCAAGCCTACATACATGACTTCCGCGAGTTTTTCAGCGAGGAGGCGCGCAAGCCGTCGAAGGGAAGACGCTTCACAGATGCAGACATTGACAAACTGCAAACGATCCAACGCCTACGGGCTGATCGTGTTCCTGTCGAGGAAATCCGCAAGGTATTGTCCGGCGAGGTCACGCTGAAACTTGCCCACCAATTCAGCGAGACCGAGGTCAAGAACTTCGCGGCTAATGCCCTGGAATATTTCGAGAACGCAAACGACGCCCTCAGGAAAGCGAATCAGGTCATCAGGGAGGCACGCGCAGAGATTGAACAACTGCAAAAAGAGAAGGAACTGCTACGGGCAGATTATCGCGCCCTCCGTGACCGCGTCGATCAATTCAAAAAGTGGCAAATCTTCGTGATGAAGGAGATCCCGGAATTGAACCCGCATGACCTCGAAGCGCAGGAGAAATCCCGCAAGGGATTACTTGGTTTGTTTGGAGGGTGAGGGAGGATGAACAGGTTTATTATTCACCTTGCAGGAAAAGTGGCGGAGAACGAAACAGACCACCAACAGATAGGAAAAAGTATTTTGACCTTTTCTTTGCCGGTCCTCCCGCTCATCTTTTTAGCGATCTATTCTTACTGGCGTGATGTTTCACCTGTTTGGTATATCGTCTTAGCAATTGGAGCAGGTCTAACTTACTTTGCCGTGTTTATCGCTGGCTTTATTGCCGGTCAAATCAAAGGCGCAAAATATGCCCTACAGAATCCCCGCAATGGCGAAACCTGGATTGAAATCACGGATGGGGAAGATGTCATTTGGTCAAGCGAAAAGTTTGTACCTGCACCTGCACTACCTGAACCTGCACCGCTTGAAATATCAGCAAGTGAAATAAAGACACCAGATCAACCCGCAATTTTTATGCAATGGATGAACGCCTGGGATCACGTAATTTCGTCATGGATAGAAACAAAAGGGGAGAAAGAAATTCGAGACGAACTAGCACACAGAGGATATCCGAGTAGCATAAAAACTTACAGGCTGATCTACTTGGCTGGCAAGGCTAATTTACTGACTATGCGTGAGTATGAACGTAAGTTTGGAAAGAAAGAAACTAGGAAAACTTAGACCAACTTTGACCAACTTTGACCAACTTCTTACTTGGTCATTTGAACGGCTGTACACTGCGCGAAAGTGTACAGCCGTTTGATTCCTGGAGGAACCCATGCTTGCAAATACTGAAATCTATTTGACCGTCAAGAACGACACAACCCGCCTGGTAATTAGTGGGGAACTCGCATTACTTCGTGAGTTTCTGACAACGTTCATCGAACGCGGCGAACTTTCCGGCGCGCCTACGATCTACAACCCGGTCCCGGATACGCCCGCCGAAGTCTCAGGGAGAGACTAAAAACAAAGACGCCCCGATCACGAGTCGAGGCGTCCACACCAACAGAGAGACCCAACAGCCAAGTTAGAACTCTCGAAAGGATACTTTTGCATTATAGCACAGGTGAAACCATGACAGGATTCAAACAACCAAATTTCACGCAAGTACCGAATGAATTATTCGAGATGATGCCAACCATGAGCGACAATGAATTACGTGTTGTCCTTGCGCTCTTGAGACAAACATCAGGCTACGGGAGAGACAAGGCGGAAATGTCAATACCCAGGATCCGGGCGATGACTGGTCTCTCTCGCAACAGCGTAACCAAAGGGGCAGGGGAGGCGGAGAAACGAGGCGTAGTAAAGCGCCTAAATCCTGACGAAAAACGATCCGCAAAATGGCAGATCAAATGGGAAAAGACACCCTCACGCCGTGAGGGTGTCACAGCAGAACACCCTCACCCGGTGAGGGTTAGACCCTCACCGGGTGAGGGACAGGTCGGGTTAAAGAAAGAATTAAATAAAAAAGATTCCTCCTCCTCCGAAACCGAACCGATCCTTTTGTTTTACAAGCAGGAATTCGGGAAGGTCGCCCCGACCATTGAGGAAAAACTTTTGACCGCCAAAGAGACCTATTCCGAGGAATGGGTACTCGAAGCACTCACTGAAGCAGTCACCTATAACAAACCTTCCTGGGCATACGCTGAAACGATCTTGAAGCGATGGAAGCAGGAAGGCAAGACCAAGACCAAAGGAGTCCGCCATGACAACCGCCAAGCTGGATCAAGTACTGGCAAACGTTCAAACCAGAACCCGCCAACAGAACCAACCCCCGCAGACCTCGAAGCCGCCCGCCGTGCAATGGCAAAGCGAAAACTCAATCCAAACCAAAAGCGCCTGTGACATTTGCGGAGGCGATGGTTATTACCGGCTCGATGTCCCATTCGGTCATCCGCAATTCGGGAAGGCGATTCGATGTGACTGCAAAGCGCAGGAGGACGCCCAACGTCTGCAAGGTTTGAGCGGACTTCACGAAAGCGAGAGAAGCATCCGCCTGGGTGACATTGACACAAGCCGCCCTGGTACTGCCCGAATGGTCACAGCCTGCAAGGATTTTCTTGCATACCCGTTTCAGATCGTGACCATTCACGGAGGGCCGGGCAACGCTAAAACGATGGCATTGCAAGCCGTGATAAATCACAGCCTCGAATCTGGCAAGCGGGCGGTATATGTCACGTCCTTCGATCTGATCTCCTACATTCGCGCCGCGTTCAACCAAGAGAAAAAGGTCATTGACGAGGACTCTTATTCCCGCCTCCGCCGATTTGAAGAAATCGAAATCCTTGCCATTGATGAGTTAGATAAAGTGCGGATGACCGAATGGGTAGCGGAACAGATCACGGATTTGATTGACCGGCGTTATCGGCTCGCCCTGGATGGTCAAGCAGGGACTCTTGTCGCGATGAATGGAGATCCCGGCCAATTGCCGTTATGGATTTACTCGCGTCTCAGCGATGGGCGAAACCAGATCATAAACAATACTGACAACGATCTCCGCCCGCTGATCTACCATCCGCACACAGGCGAATTTTTAGGCTAGGACGTGAAAACACCCGCACCCAGGCTAGAAAACGATTCTAGGGGCTGTCACAAGCCGTAACACCCCCACTTTCAGGTAGGTTGACCAATGGCGAGAAAATCCCCGCAGATCACAATTCACGAAATCCCAGGCGATCACTTCCCCGATCTCGAAGCCGCCCAGCGCGCCGCGCGTGCCAATATCGCCTCCGACCTCGCCAACCTGGTAAGGCAAATGCTTGATGCTGGGACGCTCGAAGTAAAAGACGGTTTGATAATTCCGAGGGAAACATGACAGAATATATCTACAAGCCACCGGCAAGCCTTCCGCCTGGTTCGATGGTTATCGCTTATCTCAGAGACTCCGGCGGACCTCGGCAGGAGGAAAGCATAGGACAGCAGGAACGCGTCATCGTCGAGTATTGCAAACAGCACGGATTATTTTTGAGCAAGATATACGCGGATACCGCAAGCGGACGATCAATCAAAAACCGTGAGCAATTCCTCGAGATGTATCACACCATCGAAGCCATGCCCGACGATCTCCGCCCGCACGGTTTACTGCTTTGGGCTTACTCGCGTTTCTCGCGTGACATCGTGCAATTCAACCGCTATCTGTACGCCCTGCTTGATTACGGACTTATCGTCCATTCGCTTACCGAGGAGATCCCGGCGGGAATTACCGGTCAAATCATGCTATCCCTCAAGGCATACAAGAACGCTGAATTTTCGGTTGAACTTGGAAAACAAATCAAGCGCGGCATTGCAGACCGTGTGAAGGCTGGCTATTGCAACGGCGGCACACCGCCACGTGGTTATCGAATCGTCAGAGACTACGCAGGCACGCGGCGCAATGGTCAACAACGCACGGGAGTCAAATGGGAACCGGATCCGGTCCTCGCGCCACTTGTCCGCCTGGCTTGGGAACTACGCGCCCAGGGTAAGGGATACTCCGAAATCATCCAAGCCACGAAGGGAAAACTATACACATCAAAAAATTCATGGGCGAGTCATTTCAGGAACAAAAGTTATCTTGGCATTGGCAAAGCGAACGATCTCGAAATCCCCGATCATCACACGCCACTGATAACCCATGAACTATGGGACGCAGTGAAAATGGTCGAGGCGGATATGCCGCGTCATGGCAGGAAAGGCACGCTCCTACACCATCGGCGGATCAAATACCCTTCGCTACTTTCAGGTTTGGCATATTGCGTTCATTGTGGCGCGGCGATGGTTCTGCATGCAGACAAGAGGTATCGCAGTTATATATGCGGCAAACGTGACCGCCAACGAGTTTATAAGGACTGCACCCAGGCGCGGAGAGTCAATGCCAAAAAAGCAGACCTGGCAATTTTGGATGCTGTGCTAAACCGGATCCTCTCCCCTGCTTTTGTGGAGGACTTGCTCGAGGAGATTCAGCGCGAGTTTGCAGACACAAGAAAGATCGACCTCGAGACAGAACAAGCCTACAACCTGCTCGATCTGAATAAGCGATCCATCCGCCGATTGATGGAACTCGCAGAGGGTACGGGCGATCTGTTGGAAATCTCTACACGGCTAAGAGAACTCAAGCAGGAACAGGCGGAACTCGACTCACGCATTGGAGAACTGAAAAAACTTCATGACTTCGAAATCCCACAGATCACACCCGAAGCCCTCGCCCTGGTCTTTTCCACCTGGAGCGATCAGATCACCCAGGCTTACCAAAGCGGCGATATATTGACCGCCAAGAAATTGATAACGCAATTTGTCCGAAAGATTGAGCTAGGTTATAAGTCAGCTATAATTCACTACACCCACCCATTGAGCAATTCCGCCGAAAGTGACGGGCTTCTGTGCGCCCACAAAACCGCCCCATGAGAGGCGGTTTTTTCATGCCTCCGGTAAGAGCGACGTAAGAGAGTTCCGTCCCATCGAATATCCTGCTTTATAATTCATTCATCATGTCAACCCGCACCAATGAAGCCTGGCTCTCGGACCTGCGCGCGGAAGGGGAAAGACGAAACGCCGCAATCGAAGATCTGCGTTCCATCATTCAAAAAGGATTGCCCTACGCGCTTTCGCGCTGGCTCTCCCCTTCCCAGCCTCAATTCGAATCCCTGGTCGAAGAGGTGACCCAGGAAACGCTCCTGCGCGTGCTCGATCAACTGGACACCTTCGAGGGGCGCAGTCAATTCACCACCTGGGTACACAAGATCGCCATCCGCATCGCGTTGACCGAACTGCGGCGCAAACGCTGGCGCGATTCGTCCCTCGATGAATTGACCGAAAACGAGGACATCCCTCCTCCCCAGGGTCTTCTGGCTGACCCGCAGGCGGGCCCCGACGTTTCGGCCGAACGCGCCGACATGCTGGAGCGCGTCCGCCGGGTGATCGAGGAGGAACTGACCGACCGTCAGCGGCAGGCGCTGGTCCTGCTCGGCTTGCAGGATATGCCCATGGAGGACGCGGCGCGCAAACTCAAGACCAACCGCAACGCCCTGTATAAACTCCTGCACGACGCGCGCCTGCGGCTCAAGACCCGCCTCGCGCTGGAAGACATCTCCCCCCACGACGTGTTGTCCTTGTTCGAGCAGAAGTAAGATTAAGAAATCATTAACCGTCCAATCAGCGTATGAATATTCGAAGACTCATCCAACGGGCGCGCAGCCGACTGACGCCGCGCGAAGAACTCCCCAACGAGGCGGTCTGGGGCTTCCTGCGCGTCCTGGAAAATGCGCGAAAGGAAGAACTCACCTGCGAAGAGATCTATTCCAAACTGGACGAATACGTGGAATGTGAAATGGGCTGCAAGGATGCCGCCCGCATCATGCCATTGATCCGCGAACACCTCGATATCTGCCATGAATGCTGCGAGGAATACGAGGCGCTTCTGGAGGTGCTCGAACACACGGAAAAGGACAGGAACTGACCGCGCGGCATTATGAAAAAACACAGCGGCGGGCTAAACCCGCCGCTTTTGCATTAAGCGTGGAACACCCTCTCCCCCGCGCGAATGGGAACCTTCAAGCGGTTCTCCGCAGGCGTGATGGGACAGGACCACATCTCGTTGTAGGCGCAATACGGGTTATAGGCGACGTTGAAATCCACGATGAAGCGGCTGCCGGGAAGTTCCTCCGGTTCGAGATAACGCCCTGCCGGGTACGTCTCCGCGCCAGCCAGCGAATCCACAAAGGGCAGGAAGTAACCGTTCTCGTTGCGGTAGATCGTCAATTCTGCTTCCTGCCCGTCCACCGAAAATTTGAAACGTCCATGGCGGAAGTAAAACTGCACATCGCCCGTCGTCGTCTGCATCTGTATCGGCTGGGGATCGTTCAACGGCTCCACTTTCACCTCCAGGCGGAACGCGTCGTTTTCCGGGAAATATTCCAATCCCCTGAAGTTTCGTCTTTGTTCCGGCGTCAAGGGACTTTGCGGATGCGACCTGAAGAACTCGTCCTTCTCCGCGCGGAACTCTTCCAATTCGGTCATTGTGCCTCCATTCATAGCCTCAGAAAACCCTTGAAAATGTCATTTCGAGCGAAGCGGCATCCGCCTCGCAGACGACTGCCGCTTTATAGACATCGAAAGTTAAAACATTCTTACAACGCAGGCGCGGGCAACCCTCTTGCGATTCCGAGGCTCTTATGCTATCGTTACTTTTGCATGAACCAGAAGACCGTGTTGATCGTCGAGGACGAGGAGGACGCCGCCGAACTGTTCGCGGAGATGATGCGCGTCAGCGGCTTCCGCGTCCTCAAAACCTCCCGAGGCGAACCCGCCATTTCCCTGATGAACTCCGACAAGCCCGACATCGTCCTGCTCGATATTATGATGCCCGAAATCTCCGGGCTCGACATTCTGCGGCAGATGCGGCGCGACCCCAACCTGGCGGGCATCCCGGTCATCGTGGTCACCGCCAAGAGCATGCCGGCCGACATCAAGAACGGCATGGAGGCGGGCGCAAATACCTATCTCACCAAACCGGTCGGCTTCCAGGAATTGAAGGAAGCCGTCGAACGCACGCTCGGGGCGGCATCCTGAAGATATGAGTCTCCTGCGAACCTTCATCGCGCTGGACATCCATCCTGCGATCCTCCAATCCATCCGACAAAAAACAGAATCGCTCCGCAAAACCATCGGCGATTGCGTCCGCTGGGTGGCGGGAGACAACCTCCACCTCACGCTGAAATTCCTGGGGGATGTCCCCTCCTCGAGCCTCGACCTGTTGACCCAGATGCTCCGCGCCGAGGCGGATTCCTGCCCCGCCTTCGACATGACGGTGGGCGGGCTCGGCTCTTTCCCAAACTCGAAGCGGCCGCGCGTGCTATTTATCGGGATCCAAGCCCCGGCTGAGTTGGAGGCGCTCCAGCGCGGGATCGAATCCGCCGCCGCGCGACTCGGGTACGAATCCGACGCGCGTCCCTTTTCCCCGCATCTCACGCTCGGACGGGTGCGGCAGAACGCCACGCTCGCCGAACAACAACGCATCCGCAAGGCGCTGGATGAAACCCGTATTGACTCGCTCGGCGCGGTGAGGGTAGACTCGATGCATTTATACAAAAGCGAATTGAAACCGGCGGGACCGCTGTACACGAAATTAATTTCCGCGCCATTACACTCCGTCGTTGCGGGCAAAGCAACGACGAAACACTAAGAGGTGAAACCTGAACGCACTCGAACTCGCGCACAAGATCATCGAAGCCCTGGAGGATAAAAAGGGCGAGGACATCCTGCTCCTCGATCTCAAGGGCATCGCATCCTTTACCGATTATTTCATCATCTGCAACGGCACCAGCGACCGCATGTTGGACGCGCTCGCCAAGGGCGTGCTCGAAGCGACCAAAAAATCCTACAAGAAAAAGAGCCGCGTGGACGGCAACTCCCGCGAGGGGTGGCTGGTCATGGATTACGGCGACGTGGTGGTACATCTCTTCGCGCCCGATATGCGCGAGCATTACGATCTCGAGGAATTATGGAGCGACGGCAAGATCCTCCTGAGGGTTCAGTGATCCCGCATGGCACAGGCAGGCACCGCACGGCTTTCCCCTGTCCTTAGAACGATCCTCATCCTTTTACTGGCGGGGATCGTTTTGTTGTTTCCTGTCGCCTTGCCGACCGGCGCAGGGGACATGGATTTGCAGGCGTATTGGGGCTCGGCATACTTGTTCGCGCACGGGCAGGACTTCTCCGACGCGGACGCGTTGGGGGAGATACAACGAACGCTCGCCGATCGAACCCGCCCGGATACACAATACGCGTGGTTCTCTCCGATCGGCAATGTGATCTTATTGCCGTTCACGCTCATCCCGTTCACGAGGCTGGTCTACTACTGGCTCGTCCTGAACGTGGTCGTATTTTTCTACAGCGCGGTATTGATCTGGGAACAGGCGGATAAGCGGATCTGGATTCCGCTCGCTGCCGTGTTCGGTTTCGCGCTGACGGTCATCTCGCTGGTCTTCGGGCAGATCAACTCGCTCGAAGTTCTGGGATTGGCGTTATTCCTTGCGCTCGGCAGATCGAAGCGGCATTACCTCGCCGGGGGGAGCCTCGTGTTGACGACGATCAAGCCGCACCTCGTCATCCTCACCCTGCCGATCCTGTTCCTTGACCTGCTCCGCAAAAGGGAATGGAAAACGCTCTCCGGTTTCTTCATTGCGCTTGGCTTTTGCGTCGTCGTCCTGTTCGCGTTCTATCCTCCGTGGATCCAAAGTTCCTGGAAGGTGATCGCTTCCGGCATGAACACCGTCCGCGAGACGCCGAACCTCAACGGTCTGCTCGTCCTGGTCGGTGAGTTCACGCTCGGCAAATGGTTGTGGGTGGTTTCACTGACGGCGGGCGTCGTGTGGTGGTGGAGGCGCGGACAAAACTGGGACCGCCGCGCGTTCATTGACATCTCTGTCACAGCCGGGTTGATCGTCTCCCCCATCGGTTGGAGTTACGACCAGGTCATGCTGATCTTCCCCATCCTCAGCCTGTTGGCATGGGCGGCAAGAGGCGAATTGTCGAGGCGGGATTCAAGGATCGTCGTTTGGGGGTTGATCGCGGGCAACCTCGCCGCGTATATCCTGCGGACCTTCACGCCCAGCGACGTGTGGTTCTTCTGGGTTCCGTTCGTGGTGTTGGGGTTGTACTTGTTCGCGCAGAGGCGCCTCGATTCTGTCGGAATGACAAGACCCACAAGTTGATCCCCTCATGTCGCCGCGTACCCTTGCAGTCCTTCAAGCGCTTTTCGTCGTGTTCCTCTGGGCGACCTCGTGGGTGTTCGTGAAGATCGGCTTGCGGGACATCCCGCCGGTCACGTTCGCGGGGTTGAGGTATTTCATCGCGTTTCTCAGCCTGACGGTGATATTGGCTTTCAACGCATCCAAAAGGGAGATTCGCGCGCTGACCAAACGCGACTGGATCGGCTTCCTCCTGCTGGGTCTTCTTTTCTACGCCGTCACGCAGGGAGCGATTTTCGTCGCGCTCGCCTACCTGCCCGCAGTGACCGTCAATTTGCTGTGGAGTTTCAGCAGCGTGATCGTCGCGATTTTAGGCGCAGCCTGGCTGGCGGAACGCCCGACGATCGTTCAATGGATGGGCATTGCGTTGGCGATTACCGGGGCGGCAATCTACTTTTACCCAGTGGACATCCCGCAAAATCAGACCGTCGGCGTCATCGTCGCGTTTTTCGGTATCCTGGCGAACGCGCTCTCCTCCATCCTGGGCAGGGACGTCAACCGTTCGATGAAACACAATCCGCTCGTGGTGACCGTCGTCAGCATGGGGGCGGGTTCGATCCTTTTGCTCGCGGCGGGCGTGACCGTGGAGGGATTCCCCGCGCTCAGCCTCGGAGGTTGGGGCGTCATCCTCTGGCTGGCGCTGGTCAACACGGCGTTCGCCTTCACGCTCTGGAACCACACCCTACGCACGCTCTCCGCCGTCGAATCCAGCATCATCAACGGGACGATGATGATCTGGATCCCCATCCTTGCCGTCCTCTTTCTGGGAGAAACCATCACGGCAAAGGAGATCGTTGGTCTGGTCGTCACCGGACTGGGGACATTGATCGTTCAGATTCGTAAATCCCCTGCTATCGAAGAATGAAAATAAAACATCCCGCGAACCTCTCGATTCGCGGGACAATTTCCCAATTCTCTAACACTACCTCCCCTCGAACACCCACCGATCCACTTCCCTATTCCATTCCACCAACTCATCCTTCCTGAACCATAACTCTACTTCGGCAACGCTGTTTTCCACGCTGTCTGAGGCGTGCGTGAGATTCCGCCCGATCTCGAGGGCGAAGTCGTGGCGGAGCGAGCCCGGCGCGGCGTCTGTCGGACGCGTCGAACCCATCGTCTGGCGGATGGCGGCGACCGCGTCCGGTCCTTCCCAGACCATCGCCATAACCGGCGCGGAAGTGATGTATTCGATCAAGCCGTCGTAAAAGGGCTTGCCTTTGTGAATGGCGTAATGCGTCTCCGCTAGTTCGCGGCTTACCTGCATGAACTTCGCGCCGACGAGCCGCAAGCCGCGCCGTTCCAGCCTCGAAACAACCTCCCCGACCAACGCGCGCTGCACGCCATCGGGTTTTACCAATACGAGCGATCTTTCCACAGATTTCCTCCAAAAAATTTAAATATAAGACCCGACAGGTTTCCATCATACATCTTCCCGTACGGAATCTTTCCACTGGCGCGCCCTCGGGACAGGCAGCGTCCAGCAAAAACCTGTCAGGTCCATCTAACGCAGAAGTTCTTCCGCCTTGGTATACGCGTCGAGCGCGTCCTGCAACTGGTTGGCGCGCATGTACGCGTCGCCGAGCGCCTGCCAGATGCTCACCTCCACCGGGTAACGATACAATGCCTCGCGCAGGTCGAAGATCGTCTCCTCGAGATAACGTCCCTTCTTGATGAGTTTGCCGTACGCCTCGAGCGCGCCGGGGATGTTGCTACGCGAGAGTTCGGCGCGCGCCGTATCGAGCGTGCGGTCAATGGACGGGGCTGCCTCCGCCTTCTTGCGCGCCGCAGGTTCCTTTTTGGGCGCGGCTTTCTTCGGCTTCGGCGCAGGCGCGGGTTCGGGCTTGGGCGCGGGAGCAGGCTCAGGCGAGGGCGGAGGCGGCTGCGTCGCTTCCTCCCTCGCTTCGTCCGCAGGCATCCAATCCGAGGGGCGCGTCGGCTCGATGCGGGTCGGTTCGGCGACCACTTCGCCGGTCTCGTCGCGCATCCAGGCGGGCAATTCCTCCGTGGCGGGAAGGGAGGGCAGTTCCTCCTCCTCTTCCAGTCCTTTCAACCATTCGGGGAGCGCTTCGGAGGCGGGCGCCGGGGATTCGGCGACAGGTTCTTCGATGACGCCCATTTCCTCGGATGTTTTCTCCGCCTCTTCCATCGGGACGGTTGTTTCGAGCGCCCGAGCCTCTTCCTCCTCGAGATCCTTCATCCAGGCGGGCAGTTCCTCCGCGGGGGGAGCGGAGGTGATCGGTTCCTCTTCCGGCTCGTCCAGAGATTTCAACCACGAAACCATATCGTCTTCCGCCATGCGAGCGGGCGTCTCTTCCGCCTCTTCCTCCAATCCCTTGAGCCAGGGCAGGGCTTCCTCCGCCGGGGCGAATTCCTCGGCCGGGATTTCAGTCGCCGGCACAGGGAAGTCCTCTGTCGTTTCCTTCTCAACCGGCATCCACTCGGGTTCTTCCTCGCTCGCGCCCAATTCTCCCAACGGCTGCGTTGGAATGGAGGGTTCGGGCTCGGGCTGCGGTTCCGCCTCTGACGGCGGTTGCAGTGGGGCGGTGGACTTCGCCTGCTTGATCCATTCGGGTTCTTCTTCCGGGCGTTCTTCGGGCTTGGTCAGCAAACCTTCGGTCGCGCCCTGTTTGGCGGCGAGGGATTCGAGCCACGCAAAGGAATCGTCCTGTTCCTTTTCGCTCGCGCCCAGGCGACCTGTATCCATCGCCGGCGAGGGCGCCTCTTCGGAAGGCTGCTTTGCGGGCGGCTGGCTCAAACTCTTCGCCTGTTTGACCCAGTCGGGTTCATCCTCCGGGCGTTCATCGGGTTTGGTCAAAAGACCTTCGGTTGCGCCCTGTTTCGCGGCGAGGGATTCGAGCCACGCAAAGGAATCGTCCTGTTCCTTTTCGCTCGCGCCCAGGCTGCCGGTGTCCATCGCGGGGGCTGGGGCTCGATCCGATTCGGATTCCGCCTCAGTCTCCAAATCTTTCATCCAATCGGGTTGCTCATCCGCAATGGGTTCGGGGTGTTCCTCCTGCCCAAGTCCCTTCATCCAATCGGGTTGCTCATCCGCAATGGGTTCGGGGTGTTCCTCCTGCCCAAGTCCCTTCATCCAATCGGGTTGCTCGTCTGCAACGGGTTCGGGTTGCTCGTCCTGCCCAAGTCCCTTCATCCAATCGGGTTGCTCATCCGCAACGGGTTCGGGTTGCTCCTCTTGTCCAAGTTCCTTCATCCAATCGGGCTGTTCCTCGGAGGATTGAGGCGCGGAAGGTTCGCCCAATCCGCTCAACCAATCCTCTCGATCGCCGGGCGCGGTTTCTTCGGAAGGGACTGGGAGTTCGCCGGTGCCGATCTTGTTGATCCAATCCGGCAATTCCTCCTCCTGCTCTTCCGCAGGTTGAGAGGCTTCCGCAGGCGCCATGGCTCTGATCCAATCGGGCAGGTCGCCTTCCGCGATGGGTTCGGCGGGTCGTTCCTCCTCGAACATGGAGGATTTACCTTCGTCGTACTCGCCGGTGGACGGACCCCAGCCCGCCGCGCGCAAAAAGTCCGGGATGTCTTCGGCAGGCTGCGCGGGCGTGGGAGCCGCCTCCTGGTCGGAAGCAGGCATACCCCGGGAGGAAGCGGTCGAAGGCGTTTCCTCCTCGAACGCGGTTTTCATCCAATCGGGCTGCTCTGCGTCGAGCCCGCTTTCCATGGCGATGGCGTTCGATCTCCAGTCTTCGGACAAGCCCACCGTTTGCCCGGCCCATTCCATACGTTCGATGGAGACCGCCGCGTCGCCGACCTCACCGGAGCGGAACAGATCGTCCGCCGAATAAAAGGCATACGGGTCGAGTTCGACCACGCGCTGACGATATGCCTGCGCGCTCTCGGGACGGTCTGCGCCGAGGATCTCCGCCAGCACGCGGTTGGCTTCGAGGCAAAACGGATAACGTTTCAAGACCGCAGAGGCGGCGTCCGCGGAGTCGTTCTTTTGCCCGCTTCGGAAATACGCCTTCGCAAGCAGGACCTGCATGTCGCTTCGTCCCTGATCCTCCTCGAGCACGCTTTTCGTTTCGGAGATGGCTTGCGGGTACAACTCGCCGCGCATGTACATGTGCGCCAACGCGCCGCGCGTCATGCGAATGCGCGGAGGCTGAACGCCGTCGCGGCGACCGTATAACCTCTGCAACTCAGCCTGGATCGCGGGATTGGCGGACTGGACCTCGAAGGCGCGTTCCATGTGCCAGATGGCGTCGTCGAGTTTGCCTTGTTCGTCGCGGATGATGCTCATTCCCACGTGCGCGACGAAATCGTGCGGTTCCGCCGCAAGCACGCGCGAGAAAATATCCACAGCCTCGTTATAGCGTTTGGCTTCGAGATACGCCTTGCCCAAAAGGCGGTAGGTTTCCAGGTGCTTGGGATACGTCTTCAGGATATGCTGGCAATGCGCGACCGCTTCGTCCAACTGCCCCCGATCAATCATCGCTTCGATCTCTCGGTTATACGCCCGAAGTGAAACTTTTGCCATGAATCGCTGCTCCTGTTCGTTATTATAACGCACCTTTTTAAGAATAAAACAACGGCAAAGGTCGAATCTCTTCGTCGCTGATCGAATGAGCGGCAAGCGCCGCCTCACGCGCCTCCGCGAGCCGGGCTTCGTCGTTCGCGTGGACGGTGAACAACGCCTCGCCCTTTTCCACCTTGTCCCCAACTTTCTTGTGGACGACGAACCCGACCGCGTGATCAATGGGATCGCCCTTTTTGGCGCGCCCCGCCCCCAAAGCCACCGACGCCTCGCCCACGATTCGCGCGTGGACCTGTGATACGCACCCGCTTCGAGGCGCCTTGACCGCCTCGACGAATTTCGCGCGCGGGAATTTGGACGTATCGTCCACGTATGCAGCGTCGCCTCCCTGCGCCTCGACCAGCAGGCGGAATTTTGCAAGCGCGGAGCCGTCGGAGATGGATCTTTCCGCCATCGTTCCTGCCTCATCCAGATCCTGTGCGCGTTTGCCCAGCACGAGCATGTGCGCGCTGACGTGCAGGCAATGTTCGCGGAAATCCTGGGGTCCGCCGCCATTGAGCGTGTCAATCGCCTCGATGACTTCGAGCGCGTTGCCCACGGCAAACCCCAGCGGTTGGTTCATATCCGAAATCAGAGCCACGACCTCGCGTCCCGCCAGTTTGCCGATATCCGTCATCAGTTTTGCGAGTTCGCGCGCCTCATCGAGGGATTGCATGAAGGCGCCGAGGCCGGTCTTCACGTCCAGCACGATCGCCTGCGCGCCCGCCGCCAGTTTCTTGCACATGATGGAGGAGGCGATCAACGGAATGGACTGTACGGTGCCTGTTACGTCGCGCAGGGCGTAGAGTTTGCCATCCGCCGGGGCAAGATCGAGCGATTGACCGGTCAACACGATGCCCTTTTCCCTGAGTTGTTTCTTGAATTCTTCCGTTGTGAGATCAACCCGATACCCCGGTATGGATTCCAGTTTGTCGAGCGTGCCGCCGCTGAACCCCAGTCCGCGCCCGGACATCTTGCCGACGGGAAGTCCGCACGCCGCGACGATGGGAAGCACCGCCAGGCTGGTCTTATCCCCCACGCCGCCGGAGGAGTGTTTGTCCACAGCCAGGTCAACCACGTCGCTCAAATCCAGCATCTGGCCCGAATGAGCCATTGCCAGGGTCAGGTCGGTCGTTTCGCGCGGCGTCATCCCGTTGAGAACGACCGCCATTGCAAAAGCGGAGGCTTGATAATCGGGAACGTCCCCCGTTGCAAAGCCCCTGACGAAGAACTCGATCTCTTCGCGGGTAAGTTCGACTTTATCGCGTTTTTTGATGATGATGTCCACGGCGCGCATGGGGACCTCCTTGCAGGATGTTTTTTTATTTTATCCCACTTTGGAGGAGGGGGAAGCAGGTGGACAGGTACACACGTGTGTACTTGATTACCTATTTACCCATCCACCCTCATCAACTTATACCCATCCCTGCCGTCCTGCACGGTCCAGCCGAGCGCGGCGATCTCATCCCGCAACCGGTCGGACTCCGCCCAATTCTTTACATTGCGCGCGGCTTGTCTCTTCTCCGCGAGCGTGAGAACTTCATCCGAGGGTCTGTCGTCCTCCAGCGGAGGCGCGTTGACTGCCATGTCCCACGCGCCCATCCGAATCCCGCTTTGGATGGGATCGGGAACGACGAATTCGCCAAGTTCCCTCAACTCGAACTTCGAGCCGGACGGATAGATCTCCGGGTCACATTCACGGACGATCGAAACGGAACTTATCCCGCTGACCTCGCATACGCCGTTTTCCAAATCCATGATGATGCCGGTATGTTCGTCCAGTCCCAGCGTGGTGTTCTCCACAGGGACTTGGTCGCACCATTGATTGAAACGCTCCATGCCCACGAAACAACGACTGGTGTCCAGGTCTGCGCCGCCTTCGGCGTTGTTCCAGTGCGGGATGAAGGAGAGATGCAAACCATAGTCGGCAAACAAATTCAAGCCGCCCACAACGTGGACGTCCTGTCCCACTTTGTAGATCTCGTAGACCGGAAGGGCATGAGCGCCGATGGAGATCGTCGCAGCAGAGGCAAATATCAGCGTCGCGCCGAGGCGATGACGGGCGCGGATCAAATCCCAGGCGAGGGTATCCCTCAGATGCCGGATCGCGTACGTGGGACTGCCCGGTCCCATGAAGATCATGTCCGCGTACAGGAGCGGCTCGATGATTTCGGGGTCGTCCGGGCTGAATGGGGAATCCTTCTTTCGCGCGGGTACAATGTCAATGAGGGGCTTGTAATTTTGCAAACGCGTCGCAAGGAACTCGCCCACGCGCCCCGCGACCTGAGCCGAATTAAGCTCGAAGCCGGCGGGAGTCTCCAGGATGGCGATCCGCAGCGGGCTGGGGAGGAGGCGGGCAAGCGCCTCGAAGATGCGTCCCCCTGCGAGGGAGGTCTCGCCCGATCCGAGAAAGGCAATGCGTCCCAAAGGCATGTCAGTTTGATGACGCGTTCAATTCATCTATTACCCGAAACAACTCGCGATTGGATGGAATGTCGCGCATGGATCTTCCGTAATGGGCGAACCGCAGGTTGCCCTTTTGGTCAATGACGCAGTTCAAAGGCATGCGCCCGAGTTTGAACAGGTTCACCTCCTGCCGATACAGGCGCGCCACCGTATGGCCCGGGTCGGGCAAACCGATGAACGGGATGCGTTCATTCTCCCAATAACGCTGGAAGGCTTTGGCGTCGTTCGGTCCCACCGCGAGGATCACCGCCCCGCGTCCCGCGAAACGGTAATAATCCTCCTTCAAGCGCGCCAACTGCGCGCGGCAGTGCGGTCACATGAACCCGCGCAGAAAGGCAAGCACCACAGGCTTGCCGCGAAAATCGGACAAACGAACGGGTTTCCCCTCCGCATCCGTCAATTCGAAATCGGGAGCGGGTTCTCCCGGCGTGATCAATTTACTCATCGCCGATCAACTCTTTTGCCTTCCTCCAAATATCGTCGAACATCTCCGCGGTCAATTTCCCGGTCGAGGTATTCTGCTGGCTGGGATGATACGAACAGATCAAGGAAAAAGGATGAGGGATGAAGGATGAAGGCGGCGCATCGTAAACCGCCCCATGAGCAAACCTAAAAGACCCCGGCCGTCCTGCCGTTGATCGTCGTTCATGGTTTGCGGTCAACGGTCGGGAAACGATCTTCAAGACCCTTTCGAAGGCAATCCGTCCCAGGCAAACGATCACTTTGGGCTTCAGGATTTCGATCTCCCGTTCGAGATACGGCTGGCAATTATCCAACTCTTCGGATGTCGGTTTGTTCGCGGGAGGCGCGCAGCGACCGGACGCCGTGATGTACATATCCTTCAGGAGGAGACCGTCGCTTCGGGACTCAGCCCGGGGCTGATTCGCGAACCCAGCCCGATACAACGCCGGAAACAGGAACCTGCCCGACGCGTCCCCCGTGAACTGGCGTCCCGTGCGGTTCGAGCCGTGCGCGCCGGGCGCGAGTCCCACTACGAGGAGGCGCGCCTTCGGGTCGCCAAATCCCGGCACAGGCTTGCCCCAGTATTCCTGATCCTGATACGCCTTGCGCTTCGTCCGCGCCACCTCCTCGCGCCACGCAACGAGACGCGGGCACTTGCGGCAGGCGACGATTTGTTGATCGAGTAGTTCGAGTTGGGCTGGCATTGCTGGCAATGGTACTTTGCAATTTGAAATTGGAGATGAGAAGTTGGGGAAGTGGGAAATTGGAGAATTGGAGAATTGGAGAATTAGAGGATCAGCATCGCATCGCCGAAGGAATAGAAACGATAGCCTTCCTTTATGGCAATCTCGTACGTTTCGAGGATCTTCTCCCGCCCCGCAAACGCGCCGACCAGCATGATCAGCGTGGATTTCGGCAGGTGAAAATTCGTGATCATCGCATCCACGACTTTGAATTGATAGCCGGGGAGGATGTAGAGAGATGTTGGTCCAGTGAAGGGAGTGATCAGTGACCAGTGATCAGTGTTGGGTACTTCGCGCGGCGTATTGCGTACCGCCGCCGATTCCAGCGTGCGGACACTCGTTGTGCCAACCGCAACGACTCTCCCGCCGGATCGTTTTGTTTGGTTGATCAAATCCGCCGTTTCCTGAGTCAACTCGCACCACTCCGAATGGATCTTGTGTTCCTCGGGATGATCTTCCGTGACCGGCGCAAAGGTATCCAAGCCGACGTGCAATGTGACGTACGCAACCTTCACACCTTTGATTTGCAACTCCTCCAACAAACGCGGCGTGAAGTGAAGTCCCGCTGTGGGCGCGGCGGCAGAACCCGGTTCTTTGGCGTAGATCGTTTGATAGCGTTCCGGGTCGTTCAACTTCTCGTGAATGTATGGCGGCAACGGGACGTTTCCCACTCTGGGAAAATATGGCTCGATGGGTTCGGAGAATCGGACGAGTCGCTCCGAACCGTTTAGTGACTCGACGATCTCTGCCTGAATGGTTTGAGATTTTCCTTCACCGACATCCACAAACACTTTCCTGCCTACACGCAAGCCCTTACCTCCCACCAGCGCATCCCAGGTGAACGCGTCGCGGCGGCGCAGGAGCAGGATTTCCACACGTCCGCCGGTTTCTTTTTTGGCAAAGATGCGCGCGGGAATGACTCGCGTCTGATTCAAGACCAGCAAATCCCCTGCTTTGAGGTAATCTTTTATCTCGTGGAAAATCCTGTGTTCGATCCCGCCCGTTTCCCGATGCAGCACCAACAGCCGCGACGAATCGCGCGGCTCGAGAGGCGTCTGCGCGATGGAGGATTCGGGGAGGCGATAGTCGAAGTCGGAGGTTTTCACACTTCGGGACGTTTCAAGCAAAAGGGCGCCCCGCCCGGAGATTCACCGAACGGTTACTCCAACGGACGGGGCTCTTTTATATTCGCCTGAATGCCCTCACCCCAGCCCTCCCCCAAAGGGAGAGGGGGACACCCAGCCGGGACGTGACCGCGCTATCTCTCCTGTTTCGCCTCGGCTTCCGTCCATGAACGGAGAGCATTTCCGGCTTTGGCAAACCCTAAAGGTCTCAAAGACCTTTAAGGTTTATCCACAAAAATGGAAAGGCATGGGACGCACACACACGAAAACCGTTGTTGTTGTTGAAGTCGTTGATGTTCTCGTTGCGATACGCACAGCGGGCGTTCCTCTGATTGTTGATGAAGGAACCGCCCCGCAAGGCGCGGCGTTTCATCGGTCAGCCCCGCCGCCCGAAGGCGGCGCCCTCATTATACCCCCGCCTTTTTGCGCCAGCCGCCCAGGATTTTTCCGATCTCCACCGTCATGCGGCTGACGTGTTCATATTGCTTGAGCGTGATGAATTTCATGTCGCGGCTCAAGCGGATGTACACCTGCAACTGGCGCAGGCGGACGTCCGCGCCCTGCAGGTTGCGCGCCTTTTCGACGCCCATGCCCGCCGCGATCAGCGCCTCCTGAAAATCAAAGAGGGTATCTTGCATGCGCTTTGCCAGCACGAAGCGCTGGTCTTTGGGGAATTTCTGCGTGCAGGGGATGAGCCACAGGAGCAGATCATACGTTTTGGTGAAGATGGGTGATTCTTCCATAATTTTTTTCCCGCCTTTGGCGGGAGGATACCCCCTCTCCTCACAGGAGAGGGGCTGGGGGTGAGGTCAGAATCCAGAAACTCGGAAATCAGAAATCAAAACCTTTCAGGAGAGATAGGGGACGCACACACACGAAAACCGATGTAGTCGTCGAAGACGATGAAGTCCTCGGAGCGAGACGCACAGCGGGCGAACCACTGACTGTAGATGAAGGAACCGCCCCGCAAGGCGCGGCGTCCTTCCGCAGACAGGTCTTCCCGCCCGTCATTCGCATCATAAGGATACTCTTTCAATAAACTGCGCGTCCATTCCCAAACGTTGCCGGACATGTCGGCGCATCCATACGGTGAATCACCGCGCGGGGAGAAAAAGTCCACCGGCGTTGTGGATCGGCTCGGACGCTCGCGCCGAAAACGCGCCCAAAAGCCGCGCGGCTTGCCCCAATATTCGCCTGTGTTAGCGTAGTCCTCACGCCAGTCATTCCCCCACGGGTAAATTCTTTTTTCTTTCTTCTCATCGTCCCAACCGGCGGCTTTCTCCCATTCGGCTTCGCTCGGAAGGGTCAAGCCGTTCCAGCGCGCGAAGGCGAGCGTGTCCTTCCATGAAACAAGTACAACGGGATGGTTTCCTGTTCCTTTGAGACTATCTTTGTTGGATGTTTTATGCCCGCTTTCCTGCACGAAGGCGCCGTATTCGTCCACGGTGACGGGATGTTTGGCAATGTAATACGTGGGCAGGTACAGGGTGTGCTGCGGCTTTTCGTTATCATACACTATCGCATCTTCATGGGAGCTGCCCATCAGGAATTCGCCTGCGGGGATTTTTACCAATCCCAATTCTTCAAAGCGCCCCAGTTCGCAGGTTGCCCAGGCTGCGGCGGCTTTGAGGTTCTCATCGCTTTGCTGGCGGGCGGCGTTCAGGGCATTCCAGAGTTCAGGGTCGGCGGCAGGTTTTAGCCTGGCAAGCGCAAGGGCGCATTGCGCGCGCAGGTTGGTTTCTGCATGGGGGTCGGCGAGGATCTTCGTCAGCGTGGGTAAAAACGGTTTGCTGCCTTCCAGCCCCAGGTCGGGGAGGAGCGAGGCGAGCATGCGTTTTTGCAAATCGGGGTTGCGGCCCGTCAGGATGGAGCCAACCCAATCGCGCAGGGCGGCAGGGTCGGTGTCGAACAGCGCCCCGCTCAATAACGCGAAGTCCCCGGCGGTCTGCGTGTGTTCCAGCGCATACAGGATTTTCACTCTGACCGAGGAACGCAATGCATCCGTGATCTGAATATCCTCCGCCAGGCTCCAGCCCGCGAGGGCAAGGTTGGCGGCGTTTTCGCCGCTTCGGCGCAGCAGCGAAACCAGCAGGGTTCCAGCGCGCTGTTTGGGCTGTACCAGCCCAATGGCAATGAGAATCACTTCGCGCCAGCGTTCGTCCGCGGCGTGTTCCACCAGCAGTGCATCCAGGTTCTGTTCCGCAACGTGGCTGGCGGCGAGGTAATCGTGCAGGGCGCGGTGGGCAAAGCCGTATTTACCGATGGCTTGCTCCACCAGCACGCCCGAACGTTCGTAAATCTGGCGGATCAGGCTTTTTGCGCTGATAGGTTTGGTCAGGGAGGGAAGCAATGACGCGACCAGTTCTTCCAGCCCCTCGATTTCCATTTCCAACAAGCCCTGCTCCGCGTAATGAAAGGCGATGGTTTTCAACACGAGCAGTTTATCGTTGGGCGAGGGCGCGTCGGGCAGGACGATGCCCTTGTCCTTGCTGTCCCAAATATCGAGCAGAATGTCGAGACACTCGCGGTACAGGCGTGCGCGCCCCTTGGGCAGGTCGGCGGTGCGGTTCTTATGCACGAGAGTCACCAGCGAGAGGATCAACGGCGTGCGCGCGATGCGGAGCAGGCTTTCGTTCTTCAATAGCGCCGTCCAGAGGTTGTCCGCCTGTTTCAACGCGAAGGGGCGGGCGCGTTCCTCCGCTTCGTGGATGTCCTCGGGCTTGGGCGATGCGCCGAGTTTGTTGACCTCCTCCGTGCGGGTCACTTCGCGGTACCACGCGCCGATGAACTGGCGCACATCGTCGCGGTCGAATTCCTGCACGCGGTACTGGCGGAAGTCCGGCAGCTGGTTATGCCAGCCTGCCACGCGGCAGGTGACGACGATCCAGTTGTCGGGATACTCGTTCGCAAAGGAAAGGATCTCGCGCACGACGTCTTTGTGGATATTTTCATCCAGCACCTCGTCCAGCCCATCCAGAAACACGATGCACTTCCTGCGCCTCAACTGGCGTTCGAAATAACCAGCGGGAACTTTCTTCAACCCAACGTTATCGGGGGATTCGATCAAGGACAAGAGCGATTGATTTCCCAGGTCACGCAGGCGGACGAAAACGGGCAGGGGCTTGTTCAGGTCGCTGCGCAAAGGATGATGGATGTGTCCCGTGAAAATCAATGTGAGATAGTCGAGCAACGTGGATTTCCCCGCCCCGGGCTGACCGAGAATAACAATGTGCTTTTCTTTTTCGTCGAAGATACGGTTCCAGACCACCGTCGGGCTTTCTTTGGCGGTGTTCATTCGCAGGGAAACGTACACCTCCTTCAATCGCGGAGCGCGCAGGTCGGACGGGTTGTAGATGCCGATGAGTTTCAACCATTGATGCGCGTGGATGAGGGCGCGGTAATAACGCTTTTGAAATCCGAAACCGAGGGATTGGAAGAAACCTTCGAACCATGCACCGATCTTTTTGAAAGCCGCCTTGATCGGTTCCGATAAAAATAGAACGATGATCGCCGTGATAACACCAACAAGGACTTTATCGCCGTTGTTCTTCCAGAATTCATCCATGCTTTTCCTCCACGCCCAAATCCTGAGTCATTTCTTCAGCAATCGCACGATCACATTCAACACGATCGTCAACACCACCGAAACCAATATCAAACTCGTGATCGGTAAGTAAAACGAAACAATATCCCCTCCGATGCGGATGTTGCCACGTCCAGCAACGATGTCCGTATGCGGCTTGCAAGCCAAGCGTGGAATAATCGCTCATAACGCTTTACCTTCGGCGAGAATGACTTTTTTCAATGACGGGGAGGCGTCTTCGTAAGAAATCAGGTCAACGCCAATTTCAGGGTCAAGAGCTTGCAAAATTCCCACTGCCCGGTAGTACTCACGCCCCTTCAAGCCCCAGGCTGCAATGTCAACATCAGAGCGTGAATGAAATAGCGTCGGGCGAACAAGGGAGCCGAACAAAACAACTTTTTTCACTCCAAACTTACTTTTCAAGATCGAGGCTGCGCGCCGCGCTATTTTGCGCGCCTGCTTAAGACGCGCGCCTGCAAGCCTCCGGGGCGTCTTTCGACTCCTTAGAGCCTTTCGATAAACATCCAGATCAACAGAATGAAGCGCGCTCATGAACGT